>JBMOPC010000069.1:0-82574 GCA_049323915.1 Bacillota bacterium
GCTGATTATTTCATCCAATACCACGGAGGGCAGCCCCGACCGCCTGTGAATCACGTCATAGGTCAGAGCGTTGTCGGCGTCCCTGATAATGCCGAGCACCGTGGTTTTTTCATCCGGAAGGCTTTCAAAAAGCACCGGCAGGTCACCCCTCCCCATCAAAGCCAGGACTTCAACCTTTTTATATCGGTGATTATTATTTGTTTCTTGTCAACCTGCACCGCCTTCTGCCGGCGCAAGTCGCTCAGTATCCTGTTGGCCGTCTCCCTGGAAGTGCCAATCATGTTGGCCAGGTCCTGATTTGTCAGCGACATGTCGATAACCGTACCTTTTTCTGACGGCACTCCCTGCTCCGCCGCCAGAAAGAGCAGTGTGCTGACCATCCGCCTGGATGTGTCCATCAGGGCCAGTTCATTTATCTGCTTTTGAGCAATCCTCAGGCGCCTGGACATTATTTTGAGTATTCCCAGGGAGATGCCGGGATTGCCCAGAGTAATCCTTTCCATATCGGCATTCCTGACCAGTCCCACCTTTGAGTCCTCAACAGCCTCGGCGGTTGCCGGGTAAGGGCCGCCGTCGAAAAGCACCACCTCGGCGAACATTTCACCGGGATGAATAAAATGCAGTATCTGCTCCCGGCCATCCTCGGACTGCTTTGAAATCTTGACCCGGCCTTCCCGCAGGAAAAAAACCGACTCGCCAGGCTCCCCCTCGACGAATATAATTCTTCCTTTCTGGTAGTTCCTTTCCATTATCATGCTGTCAATCTCGGCCAGCTGGTGGCCGTCAAGATAGGAAAACAGCATTATCTTCCTGAGGTGTTCTATATATCCGGACAGATCAATCACCTCCCGCCCTTTTGTTTCAATCATTGTATTTTCTGAGCCTGAACTCAGCCCCCATGCCCTTTGCAATTTCCCTGCACTTTTCGATGTCCACGCCGGGCCAGTCCACCACCGAAAGAACAACGGCGGGAATAACTCCTGCGCAGCTCCCGGCAAACTGTATCACCCCGTCATAGGCCCCGGGCCCGAAGGCCGGCCGGCAAATCCTGTTATACGTATTGGCGTCATGGGCATTGAGGCTTATATTTATCCTGTCAACCAGCCCTTTAAGCTTCTCCGCGCTCCCGGGCCCGTGGATCATGTCGGCGTGGCCGTTGGTGTTGACCCTGATGATACTGCCGTATTTTTTCTTTATATACCCTGCGACATCCCTGACCACATCAAGCCTGGTCAGAGGTTCCCCGTACCCGCAGAAAATGACTTCACTGTATTTACTCAGGCCGCCCAGTGAGCCGATAATCTCTTCGGCCGGGGGCTCCCTGTCCAGCCACAGGTTGTACCCCACACCGTGCCTGGTTTTTCTTATGCAAAAATCACAATTGTTGGTGCACCTGTTGGTGATATTGAGGTATAACCTGTCGCCCAGACTGTATGTTATTATAAAATCCTTCAAAAATAATTCTCCCCAGTCCGTCCGTTATTTACGTCAGTACGGGCCAAAGCTCAAAACCATTTTTGCTCCTTAAATAATACCATATTACTTTATTAGATAAATAAAAAAATATCAAGACTGGATTAAGTGTCATGAAATATGGATTAATCACATAAATTAGTGGTATAAAATCCCTGGAGGTGATATCGTGGCATTCAAAACGCCGTCCAACACACACCACTCCTCATTCAGCTTTTCCGCAGTATTGAGAGGAATTCTGACGGCACTGGTGATAATAATCATCGGGACGTTGATTCTGGGCATAGTGTACCATTTTACAGGCATTGCGGAATCAACAATGCCTGTTACGTCATCCATACTGCTCTTCATCGGGGTTTTTCTGGGAGGGTTCCTTTCCTCAAGGCAGTCCGGGAGCAGGGGGCTGTTTCACGGCCTGGGCGTGGCAATAGTGGTATTTATTCTGATCTGGCTTTTAATGGGCATTTTCCTTACGGCGGGTGTGGCCTTTGTTCCTTTGATTCAGAAGTTTTTTATCTGCCTTGTGGCGGGCTCGCTGGGGGGAATAGCGGGGGTGGGAGTGTAACGAGAACTCAGAATTCAGAACTCAGAATGTTTTTACAGCCTTACTTTCAAGCCAAAACTTTATTAATTTACTGTTATGCCACAATTTGATTATATTGTTTCTTTTAGAAGTATAAACATCCCCATTTGAGGGGATGTTTTCGTTGTTTGTTTTTTCGCATAAAGAGCATGCTTTCATCATTCTGAGTTCTGATCAAAATTCCGGGGGGAGCTCTTTTAGCTGCGTAAGGGTGAAAACCGGGCCGTCAAGGCACACAAACTTGGATCCTATATTGCAGCGCCCGCATTTTCCTATACCGCATTTCATCTTCATTTCCAGCGTGGTGATTATCTGGTCGTCGGAAAATCCCATTTTATTAAGTGCCTGCAGCACGAATTTAATCATTATGGGAGGCCCGCAAGTTATGGCGTACTTGTTTTTTGGGGTGGGCTTTATTTCCTCCAGGTACGAGGGGACGAACCCGACGTGCCCCTGCCAGGCCATGTCGGCCCTGTCTATGGTGACATAAACCTCGGTGTTCTTGTATTTGGGCCACCTGTCCAGTATATCGTACTTGAAGCACAGGTCCTCCAGCGATCTGGCCCCGTATATTATTTCCACCCTGCCGAAGTCTTCCCGGTTTTCTTCGGCCAGCGCGAAGTCTATCAAAGACCTCAGAGGCGCCAGCCCTATTCCGCCCCCCACGAAAAGAAGGTCCTTGCCCTTCATCATTTCGTACGGAAAATGGTTGCCGTATGGGCCCCTGATGCCCACCCTGGACCCAGGGCCCAGATCGTGAAGCGCTGAAGTAAGATGACCGACCTTTTTAACGCTGAATTCCAGAATGCCTTTCCTGGTGGGAGAGGAGGTAATTGAAATGGTGGCCTCCCCAACCCCGAAAATGGAGATCTGGGCCACCTGGCCCGGTTTCTGCTTAAAATTCTCCATTGCCCCCGGGTCGTCAAACACCATCTGGAATGACTTTACATCGCCCGTTTCGTCTATTACTTCAATTATGGTGGCCATGTGGGGAAGATAAGGATTCGGGCAATTACACCCGCTCCGGCTGCCCATTTTTATACACCTCCCCCAAATCCGTTATAATCCTGCGAATATCGATATTAACCGGGCATGCCTTGACGCACCTGCCGCAGCCGGAGCATCCGGCCAGCCCGTACCTGTCAATATGGTATTTAAGCTTGTGCATAAAGCGGTTGCGCACACGCTCCTTTTTGGAAGGCCTTGGGTTGTGCCCTCCGGCCATAAGGGTAAAATGCCCGAACATGCAGGAGTCCCAACCCCTGCGGCGTTCTCCGCCAGGGCCTCCGGCCGCAAAATCGAATATATCGAAACAGTGGCAGGTGGGACAAAGGTAGGTGCAAATCCCGCAGCCAAGGCATTTTTCAAAGATGCGGTCCCAATACTCAAGATCGAAATTGTCGTCTAGTACTTCCTTTACCCCGGTCAGATCAAGTTTTTTGACCGGAGGCGCAGCCTGCGCCTCTTCAATCGCCGGCTTCCTTTCAAAAAGTCCCCTTTGGGAATCCGCCAGGTCACTGCCCCTGTCAGTCCGCAATTCCACAATATACCCGGACACTGCGGCGGTCAGCATGATGTCCGCCCCCTCGCCGTCAGCCGGGCCAAATCCGAAGGTGGTGCAAAAGCACCTTGGGGACGGCTTGGAACAGGCCATTCCTATTATGGTGGAATTCTCCCTCTTTTCCATGTAATAGGCATCTCTGAACGTTCCCCCAAAAACCGGGTCTAATGACAAAATACTCCTCAGGTCACAGGGGCGCACTCCAAACAGCACCCTTTTATCCGGGCCTGACACACAGTCCAGCTTTACCCCTTCCTTGAAATAGGAAAAGCTGAACATCTTTTCCGTCTGCGGAAAGAAAAATGTTTTTGGCGGAACCGTGGAGTTTTGATAATCCATCAATACCTGTCCTGCGCCATCCACCGGCCTGAACGATATTATCCCCTCTTCATCCCTGGCCGGCGCCACCAATTTGAGGTCCCGGGCCAGGCAATCCAGGAATCTGGCAAGGTTTTCGCCGCTTATAAACAGTTTTTCCATGGCCGGCCACCTCCTACATGAATTCTTCAGGGTCATCGGCCGAGAACTGTCCGAGAACCCTTTCGCCATCCGGTGTAAGCCCAGGAGTGGGAGCGTTGAACAGATCCTTGATGTCTTTTATAATCTTCCTGTTAAGTACCCTCAGAGGAATGCCAACCGGGCAAACCCTTTCACATTCGCCGCAGTCCACACACCTCCCGGCAACGTGAAAAGCCCTTATCAGGTGAAAGGCTGTATTCTCCGAAAGGTTGCTGGACCTGGAAACCCACCCTGTGTTTACCTGGTCGAACACACACTCCCTGCAGCTGCAGGCCGTACAAGAATTACGGCATGCGTAGCACCTCAGGCAGCGGGAAAACTGCCTGTTCCAGTACGCGCTCTTCTGATCCGTGGAATAGTCCTCCAGCGCCTTTACATCAATATAGCCATCGTCCCTTACATCTGGAGCGTCAACTGGATCGCCGGCCATAACGTCATAAAGCACCGGGTTGTGGTTTTCGCAGGTGCGGCATTTTTCAGCGCTGCCGTCCATACCAATGAAGTATTTGCCGGAACCGGACAACAGTTGGTACCCCCCGCCGGAAACAACGGTTTCCTTTATTTCCTCACCGGGATGGATTACCTCTTCCACCCTGGAGGGGTCCAGTACGCCACGGCAGGGAAGACCTATCACATACACCTTGTCTCTGTCAATCTGCCTGTCCTGTATCAGCCTGTTGACCGACCTTGAATCGCACCCCTTGACGCAAACGGCCACCTTTCCCTCTTTATTTCTGTATTCAAGAAGGTATTTTACCAGGTTTCCGCCGCAAAGCGGGTTATAAACCAGATTTTCGGCATCAATCGGCTTTCTTATGAAAACCGGGGTGGTCCGCACGGCCTCGGTGCCCCGGCCATACCCTATAACCAGCCGGACCTGCCCGCTTTCCAGCAGTTCCCGGGCAATCTCCCGCAGCCCTTTCTCTATCTCCCTGCTCACTGTTCATCCCTCATTTTTGTGTTGGGACCCAGCTCCCTTATTTGTTCCGTAATTCTATGAGCCGTTTCAGCGAATTTGGCTCCCTCAGACCCGCTGATCCACCGGGCCTGGAGGCGCCCCGGCTCAAAGCCTACGAATTCCAGCAGCCGCTTGAATATCTGAAAACGTCTTCTGGTGTAGTAATTGCCACTAACATAGTGGCAGTCCCCGGGGTGTCACCCGCTTACAAGAACGGCGTCGGCGCCCCTCTGAAAAGCTCTCAGTATAAACTGGGGATTTACCCGGCTGGAGCAGGGCACCCGCAATATCCTGATGCCGGGGGGATAGCTCAGCCGGCTCACGCCGGCCAGGTCAGCCCCGGCATAGCTGCACCAGTTGCAGCAGAACCCTATTATTTTGGGCTCCCAGCTGTCCGTTAAAGGCATATGGCATCCACCTCCGCCAGCAGTTGTTCATTGGTAAATCCTTTAAGATTGATTGCTCCGGGCAGGCAGGCAACTGTGCAATTTCCGCAGCCCTGGCAAAGCCCCATGTTGACCGAGGCCACGGTCCTCTCCACGGTTTTTCCGCCCGCCCTTTCGGAAACGGTTTTTTCCTCTATGGCCTTATAAGGGCAGACAGCCTTACAGGCCAGGCATCCCGAGCAGACTGACTCGTTGACCAGTGAAATCATGGGATCTGTTGCCAGCTCACTCCTGGAAAGCAGTGCGCAGACTTTGGCCGCCGCTCCGCTGGCCTGGGCCACCGTGTCCGGAATGTCCTTGGGCCCCTGGCACGCCCCTGCCAGAAAAACTCCCGCAGTATTGGTCTCCATTGGACGGAGTTTGGGGTGGGCCTCCTGGAAGAAACCGTCCTTGTCCGTGGAGAAACCCACCTTCTGGGCGATCTTTTCGGACCCGAGAGACGGCGTCATGGCGGTGGCCAGCACCACCAGGTCGGCCTCCACCTCCACCTGCCTTCCCAGCAGTGTGTCGGCGCCCCTTACAATCAGCCTGCTACCGGTTCGGTAAATTTTGGACACACGGCCCCTTATATAATTTGCCCCCTCATGCAGGGTCCTCTGGTAGAATTCCTCGTATGCCTTCCCGGGGGTGCGCACATCCATGTAAAATATATACGCCCTGGACCCCGGTATCTTTTCAATCACCTGGTGGGCATGCTTGGCGGTGTACATGCAGCATGTCCGGGAGCAGTATTCTTTTCCCTTGGTTATATCCCTGGATCCCACGCATTTGATAAAAACAATGTCCTTGGGCTCGGTCCCGTCCGAGGGCCTTATTATCTTTCCCCCGGTTGGGCCGGAGGCGTTGTTCATCCTCTCGAAATGAAGCCCGGTTATGACGTCGGGGAATCTTCCGTAACCATATTCCCCGTAAGCCTCTTCCCACGGGTACAGGCCGTAGCCGGTGGCCATTACAATGGCCCCCACCTTGACATTTGTTATCTCATCCTGCTGATCGTAATCCACCGCCCCCACCGGGCACACTTTTTTACAAATCCCGCATTTGCCGCCGGCAAACCACCTGCAGTTTTCCCGGTCGATAACCGGCTTGTTGGGAACGGCCTGGGGGAACGAAACGTATATCGCCTTGCGGGTGCCAAGTCCCAGGTTGTACTGGCTTACCACCTTGCTGGGGCATTTCTCCCAGCAGGTGCCGCAGCCGGTGCACCTGGAGTGATCCACATAGCGGGCCTTTTGCCTGAGGGCCACCTCGAAATTTCCTATATAGCCACTGACTTCCTCCACCTCGCAGTAGGTCATCAGCTTGATGTTAGGGTGCTGCACCGCAGCAACCATCTTTGGAGTGCTTATTCAGGCCGAGCAGTCAAGGGTGGGGAAGGTTTTGTCCAGCATGGCCATCTTGCCTCCGATGGTGCCCTCCCTTTCCACCAGCACCACCTCGTAGCCTGCGTCAGCCACGTCCAGCGCCGCCTGCATTCCGGCAATCCCGCCCCCGATAACCAGAAGCCTTTTTTTGACTGATATAGAGGACTCGTAAAGAGGTTCAAACCTTCCCGCCTTGGCCACAGCCCTCCTGATCAGGTCAATGGCCTTAAGTGTGGCTTTTTCCTTGTCATTCTGGTGGACCCAGGAACAGTGCTCCCTGATGTTGGCTATCTCCAGCATGTAGGGGTTCAGTCCCGCCCTATGGATGGCCTTTCTGAAGGTGGATTCGTGCAATCTGGGCGAGCAGGCCGCCACCACAACCCGGTCCAGATTGTGATCTTTTATTGCGCTGATTATTTTTTCCTGGCCCGGCTCGGAGCACATATATTTGTAGTCGGCGGCATATGTCACCCCGGGTATTTTTGAAACTTCCTCCACAGCCCGGGGCACGTCCACCACTCCGCCGATATTGGACCCGCACCAGCAGATGAATACTCCCAGTCGTTTCACTAATGTCACTCTCCCCGATAATCCTTAAAATCAAATGGCCTTTAGCAGCGCTGAGGTATCAACAAAATGAGTATTCAGATTCAGTGTCCTGCCGTCAATGCCCAGCGCCAGCCCCACCAGCTGTGTGAAGTAGAACACCGGGAGGTTGAACGACGTCCCCAGTGCACTGTTTATCTTGCTCTGTCTTATGTCAAGATTGAAGTGGCACAGGGGGCAGGCTGTGACAACGCAGTTGGCCCCGGCCTCCACGGCGGACTTAATGATGTTGTGCGTAAGCCTTATCACTATATCCTGGTTGCTTACCGCCAGTGATGCGCCACAGCACTCGGTTTTGAAATCCCAGTCAATGGTTTCGGCGCCCACCGACTGAAGAATCCGGTCTATTTTTACGGGGTTCTCGTCATTATCGGCCCTGACCGATGCCGGCCTTACCATCAGGCAGCCGTAATAGGCAGCCGCCCTCACGCCGGAAAGTCCCTTCACCACTCTTTCGGAAATAGCCTCCAGCCCATAGTCTATTATGACGTCCAGTATATTTTTAACCTTTATTTTGCCATTAAAGGGCCGCCCCGTAATGCTATTCACCTTTTCACGGAGCCCGGGGTCACTGTTCATTTCATGGCAGCCGTACGCCAGCCTCTGGTAACAGGCGGCGCAGGGAGCGGTAACATCCAGTCCGGTTTCTTCGGCCAGGGCCAGGTTTCTTGCAGCCAGAGCCACTGCCAGAAGGTCGTCGGTACTGTGACCGGCCGTGGCCCCGCAGCAGTTCCAGTCGGGAACCTCCACCAATTCTATGCCCAGGCTGTTACATACCATCCGGGTGGACATTTCATACTCCCTGGCGCTGCCGTGATAACAGCAGCCCGGAAAATAGGAATATTTCACAAATCAGCCCCCCTCTCCCTGGCAACAGCCTTAAAAATACTGTCGATCTCCTTTTTGTTCCTGATCCTTTCCGGCAGCAGCCTGAGCTTGCCCTTAACAAACATATGCATGCCGGTGCCTGCCTCCCGCAGCAAATGCAGACTTCTTACATTAAACTCTGCCATGGTGCCGGCCTCGAACATCCGTCCAAATCTCTTTACTGAATTAAGGAAAGCCCTGTTGAAAATGGATACGTCCCTTCCCCGTCCCGGAGCAGGGATGCCTTCCCTGGCTGCCATTATCCTCAGCACCTCCATTACCCTGGCCACGTCAACCCCTTCCGGGCAGCGGGCCGTGCATGTGGAACAGGTGGCGCATATCCAGATGGACTGACACCGTAAAACCTCATCCTTAAGCCCTGCCTGGGCCATTCTGATCACCCTGTTGGGGACCACATCCATGGCAAAGGACACAGGACACCCGGCAGTGCATTTTCCGCACTGGTAACACCGGCTCAGTGGTTGTCCACTCAGTTTACCGGCCAGCGCCCTGAATTCACCGTTTACCCGCAGGCTTTCAGTCAGGTTGTACAAGCTCTCGTATCCCCTCTCCATTTTTGCATCTTTGATTATTCTACAAGCATTTACGCTGGTTTGCAATATATTTTTTCAAGCAGAATATTATCTCTTTTTATCGGCAGAATAAAATCTTCTTAGTATTTATGAAAATCGGGCGGAACAAAACATAGGGGACAGGTCTTGTTTCGACAACCTGTCCCCACATCTTATTTCCAAACCTTTAACAGTAGATTCCTTATAAATGACGGTATTCTTACGAAATATACCCGCAACTTCAACCACCCCTTATCAATTGTTCCCTATATAGTATTCAGCCGGGGGTGAAATTGTGACATATATTTTTCAGCGAAAAAATTTTGTATAAATTTTAAAATTTGGGCAGCTTAATGCTGCTTATCATCAAACAGGACAGCACAAAAACCAGTGCTGCGGAAAACATTACGGGGGCTTTCCCTGCCGCAAGCACCATTACAGCCACCAGGGAGCCGGCGATGGTAATGGGAACTCCCAAAAAATACCCCGATACGTTCATTATATTAAAACGCGCCAGTCTTAGGGCGCCGCATAAAACAAAAAGCACAATCACCAGCAGGCCGGCTATTCCCAGTTGGTCAAGCTTCCAGAGGTACGCCATCAGTGCCGGGGCCACCCCAAAGGAAACCAGATCGGCCAGTGAATCCAGCTCCTTTCCGAATTCCGAGCTGGAACCCAGCTTTCTGGCCAGTTTCCCGTCAAACCTGTCCAGCAGCGCCGCAACCAGAATCAGTATTGATCCAACAACAAAATTGCCCTCAATGGCATAAGTCACCGCAAACATGCCCAGCACCAGATTAGCCCCGGTCAAAACATTGGGCACTACCTCAATTCTCATCAGGCAACCTCCCGATTATCGATTCGCCGCCTTTTACGCTGTCCCCGGGCTGAACCATGATTTCCACGTCTTCAGGTATATAAATCTCGGTACAACTGCCAAATTTAATCATACCGAACAGCTGCCCCTGCCCCATCCAGTCTCCCATCTTTGCATAACACACAATCCTTCTGGCGATAAACCCTGTAATCTGGCATACCATAACCTTAAATCCGTACGACTCTATTCCTATATAATTTCTCTCATTGATCTCCGATGCATGACTCTTGAACGCCGGTAAAAATTTCCCGGGAATATATTTTACATACTTTACCTCACCCGCAACCGGAGTCCTGTTTACATGCACATTCAAAACCGAAAGAAAAATGCTGACCTTGACACAAGGCCCGCCAATAAACGTATCCTCGTCAACCCTGCTGACCGACATAACCACTCCGTCCGCAGGCGAAAGTATGGCTTTGCTATCAACAGGAATATTTCTTCTGGGATTTCGGAAAAAATAAGCTGTAAAAATCAGCATGGTTGCCGTAACCGCGCTGGCAGGCTTGTATGACCAGTAAAAAAGAGCTGTAATCGCGGCCAGCACCGCGAGATATGTCCAGCCGGGCCTCGCTATGGGAAAGGTCTCTTTTATCATATAACGCCCCCTCTTTCGACTTCGCATAATATTTTAACATCTTTTTTTACTAATTAGAAGTATGATTTGATAATTAACTACAAACCCCTTTCAATGCTTTATGTTAAAAATTCATCCACTGAATTATTTTCTTTGCCACCTTTTCCATATTCCCCCTAAAATGACCTTTTACCGGGAGGGAGCTAAGAAACTGCTTTCCATAACTCTTTTCTATAACCCTCCTGTCAAGGACCACTACCACTCCCCTGTCGTTTTCAGTTCTTATAAGTCTGCCAAAGCCCTGCTTAAATCTTATTACGGCAAGGGGCAGGTAATATTCATAAAAGGCGCTTCTGCCCAGAGACCCCAGATCCTCCATTCTTGCCTCTATAACAGGCACCGAAGGAGAAGGAAAGGGAAGTTTCACTATGATAACGCAGGTCAGGGCATCCCCGGGGATGTCAACTCCTTCCCAGAAACTGGCGGAACCCATCAGCACCGCCCTCTCCGTGCGCATAAATTCATCCACCAGGCGGCTCCTGCTGCCGTCTATATTATGCCCCAGTATAACTATGTCCTTGTCCTCCAGTCCTGCCTTTAAAAAGCCGTAGACCTCCCGTAAAACCCTGTGGGAGGTAAACAGCACCAGCGTTTTGCCTCCTGCGGCCACTATCAATTCTTCCAGGGCGCGGCTTATGGCGGATGTGTATTGCCGGCCGGCCTCCGGGCCCTGGAGGGGAAGGTCGTTCACCACGCACAAAAGGGACTGCTTTTCATAATGAAAGGGGGACTCAATATATTTTTTAACCACCTTATCTCCGTATATACGGTCAAGGCCCACCCTCCCGGCAAAAAAATCAAAACTCCCGCCGGTGGTAAGGGTGGCGGAGGTCATGACAACAGCCTCCCTTTCGGAAAAAAGCTTATTGTAAAGTATCTGTCCGACCCTGACCGGAGAGGCGTTTAGCGTCAGTGAGAACCAGTCGCCCTGCCCGTTGACTGTAACCCAGTAAACATATGAATCGTCGCCGCAGCCGGATATAAACTCCAGGTCGGCCAGTATCTGATCACCCTTGGCGGCCGACTGAAAGAAATCCTTTGCTCTTTCTTTCCAGGAATCGTTTTCATCCTCCCAAGACTGAACAAGGTCAAAAGCCTTCCTCAAGCCGCTTAAAACTGATTTGACCCCGAAAACAAAGTTTTCGAACTCTGCCCAGGGCAGCCCTGAATCATCCCTCAGCCTGAAATTCTGTTGATCCCCTTCGCTTATGGACCCGCTCCCACAAAAATGGTTTCGCAGCAATATAAAAAACTGTTCGGAATACATGCGAAGGTGATCGATATCTTCCTTAAGTGCAACCAGGCATTTCATCCACCTGTCGGAGTCGGAAGGAGGGACTTTATCCCAGTTTTTAGCCACCAGCCTTGATGCGCCGCTCAGCCACTGCCTGACATCCCCCCTGGACACATGCCTTCCCAGATGTTCCGTGGCCGCGTCCTCCAGGTGATGGGCCTCGTCTATAATAAGCGGCCCATACTGCGGCAGCACCATGTTTCCTGTTTTTATATCGGAAAAAAGCAGTGCATGGTTTGTGATTATTATTCCCGACAGTTCCGCTTCGCGCCTGGCCCCGGCAACAAAGCAGGACCCCGGGAAATGCCTGCACCTGCTGCCCATGCAGGTATCGCTGTCGGCGCATATGTTTAACCAGACTTCCTCCTCACGCCGGGTCAGGTTAAGCTCGGCCTTATCCCCGCTGCCCGTTTCATTGGCCCATACCAGAACCCTGGCGTAAAAACGGGCCTCATGTTCGGCCCAGAGGCCCTCCGACAATACCCAGTCCCAGCGCCTCCTGCACAGGTAATTTGACCTGCCCTTGGCAAGGACCGCCCTGACACTCAGTCCAAGTCCGGCGGACAGCTGCGGAATGTCCTTATACCAGAGCTGCTCCTGCAGATTGATGGTGCCGGTGGATATAACCACCCTGGGCCCCCCTCCGGCGGCCCAGACAAGGGAGGGTATCAGATAAGACAGTGATTTACCGGTTCCAGTCCCGGCTTCCACCAGCAAAAATTTTTTGTCATTGAAGGACCTGGCCACTTCAACGGCCATCTCCTCCTGCTGGGGCCTGTACTCATAATACTGAATGGCTTTTGGAAGCGGGCCTTCTTCAGATACCAGCCTCCTTACCTCTTCAGGGTCCACGTGTCCCCATGCGGCTCTCTCGCCGGCGGTGCCCTGCGGGTCTTCAACAGCCCTGCCTGGCATTTTCCGCACCCTTGCCGGGGCTGTGCCCCAATTATTTGTAACGACGCCCCCCCAGGGAGATCCCGCCTTTTTCAGCATTGCATCAAGGTACATAACGATATGGCTGTCCAGCCGGCCTAAGATCCCTGACAGATGTTCGAACAGCATCATCACGGCCATGGCGTCTTCTAATGCGCGGTGGCTTTTTTCTGTTTTAATTCCCGAGGACCGGCAAAGTTCGGACAGCCGGTAGCTTTTGGACGTCGGCATTACTATCCTGGCCAGCTCTGCAGTGTCGTATGACTGGGAATGCAACCGCCTCCCGAAGGCGGACTCCAAAAAGCTCACGTCAAACCCCACGTTATGTCCCAGTATACATTCGCCCCCAATAAAGCCCGCTATTTGATCCCTCAGTTGATGCAAACCGGGGGCCCCCTCCAGCATGTAGTCCTCTATCCCCGTCAGCCTTTTTACATGCAGGGGCACCTTGATGTCGGGCATCACCAGTGTTTGAAAGGTTTCCACAATTTTGCCTTCCCGGACCCTGACCATGCCAACCTCGATAATTGAATCAAAACCGGGGTTAAGTCCGGTGGTTTCCAAATCCAGTGCCACGTACCGGTCTAACAAAAAGATTTCACTCCCGTGCTGCATTTCCACCGGAATATATTCTTTCAACCGAAAGCTATTTCCTCTATTAATCCGCTCCAGTTGCTTTTAGGATTTGTCAGTTTCTCCGGAAACAGCCTTCAGCTGGCCGGTGGCGTCAATCTTTCCGATATCGATCTCCGGCTGCTTTATTTTTTCATCCACCAGATTTTTTACCAGGGTACTCAGCGGCAGGAGGAGCATTGAAAGATCGGCCTGGGTTTTTGCCACCTGAGCCTTTTCCTGCACTCCGCCAACTCCTGCATCCTTCTTCATTATGGTTCCCACGTTATCCACGACCATCTGTATACCGGTGGCCACCACAGACATAATCTGACCGAACGTTTTAGCGCCCTGTATCACCCTGTCCAGTGTTTTTTCCTCACTTTCCCTGTTCCCGGCGGAACTGGCCTGAATGCTTAATATACGCTCGTTCATCAGCTCTATCCTTTTGGCTATATCATCTTCCAGATTTTTGGCCGACTCCATACGGGCAAGGATTTGGGACAAGCTGTCAAGGGAGGACATCATCCTTTCAACCTTGTCATTCTCGGCAGCCTGCCTTTCGTACATGCTCTCCATTTTGGCTATCAGCCTTTCCACCGCAAGGCTCAGGTTTTCTCCGGAAGGCTCGCTCATTCCCCGCTCCACCCCTCATACCATGACTTAATTATTTTTATTTTTCAGCCTGTATGATTAGACCATTTTTTGACGGGAAGTCGCAAAATCAAACTTTCAATCATAGTCATAGTGTAGAATAAAAAAACAGGAGGCGTGAAGTTTGGATAAATTACCGATCGATTTGAGCTCCCTGCCTGAGCCCCTGAAAAGCATGGCTGAAAACCTCGACCCGCAGATGATTGAAAAGTTTATGAAGATGTATGACCCGGCAACACTCTCCCTGATGTTGAATTCCATGTTTTCCATGTTCAAGAACTCCCTTACCCCCGAACAGGCCGACAGCGTCAAGGAAATGATGGAAAACGTGATGAAGCTCCTGCCCGTCAGGCAACAAAACGGCGAATAAAAAAAATAATGGGCTGCAATTGCATTGCGGCCCATTATTTTTAACCGTTTCCTTCAAGATCGCTGTTTTCCGCAGGCACCGCCCTTACAACCGGAATGGACGTATTGTCATCCTTTAGAACGGTCTGGGTGGCTGGTTTATTGTCCGCTGCCGGCTGCGCTTCGGTGGCCGCGGGTTTGGAATCGCTTGCCTTTTCGACGTCGGGGGTTGGTGTCGGCTGTTGTTGCTGCTGCTGTTTTGCCGCCAGAGAGTTTAGTATGGCATTCACAGGTTTTAAAAGCGCTGAGAGGTCCAGTCCCCTGGGCTCACTGCCAGGTGAACACCCCCTGGTTCCTGTCTTTTGACTCTTTATAACGTTGGACACGGTTTCCATCATGACCATCAGGCTGCCGGCCACTATTTCTATGACCTGGCCGGTAGTCTTGGCGCCACTGAGTAGATTTGTGACTATCTGTGCAATGCTTCTGGCTTCGGCAGAACTTCTCTCAACTCCTGAACCTCTTTCCAGCTGCCTATACACAGACGCTATTCTTCTGGCCATCACCTTCTCGCGCCTTCTTTGATATTCCAGCCGGGCCATGACCTCGTTCAACTTATCCATCATGCCCAGGGCTTGGCGCGATTTTTCATATTCCTCTTTTTTTTCCCTGCTAAGCTTCTCCAGTTTCTGGACCAGTCCATCCAGAACATCGCCAACCTGCCCATCCATTTCGGACTTCACACTGCCCACTTCCTTCATAATAGTAGTTGCTGCGGGCACCTCGGGTGATCAAAGGGCTACACAAAAGGTGTAGCCCTTTTTCTGCGCAAAGTGGTTTTTTAGTTAAAAGCAGGATGTGCAGCAGCAGAGTACGAGCCCGAAGAAGATAATGGCACCTGCCGTACACGGTGTAGCGATGCCGCAAAGCAGGAGGGCAATGGCAATCCAGAAAAGCACGAAACAAATCAAAAAGTTAAATTTACCAGGAACAAAATGCTCCTTTAATGCAGCAAGGGCGTCACTCACGTGAACTGCCTCCTTTCAATATAATAATTTTTTTTGAACGTTCGGACGTTCTAATTTAAAATATGTTAGGGTACTATTATTTGTTACAGAGTGAAAATATTTGTTGTTTATAATCAGGTTGTGAAACAACCGTGGTAATAAGAGGAATAAGGTGATGAACATGAGTGCGGGACGCCCTTACACCTTTATAGAAATCAGAGATGCCTGTAAACATCTGGAAAATATATTTGGCACCGACTTTTTTAAAGAGGGCATTGAATATTTAAAAGATAGTGATGCTGGCGGATCTGGAATGGGAAGGGAATACAGCGCAGTGGGAGCTTCAAAATTGATTCTGTCGTGGCACAAAGCCCGCGAAGAACTTGTCTACGCTGAAATACAGGGCTTTTTCAGGCCGGGCCTGCATTCCGCAATTATAGGATCGCTGTCCGCCGATCTTTCCATTCTGGAAGGTTCCCGGGGGATAGAGGCCGCCGCCCTTAAACTTTCGGCCGATGCCTTTGACCTGGCGGCATTCACCCTTTCTGTGGCAGCCGGCTTTAAGCGCCTTGCCGGCAACATTGTTTTTTCCGGTGGGCCGGGAAGTTTTTTTGTGGATCGAATATGCCATGTGCACTGTTTTTCAACCGAAACATTCAGCCCCATGAACCGCCTGTGTGCCCCGGAAGGACCTCAGCCGGCCGAAAAGCTCCCCGGGATACTGCGGCAAACCATTGACAATAATATTAGGGCTGCCGGGCAGACGGCTTTTTATTATGATATTTCGGCCCTTGCCATCCCGCTTCAGCTGGCCGTGAAAAATATATTTGATTCCACTGAATTTTTCCGGCCGGAAACAGCATCCATCGTTCTGTGCAAAATCTTTTTTCCTTCCCTGGCCGGCGGAGTATACAGGAAGCTGTCGGGCTGCGCCGTTGTGAACAAAAAAAAACCCGGCAGCAGTAAGGCCGAAGGTCCTTTATTATACCTGCCGGAATAGCCGGGAATATAAAAACATTTGAGGCTGGTTTTAAAGTGTCGTTTCCTTATCCCCGCACAGGCAGCTGTGCTCGGTCAATACCGGCCTTACCGCCAGGGCCGCCTTCTCGCCTATATTTCCATGGCCCGGGTAGATGATTCTAAGGGCGGTGGCCAGCCCGTATATCTGCCCGTGCAGGTATGATCCGTAGCCGGACATTCCTTTCCGGCGGCCGTTTTTTTTCAGCTCTTCCAGCGCAACCAGGAGGATTTCCAGAACTTCCTCCCCCCTCATATTATCAGTCCCTATTATATAGGACAGTATCTCTCCGGCGGCGGTAAAGGGGTCGGTCTTGCCGGCACTCACCCTGTCAAGTATATCCTGCACCTTCCCCCTGTAATTCACCTGCTGGCTCACTATCTTCTGCCACCGGTAGTCCACTATTTCAAGTGTTTCCCTCCTGGCCCTTTCATCCCTGCCCGACTGCATTATACCGGCATCTTTTAAATAATTGATGTGTTTTTCCACCGACTCCATCAGGTCTTTCATGCCCCTGTCGTCCAGGGTGGAAACCTTTATCACCGGAGGGCGCCATTCTAAGATCCCGGACTGAAGGTCAAGCATCTGGCTTATTTCTGAAACCACCTTGTCCGCCCCGGGCAGGTCGCTCTTGTTAACCACAAAAATATCAGCTATTTCCATGATCCCGGCCTTTATGGTCTGTATTGAATCTCCCGCTCCGGGAGTCATCACCACCATGGTGGTGTCGGCAACGTGCATAATATCCAGCTCAGCCTGACCGACCCCCACCGTTTCCACAATTACCCAGCTATAGCCATAAGCATCCAGCGCCTTCACCACCTCTTTGGTGGACCTGGCCAAACCCCCCAGGCTGCCCCTGGTTCCCATACTCCTTATATATACTCCTTTGTCCACCGCATGGTCCTGCATTCTAATCCGGTCCCCCAGCAGTGCGCCTCCTGTGAAGGGGCTGGTGGGGTCAACGGCTATGATACCCACAGAATCTCCTTTTTTTCTGAGAAAAGCAGTAATCCTGTCCACCAGTGAGCTCTTGCCCGCCCCCGGGGATCCCGTGATACCCAGGACATGAGCCCTGCCGGTTTTGGGGTATATGCTTTTCAGTATCTCGTCTTTGGCCGGGTCCTCATTTTCTATCTTTGATATAATCCTGGCCAGAGCCCTTATATTTCCCTTGTTAAAGCTTTCAAGGAGATCATTAATACTCTCCAACAAAATGCATACCTCCTTTCATGATTTAATCAATCAGTAACATGCTCAATGGTTTAACACCTGACCTTAACGGTTTTTTCAATATCCTCAATGGTTTTTTGTCTTTTTTGCCTGACACGCGCCGCCGCCGGTCCGCGTCATTTAGCCTGCCGCCAACCGAAACTCTGTTAATATATCCATTGAAACAAGAAATATAACCACTTGCGGATTTATACTTCCTTGGTAAATTTATATTATTTATAATTACTTTAACAGGCTGACAACAACCTAATCTCCTCTCCCTTTCTCCGCTGTATCAGAAGGATACAGCTATTTTTTTTAATTTTTGCAAATCTTAGATATTTTAAACAATATTTCAGCGCTAAAGGCAGCCCGATTGCGCAGGCTGCCTTTATTATACCGAAATTATTCCAGTCCCTCCAGGTATTTTTCCGCCGACACGGCAGCCACCGCTCCGTCGGCCACAGCCGTCACCACCTGGCGAAGGGTTTTGCGGCGCACATCTCCTGCCGCAAAAATTCCCGCTGTACTGGTACGCATCTCCTCGTCAGTTATAATATACCCGTTCTGGTCCAGATCAGCCAGCCCCTTTACCAGCTCGGTGCTGGGGCTGTGCCCCACATAAACAAATACTCCCTCCACGGGAAGCTCTTTGATTTCTCCTGTCCGCACATCCTTCACAGCCAGACCTTTAACCGTGTCGTCACCTTTTATCTGCACCGGAACGCCGTGCCAGAGAAACTCTATTTTTTCGTTTTTCATGGCTTTTTGCTGCAAGTATTTGGTGGCCCTAAGCTCTCCCCGGCGATGTACTATAGTTATCTTTTCAGCGAATTTGGTAAGAAAAAGGGCCTCTTCCACCGCGGAATCCCCGCCGCCGACAACGGCCAGCCTTTTCCCCCTGAACAGCGCGCCGTCGCAGGTGGCGCAGTAGGATACTCCCCTGCCGTGGTATTCTTTTTCGCCTTTCACCTGCAGCAGCCTGGGCTTTGCCCCGGTGGCAACAATAACCGCCCCCGCTTTGAACTCGCCATCATCGGTTTTAAGTATAAAATACCCGTCCCTTTTGGAGATCTCCTCAACACCGGCATAAGCAATATCCAGCCCGAATCTCCTGGCCTGGGCCTCCATGCCCATGGAAAGCTCCGGCCCGCCGATGCCGTCGGTAAAACCGGGGTAATTTTCAATTATTTCGGTACTGGCGGCCAGACCCCCCGGCATTCCACGCTCGAACAGAACTGTATTCAGGTCGGCCCTGGCCGCGTAAATACCCGCCGCAAGTCCTGCAGGCCCGCCTCCTATAATGGCCAAATCCACAGCCTTCATCATCTTCACCTCAATTTAAATGAAAAACAATTTTTACCGATATATATTAACCCATGTTCACAAGTCAGTCAAGCATGCCCATTACCTTTTGAAGACCGTTCATAACCAAAAAACGACAGCCGGTTAATTAAAAAAAAGCCGTCCGAAGACGGCTGTCAGGCATACTCCAGCTATTAAACCTCTTCCTCGCTCTCACCCAGGTAGGCGCAGCGCACCCTGGAGTCCTGCTGCACCTCGGCTGCGGCGCCTCCGAAGATTATCCTTCCGGTCTCCAGCACGTAGGCCCTGTGGGCCACCTGCAGCGCCATGAAGGCGTTTTGCTCCACCAGCAGTACCGTTGTGCCCTGCTGGTTTATCTTCCTGATTATGTCGAATATCTCTTCCACCAGCACCGGGGAAAGACCCATGGAGGGCTCGTCCAGTATCAGCAGCGACGGCTTGCTCATCAGCCCCCGGCCTATGGCCACCATCTGCTGCTCTCCCCCGGAAAGCGTGCCGGCCATCTGCTTCGACCTTTCCTTAAGCCTGGGGAACCTCTCCAGCACCATTTCCAGGTTTTCTTTTATTTCATTCTTGTCCTTGCGGGTGTAGGCCCCCATCATGAGGTTTTCCATTACCGTAAGGTTGGGGAATATCTGCCGTCCCTCGGGAACGTGGGAGAGTCCCATCTGCACTATCCTGTGAGCCGGGACACTGTTGATGCGCTGGCCCCGGAAGGTGATTTCGCCGCTCTTGGCCTTGACTATCCCTGATATGGCCCTCATGGTGGTGGATTTGCCGGCCCCGTTGGCGCCGATGAGGGTGACCACCTCCCCCTCGTTTACGTTGAAGGATATTCCCTGCAGGGCGTGGATGGAGCCGTAGTATACGTTTAAGTCGCTTATGGTCAGCATTGGGCCATCGCCGCCCCCTTCCCCAGATAGGCTTCCAGCACCACGGGGTTGTTCCTTATCTCGGCCGGCAGCCCCGCTGCTATTATCTGGCCGAAATCCAGCACCACTAGCCTTTCGCAGAGCTTCATAACCATTCCCATCTGGTGCTCTATCAACAGCACGGTGAGGTCGAATTTTTCTTTTACATATTTAATCAGGTCCACCATTTTGGCCACCTCGGCGGGGTTCATTCCGGCCGCCGGCTCGTCAAGCAGCAAAAGCCTGGGCTTGCCGGCCAGTGCCCTGGCGATCTCAAGCCGTCTCTGGGCGCCGTAGGGGAGGTTCATGGCCTTGTCATGGGCCCTGTCCTCAAGCCCCAGTGCCTTAAGAAGCTCCATGGCCCCGTCTGTTATGGCGGCCTCCTGCTTTTTGAACCGGGGTGTCCGGAACACCGCGTCTATCATATTGTACTCCACCCTGGAGTGGAATATGGTCATTACGTTGTCCAGCACGGTGTTGCCCCTGAACAGCCTGATGTTCTGGAATGTCCTGGCGATGCCTCTCTGGGCCACCAGGTAGGGTGACATCCCGGTGATGTCGCTGTCGAGAAAGGTGATCTTTCCGGCGGTGGGTTTGTATATGCCCGAGATCATGTTGAACACGGTGGTCTTTCCGGCTCCGTTGGGGCCGATGAGTCCCACAATTTCCCCTTTTTCTATGGTCATGTTGAAGTTGCTGACCGCTTTTAAGCCGCCAAAGCTCTTGTCAACATTTTCAGCTACGAGAACTGACATTGACACCATCCTTTCTCCCCAACAGCGTGCCCAGTGGCTGTGGAATAAGGATACCCAGTTCCTTGCCGCTAAATATTCCCTGGGGTCTTAATAATATGGCCACTATAAGTATCAGGGCATATATTACACCGCGAAAATCTATAAATGCCTCTCCGAGGACAAATCTTAGCCCCTCCAATACAAATACCCAGGCTATGGCGGTCACCACTGTCCCGGTCATGCTGCCCAGCCCTCCCAGCACAACTACCAGCAGGAAGTCGAAGGACTTTAAAAAGTCGAAGCTGGTGGGGTGCAGGAACGGGTAGCGGTGGGCGTACATTGCCCCGGCCAGGCCCGCCAGCGCACAGCCCAGTACAAATGCCATTACTTTTATCTTTGTTGTGTTTATTCCCAGCACGTCGGCCGCTATCTCGTCTTCTCTCACTGCGGTGCATGCCCTGCCGTAGGAGGAGTATATGAAGTTCCTGACCAGCAGAATCACCAGGAAGGTGAATAAGAACACCCACTCGAAGGTGGCCAGCTGCGGCGTGCCGGACATTCCGGTGGCGCCTCCCAGTGCCGGCAGTATTTTGTTGGAGTTGTCCATGCCAACCTTGACGATTATTCCAAATCCCAGGGTGGCTATCCCCAGGTAGTCCGACCTCAGCCTCAATATGGGAAGCCCGATGATGAGCGCCAGAAGCCCGGCCACTGCCGCACCGATGAAAAGCGCCACTATAAACATGGGTATGCTGCCCTGGCCCACGGTCTTGCCGAAAAGCCCGCCGGCATAGGCCCCCAGCCCGAAGAAAGCGGCGTGGCCCAGTGAAAACTGGCCGGTGAATCCGTATATAAGGCTTAGCCCCAGCGCCCCCATGGTGGTGATCAGGGCCTGGTCCAGCACCCTCTGCCAGTACGGGTTGATTATTCCCGTGTTCTCCATGAAGCTGATAACGGCGTAAATGGCCACTGTGGCAGCCAGCATTAGTATTGTGTTCTTTGATGATGTCTTAGCCATTTTTCACACCCCTTTACACCTTATCAGGCTCGTTGCGCCCCAGGATTCCCGTGGGCCGGATCAGGAGAACCAGTATCAGTATGGTGAAGGCTATGGCGTCCCGCAGCTGTGACGACAGGTAGGCAGAGGTGAGGGTTTCCACCTGCCCCATTATTATGGCGCCCAAAACCGCGCCCGGTATTATGCCGATGCCGCCCAGCACCGCCGCTGTAAAAGCCTTCAGCCCCGGCATTATGCCCATGAAGGGGTGTATCTGGGGATAGGCTATGGCGTAGAGCACTCCCCCGGCCGCCGCGAAGGCCGAACCTATGGCGAAGGTTATGGATATGGTGGTGTCCACATTTACTCCCATCAGCCTGGCGGCGTTGTGGTCCACCGACACGGTGCGCATGGCCATTCCTATTTTTGTCCGGTAAATGAGAAACTGCAGCGCCGCCAGCATGATCAGGACCGTTAACGCCACGGTGACCTGTATGTTGGTTATGGTTATGCCGAAGATTTGCCAGTGTATTTCTTCAAAGGGCCGCTGCACCACCCTGAAGTTTGGTCCGAACACGAATTTGAGGCTTCCGAAGTATTCCAGAAACAGCGAAACGCCCAGGGCGCTTATCAGCGCCGCTATCTTAGGCGCGTATCTCAGCGGGCGGTACGCAATCCGCTCAATGGTCACGCCCAGGGCCGAACACACAACCATGGCCGTTAATACCGCCAAGGGTACCGGCATTCCCCACTGGGTAAAACCGAAATAGCCTACGAAGGCTCCCACCATGAATACGTCACCGTGGGCGAAGTTTATGAGTTTCACCACTCCGTACACCATGGTGTAGCCCAGGGCAATCAAGGCGTACATAAAACCCAGCTGTAACCCGTTAATTATCTGATCAGCCAAATGTTCCAATGTATTGCCTCCCGGAAGAAAAGTTGCTTGCGGGGAGGTGAGGGCACCTCCCCGCAAGATTGCTGGATTTATTTATGGAGCTACAGTGGCGACGAAGGCCTGCTTGCCGTCTTTAACCTGCAGTATGGTTGCAGATTTGATGGGGTTGCCGTCCTTGTCATAGGTTACCTTGCCGCTGACAACCTGGAAGTCCTTGGTATTCTGCATGGCTTCCTTAATCTTTACGGGATCCTTGGTGTTGGCGGTCTTAATGGCGTTCATGAGCAGGGTGGCCGCGTCATAAGCCAGAGCGGCCAGGGCGTCCGGGGTGCTGCCGTGCTTGGCCTTGTAAGCGCTTACGAACTCCTTGACTGCCGGGCTGGGATCGTCAGGAGAGTAGTGGTTTGTAAAGTATGATCCTTCCATGGTCTTATAGTCGAGGTCCTTGGAGTCCCAACCGTCACCGCCCAGGAATACGGCCTTGATGTTTTTCTCCCTGGCCTGCTTGCCGATCAGGCTGACCTTCTGGTAATAGTCGGGCAGATAGAGTATGTCAGGGTTCTTCTTGGCTATGTTGGTGAGCACGGCGCTGAAGTCAACGTCGGTCTGGGAATAGGCCAGGAAGTCGGTGACTTCTCCGCCGCCTGCGGTAAAGCTTTGCTTAAAGTTGTTGGCCAGGCCGATGGTGTAGTCATTGCCCTGATCATACAGAACGGCTGCCTTTTTCTTCTTCAGGTTTTCCAGGGCAAACTTGGCGGCAACTTTACCCTGGAATGGGTCGATGAAGCAGGCGCGGAAGATGTACTCCTTACGCTTGCCGTCTTCAACGGTAACCTTCTCGTTGGTGGCGGTGCCGGTAACCAGGATGACCTTGCTTTCGTTTGCCATTTTCGAAATAGGAATGGTGGTCTTGGATGTCACAGATCCGACAATAGCGTTAACCTTATCCTGGGAAATCAGCTTGGTGGCAACGTTAACTGCCTCGGTAGCATCATTGCGGTCGTCGGCGGTAACAACTTCTATCTTGTATTCGCCCACTTTGCCGCCAAATTTGTCAATGGCCATTTTGGCGCCGTTGATGGTGGACTCGCCGAATGTTTTTACATCGCCGGTAAGGGGTGCAATGATACCAATCTTGATAACCTTGTCATCGGCCGCTTTCTTCTCATCTTTGCCGCCACCGCCACAGCCGGTGACGATCAGCGCCATGCTCAGCAGCACGACCATTAGAACGGTAAACCATTTTGCCTTGTTACGCATGTACCCAGATTCCTCCCTTTAATTTAGAATCTTGCAAAAAATGTTAAAAAACTCACCTCCCAACCGCTTAACCTAAAAACAACTCCGAAAAGCATCTTTTTAAAATGCCCGGAGCACGAAATTAGACGTTTCATAATTCAACATAATTTACTTAAATCCTCCCATAACAGGAGCAGATCTAATTTTAATTTTTCTAAATAATATAATTAAGGGGAACTCCCCTTGGAACCCCCGGGCATAGGAAATTATTTGCAGAATTCCTCTGGAGCATAATTTCCTATATCACAAAAGAGGCGCCTCTTCTTGAGGCACCTCAGCATAGGCCGGGGAAAATTCTTTGATTTTGAAACGGGTCACACTTCACAAAATCACCTGGCATGGAATCACCTGACATTACAGAGACTTTTTAATGGCTGCCTCTCTAAGACCTGACAATAACTTGCCTTCCCACCCCCCCGACCTATTTTATTAAATATATATTTGGGAGAAGAAGATATATTACCTGGTAATTAATGGCTATATGCTGTGAGCTATACGCTATTAGCTATTAGCCGCTAGCCGCTAGCTACTATACCTGATACCTGTTGCTTACGGATTAAATCTTATTGCTGCTTAAGCAGTGTGTCCCTGCGAAGATCCCGGCAGCCGCACCCGCTGTCAGGCCCTTCCATTTTTCCCAGTGCGTCAAGGAGTATTTCGGCCACCTGTCGTGACATTCCGTAAAAAATATCTTTCAGTTCTGCATGGTCCCAGTCCTTGATCACTCCCTCGGCATAGTTCACCACCAGGTCCAGCCTGCCGTAGCAAGATCCTATCTCTCTGGCGAGATAGACCTCGGGACACATGCTCTGGCCCACCACATCAGCGCCCATGCGCCCGATCATGGCCACCTCGGCCCTGCTTTCAAAATGTCTCCCGTCGGTCACGGCATATATCCCCCGGTCAAATACCCTCCCCATGTACAACCTTTCAGAGGAATCAATTAAAAGCCGGGTTATTTCCGGACAGACCGGCTGCCTCATCACCATAAGGTAAGGTCCTCCCAGTCCCACATCCTTACGCATGGAAAAGTCGATATAATCAGAGCATATCAAGAGATCCCTGGGTTTCAGAAGATGGTTGACCGATCCCACCCCTCCCTCTGCGAGAATTTTTCTCACACCGGACTTTCTGAAAACCCAGAAAATCTGCTGGGACGCCGCCCCCCTGGAAACCCCGGGCCTCCAGCCATGCATCCTGACCGTGGCCACGGTTTTTTCCCCGAACCTGAAAAACTTAAAAGGGGGGCTCTCTCCATAAGGAGTCTCAAATACCACCCCGTTTTCAATCAGCTCAATATCTTCCCGCCTCAGGTCCTCGGGAAAATCAATGCTGTATGTACCCGATCCTCCGATTACGGCGTACAGGGCACCGGGAACACTGGCGCGCATTTTTTATAAAACACCTCCTAAATATCTTTTAAGACTCTTCATTCAGCCCCCTGGGACTGTTTACGGCCACGGCCTTCTGGCTACATAAAAGTGCCGCCTGCTCTTATTATGCGGAGGATTGAAAGTAAACCCGTCGTAGACTGCCAGAAACATAAATCCAGCCTCTTCCAGCATTTTTTCCGCTTCCTGGATACCATACCCCCTTTCCAGGTGTGTCTCGGTAAATTTGCGGTAAATATCCCCGTCTTTTACAAAACATGTTATGTTTACGGTCCATAAAGCCCGGCCGGTATCATGTCCGGTGCGGTATATAATGGTGACTTCTTCTTCGTCCACCACCCCGGGACTGCCGTCAACATCCCCGATCCAATCCAGGGCGTTAAGGTCAAATATAAACATGCCGCCGGGACAAAGGTTGTCATACGTGTTTTTAAAAACCCTTCTCAGTCCGTCCGGCTCCAGTATATAGTTCAGCCCGTCGTGAAAGCAGGTTGCCAGCTCCACCGGGTTTTCCAGCAGGAAATCAGTCATGTCGCCTACATGGTATTCTATTTCCAGGCCAATACCGGAGGCCTTTTCCCTGGCAACACCTATCATTTCGGGCGATCTGTCAACGCCTGCTGCCCGGTACCCTTTTACCGCAAAGGGAATAAGGGTGTTGCCGGTGCCGCAGGCCAGATCCAGCACGCTTCGGGGAGTGAAGCCGAAATGGTTCATAATGGATTCCACGTAATCAATCCACTGCCCGAAATCAACCCCGGCAACGAGATAGTCGTATACGGCGGCAAGCCCCCTGTAATTGTGCAATACCAGCTCCCCTTTCTGAACAAAGTCGCCCTGGGGGCGACTGGAACACAGAACACAGTACTCAGGACTCAGAATCGTGACAGCCTACATTAGCAGCGACCCCATAGTGACATGAATGTGACGGGGGGTGATTTAAGCCCGGACTGTTACAGCCGAAGATCGATGCAGCCGGGATTAAACCACTCCTCCCGGCCCGTAAGAGACCCCTAAGCGACCAGAAATATCCTAGGTCTAGGCGTTATAAAAAACCCCGGCCGCACCGGGGTTTAATTGCATCTATTTCTTCAGCGCCTTTACAATGTCTTCCAGCACGTTCTTTATCTCCTGGTCGCCGTTGATGTCAAGAAGCAATCCCTTTTCCTTGTAGTAATCGATAAGGGGCTGTGTTTTCTCTTCATACGCCCTGAGCCTTGTGCCCACGGACTCCTCGTTGTCGTCGCTCCTCTGGTACAGTTCCCCGCCGCAGGAATTGCATTTGCCCTCGGTTTGAGGGGGATTGAACAGCACGTGGTATGACGCGCCGCAGCCCTTGCAGACCCTGCGTCCGGTCAGGCGGGCCATAAGCTTGTCCAGGGGAACCACGATATTGATTACACCATCCATCTTGATGCCCAGGGAGTCCAGGGTGTCGTCCAGCGCCCTGGCCTGCTCCACCGTGCGCGGAAACCCGTCCAGCAAAAACCCGCCCTTGGTGTCGGGCTGGGAAAGCCTTTCTTTGACCATTCCGATAACCACTTCATCAGGAACCAGGGCGCCCTTGTCCATATACTCCTTGGCCTTCTTGCCCATTTCGGTTCCCTCTTTGATGGCGTTGCGGAACATGTCCCCTGTGGAAATATGGACTATGTTCAGTTCCTTTACCAGCACTTCAGCCTGGGTGCCTTTTCCCGCCCCGGGCGGTCCCATGATAAGTAAATTCAAAACCAGTCCCCTCCCCATATTAAAATGTATCTAAGTATAAATTATACCATGCCTGTACATAAGGGGAAATATACCGGCCATTTTTTCTATTATCTACGGGACATATGCAAGAATAGCTTAACCTGAAAAATTGCCCGTAATTACTAAACGGGTCAACCAAATGCTGCCATTGAATGGTGATCAATGGCAGTGCCAAATAAATTTGTTAAGGAAATTTTAAGCTGTCTGAAAGGATAACGTAATTTTTGGGAACTATGATTTTTGTATGGTGAAACACGGAAACAACAATCTAAAAATAAAGGAGGACTTTTCATGCTGGATCTGATTAATGAAGTGAAAATGGGAGTCACCAAGGGGACCGAGCTTGAGCAGGCGGTGGGAATGGAATTCAGGGGAGAAACCTGGGAGGTGGGCACATATCTTGCCATGGCGCGGCAGGCCCAGCGCGAGGGCTTCCCCGAAGTGGCCCTGGTGCTTGAATCCATAGCCATGGACGAGGCATGGCATGCGGCCCGCTTTGCCGAGCTTAACGGCACTATCTCAGCAAGCACCAAAGAGAATATAGAAAAAATGCTGAAAGGGGAGCTGGAGGCCAACAAGGGCAAAAGGGAGGCGGCGGTCAAAGCCAAGGAGCTGAACAACGACCAGGCCCATGACGTGCTGGATGAGTCCTCCCGCGATGAGGCCAGGCACGCCCAGGCACTGCAGGGATTATTGAACCGGTATTTCAAATAGGTTTCTATCGCAGCAAGGCGCCAGCACTTACAAGATTTGATCTGTTTTTATCCCGCATGTTTGATGAGGTTTCACGGGTAACACTGCGGGTATTTTTTTGCCGGCGGGAATTGTTTTTTGATTTGAAGAAAGTCTGGCATGCGGGGGTGACCAGTCCCCGCATGCCGGATGAAAAGAGGAGACACTGGCCGGCACTGCGGGTCTGAGCAGCCCGCGGCACCGGCTTTAAGGAGGTTAAAAGCCCTGCCAAGGAAGCTTTTAACACAAACAATATTAAGTTGTACATGGAGATAAACATAAAAGGTTTTTATGTTTTTTAAACCTCTTATGCAGGAGGCGTAAAAAAAATGTTCTGTTCAGTATTTTTAACCTTAAACTGGACAAGCTATTATTACCAAATATCGGGAGGTTTTAAATATGAGCTGCAGCAGCCTCAAGCACCGCTTTGACGAGCGAATGAAAACAGGAATCAGTTTTGAGCAAGCGATGGAAATTTACCAGGATGTCGAAGGTTCCCTTGCCGCCCACCGGGCGGAACTGGCCGACTTGCAAAAAAAACCCGCGCAACAACATGAAATTGATCATCTAAAAGAACACGTTACAGAAGGCGAAACCCTTCTACGGCAGATCAAGTCAATGAAACTGCACTAAACAACAAAGACCATGAAGGTTCCGGTTTCTTACCGGACAAGACCTTCATGGTCTCGTTGTTTATATTTACTTTAATTGGCCTTGGCACTCTTTTTTCCTATAGATTTTGCCAGTCCGTACATCACACCGAAGGTTAGCAGCGTCCCTGTCACACCGGCTGCGGCCGTGGCTGCCGATTCGTTTTCAATACCTGGAAAAACGTAATCGGGAATAGGGGATTTCATGATCGGATCACCTTCTCCTTTTTCCAGGAACCCGAGGTCCTCCGCCACCCTTTCCAGGCCGTCCGGACTGGACGAAGCAAAGGGCGATAAAAATGCCGCCACAATTAAGGCCAGTAATAAGACTCTATACATAACTTTCACTTATTTCACCCCGGCATTTATATTTGATTTCGCATCTGTAAAACCCAATTTCTCCAAGAAGTTAACCACAACAACTGTAATAATCCCTTCCCCTATACCAATCAGGGCATGCCACACGGCCATGGCAGGGAAAACAACGCTGAAAGGCACGGTGCCGGAGACGGCCAGCTCAATGGCGGCCAGAGTGGAAGCGACAAATACTGAGGCCCAGGCGGCCAGGAATATGGATATGCTCCTTCCGGCGGGGTTTTTTAAGACTCTGGAAAATATGTTATATACCAAATAGGCCGCTATTACCCCAAACAACGCCATGTTGAATATATTCCCGCCCAAGGCGGTAATCCCCCCATCCTGGAAGCCCAGGCACTGAACAACTAAAACCGCCGAGATTATAAGGCAGGCGTTCCACGGCCCCAGTAGTATTGTAGCCAGCGCCGCCCCCAGAAGGTGCCCGGAAGTACCCCCGGCTACAGGAAAATTCACCATTTGTGCCGCGAAAATAAAGGCAGCCATTATTCCCAGTTTGGGTACCTGTCTCTCATCCAACTCTTCCCTGGATTTTTTTATGCTGTAACCGATCGCCCCTGCACTCAGGGCAGCGGTGCTTATCCATGTTTTTGCATCCAGAAAACCGTCCGGTATATGCAATTTATCAGCCCCTCTTTCTTATTTCCTCAACTCTTTTAACCATCAAGTCGACTAAGTGCGGCAATGGCTCATTATATAAACCAACGATGGTGATATTAGACTTGTTTAACGGCATCAATATTTTTCCGCATCAGCTTCAGCGATAGCCAGAGCTATTTGGGGGGTGATTTCCCCCTGAGTTTTTCTGTAATCAGCTTTCCTATGCCGCCCCCTTGGCCGTCTATAACTGCTACCCTCATGTACCACCTTCTCCTGTTAAAATAAAAACCACGAAGAGCCCCCGCTTCATACGGAGCTATACCTTCGTGGTATTAGTCAAAAAAACAACCTGTTGCACATGAACGACTCCACGTCGCTCGTTGATATGTTTATTCTATATAGCTTCAAAGATTCCTTCCCATATTATTAAAAAATTTTTGCGAAATTGAGTGGCATGTTCAAATCATTCTGCCCGCATAGGTAAAACCGGCGGTTAAAACATCGCTGCAACCATCCAACATCCATCACCTCTTCTGGCCGGGGCTCACGCCTCGGCGGCCAGGGCAGCTTCTGCCGGCGCCAAGGAACGGGGGCTTTCCACCGGCTCCACCGCCGTAACCTGCAGGCCCCAGGGGCTTTCGGTCACCACCGCCTTAACGCCGTAAACCGCTTCCAGGTGCTCCTCGGCAAGGACTTCCCGAGGCTTGCCGGCGGCATATATCCGACCGTTGTCGAGTAGAATTAGGCGGTCGGCGAAGCGGGAGGCCAGGTTGAGGTCGTGCAGCACCATAATCACCAGTCGCCCCCGTTCCCGGGCCAGGTCGCTCACCAGGGTCAGGACCTCCAACTGGTACCTGATATCCAAAGTCGCCGTAGGTTCATCCAGCAGAAAGACCTCGGGCTCCTGGGCCAGTGCCCGGGCAACAAAAACCTTTTGCTGCTGGCCGCTGGATAGTTCACCCAACTGTCTTTCTTCCAGATCCTTTAATTTTAAATAGTCAAGGGACCAGTTTACCACCGCCAGGTCACGTTGGCCGACCCCCCAGCTAAGGTGGGGGCGGCGCCCTTGCAAAACAGTTTCCAGCACCGTAAAGGAAAAGGTTAGCCCGGCGCCCGGCGGAGGCACATAGCCCAGCAGTTTTCCCCGCTCCAGCCCCCGGAAGGTCATAATACTTCTTCCATCAAAAGAAATCACCCCTGTCCGGGGCTTTAACACCCCTGCCAGGCAGCGCAAAAGGGTGCTTTTGCCGGAGCCGTTGGGCCCCACAATGCCCAGCGTCTCGCCTCTCCGCACTTCGAAGGTTACATTTTCCAAGGCCGGCACGCTTCCGTAAGCAAAAAAAACGTTGTTTATGTTCAGCCGCAAGTCTTCCCCTCCCTTATTTGGGATTAGTTGCCGGGGGTGCTTGATAACACCACCCGGCGTTCATGGGCTACCTTAAATTTATCACAGTCATTTTGTTGATTCACCACAGTTTTGCCTGCAAAAAAGCAGGTTTAACGGACAATAACCTGCCGGGCGGCTTCGTCCCATTGGGCCTGGAGCCCCAGGGCCTGAGCCGCAAAGCGATAGGGGAGCATTGTCCGCCCGCTGACTATTTCCGGGGCGGCGTCAATGGAAATGGCCATGCCCTGGATCAAATAGGATTTTTCCCCCACTTTGAACTGAATAGTGCGATTGCCGATCAAAAGGGTTACAACGCCCTTTTGGCCGTCCCAGAGAATGCTGTCTTCGGTCAAGCCGGCGGCGTAGGCCAGATAGCGCACCGGGGCAAAGGTTCGTCCGTCTTTAATATAAGGTTCCACGTCCATTTCCCGCTCCTCGCCGCCGATGAGATATTTGTTGCTGCCGATGGTAAACACCGCTTCCTTCTTAACGGCGTCCTGGGCCGGAGTTGCACATCGGGCCAGCACACGGGCCAACTGGTTGTCTGTTGAAGAAAACAGGCCTTCGGTTTCAGCAATGGCGCTGCCGCTTACCTCCAGGGCAATGTCCCCTTCCGGCACCGAACGGTCCAGGGTGAGAAAAATCTCCCGCACCTCAATAATGCTTCCCACCAGATCGGCAACAGTTCCGGAACTGTTATCGCTTTGATCGCCGGAGGGCTTCTTTTCCACGGGGGTGACACTGGAGAGCTCCACCGGGATAACAAGGGTACGGTCACCATCAAGCAAGCCTACTCCAGATGCTGCCAGTTCCAAATCACCGTCGGCAACCTTTACGGCGGGCGTTTTCGAAAAGCGCACCCCTTGGGGCAGGGCAAGCTTAAGCACCGCCCGGCGGCCGGCGTCATCCACGGCCCGCAGAGCCCCCGGCAGGTTTTCCTGAATCGTCAGGTCCCCAACCCTTTGCTCCTGGGCACCGACCTTCAGGGTGCCGCCTCCGGACGACAGGGTAAGGGGCGCCTGAACATTGGCCACAGCATAGCTTTGTTCCAGTCCGGGGCCCTTTACCACCACCTTAAGTTCCTCCGGCGCCGCCAGGGCCAGATCCACCGTGGCGTTTTGAAAAGCGAAGGCTGTCCGGGAAGTACCGGTCTGGTCAACCCTGTAAGCCAGGGTCCTGCCGTTGTCAGATACAGTGGGGGCTGCGGACAGTATGCCGTTACCGGCTTCTTTCTTGATAGTTGGGAAATCATTCCATTTTGCCCCCTCCGGCAGGGTCAGCCTGATCACCCTCCCCCTGGGCAGGTCCCCCGTCATCCCTTCGGCCACGGTGAAACTCCCGATGTGCTGGTTTTTCCTGCCGGCCACCACGTCGAGGGTGCTTTTGGCCGCGGACGTCAACCCGGGCACGAGATATTTGCCCACCGTCACTTCGGCGATCCGCTCCCCACCCACGCCGGGGTTGGTGCCGCCGCAGGTTACCTTCACATCCCGGGCAGAGGTTAAAACTCCGCTGGTTTTCACCGTGGCCATGATGACCAGCTCACCGGGATTTTTTTCGGTTTCCTTGTTAATCTTAAGATACAAGGCGCTTCTACCGTCCCGTTCAGTGATGATATTCTTATCAATATCGATTCCTGCTTCTGAAAATCCGCCGTATTTAGAAAAATTCACGCTATCCCAGGTAAAGCCCGGGCTCAATACCAGCTTGACGGTTTTCTCCTTTGTAAAATTTGTACTGTTAGACTTTAGTGCTCCGATTACGTCTTCCTTAAGGGTGATGTTGGCAATGCTCCCGCCAATATCGGTGATATTCTTGGGCGAGGCGGCGGTGATGGAGCTGCCTCCGGCGGTCAAAACCCTGGCAATGGTCACCGCTGCGGAGGTAAAGCCGGAGGTGGAGGGGGCGCTCAAGGTGACTTTTAGATCGGTGGATTCCAGTTCCTCCGGCGCAACCGGCTGGATCCGCACTTCATCAAAGTGAATGTAGGTCCGGAAAGTTCTCGTTGTGGGCCAAGCAGCCGCTTTATACACCTGCAGGGCTACGCTTTGCCTGTTCAAGGCCTGCAGACGGAGTTCGCTATTAGTAGTAGCCTCACTGATTAAAGTTGCTTCTACACCGTAATTAAATTCAGTGCTGCCAATTTTATATTTATCATCACCAAAAGTTACAACATATTTACTGCCAGCAACTGGAAAATAGGAGGTTCCGGTTGTAAAGCTAAAGGTCATTTTCCCCAGTTCGACATAGGAAGGCAGGCTGATGGTCACCCAATCGCCGTCTTTGATGGACATGGCGTTGGACTCGCTGATATAGAGCCCGCCCAACTGAGTAGTGCTCCCCGGGCTTACGTTGGACACCCAGAGGGCCGAGTTTGTGGTGGCCGCGTTGGCGATGCCGCCCAAGGGCAAGACCAGGCCGCTTACCATGATGAAAGCCAGCAAAACTGAAAATATCCGCTTAGCCATAAAAATCACCTCTTATTGTCTGGTTTGTTTTGAATAACAGTTGTTTTTTAGGGATAGGCATAAGCTCCCTTTAGCTCGATGCCGTGGAACTTCGCCAGCATTTCCTTGTGGATGGCCTCCGGGTCAATGTCCGGGAAGAGTTCCGGGTAGAGCCATTTGGCGAAGTAGGCAATGCCCACAATCATCCGCGGGCCGGTGTAGATTTCGCTGGAGAGGAGGTAGAGCCTTTCCTCCTGGACGGCTGTCATCTTTTGCCAGCCGGGGCGGCTTTTTATTTCGGCGCGTTTTTTGGCCATGGCCTCCGGCCCTTCGTCGTAACCGGAGGGGATCGAGCTGGCACAGGCCTTGATAATCACCTGCGGTTTCTGGGCCACCACCCACTCCGGGCTCACTTTCGGGTAAGGCGCCCGCAGCGCGGTGCAGATATTTCTTGCGCCCAGAATATCCAGCATTCCGGCGCCGCCGGAGCCGGGCCCCGTGCCGGAATAGTCCGTATACCCTTCCAGGTAAACCCGGGGCCGCTTGTTCAAGGGGATTTTTTCCGCCTGCTCCTTGAATAAATTCTGGTAGTGATCGAAGCAGGCAATGTACTCCGCCGCCTCTTTCTGGCGGTTGAGAATCGTCCCCAGGGTCCGGATGTCCTGGGCCATGGTGGGAAGCTTGTAGCAGTCCAAAAACACCACCGGGATGCCCGAGCGCTCCAGCTGGGCCACTATTTCCGGCTTTAGAAAACTGCCGTAGCCAAAGACCACATCCGGTTTCAGGGCCAGGATCATTTCCACGCTGGGGGTGAAAGCCCCGCCCACCTTCGCCTTATCCTTTACCGGGGGGGGGAAATCAGCGGTGTCCGTAACCCCGACAATTCTTTTCTCCTCCCCGAAGGCGTAGATAAGCTCGGTGACGTCGGAGTTTAACGAAACGATCCGCTGGGGCGGATTGGGGACGCGGACGGTGCGGCCGTGGGAATCTTTGATGCTGATCCGCTTCGCCGGCTCGGCGGCGCTGACCCCGCCGGCGGCTATAAGCACCTCCCGGTTAGCTTCGTCCCAGTCCACCCTGGCCCCCAGCGCTTCGCTCACAAAGCGCAGGGGCACCAGGGTGCGGCCGTTAAAGATCTTAGCGGGAACATCAAGATTTGCTTTCTCGTCATTTTTTAGGGCGGTGGTGCTGTCGATAACGAGCTTGATGATGGTGCCATCCTTGACCGCCGTTACCGTCCCGGTCGTGCCCTCCCAGTCCACTTTGGCGCCCAGGGCTTCGAAGATCGCCCGCAGGGGCACCAGGGTACGGCCGTTTTCGATCACCGGCTTTACATCCATAGGGATCTCTTTTCCGTTCAGCAGCACTTTAACTTCGGCAGCCTGGGCCGGGTCGGCCATTTGATTCAGCAGCACTTGCATTTCGGAAGCCCGGGCCGGGCTGACCGGGCTAAAGGCAAAAAGCAAGCCGGTCAACAAAAACAACGTGAACAGCCCAAACACTAATCTCCTTCTGAACATGCTATTTTCCTCCCACAGTTCTTCTTTGTGTCAACTTTCTCGCATACATAAGGTTTTTAACCGTATCACCCCCCGGCGCCCAAGGCCAGTTTTGGGAAAACCGGTTTTTCCAGCCCCTGCCTGTTTCTTTATCCCCACCATTTCCGCTTTTTCTTGATGAGCAGGTAAATGAAGAAGGGGGAGCCCATCAGAGCGGTGATGATCCCCACCGGTATCTCCGTGGGGGCAATGATGGTCCGGGCCAAAGTGTCCGCAAACAGAAGCAGCACCGCCCCCATCAGGCAGGAACAGGGGATTAAGAACCGGTTATCATTACCCACCAACATCCGGCAGATGTGCGGCCCCACCAAACAAACAAAGCCGATGATACCGGTAAAAGCCACCGTTGCCGCAGCAGCCAGGGTTGCCAACGTCAGAGTGTAGATCCGCAGCCTGCCCACATTTATCCCCTGGCTGGTGGCCACCTCTTCGCCAGACGCCAGCACATTGAGGTCCCAGGCAAAGATGATCAGAACGGCCATACAGAGCAAGACCACCGGGGCAAGCAGTCCAACGGTCTGCCAACTTGCTCCCCAAAAGCCGCCCATCAGCCAGACAACCAATTCTTTAAGCGCTTCATTATTAGAAATGTATTTTAATAAGGAAACCCCGGCTTGAAACAGGTAACCTATGGCCACCCCGCCCAAAACCAGCGTTTCCGGCGCCATCCCTTTGAACCGGGCCAGGGAAAAGGCCAATAAAGTGGTTAACCCGCCAAATATAAAGGCGTTGGTAACAATAAGCCAGCGGGAAACATCCAGGTAGCTGCCTCCAATCAGGCCGGTGCCCAGCACGATGGCCAGAGCCGCCCCGAAAGCCGCGCCGCTGGAGAGCCCCATGGTGTAGGGGGAAACCAGCGGGTTGCGCAGCACCCCCTGCATCACCGCCCCGGCCCCCCCCAGGCTAATTCCGGTGATGGCGGCCAGGAGGATGCGGGGCAGGCGGATCTCCCAGACCACCGTGTCCGCCAGATCGTTTACCAGGACAACGGGAAAGCCCAGGCGGGAAACCACCACCAGCCAGACGTCCGTTACACTTAAGCCGGCCGCCCCCACCGAGGTGGACACCAGGATGAAGCCGCCGGTTAAAACAAGCAAAATCAAGACCAAAAAACTTTTCCGCCCTGTGTGCCGGGAGTAAGCCGACTTCAGACTGCTAAAATCGAGATCATGTGCGGCAGACTTTAGTTTACTGGCGGGTACACCCATATCCCTCGAAGCTCCTCTCCATAAAACTTGGCCAGCATTTCCTGGTGCACCAGTGCCGGGTTAATGTCCTTAAACAGCTCCGGCTGCAGCCACTTGGCAATGTAGTAAGCCCCCGCTGCACTCCCCGGCCCGTTGCTTAATTCAGCGGAAATCAAAAACACCTTATTTTGCTTAACCGCTCTGGTGCCCCTCAAAGCCGGGCGGGACATCACACTCTGTTGAAGGGCCTTCAGTTCATCCGTGGATACCCCGTCAAAGCCGATACCCTTTGCACTTACGCCGCCATAACCGATGCTGACGGTTTTTATGATCACCGTCGGGTTTTTGGCCGTCACATATTCCGGCGACAACCTGGGATTAGCCAGGCCCAGGCCGGCGGCAATACTTTCTCCCTTTGCCCAATTGAGCAAAGGCATCGCCCCGTGGCCGGGTCCGGCGCTGGACCAATCAGTAGTTGAGCTTTCCCAGTAAACCTCGATTTTTTTATTCGGCGCTTTTTTCGTGATGTCCTGAATCGCTTTCCAGTGTCCCTCAATAAAATTGGCATAGCTATCGGCGCGCTGCTGGCAGTCAAACATGCGCCCGAGGATCCTGATCTCATCAAGGAGAAAATCTGCCTTGTAGCCGTAAACCCTCATCACCGGGATGCCCGCCCTGTTTAATTGACTGGCCAGCTCGGGTTTTAACGTCCAATCCAGTACCAGGTCGGGCCTTAAACTAATGATTTTTTCAATGTCCGGCGTAACCGCGCTGCCCACAGAAGGCAGGTCTGATACATACTTCAACCAGCCCCGGGAATTTTTAATGGAGTCGGTAACCGCCACCACTCTGCCCTCCTGGCCCAGGGCCTTTAGCATCTCCGCCTGGTAGGCTCCTAAAACCACCACCCGCCGGGGCGGGGAGGGTACCCGCACTGAACGCTTTTCAATTGCCCCCTGGGGGGTTACGATGTGTTCCGTGACCAGTATGCTTTTTTGGCGGCCTGCTTTCGCCGGTTCGGCGGCGCTGACCCCGCCGGCGGCTATAAGCACTTCCCGGTTTGCTTCGTCCCAGTCCACCCTGGCCCCCAGCGCTTCGCTCACAAAGCGCAGGGGCACCAGGGTGCGGCCATTATATATCTTAGCGGGAACATCAAGCTTTACTTCTTCGTCATTCTTCAGGGCGGTGGCGCTGTCTATGACGAGCTTGATGCTGGTGCTGTCCCTAACCGCCGTTACCGTCCCGGTCTTGTCATCCCAGTCCACTTTGGCGCCCAAGGCTTCAAAGATCGCCCGCAGGGGCGCCAGTGTACGGCCGTTTTCGATCACCGGCTTTACATCCATTGAGAGTTCTTGTCCGTTCAGCAGCACTTTGACTTCGGCAGCCTGGGCCGGGTCGGCCATTTGATGCAGCAGCACTTTCATTTCGGATGCCTGGGCCTGGTTGGCCATACTAAAGGTAAAAAGCAAACCGGTTAACAAAAACAGCGCGTATAGCCCAAACACTAATCTCCTCTTTAACATGATATCTTCCTTCCCAACTTCTTCTTAGTTTGAACGGTTAAAGTCAAAGGCTATTTTCCCGTGTCAATCACCTTCCCGCGTTGGAAAAAGTTTTTATTAGAGGAGCTTTAAGTTTACCGCTCCAGCTTGGCCTTGATCTCCCGCATCCTGGCGCCCCAGTCGGCCACCTCCCCGGCGGTGAGGATGTCAATGGCGCCTCCCTGGAACTCGCCCTTCACTTCGCCCATCTTTTCTTCCAGCCAGCCTTCGATCTCCAGATAGTGTTCCTTCAGGCCTTCCAGCACTTCAGGGTCGGCGTTCCAGAGGCCGCGGCTTTCGGCCTCCAAAAGCCGGCGGGCGATTTCCTCCAGCGCCCAGGGGTTGTGCTCTTCAAAAAACCGGCGGTTTTCTTCATCCATGATAAAGGTCCTGGCGATGTCGTCGAAAATCCAGTCGTCCACTTCCTGAGTGGTGGCCTCCCAGCCGTAGACCCGGCCGACGCGCTTGGAAATGTCCCCGGCGCCCTTGTAGCCGTGCCTTTTCTGCCCTTCGATCCACTTGGGGTTCAAGAGCTTCGTCCGCACCACGCGGCGCACTTCGTCGGCCAGGGTGCGCACTTCCACGTGTTCCGGCTCCCTGGTGTCGCCGTAGTAGGTCTTCACTTCCTTGCCGGAAGCCGCCCGGGCGGCGGCGGTCATGCCGCCGTGGGTGCCGAAGTAACAGCAGCAGCCGAAAAGGTCGTGCTCGTCGGACACTACCTTGTTGTAGGTGACGTCCACAGTCTTCAGTCCGGCCTGGAGCTGGCGGAAGGCTTCCTTTCCGAAGACATCCTTGCCGTAGGCGTAGCCGTTCCAGTAGACGAATATATCGGCGAGATCAGCTTCTTCCTTCCAGGCCGAGGCGTATACGGCCAGGTTCACCCCTGCCTGGTAAGTGCCCGGCCTGGAGGCAAATATGCGCAGGGTGGCGTCCCGCCAGGCTTGCGCGTCGCTCTGCCCGTCCAGCTGGGCCAGGGTGTGCTTGCGGACATAGTTTTGTTCGGGTGATTCTTCCAGGGCGGCCACGGTCTGAATTGCCTCGTCCAGGAGCTCCACGCAGTTGGGGAAGTTGTCCCGGGTGATGCCCGAAACCCGCACGGTGAGATCGATGCGGGGCCGCCCCAGCTCTTCCGCAGGGATCACCTCGACGCCGGCCACCCTCCCATTGGGCAGCCACTTCGGCTTTACTCCTAAGAGGTGGAACATCTGGCCCAATCCTTCTCCGTCCGCCCACATGATGTCGTTGCACATCCAGTACAGGGCCACGTTTTCCGGATAGCGGCCCTCGTCGGCCAGGTGCTTGGCCAGGACCTTTTCCGCCAGGCGCCTGCCCACCTCCCAGGCCGCCCGGGTGGGCACCCGGTGGGGGTCCAGGGAGTAGAAGTTGCGGCCGGTGGGCAGGACGTCGTCCCGCCCGCGGTTGATCAGTCCGGAGGGCCCGGCAGGTATGTATCTGCCGTCAAAACCGGAAAGCAGCGACTCAATTTCCCGGGAAGCGTCGATGCGGGCATCCAGGTCCAGCACCCGGGGCAAGACGGCATTCAGCGCCGGTATAGCTTCAACGCAAAGAAACTTGTCTCCCAAAACTTCCCGGGCAAAGGCGGCATCTGCTTCCAGTCCTTTTAAAAACAGGGCGATAAAGGCTTTGGCCGCCGCATTGATATCCTCTATAAGCGTGCCGAAAGACTTGCCGTGACGCATGGAAACCCGCCCATGGTCGGCCAGGAGTTCGGCCAGATCCAGGTCCATCATTTGGGCCACGGCGCGGCGCAGGGAAACCTCCCGCCCGGCGTCAAAGCGCAAAATGGAGTTGATGAATTCCACCCGGCGTTCGCCCTCCGGCAATTCCCCGAAGATGTGCTGTCCGTCCTGGATCCGTGTATTGCGGATGACGGAAAGCACGGCGTGGGCTTTTTCGGCTATGGCGGCAAAGGAGTCGTGGCCGTCTTCCACCGGAATCTGTTTGTCCAGGTTGGTCTTTTGGATTTCCTCGATGATCAGGTGCTCCAGCATATGCGCCCGGCCCGGGTCGGCCACTTTGGCCTTTTCGTATTCCTCCAGGCAGCGGTCCAGTTCGGCCAGATCGTCATAGAGCCCGCCCCCGGTCATCACCGTCTGCATGTGGTCCACCAGGGTGGCGTAGCTTCTTCTCTTGGCAATGGTCCCCTCCGGCGGGTTGTCTGCGTTGTAGATATAAAGGTGCGGCAGTTTGCCGATGGCCAGGTCCGGGCAGCAGTCGCCCGAGAGGCCCACGCCCTTGCCGGGCAGGAATTCCAGGTTGCCGTGGGTGCCCACGTGCACCACGGCGTCCACCCCGAAGTCCCGCTCCAGGTAGCGGTAAGTGGCCATGTACTGGTGGGGCGGCGGGATGTCCGGGTCGTGCAGTATTTTGCAGACCTGCCCGTCGCACCTCGCCCCGGCGCAGCCCCTTTTCGGCTGCACGCAGACCACTGCGTTCCCGTACTGTACCCCGGTGATAATGATCTTGCCGTCGTGGACCATGGCGGCAGGCACACCGTTTTTGGCCTCTCCGGGCGGGGCGCCCCAGGCGTCAATGATGCGTTCTTTTACCTGTGAAGACAAGGTGTCAAACCATAATCGGTACTCCTCCACCGGCATGAGTTTTAAAGCCCCGCCCTTATTGACAATTTCATCCGTCGTGGTCCATCGAAACTCGGAGATGGCTTTTCTTTCCATAATGGTGTCGATTAATTCTTTGCCGCCGGCCGGCGGGTCTACCCGGTACCCGGAGGCTTTCATGCTCTGCAGGACCCTGGCCACGCTTTCCAGGGTGTCCAGGTTGGCCCCGCCGCCCACGGTGGCCTCCACCGAGGCGCAGGGGTTGTTGTTCAGAATAAAGGCTACTTTTCGTTCGTACGCAGGCTTTTGGGCCAGCCTGATCCAGTTTGCCACCCGGTCCGCCAGGCGCCGGCAGCGATCTTCCACCGGCACGCGGATTTCCAGGTCCCCTTCCCTCCTGGCTCCGGCAATGAAGATGGGCTCGATAACCCCTTCAAATTCGGGCAAAGACACGCACCAGGCAATGTCTTTGTTCAGGCCCTGGGGATCTTCGGCCCATTCCTCCACCGTGCGGTAAAAAGAGGTTACCGGCTGGAAGACGGGGACGTTAAGCTTTTGTAAAAGGGTTACGCCGGAAGAGGCCACATTCTCTTTTAAAAAGTCGTCGGTCCTGGTCCGGGCTTCGAGGAAGAAGGAGAGCAGCTTGACCAGGGCGTTGATGCGCGGCCGGCCGTCCCGGTCGAAGAAAAACTGCCGCACCACTTCTCCGGAACCCTTGGTGCCCAGTTCTGCGTCTTTTAACGAGTAGCAGAAGGCGGGAATGATGTTATATCCCTTCTCTTCCAGCAGGCGGATCAAGAGGTCTTCCACCGCCAGGCTGCCGTTAACCCAGTTGTTGCGGGCAAAGAGCAGGCCCACGGTGGGCGCCTCTTTTGGCCGGTACCAGGCCAGGTATTCCTCCACCGTATTGAAGCACTCCGGGTAGTCCGGGTGGTAAATCCCCTCCCAGGGTAATATTACCGGTTCTGCGTACTCCAGTTTCTCACCCAGCAACTCCGCGGCCAGGTAGCGAAGCATCCGGGCAAAGTTTTCCTCGCCGCCCTGCACGACATAGCTTTGGCAGCGGAAGATCATTTCCGGGCCGACGGTTGATAACGCCCACAGGGCCGGGTCGTGGGCCACGCAGACCACAGGCTTGCTTAAGTTTCTGACCGCATCTTCCAGTTCATCCCAGATGGTCTCGGCGGCGGACCGGTAGAGGAAAATCAAGTCGGCCTGCTCCATATCGGCCAGCGCCGATGTCAGGTCCTCCTTCCCTTCATCCAGGAAGCGGGCCGAGTAAACCTTTACCTCAAGGACATCTTTGACAAGTCCCTTTGCCCGCCGCATGGTGGTGGTGTGGCTGTGCCACAGTATGGCTGTTATCTTTTTCATGTTCTCCCCCCATAAAATTTTTTACAGTGTATAAATATAAAAAACCACTATTGCCTTGCATTTATCCAACACAAAACCTTCATGGTTTTAGAATAGTTCTTCTATTCTTTGTGTACGAATCGAAAACTCTGGATTCCGCTTTTCAGGTCTTCATGACCCTGGCTGTGATAGACACCTGGCCGGAACTTGTTACCGGAACTTTCGCACCACTATTACACCCGCCGCAAAGAAAACTATGGTATAACCAAACAGCACCGCCAGAGAAACCGGCAGGAAATCACCGCCTCCAGCAATGGCCCTCAGAATATGGCTGGTATGAGTTAATGGCAGCAGTTCAATAATGCAGCCGATAACCTTCGGCAACCTGTCCGAAGAAAAGAAAGTACCGCACAAAAAAGACATTGGCAGTATTACAAAAGTGGAGAAATTGGCCATATCCTCGTGGGAATTGATGGTCATGGCAATCACCACGCCCATCGCTCCGAAGAGAAAACAGGTAAGCAAAATCACCAGGAAAAACCAGCCGTTGACCATGATGTGCGCCCCAAACAGGAAGGCCAGGCCCAGTATAATCAGGGAGGCGATTACCCCCCGCACGCAGCCGGCCAGCACCTTGCCGGTCACAAAGGAACAGGCGCTGACGGGAGCTATTAAATACTCCTCCAGGGTTTTATGGTACAGCCTGCTCATGTTGAGGGCGCTTCCCACAGCGTTGAAGCTGGTGGTCATGGCGCTTAAAGCAATAATCCCGGGCACTACATATTCCAGGTAGCTGCCGCCGTTTACCTGAATACTCCGCCCCAACCCCCAGCCGAAAGCCACCAGGTACAGCAGAGGGCTGACCAGGCGTGTCGTAAAGAATTTAAAAAAAGTCCTTTTTAAAACCAGCATCTCCCGCCAGAATACCGTGTAAAAATCCATTTCAACCACCCACCTTGCGCCCGGTCATTTCAACAAATACGTCTTCCAGGTTGGCTTCCCGGATGGCCACATTCTCGGCCAATACCCCGGCGTATTCCAAGGCCTGATCCCGGTCGGCAAAAAACCTGTATTCGGTGCCCCCGCGATTCAATGATTCAACAACCACTTCCCCTACCCTGCTCTTTAATTCCCCCGGCGTGCCCAGGGCAATCAACCGGCCGTGGTCCATAATACCCACCCTGTGGCAGAGCATCTCCGCCTCTTCAATGTAATGGGTGGTCAGCAGTACTGTCATGCCCCCGCTGTTCATTCTCCTGATCAAATCCCAGATCTTGCGCCGGGTTTGGGGATCAAGCCCCACCGTCGGCTCATCCAGGAATAATACGCCGGGATAGTGCATTAAAGCCCTGGCAATCATCAGCCGGCGCTTCATCCCCCCGGAAAATTTCCCCGCCAGATCGTTGGCCCGGCCGGCCAAGTCTACAAATTCGAGAAGATCTTGAATCCTTTTCCGCCGGTCCGGTCCGGGCATTTTATGCAAGCGGCCGTGGAGTTCGAGGTTTTCCCATGCCGTAAGCTCCAGGTCGAGGTTCATGTGCTGGGGAACAACGCCTATCTCCTTTTTAACCCTGCTTAAATCCCGGGTTACCTCGTACCCGTTGATTAAGGCTTTCCCGCCGGAAGGCCTGGTCAGCATGGTCAACATTCTGATGGTGCTGGTTTTCCCGGCGCCGTTCGGCCCCAATAAGCCAAATATCTCCCCCTTGTTGATTATCAGATCCAGGCCGGCTACGGCATTAATATTACCGTATTGCTTGGCCAGTTGCTGAAGTTCGATCATGTGTTCAACTCCTCTTACCCTGAAAAAGAATTTGGAATTCAGAATTCTGAATAATTATTTACTTGCGCGGTGGTGGCTGTGGCTGTGCGGGTGAGCATGGCTGTGGGTATGGTCATGGCTGTGCTGGTGGCTGTGCTGCGGACCTCCGATCACCCCTTTAAGCTTTTCCCGGTCAATGGCCGGTTCTTGAAAGGGCTTGCGGCGCATGCGGTGGATTAGGGCCAAATCTACAGACAGGCGCACATCCTCTTCACCGACCTCGTCCCGGCCATTTAACGCCGCCATGGTCTTAGCCGCCTTCATCATCACCAGGTCGGCCCGGTGGCCGTCAACACCCATTTCGATGGCGATTTTGGCAATTAAAAACAGCATTTCGTCAGATACCCGAACCGTGGGCAGGAGAGCCTTGGCAGCGACGATCTGCCGGCGGAGTTTCTCTTCTTCTGCTTCCCACTGCCGGGCAATCCTTTCCTGGTCTTCTTCAAAAGCGGCCCTGCGTTTAACCACTTCTACCCTGAGCGCAGGATCAAGTATACCGGTGATATTTACGCAGAGCCCGAAGCGGTCCAGGAGCTGGGGCCTGAGCTCACCTTCCTCGGGGTTCATGGTGCCCACCAAAATGAAGCTGGCCGGGTGGGTGAAAGATACTCCTTCCCGCTCGACTGTGTTGACCCCCATGGCCGCCGAGTCCAAAAGCACGTCCACGATGTGGTCGTCCAAAAGGTTTACCTCGTCAACGTAGAGGATGCCCCGGTTGGCCTGGGCCAGCACGCCCGGCTCAAAATGCTTTTCCCCTTTTTTGATGGCCTGTTCAATATCAAGGGTACCCACCACCCGGTCCTCGGTGGCCGACACCGGCAGATCCACCACCCGCATTTTCCGCCGTGCCCGGGGCAGCTCTTCGCTAGCGGCCAGGCGGTCCCGGCACTTTATACACATGGTGGTTACGTCATCGGGGTCACAGCCGTAGTCGCAGTCGGCCACCACATCGATCTCCGGCAGCAGGGCCGCCAGCGCCCGCACGGCGGTGGATTTGGCGGTGCCCTTCTCACCGCGGATGAGAATCCCGGAAAGCTTGGGATTTATAGCGTTGAGCAGCAGTCCTTTTTTCATTTCTTCCTGTCCCACAATGGCCGCGAAGGGATAGATTCTATTGATCTCACTCACTTTTTAAATCAACCTTTCTTTAAGAATTCGCAATAATTATTATTTAGCGACTTCTGAATTCTTTTTTCACTCAACCTGCCTTACCGCCTGCACCAAAGTGTCGGCCTTTAAGTCGTCGATTTTATAGTACTCGGCGCCGAGGGCAACGGCTAGTTCCCGGGCCAGCCCGAAAGTGAGGAAACCGTTTTTCTCCACATCAACCACCAGTGTCTTAATCCTTTCCTCGGCCCCGATCATTTCCGCCGCCCGGCGCGCTTCGGCCAGGGGTTTGTCGGCGCCCATGCTCACATTGCCTTTGCCGTCGGAAATGATGATTAAAAGGGGTGAAATATTCGGGTCTTTATAAAGGTGGGATTTGGCCACCTCGTAGGCTTTAACAAGGCCTGCGGAAAGAGGCGTCTTGCCGCCTGTAGGCAGTTCCTCCAGCAGCTTGTGGGCCATTTCCACACTGCCGGTAGGCGGCAGTATTGTTTCTGCCGTGTTTCCCTTGAAGGCCACCATCCCTATGCGGTCCCGTTTCTGGTAGGCGTCCAGCAGCAGGGAAAGGACGGCCCCCTTGGTTTCCACCATTCTCTGCCGGGCCCCCATTGACCCGCTGGCATCGACCACGAAGAGCAGGAAGTTGCCGATGCGCTTTTCCCGCACCTTTTCCCGGATGTCGCCGGGCTCAATGGCAATGGCCACCCCGTCACGCCGCCGGCGCACCTGGTGCGGCGCCGCCGCCCGCATGGTGGCGTCGAAGGCCAGGTCGTTGTTCTTGCGCTGCATGGTGCTGCGCACATAGCGGCCCGCCTTGGAGGCGGTCCTGGTGCGGGATCGCCGGCCGGAACCTTTGCGCAATATGCGGTCCCGGTCGTGGCTGATGCGTTTTACCGGAAAGGGCTGCCCGACGGCAAATACTATTTCCTCCGGCGCCGCGGGGGGAGGGGTATTCTGTTCCTGATCGCCGTCCTGTTCCCGGTCCTCCTGCCTTTCATCATCCTCCGGATTCATCTCCTGCTGTTCCGGTGGCGGCGGCGTCTCTTCGGGTTGATCAGGCGGTTCCTGTTCCTGGTTGTTGTCTTCTTCCTCCTCATCCTCCGGCGGATCTTCATGTTCTTCTTCCTGGGGGGGTTCGGGCTGTTCGGGAGGCGGCGGGGGCGCTTCCCGAACCCGGTGGAACAACACCAGTTCGGCAGCCTCGCAAACATCCCCTTCTATCACCCTGTCCCGCCCGTGCCAGGCCGCTATGGTACGGGCCGCAGCCGCCATGATAATATCGGCCCGGTGCCCGGCCACAGAAGCTTCCAGGCACAATCGGGCAATCAGTTCCAGCAATTCCGGTGAAATGGTTACTGCCGGCAGCAGGCGGCGGGCGGCGGTAATCCTTTCTCTTAATTGCCGTTCTTCTTCCGACCACCGGGCAATGAAGCCCAGGGGATCGGCATCGAATGCTTCGCGCCGCCTGGCGATTTCCACCCGATCGCCGGGTTCCGGGACCCCCTCCACCTGGACACAGAGGCCGAACCGGTCGATCAGCTGCGGGCGCAGATCGCCTTCTTCGGGATTCATGGTGCCCACCAGTATGAATTCTGCCGGGTGATTGTAGGAAATACCCTCCCGTTCAACTACATTTACTCCCATGGCGGCGGCGTCCAAAAGCACATCCACGATGTGGTCGTCCAGCAGGTTAACCTCATCCACGTAAATGATCCCGCGGTTGGCGCGGGCCAAAAGACCGGGCTCAAAGCGGGGCCGGCCGTGCTTGACGGCGTGTTCGAAGTCCAAACTGCCCACGACCCGGTCTTCGGTGGCCGACACCGGAAGGTCGACGACCTGCACCCGGCGGCTGGTTTTCTCCAGCTTCCGGCCTGCCGACAGGCGGCCCCGGCAGAGGTGGCAAAGACGGGTGGGGTCATTGGGGTCGCAGTTAAACGGGCAGCCCACCGCCACCTCGATCTCCGGCAGCAGGGCGGCCAGTGCCCGTACCGCCGTGGACTTGGCCGTCCCTTTTTCACCGCGTGCCAGTACGCCGCCGATCCGCGGGTTGACTGCGTTTAACAAGAGCCCCTTTTTCATCTTTTCCTGGCCGGTGATGGCTGAAAAGGGAAAGGTGAAACGATGGTAGCTTTGCATAGCTAATCTCCTTTACATATATGTCAAAAGCCGCCAGTATATAAGGATTTAAAGCTAAAAAGCCACGAGATCCGTTACAATACTTCAATAACGGACCTTCGTGGCCACATGATGTTCAACATTTTAAATTACCGAATGCGAGAGAACGAAACAGCTTATATCCGGCTTCTGCCGGATAATTTTTTCTTACCTTAAGTTCTATTTTCATGTTCTATTCTCCATCTATTTAATAAATTCCTTCTGCCAACCGTTAACAACCGACAAGATTTTCTGTATGTAACCCGTTCACCTGTCGCCCCGGCATTCCCGCCGGCAATTACTCTGTTCTGGCCTCGATCTCCCCTTCAATATCCAGGTACAGTTCCCGCAGGGCGCCGGCCATTTCCGGCGGGGCCTGCCACATCCCCCTTGCAGCCGCCTCCAGCAGGTGCGCGGTGATGTTTTGCAGGGCCCAGGGGTTTACTTCCTTAAACCACTGCTGCATGGCCTGGTCCAGGGCGTATTTTTGCGCCAGTGCTTCGTACAGCCAGTCTTCCAGTACCCCGGCGGCGGCGTCCCAGCCAAAGGCCACCTCCACCAGGTGGGACAGGTCCCCGGCCCCCTTGTAGCCGTGCCGCTTCATGCTCTCGATCCACCTGGGGTTGAGTACGCGCGCTCGGAAAATGTGCCTGGTCTCCTCGTCCAGGGTGCGCACCCTCACCCGCGCCGGGTCGGAGCTGTCCCCGCTGAAGGATACCGGCGGGGAACCCTTGACGGCCTTGACCGCCGCCACCATGCCGCCGTGGTAGGAATAAAAGTCGTCGCTGTCAAACATGTCGATTTCCCTGGTGTCCTCGTTCTTGACCGTGGCCTCCACCGCCGCCAGGCGCCGCCGGAAGGCGGTCCGGGCATCCCTGCCGTAGGTGCGGCGGCTGTATGCGTAGCCCCCCCAGGTGATATACACCTCGCCCAGGTCCTTATCGTCCCGCCAGTTCCCGGCGGTGATCAGATGGCTTACACCCGCGCCGTAAGTTCCGGGCCGGTCGCTGAAGATCCGCCACAGCGCCTCTTCCCGCGCCTCTGCCGGATCCGTGCCCGCCGCAGTCTTCTCCGCCACCTCGGCCCGGACATGCTTGGCTATGAAATTCATATCGTCCGGCTCATCCAGGTCAGTCACCATTTCCACAGCCCGGTCCAGCAGGTGGATAATGTTCAGGAAGGCGTCGCGAAACATGCCGCTGGCCCGGACGGTCACGTCTATGCGCGGCCGGCCCAGTTCTTCCAACGGGATTACGGCCAGGCCTTTCACCCGCCCGCTCTTCTCCTCCCACACGGGCCGTACACCCATCAGGCACAGGGCTTCGGCCACATCATCGCCCCCCGTGCGCATATTGCTGGTGGACCAGACTACCAAACCGACGCTTTCCGGGTAGGACCCCGTCTCTTCCCGGTACCTCTGCAAAAGGGCATCAGCCAGGGCCTGCCCCACCTGCCAGGCTGACCGGGTGGGGATGGCCTGCGGGTCTACTGAGTAGAAGTTGCGCCCGGTTGGAAGAATATCGGCCATGCCGCGGGTCGGAGTCCCGGAGGGGCCGGGCGGGACATATCCTCCGGCCAGCGCGGCCAGACAGTTTTCAATTTCCGCCGCTGTCCCCCGCAAGGCCGGGACCAGGGTGCCGGCCACGAATTCCAGTACCTTCCCCAGTCCTTCATCCCACTGCCCGAGGACATCTTCGGCCACGGCACGGGCATTTTTTCCGTTAAAACCGGCGGCGGCAAAAGCCCGCATAAGTTCCCTGCCCTGCCGGTCGATCCGGTCGATGATTTCCCCGTAAGTCCTGCCGAGAGAGGAGGAGAAGTAGCCCGGCTTTTCCAGGAGATCTCCGTAGTTAAACCCCATCAGCCCGGCCAGGCACTCTCTAAAAGAAGGAACCGGCCCGTTGGGCAGGCGGGTCAGGGCCAGGATCATTTCCACCAGGGCTTCACCCTCCGGCGGCCGGCCCAGGATGTGCAGGCCGTCCCGGATCAAGGTATCCTTGACTTCGTGCAGATAACCGTGCAGGCGCTCCAGGAACTCATCCCATCCTGCCCCGGCCTCCTCCCTGTCAATGCCCAGGTCGCGGTCCAGGCGGGCGGCCTCCACTTTTTCCCAGATCAGCCCGCGCAAGGCCGGCAGTTTTCCGGCGTCCAGGGTTCTGGCGTTGTGGTACTCGCATACCAGCACTTCTACCCCGGCCAGTTCATCGTAGGTGCCGGCCCTGGTCATCACCGGCACCAGGTGGTCGATTATGCAGGCGTGGGAACGCCGCTTGGCCTGGGTGCCTTCGCCCGGGTTGTTGATGATGTACGGGTATACGTGGGGCAGGTCGCAGATGGCCAGGTCGGGGAAGCAGGCCTGTGACAAGCCCACCCCCTTGCCGGGCAGCCACTCCAGGGAACCGTGCTTGCCTATGTGGAATACGATATCCGCTCCAAAGACATCCCTCAGCCAGCGGTAGTAGGCCAGGTAGTGGTGCGGGGGCGAGAGATCGGGGCTGTGGTAAACTTTGGCCGGGTCCTCCAGGAACCCCCGCTCCGGCTGTATACCCAGAAAAACGTTGCCCAGGAAGATACCGGGAATGAGCAGGTGTTCCCCGTAAGCGAAAACCTCGCCGGGAGGCGGTCCCCAGTCCCGCTGCAGGTGGTCCCGCGCCCCGGCGGGGAAGGCCGAAAGCCATTGCCCGTAGGCGTCCCGGTCCACCCGCGCTACCGCCCGGCGGTCCATTTCCATCGGGTCCAGCCAGCCCCGGTCGTTGGTAAGGCCGGCCACCACCTTTCGCATCAAGGCTTCCCCGTCCTCCGGAAGGCCTTCCACCCGGTACCCTGCATCCCGCATCCCGGACAGCAGGCGGTGGACGCTGGCCGGGGTGTCCAGGCCGAAGGCGTTGCCGATGCGGTCGTTGCGCGGCGGGTAGTTGTGCAGTATAATGGCCGCCTTCTTTTCCCCGTTTAGCTTGCGCTTAAGCCTTGCCCAGCGCATGGCCAGCGAGGCCACCTTTTGCAATCGGTCGGGAATAGGCACGTGCTTGATCAGCGTGGCCCCGGTCAGCGGGTCCCTTTCCACTTCCTCACGGGTGGCCACGGGGACTGTGATCAGCGCCCCGTCGAACTCTGGCAGGGCCACGCTCATAATCACATCCAGCGGGCCGAGCCCCTGCATGCTCTGTTCCCACTCGGCATAGGGCATCAGCGAAATCACGGCCTTGATCAGCGGTACGCCGAGCCGCCGGTAAAAGTCGCCCTCCTCAACCCGGCTGAAGCTGGGGGTGGCGATGGTCTGGGAAAACATCAGGGTATTGATCACAGCATCCACCACCGGCCGGCCGGCCCGGCAGAAGTAGTGGTCCACCACCCAGGCAATGCCGCGGCTGCCCATTTCGTCGTTCCTGGTGGCGTAGAGGAATACCGGCAGGGCCACACCTCCCTGCTGTTCAACGGCCCGGACCAGGTCGTCCACAAAGTCGGTATTGCCCACCGTCCAGTAGCTTTGGTAAAAAAGGATGCCCACCACGGGCCGGTCTCCTTTCGCCGCTTTTTTGAGATGTTCTTCAGCGGCGGACGGATCCGGGCAGTCAGGGTGGTAGATACCCTCCCAGGGCAGGGGCCTGGGTTCCAGGACCGTAAAATCCGTACCCAGGTGGCGGTTTGCCGCCCACAAAAGAAAATTTTCCAGGTTGGCCGCCCCGCCGTAACCGACGTACCGGCGTACCTGCCGGTAGTCCGAGTGATCCAGCGTGCTTAAGGCGAATAAATCCGCCTCGTTTTCTCCGGCCGAGGGCAGTACAGCTACGGGTACGCCTTTTTCCCGCGCCAGCTCCGTCACCCTGCCGAAGGCAGGCAGGGAATCCGGCCCGCCCATCAGGTGCAGGACGATCAGGTTTACCTGCGGGACAACCTCCAGCAGTTTCTCCTCCCCTTGCGGTCCGGCAACATCCCGCTTGGCGCGGGCAAAAACATCCACCACCAGGCCGCGGTCCCGGCGCAGGCGGCGCAAGGCCCGGACAAGGTTAACCAGTTCTCCTTCAATTGCGGTGTAAAACAATATCTTTACCCGCACTCCTTTGATCCTCCTTAATAAAATCATGCCAGGTATAAAAGGGCGTTGACCACGGCCGCGGCAACAGTGCTCCCGCCTTTGGCGCCGGGTACGGTAATATACGGCACGTCCATGCTCATCAAAAGCTCCTTGCTTTCTTTGGCCCCGACGAAACCTACCGGCGTGCCCACCACCAAATCTGGCGAGGCCATACCTTGGTTGATTAACTCACAAAGAGTAATCAGGGCGGTGGGCGCGTTGCCGACAGCCGCGACTCCGCCGTCCAGTTCAGCCGCCGCCAGGCGCATGGCTGCCATGGCGCGGGTTACACCCTGCCGCCGGGCCTCCTCCGCCACCCGGGGATCATTGATATAACAGTTGGCCGTGACGCCGAATTTATTTAGCCGGGACACATTCAGCCCGGCCTTTAACATATTGACGTCGGTGATAATGGGCCGGCCCGCCCGGATGGCGGCCAGGCCGGCCGCCACCGCCCCGGGGTGGATGCGCAATATCCCGGCGTAAGAAATATCGCCGGTGGCGTGCACCACCCGCTCTACGACCCTCCGTTCCCCTAACGGCAGGGACTTCAGTTCCGGCAGTCTTTCCTCTATTATAGCCATGCTGCGATTTTCAATAGCCCTGGGATCGTTCATAAACTCCATTTGCATTCCCCCTCTTCCCCATTTAAGGTAATGGTTTACAAACCGGTACAATGGCTACAGTGTTTTTCCCCTTTGTATTTATGTCAATTTTTCTTTAACGTACTGCAGGAAAACCTTTTTTAACCGGCAGTCACCCGGGTGGTGCCGGTCAACCCTGCCGGTAAAGGCATAGGCCCGGGCCGGGCAGCCTCCCCCGCAAAGCCAGTTGTCAGGGCAGTCCCGGCATCCTTCCAGGTCGATTACTTCCCGCCGCCAAAACGGCAGCCGGGACAGGCCCGCCGGCAGGGAAAAATCCTTTTCAATAATGTTTCCCAGGTAAAAATCCGGCAGATCGGCCAGCGATGAGCAGGGGTAGATATCGCCGCCGGGCATTACCGCAAAGGACTGGCCGGTAGTCGCATGACAGTAATGCCGGCGGGCCAGCCGGCTTCCCAACTGCCACTTCAGGCGATCCACCTCCCGGAACCTGACCGGATTGCCGCCCGGACAGGCTATTTCCTCTGCCCGGTGCAGGGAGGCACGTACCGATTCCTCCATTATCGCCGGTTCAGGCGGCAGTATATTATTAACGCCGGCTCTGCCCAGAGGCCGCAGCAAATCCAGCGCGATTCCATGGACATTGCCCTGGTAACTGGCCAACTCTACCAGCCGCGGCAGGCCCGTCACGTTCCGGGCCGTTAAAACGGCGGTGAGGCCGACCTTCACGCCCGCGGCCCCAAGGTTGGACAAACCCCGCAGGGTGGCCATGGTGGAACCGCTGCCGCCGGCGAAGGGGCGCAGGTGATCGTTCACCTCCGGCATGCCGTCCAGGCTGACGCCGACAGCTATGCCCATGGCTTTCAACTCCCCGGCTATTTGCGGGGTAATCAGTGTGCCGTTGGTCTGCATTTGGTAGCGCACTGTAATTCTCTTTTTTCTGGTGTAGGCAACTATTTCCCTGATTAAGGGGAGATTCAGGAGAGGCTCGCCGCCGGTAAACTGTACTTTAAAAGGACTGCCGGAGGCAGCGGCATAGTCTATGGCCTTCCTGGCAATATCCCGGCTCATGTCCTCCCCGCTGTCTCCGCCGCAGGCGTAGCAGTAGCGGCAGCGCAGGTTGCAATTGTTGGTTACCCGCAAAACAACCAGTTTGATATTTTCCGTTTTCCGCTCCACCATTTCCATATTTTCAACCAATCACAGTAAAAATAATTCAACAGAAGACCCATTGTGTTATACATATCAAGCTGTAACTACCGTTTGGATTTAAAGAATTGATCCCGGCGGGTTGCCCGCCCGCCGGGCAAAGAAAAAAATATGGAGTTTGGGTTTAAAATACGGGAAAAGCCCGGCTTTTCCATTAAAGCCGGGCTTTTCCGAAAGGTGTGACACCTTTGCTTGCAACACTAACAAAGCACCTGGCCTTTCCACGGAAGGCGATACTTGACCTTTGCCCAGGCAGGTCTCCTGACTCGTGGATCACAGTGCCTCTCCCGCCTTCCCGGGACTTTACAATAAAGACCCAGTGGCATCATGGGAGCCGCTCCCCACTCACAGTGGCCGGACCGTCCGGGTTTTGCACCCGGTTCCCTTTTCACCCCCGGCAAACCGGGGGAACCTGGACAGGTTTATTCAATTAACTATAGACTAACATCGTTTTGATGTTTTGTCCATTAATTCTTTAAATATTTTCCAACTTTTCCTGACGTTCAGTCAAATGGGTAATTCAAGTCAGGACCGTCCCCACTTGCCTCCCGGGCGACAGGATAAGACTACATTTTCCTTAACCGCCACCACCCCAGCAGGAAAAAGGCCAGGGCCCATCCTCCCACCAGGACCGCCTGCCCCGCGTCCGCCCCGGCTGCAGTCAGCGTTGAACGCAGCAGCTGGGTGGCCGGAGTAAGGGGGAAAAGCCAGACGCAGTGCTGCAAGAACACCGGCAGCCGGTCCACCGGGATCAAGGTGCCGCTTAAAAAGGTCATGGGCACCAGGATGAACTCGCTGACCAGTGCCTGATCGTCAAAGGTTCGCAGCCACAGGCCGATGAGCACGCCCAAGGCACCAAAACAGAAGGATGCCAGCAGCATCGCCCAGAGAAAAGCCCAGTTCAGGTTCAATGCCGGCATGATCAGGAGCACCGTCACCAGTACGATCAGGCCGGCCAGCAGGCCACGCATAGCGCCGGCCAGGGTGTAGCCCAGGCATAGGGAAAGCTCACCTGCCGGGGCAAGACGGTAGGCATCAAAACTCTGGAAGTGGAGGCGTGTGTAGAACATGCGTACCGTTACCGATGTCACTCCGTTGTTAAACAGGGCCAGAGCCACCACGCCCGGCACTAAGAATTCCAGATAGCTCATCCCGCCTGGCATGATCATCTGCAGCCGCTGCCCCACCCCGAAACCAAAGGAGAGTAGAAAGATTAGGGGGGAGAGCATGTAGGTGGCCAGGTAGAGCCAGAACTTGCTCCGCCAGTAAATCAGCTCTTCCCAGATAATGGGGTACCACGAAGGCGGAAAGAAAGCACCCTTTGCCGAACCGCCGGCATGCCGGTTATGCGATGGGGCGGGAACAGCGCCGATCCCTCCGGCAGCTGCCGGCACACCCGGACGCTCAACAGAACACCCCGGGGAACCGGGAATCGATCCTTGCTGTTCGGACAATGACACCCCCCCTTTCACTAAAGCATCCTGACGACTGCTGCCCGACAGTTGACAACCTGAATGACCGGCGGCCAACTTGATGTTGACGTCCGGCCACACCCGTGCTAATCTTCCCGTCTCATCCTCAACACAAAGTAAGCCAGGAGGTACAGGCCGGCCAGCCAGCCCAGGCTCTGAAAAAACCAGCCCGGTTGGCCGGCACCGGTCAGGGCGAGCGCACGCAGGTTATAGGTGGCCGCCGTCAGGGGCAGGCCCCAGCTTAAAATCGCCAGTGGCCCGGGCAGTTGTTCCACCGGGAAAAAGGTGCCGCAGAAAAAGGTCATCGGGAACACGATCAGGTTGGTAAACATCAATGTATCTTTATCACCCCCGGCGACCATGGCCACGGCCACAGCCAGGCATGCAAAGGTCAGACAGACGACAAACAACTGGACGAGAAAAAGCAGCGGCACGAAAAACCCGTGCACGAAGAAGCGGGCGGCCAGGAATACCAGCAGTGCAAGGACAAAACCCTTACCCGCAGCCCCCAGCACGTGCCCGATTAAAAGGGAGGCGTTGGAAATGGGAGCCAGCAGGTACTCGTCCAGCACCCGGTAATAAGTACGCCTCAGGGTAAACCAGTTTGCCAGGTCGGAATAGCCGGCCGACACCGCCGACATCACAACCAGGCCGGGTACCAGAAACCCCAGGTAACTGCCCGTAGCGGTTGCTGAAGAATCACCCAGGTTCCAGGCAAAGATGGCCAGAAAGATCAGCGGACGGTTGATGCCGCCGATGAGAAATCGCCACCAGCGACGCCGCCAGACCAGGCCCATGGCCATCACGATGGGCAGCCAGTCCAGGGAACTTCCAACCATGCGCCGGGCAGCAGAAGTCCCTGCCGGGCCGGTGCTGATGAATTCTGGTTTACTTTGCGGCCAGTTCTCTTGCTTCACGCCCTGTCAACTCCACAAAAACATCTTCTAAATTGGTGCGCCGCACCACTGTGTCGCAGTCCTTTCTCCGGGCATATTCCCCGGCTTCGCTCCGGGTGGCAAAGAAGCGCCGTTCAGTGCCCTGATCGTTCAGAAACTCCACACAGTACCGGCCCAGATTTTCCTTAAGCTCTGCCGGCGTGCCCAGGGCAATGAGCCGGCCGTGGTCGATGATGCCCACCCGGTGGCACAGGCTGTCCGCTTCTTCGATATAATGAGTGGTAAGCAGAACCGTCATCCCGTCCCGGTTCATCAACTGGATCAGGTCCCAGATTTTCCGCCGGGTCTGGGGATCCAGGCCGATGGTCGGTTCGTCCAGAAAGAGCACGGGCGGGCGGTGTACCAGCGCCCGGGCAATCAAAAGGCGCCGGGCCATGCCCCCGGAGTAGTTCTGCACCCGTTCATCCGCCCGGGAGGACAGGCCCACGTAATCCAGGAGTTCCTTAATTCTCTTTTCCCGGTCGTCCCGGGGCACCTTGTGCAGCAGCGCGTGCAGGACCAGGTTTTCCCGCCCGGTCAGTTCCCGCTCCAGGTTGTTCTGCTGGGGCACTACACCGATGCGCCGCTTGACCTCCACCGGTTTTCCGGCCACCGGGTAGCCGGCCACACACAGCTCGCCGGCCGTGGGCCTGGTCAGGGTGGTGAGCATGCGGATGGTGGTGGTCTTCCCAGCCCCGTTGGGGCCTAAAAGCCCGAAGATTTCCCCCTGCAAAACATAAAAACTCATGCCGGCCACGGCCAATACACGGCCGTAGTTTTTGGCCACTTCCTTCAGTTCCATCATTACCGCCGGGTGTTCTTGGATACAGGTACCGGATCCGGCATTTTTCAACGTCTCTCCCGCTCCCTCCAGCCCTTCCTGCCAACCCGCTGTGAATATTTCCCGGTGCACCAAAGCACCGAAACATGTGCAAACAAAATTCATGGGCCTCGGTGTTCCCCAGTTTTTCAGCCAAATGCCAAAAGATTTTACAGGAATACTCCCGGAAGCTACGCTCTTATCCGTTACACATCCCCTGCCATTGAAGTCTAAAAGAAAAAGCCACGGCGCCCCTTTATCCTAAAAAGGACAAAGACCCGGGCCTTCGTGGCCTTGCTTTTTACTCTGGCTGTGCCTGAAAGCGGAGCTTCCAGTTTACGACATCCTTTGATTTTTCACCGTAAATATTGCCCCTGCCTTCATTGCAGGACTTTGTTAAAAGCATTTTACCTCTGAACTTAAGAAAGGTCAATTGCTTATATAAATTTTCACATGTATATTGAAAACACGGACCGTATTAAATATAATAATCACTAACAACATAGGCCATGAAGGCGGCTGCTTTTTTAAGAGATTTTTACACCTGTAACCATAGAGGCCACGAAGGCTCAATTACTTCCGGCAAGGGAGTTTGGCTTTTGTGGCCATTGCTTTTTGCAGGTGTTTTTTTTTACAAGGAGAAAGGTGGGAGATTCATGTTAAAACCAAGGATGCTCTGGAAACTGATGATTCCGGTTTTAATCACGGCCTTAACGATTTTTTTTCTGGGCGGCTGCAACGGCCGGGACGGCAGCATGAAGCCTGATGGTGGCAGGGAACAGGTCTATACAGTGGCTGACCCCACGGGGGACTGGGGGTTTCCCTCCCCTTACGCCCATTATTCCCGGGGCCCGGGTTACATACGGATGAGCTTTATCTTCGACACCATGGTATGGAAGGACGATAAAAACTACATCCCGGCTCTGGCCAAAAGCTGGGAATACCTTAAAGACCAAAACGCGTACGTTTTCAGGCTCAATGAGAATGTCACCTGGCATGACGGAAAAAAACTCACCGCCCGGGACGTGGTTTTTACAGTCAATTACACCAAAAAACACCCCTTCCAGTGGGTAGACACCAGCGTCATAAAGAAGGCTGAAGCCAACGGGGACCATGAGGTCAGGCTGTACATGGACAGGCCCTACGCACCGTTTTTGGACTATGTGGCCAGTGCCCTGCCCATTTTGCCCGAACACATCTGGAAAGACGTCAATAATCCGGATGAGTTCCGGCAGAAAGAGGCCCTGACCGGAACGGGGCCGTTTGTACTGGCGGACTATAACAAAGAACAAGGAACCTATCTGTATAAGGCCTATGAAGGCTATTACCAGGGCAGGCCGAAGGTGTCCCAGATCAAATTCGTGAAAATAAGCGGGGAGATGTCGGCTGCGGCCTTAAGGCAGAAGCAGGTCGACGCTGTTCAGGTGCCGCCTGAACTTGTCAGGGAACTGGAGAAGGAAGGATTTAAAATACCTTTGGGCACCCACGACTGGGTGGCCAAGCTGATGATTAACCACCAGAAGGAGCCCTTCAGCAGCAAGGAGTTCCGCCAGGCCCTGGCATACGCCGTCAACCGCCGGGCGCTGGTGGACACCTGTCTGCGGGGTCACGGGCTGGCCGGCAGCCCCGGCCTCGTACCCCCCGACAGCCCGTGGTTTAATACGGCCGTGAATAACAAATACTCCTACAGTCCGGAGAGGGCTGCAGAAATACTGACCGGGATGGGATATATCAAAAAGGGCGGTTACTTTGAAAAAGACGGCAAAGTGCTGGAGGTGGAACTGCTGGTCAGCGGCGGAGGCATCGGCGTGCCCGGCGCCCCGCGGGAGCGCGAGGGCGAGATGATCAAGGCGCAATTGGAAAAAACAGGTATTAAGGTTAACTTGCACAGCCTGGAGGCAAAGACCCTGGACAGCCGGGTGGGCGAGTGGAAATTTGACCTTGCCTTAAGCGGGCATGGAGGCATGGGCGGAGACCCCGCGATACTCAACAAGGTCATAACCGGCAAGGGATTTAACAGCGCAAGGTACCAAAGCAGTGAAGAACTGAACAGCGCCTTAAAGCAGCACCTGGCTACATTGGATACGGACAGGCGCAGGGAACTGGTGGGCAAAATACAGGAAGCATACTCGGAAGAGATGCCCTGCCTGCCCCTCTATTATCCCACATGGTACTGGGCCCACGACAGCCGGGTGAACCTTTACTATACCCTGCAGGGTGTAGGAAGCGGCGTACCGATACCGCTTAATAAAATGTCCTTTGTCAAGTAGGAATTAAACTGGGAGAAACGGTCACGATGAACGGCAGGACAGCATCGGTTTTCAACTATATGGCGGCCCTGGTGATTATTTTAAGCCTCAATTTCATAATGCCCCGCATGATGCCGGGCGACCCGCTGCAGGCCATCTACGGGGACGAGGCCATGATAGCCATGACCCCGGAACTGAAGGCGGAGTTGGTAAACCGCTTTTCCCTGGACCGCCCTTTGGGCCAGCAGTTTAAATCCTATATTATTTCCCTGGCCCTTGGGGATCTGGGTTATTCATACTATTATAATGCCCCGGTGCTGAAAGTCATCCTGGGCAGCCTTCCCTGGACGGTGTTGCTGGCCGGGCTGGCCCTGGTGCTTTCCACCCTGCTGGGCCTGGCTTTAGGCATTGAGTCGGGGTACCGGCGCGGCCGGCCCCCGGATCGCGTCCTATTGGCCGGATTGATGTCGCTGAGCGGATTCCCGGACTTTTTTATAGGGATATTGCTGCTCCTTTTTTTCGGCGTGTCGCTGGGGCTGGTTCCCCTGGCCGGGGCGGTGACGCCCTATGGGGGCCAAAGCGGCCTGGCGGCGCTTATGGATATTTTGCACCACCTGGCGCTGCCCCTGGCCGCCCTGGTGCTGGTACGGGTTGCCGCCATCTACCTGTTGGCCCGGAATACCATGATCACCACCCTGGGGGAAGCCTTTATCGTAACGGCCAGGGCCAAGGGCTGCACAGAACCGGTGATCAGGTACCGCCACGCCGGGCGGAATTCACTTTTGCCTGTGGTCACGGCAGCCGGCCTGCAGATGTCGCACATATTCTCCGGCGCTTTATTTATTGAAACTGTGTTTTCCTACCCGGGAATGGGGTCACTGCTGTACAACTCGCTGCTGGCACGGGACTACCCGCTCCTCCAGGGCATCTTGCTGCTGGTGACCCTTACCGTCCTGGCTGTCAATCTGACAGTGGATTTGCTGTACCGGAAGCTGGACCCGAGGGTGTCTTATGCACATTAATCACTGGCGGGAAGTAAAACAAAACAACCTCGGCCTGGCGGGCCTGGCAATGCTTTTTATGATGGTATCCCTGGCCGTCATGGCGCCCCTGCTTACCCAGCACCTGCCCGGTGAATACACTGGATCGATTTTTCATCCCCCGTCTGCGCAGCACTGGCTGGGAACAAATGACGTGGGGCAGGATATCTGGGCACACCTGCTCTATGGCGCCCGCACCTCCCTGGCCGTTGGACTGGGGACGGCTTTTCTGTCCCTTTTTTTAAGCCTGCTGGCGGGTGGATCGGCGGCCCTGCTGGGGGGTGGTTACGACCGGCTTTTAATGCGGCTGGTGGATGCGCTGATTGTCATACCCCCCGTTATTGTGGTTATTCTGGCGGCTGCTTATTTAAGGCCAGGCCTGGTCCTCCTGATTGTTTTGCTTTCGGCCTTTCTCTGGCCCGGGGGGGCGAGGGTGGTCAGGGCACAAACCCTTTCCCTGAGGGAAAGGATGTACGTGGCCGCCGCCGGCACTTTCGGCGCGAACCGGCTCTATCTGCTGATGAGACATATAGTTCCCGATCTGGCGCCCGTATTGGCCGCAATCCTGATTCAGAACACCCGCCGGGCGGTATTTATGGAAGCCGGCCTGTCCTTCCTGGGTATTTCTGACCCGGTGTTGATCAGCTGGGGGAAAATGATGCAATACGCCTTGAAATTTTCTTACCTGGAGGTCTGGAAGTGGTGGCTGCTGCCCGCCGGCTTTGCCCTTTCACTGACCATGACGGGCCTGACCTTGACCGGTTTTACCCTGGAGGCCATTTTAAACCCACGGCTGCGAAAAGAGGTAAACCATGCTGGAAATTAAAGGTTTGAGTGTTTCGTACGGTAGCCTCAACGTATTGAACTGTATCAATTTAACGCTGAAAAAAGGGGAGGCGCTGTCCATCACCGGCGAGTCCGGGGCCGGCAAAACCACCCTGGGTTTAAGCATTATGGGGCTGGCTGAGGGAAGCTGCAGCGGTGAAATTATTTACGGCGGCAGAAATGTCCTTGCCCTGGCCGAAGAAGACCGCCGCCGGATAAGGGGCAATGATATCGCCATGGTGTTTCAGAATGTGGAAGATGCGCTGCATCCGCTGTATACCGTCAGGGAACAGGTGGCTGAAGCGCTCCTTGTTCATGGTCGTGGGGATAAAATTTCAGCCGGCAAGCGGGCCCTTGATATTCTTTGTTCCACCGGGCTTGAATACCACCAGGCCTGCGCCTATCCCCACCAGCTGAGCGGGGGGCAAAAACAGAAGGCGCTTATTGCCATGGCTCTGGTTAATGACCCTAAAATACTGATTTTGGACGAACCCACAGCTTCCCTGGACGCTCTCACCAAAGCTGAAATAATTGTTCTTCTTAAAGAGCTGGCCAAAGATAAAGCGCTGCTGGTGATTACCCACGACATTTCCACCGCCGCCAGCCTCACCGGAAGGATGGCCGTTTTATACGGCGGTCGAATAGTAGAGTCCGGTTATACCGGAGATTTGCTGGCATCCCCGCGACACCCCTACACCAGGGGGCTGCTGCGGTCATATCCGATCATGTCAACCACCAAGGACCTACAGGGTATTCCCGGCCGGATGAGGCACGGTGTACCGGGCTGCCCCTTTCATCCCCGGTGCACGCAAAAAATTGACATCTGCCCAAAAGAAACTCCCGTCCCGGAAAACACCGGAGGCAGGTTCATCGCCTGCCACCGCGGCGGCATAGTGCCCCTGCTTGAAGTAAAAAAATTATGCAAATCCTTTGACAGGATGAAAGCGGTCCAGGAAGTGGATCTCACCCTTTTTGAGGGGGAAACCCTGGCCTTGGTGGGAGAAAGCGGGTCGGGAAAAACCACCCTGGCTAAAGCCATAATCGGCCTGCTTAGGCCCGATGCGGGAAAAATACGGCTGGAAGGGGAAGAAGTGGTTAAAAGGACCAAAGATTTCTACCGGCGGCTGCAGATGGTCTTTCAAAACCCCAAGGAATCCATCAGTCACCGTATGAATGTTTTGCAAGCAGTGAAGGAGCCCCTTGATATTCACCGGATAGGCGACGAAGACCAAAAAAAGGATCAGGTCAGGCGGGTCCTGGACGAAGTGGAACTGCACTCCGATGACGATTTTTTAAGGAAGTATCCCCACCACTTGAGCGGTGGAGAGGCACAAAGGGTGGCCATAGCCCGGGCGCTGGTCTTAAACCCGAAAGTGCTAATTGCCGACGAGCCCACCTCGGCCCTGGATGCCAGCGTGCAGGCAAAAATACTCAAACTTCTGATGAACTTGCAGGAAAAACGCGGCCTGGCCATACTTTTAATCACCCATGACATCGCCCTGGCCAGAAAGGTGAGCGACCGGATGGCGGTGATTCTGAAGGGGAGGATTATAGAAGAAGGGAACACCGGCGAACTGATCAGCAGGCCGAAACATAACTATACCAGACGCCTGCTGGGACTTTCCCCCGGATCTGAAGATCTGGTCCGGATCAACCCGTCGGCCATGTATTGACTGTCCAAAAGGCTGCACATTAATCAAAAAGATAGGAGTGGTTTAATCATGTGCATGGAAAAAACCCCGTGGGAGAGGGCCGTGGAATTTCACGGACACTTATGCCCCGGGCTGGCGGTGGGCTACCGGGTGGCTCAAATTGCGCTGAGGGACCTGAAGGAGTTGCGCTCTCCAGACGAAGAGCTGGTTGCAGTGGTGGAAAATGACGCCTGCGGTGTGGACGCCATTATGCTTTTGACGGGCTGCACTCTTGGAAAAGGCAATTTGATCTACCGGGATTACGGCAAACAGGTGTATACCTTCGGCAGCCGGAACAGCGGCCGGGCGCTGAGAATCTCGGTAAACGGGGAAGTTTTGCACAAACAGGATGAGGCGATGATTGAACTGAGGAAGCAGGTTTTCGGCGGAACCGCCACGCCGGAACAGAAAAAACAGTTTTTTGAACACCAGGCCCGGAGAACGGATCAGATTCTGAATATGCCGGAAGAGGACTTCTGTAAAATAGAACAAATTGATTTTAAGTTTCCCGTCAAGGCAAGAATTTTCGACTCAGTGCGGTGTGCCGGATGCGGAGAATACGTGATGGAGGCCCGGGCCAGGGTAAAAGGCGGCCAGCCGGTTTGTATCCCCTGTTCCGACGATTATAACAGGGGATGGTAAAAGCACAGAGCTTTTTTGTACTGGTTGCATGGCATAACACCGGGGACGGATTCTTTACGTGAAGCCGCCCCCGGCTTCCAATTCCCAGTTCACAAACAAGCTGTCAACCGCCGGCCATCAGTCCGTCAGCAATAAATCACGCAGAGAATTACGCAAAAAGTACTGCATATCAAGATATGTATCCCAGATTTTCTCTACCCAGTCATAGCGCACCTCTTCGTCGCGACAGAAAAGCACTCTGCCGTCGCTGGCCGAGTGGCACAATGGTATAGGCGCATAATTTAACACTTTTACATCTGTAAGAAATGGCAATTCCTTTTCCAACTCAATTTCCAGGGAGATCTGGTAATCTAAAAACGATTGCCTGCCTAACCAGTCTTTTTTTTATAAATAAGCCGATGTCAACACTCTGTTTGGCAATTGGCCCCAGGTAATTCACTGCCCTGCGGATGGGACATGAAAAATAATCTTTTGTTTCGAAATACACCTGCGGAGATTAAAGGATTTCCCTTATCATGCCATAAATTGCTAAACACAACAAACCAAGGGCTTTTATTATTTTTTTATTAGCAGATAATCATATTACTTTTGCAACACATACCTGGCACAATAACCCTTTTTTCCCCGGAATAGATTTCCTTACTGCCACTACTTCCCCACAACAAGAGCATTTGGTATAGTCACTACTGTTAATTACCTGCGGAGGGCGCAAGGAAACCTTTGATTTGGCAAATAAGTTTTCCTCATGAATGTTTAAAATCTCCGACACGGCTTTGTCAATCGACCGGTGATACTCCTCCACTTCGGCAGAAACGGCCTGACCGGCCATAATTTTCTTTTCAATATCATTCGTATGGCTTAAATCAATAAGGGGGTTAGTCAGGGCCACCCGCAAGGCTTCCCCGGGTTCAGGACCACCATGAAAACGGCCAAAATAATAAACATGCTTGCCTGAATCATAAGCATAAAAGCTCTGGTTGCCCACGGTGCAACCCGTCATGTACTGCAGTGCATCTATGGCAGAGGACATGTTTTCGGCCAGGATAAAAAAATCACGGGCGTTATCCCGGGTCAGTCCCAGTTCATTTTGGGCAATCAACCCTGCCCGATACCCTACTGCCAGTTCAGGACACAGGTGACCGTGATAATGAACTATATTTAATAAAGGTAAAGGAACAAACAAACTGCTGCCGCCCTCCCGCAAAGAGAATGCGGTGTTACCGGAACTCTCAGGTAACAGAGGCAGATCCTGGCCAGAATCGGTCTTGGCGGGAGTATCGTAGTTAACCCGGTACTTTAAAACCCACCTGCTTTTACAAAAGGTAGCAGTCTCTTGATCACGCACCATCGTCAGGTTAAAAACTCCTCCATCTGTCAGAACCAGGTAATTGAGGTGTCCTTCCTGCGTCTTGCTGACCAGAATTGGCTTCAGCACCTCGTAGTGCCTGTTGCGCCACTGAAATCCCAGGGGGGTCTGCTGGCGGTTATCGAACTGAACCGGCACTTCTTCCTGAATAATGGTAATGTGATCACTCTGTATTTTTGACATAATATCCCTGATATTCACGGGTATCCCTCCCAAGTTGAATTTTTGCCTACCCAAACAAAAACCACGAAATCGTCCTCTCCCCATGCTCCCGGCAAGGGTTTTCTGAAACCTTCGTGGTCAGAGTGAACCTGGCCCCATCCAGGGCCGCTTTTTATTTCCCGATCCAGGCTTTATCAAGACTTGGCTTGAAGAAAGGATCGAGTTTTAAATCGCGGATCTCTTTTCCGGTGGCGTACAGGCATACGTCGTGGTAAATCGGGCATAGAGGCACGTCCCGCGCCACTATCTGCTGCAGATCGCGGTAGTGCTGCTGCCTTTTCGCCGGGTCCCGCCCGGCGGCGGCCGCCTCCACCAGCCTGTCTGCTTCCGGATTGCTGTAGCCGATGCCCCGCTGCACGTTCATCTGCCCCCTGGAATGGATCCAGCGGCCGAAGAAGAAGTCCGGGTCGCCGGTCATCAATGTATAGGGCGTTAAGGTGAGGTCATATTCGCCTTTTTCTACCGCCTCTTTCCAGGCGCCCGCCTCCAGCATCTTCAGATCCACCTCAAAGCCGAGGACTTTGAGTTCCGACTGCAGTATTTCCGCAATCGGCTTATAAGGCCAGCGGTTGGCCAGGGCCGAATTGACGGCGAAAACCACTTTGCGCGGCGGGCTGGTTTTTACCTGCCCGGCCAGTTCCCGGGCCTTGTTCTTGTCCGCAGTCCAAAGTCCCTTAACCGCCCACGCCCCGGCCAGCGGGGTAAAGATGGTATCCGCCGGATCACCGTAGCCGTCAAGCACTTCTTTGACCAGCTGCTGGCGGTCCATGGACAGGCTCACCGCCTGGCGCAGGCGCCGGTCGTCAAAGGGCGGTTTTTTATTATTGAAGAGCAGGTAATGGGTCGTGGTCACCGGCCGGGACAGTAAAGCCAGTTTAGCATCCCCTTTGATCACCGGGGCCTGCGCCGGCAAAATGCCACCCACATCGGCCACGGCCTGAATTTCACCTGTCTGCAGGGCAGCCAGGCGGGTGGAGGGGTCGGGAACGACTTTAAAAGTCACCTTCGACAATTTCGCTTTGTCGCCCCAGTACTCGTCGTTGCGGATAACCATCAGGGCTTCGCCCTTTTTATACTCAGCAAATTTAAAAGGTCCTGTACCGTGGGGGGACATGATTTTCCCTTCGGCATCAAAACTTTTGGGGCTGAATATTGGGCAGCCATGGTAGGCCACCTTGGCCGGGAAGGCCGGATCGGGTTTACTGAAGGTGAACTTTACTTCCCGGTCGCCGGCGGCCTCAACCTTTTCCAGGTGTATAAACGTACCGTATTCATCGAGCCTGGCCCGATCTTTCAACCGCTTTACGCTCTTCACCACCGCTTCTGCGTTAAGCGGCGTGCCGTCGTGAAACTTGACGCCCTGCCGCAGGTAAACCGTCCACACCTTGTTCGTGTCGTCGGGTACGATCTTTTCGGCCAATTGAGGCACGGGCTCCAGGTTTTCATTGAGGTAGATGAGGCTTTCCCATACACCCGTGCTGCCGTGGAGAAAATTGCTGCTGTCCGGGCCGCTGTAAAAGTCCCGCCCGACACCGACTACCAGTTCCTGCCCTTTTATTTGCGCCTGGTCCTTGGCGCCGCAGCCGGCAATCAGGCCGACCAGGACAAGAAGAATTAAACACTTGATTATAATGGACTTACTATGTTTTAACAACATATTCTCTCCCTCCCATTAATGGTCCGTTTGCCCTGCAGCCATTCTCCCTCGCATTGCTTGCCGAACTTAACATTCCTTTCAAACAGCACCTGTTTCGGCTTCCCATTTCTCACCCACCGTCCAGAGGATCATGCCCAGGCGCACTCTGTATTTCTCGATGAAGATTCCTTCGACTGCGCGCTGTTCCACGTAATCGGCGATTGCCTTTTTGATCTCCGGGGTGATCTCCGTATAAACCCGGAAGAAGTCCTGCAGCCCGGCCGCCGCTTCCTCCACCGGCAGTTCCTCGTCCCACTCGTCCGTCCACACCCGTAATGAAGGACAATACCCCGAGGCGTAGAGGCAGTTGAGGGGATAGATGATGTCGTGCCCCGGCAGGGGCATTTCCCCGCCGAAGATCAGCCGCCACAATTCTTCCCGGGCCGGGCTCAGGCGCCGGCCGGCGAAGTCGCACAGGAAACACCAGCCGCGGGAGCAGGCTGTCATTTTCATGAGAGTATCCGTATCCCTCACTCCCGGCGTCAGTGACGCAAAGACCAGGTCGAACCCGCCGGCCAGACCTTCGGCTGCCGGGTCAACTTTCTCCCATTCCCGTTCAAGAAAAATGACGTTCGCAAGCCCCTCCGCATCAACCCTCTTCTGCAGGGCGGCCAGCATGGCCGGGGCCGGCTCCAGGGCCGTCACCCTTGCCGCCCGGCGGGCCAGGGGATCGGTGAATACACCCGTACCGGCGCCGATGTCCAGCACCTCCATTTCCGGATGCAGGGCCCCCTGCTGTTCCAGCCAGGCCAGCACCCTATCCACGCGCCTTTTGGCGCGATCCTGCCCTGCCCGGCGCGCAAACCGACCGGCCAGGCGGTTCCAGTAATCAAGGGGCGCTACCTCGCGGCGGCGCCGGTCGTGCAGGGAACCTTTATTCGCCCCGCTCCAGATTTCTTCCCAGAAACGGGGCTCCCTGATCCGGTTTGCCAATAAAGATACGTTTGACTCCCCGACCCGGTGCCGTTCTTGCATATATATCCCTCCCGCGACTATCCCTTGCTCCCCAATTGCAGGCATTCGCCCTGTTGAACCGTCATGACCGGTAATAATATAGGGGGCCATGACGGCCCTTCAGAGCCTGGCAGCCAAAAGACGCTGCCTCGTAACGTCTAGCTTCCTTGTAGCTTAAGTGCCACTTTGATCGTAACAAGGTTTTATTTAGTCACAAAAAAGCACAGCGTTGCCGTCAGGGACAGGGTATCATACACCCCTTCTTCACCTTCCGGCACCCGGTGGCGGGCCACCACCAGGTAGCGGCCGGGCTCCCGGGCCTGTAGATTGATGCGGCCGTCCCCGCCCGTTATTTCCTGCCACTGCCGGTACCCGCCGGGCCCGTTGCAGGCCACGTCCAGGGCCGCACCATCCAGCGGATCATTGCGGAATTGCACCTGAAGGCCGATTTCATCCCCCACCCGCCATTGTTTCCATACTGCCGGGATTATTTCCAGCGGCGTTCCCGCCCGCCGGGGAACGCCCTCCGGGTCGTGTCCCACCGGCACGAAAGTCTGCGCGTACTGGTTATAAAAAATGGCCTGGGCGGCATCCGGGTGTTCCCTGCGGGTGCCCTGATGAAACTTGCCCTGCTTATCGAGCACGTAGCTGCCTGTGTTTTTGGTGACAACATGATAAAACCCGTCTGCAGGCGTGGGAAAACGCAGGGTATAATAACCGGTCCCGCCGCCGGCCAGGGTCAACTCTTCTTTTTCCCCACCCGGGTTCACAACCAGCGCGGCCATGCCATCTTTCCGGGCCAGCCCGTCCGTCTGCATATTGTGCCCCCATTTTACATGCACCTCCACGCTGCCGCCCGCGTGGCCGTGGCTGCCGGCCATCTCCAGCCAGGGCTCATGGCCGTATACCATCAAGTCCGTGGTATCGCACAAGGCAACTTTCTGTTTCTCTTTCATCCAATACCTCTCCTTTAACTGTAAAATTAGGCTTAATAACTGCAACCGGCAAAATGTCGCTTTATTAGATTAAAATGTATCACCCCCGCTTGACGATAATGACCACCGGCGACCTTAATCTTTCTAAACTACTTACCTGAAGGGCGAATTTTACCCCAGTCAAGCTCGTATTCCGTGCCGCCAAAGGCAAAACCGCCTATTTTTGAACCGTATACACAGATCATTTTGGTATAGGTCAAGGGCAGGTAAACACCCTGGCGATGGAGGGAGCCGAGAATCTCTCCGTATAAATCCTGGCGGGCTTTTTCATCAACCGAAAGAAGTACCTTTCCTATTTTCTCATCGATCTCTTTCTTATTGGGTAAACCTTTCTGGGCCTGGTAATCTGCATGGGAAGGAGCGCGCATGGATGCGACAAGGGAGTGCGGATCGTATGGCGGCCCCCAGGTATTCGAGAAAATCAGGTGAAAACGGCCGTCTTTCTGTCGTTTTAAAACACTTGCCCTTTCTTCCACAATGACGTCTACTCCGATTCCTACATTTTTCAACATCCCCTGGATGGCCTCGGCAAATGTTTTTTGATTGGACAACTCGGACATCACATATAATTCCAGCCGCAAGGGCTGTCCATCCTTTTCACGAATTTCCTTGTCAGGAGAAAGTTTCCAGCCGGCTTGTTCAAGTAAAGATACAGCCTTTTGAGGATTATGGGAATACGGATCCAGCCCCAGATTACAATAGGGAAAGTTAGTAGCAAAGTAAGTGTCGGCCGGTTCCTCATAGCCGGAGGTAAGGGTTTGCGCCAGAGCCTTGCGGTCAACAGCATATTGAATAGCCAGGCGCACTGCTTCCTCACGCGTCGGCCCGAAAGACGTGTTAAGCGCCAAGGCGTTCGTTTTCACCGGTTGGGATGCCTGCACCGAATAGCCCTTGCCCTTGAGGCGATTCAAGCTGTCATAGTCAATAACATTGGTGCCGAAAAGGAAATCGACCTCCCCGCCTTCCAGTGCAAGCACGCGGGTCTGGCTATCGGGAATAATTTTAATGATGAGCTTTTGAAAAGCCGGTTTGGCGCCCCAGTATTTTTCGTTTCGGGTGAAAACTGCAAATTGTTCTTTTTGGTACTCGGACAGCACCCACGGACCGGTGCCGATGGGCTTTTGGAATTTACCTCCCCGGTCAAAACCTGTGGGACTTAAAAAGCGTACCGGGCGGGTAAGGGCCAATTCCTGAAGCACCGGGTAATAAGGATTTTCTAAGGTCAGACTTACCGTATAATTATCAACCACTTCAACTTTTTGGATCTGATTTAGCAATTCCAACCACTTATGCATTTTTTCATTCTTGCATTCGCTCACAATCTTATCAAAGTTTTGCTTGATTACTTTGGCGTCGAAAGGAGTGCCGTCGGAAAAGACAACTCCCTTACGCAGATGAAAAGTATACTTTTTGCCGTCCGGGCTGATATCCCAGGATTCAGCCAGGCAGGGAACAATTTTGCCTTCCTGGTTATATTGCACCAGGGGCTCATACAGAAGATTCTGGGCAAACATGTTGTTAGGAGAATAGCGGTGGGGATCCAGGGGACCTGTGTCTTGATTTAAGGCCATGGTTATAACTGACTTGTCAAGACCAACATCTGCACCTTTTTTGCCCGAAGCGCACCCTGCAATCACTGCTGCGCCAACCAACAGGCAAATCAAAAAAAGAATCATCTTTGTTGTCTTCATTACGCACCTTCTTTCTCAATGTCTACTGCGTGACCATAAAGTCTGCGAAACAACTAGAGCAGCAGCACCACCAATCCCAGGGCCAGGAACGTCGCACATTCCCTCACCAACAGCGCTGCCAGGCTCACCTTGCCCCCCAATGTGGGACCGAAAATGGAAATGTTGATGGGCAGCCCACCGCTCCAGAATTCATACAGGTAATGCAGCACCGAAGTAACCAGCAACGCTGTAACCGCCTCCGCCGGGGTGACCAGACCGGCCTGCAGGATGGGGCCGAGGGTGCCTATGGCGGCGATCATGCTCATTACACCGGTGGTAATAACGAAGATCACAGGGCCCGGCAGGCCCAGGTAACTTAAGACGGGATCAACCTGCCGCAATATATGGCTGACAAACTCCGTATGCAGCAGGATCGACACCAGAAAGGTGACGGGCATAAAAACCACGGCCAGGCGGCAAAAAGCGGGAATGGTCCGCCGCGTTGCGGCTGCCAGCTTGTCCCGCCACGATATATGAATTACTTCCCGGCTCTTATCACGCCCTTCCTGACCCCGGCCCGGCCGCTGCAATAGCAGCCTGCCCAGCAGCAGCCCCACGGCGCTGACCATTAGACTTATACCGAGGTAGATTGCCAGGTACGCGGCTCCGGTGCGGCACCCCAGGGAAGCGATAACCGCCGGGCTGAAGAAAAAAATGGTGAAATACAGTCCGGTGGGAAGGGCGGAAACCAGAAAAGAAACCACCACCTCACGGGCCCCGACTGCCCCGGTATTTTTCAGCCCGGCCAGCATGGTATAGGCGGCAATCCGGTCAACCAGACACAGGGTGAGGGAGGTGGCACAGCCCTCAGGCAAATGGCCCAGCCGCGCCAGGGGGCGCATTCCCCGGCCCAGGCGCCGCAGAAAAACAGTATTATAAAATAAATTGCCGAGAAAACAGCCCAGCAGCATGGAAGGCAGCACATTTTTCCACAGCTTCAGGACATCGGGCAGGACATCTGAAATGAGCTGCACCTGTCATCCCCACCTTTCCACAGAACCGGCAGGAGTTCAAAACTACTCCGGCTTCCTGCCGGCCGCCAGATACCGCCGGTGGGCGTAAACCAGGCGATAGCGCAAAGGCATGGCCGCTTTTTGGGCCTCCATCACCCTGGTTAAAGGCTGAATGGAGACATCCGTTAACCCGGCGGCCTCCAGAAGCGGAGCGATTTTGTCCGGACCCGCCCCGCCCATGAAGGGCAGCTGCTTTTGTATTTCTTTCCCGTAATGCCCCATACACTTCCACGGGTTGCGCCGTTCTGCCAGGGCAATTAAGCAATTCCCTACCAAACGCTTCACTTTAGTGGAAATATCGGGCGCAGCCCACCTGCCGTCGATGATGATCAGCCTCCCCCCGGGTTTTAGCGCCCGCACCCACTCCCGCAGGGCCGCCTCCGGCCGGGGCAGCGTCCAGAGCAGGTGGCGGTTGATCACCACGTCGAAACTACTGTCTTTAAACGGCAGGTTCTCCGCATCTCCAACGCGAAAATCGATCTTGAACCCGGCCTGCCGGGCCTTCTTTTGCGCCTGCTTCAACATCTCCTGCGAAAGGTCCACCCCGCTGCAGCGATGGCCCAGTTCAGCCAGGATAAGAGCCAAAAAGCCCGTGCCTGTACCAACGTCCAGAATGCGAAGGGGCCCTGCACCAACCGACTCTTTTAAGGTTTCCTGCCAGGCCGTTTTCTCTTCTTCGCTTTTCAGGCCGTGACCGTATTGATTATCATAAACCGCGGCCCTTTCTTCCCAACACCTGGTAATTTTATCTTGCAAAGCCATATCCATTGAAAACCCTCTCCCTAAAAGAGTAAGATAAAAAACCGGGGGGTGCACAGAGCCAATCCCCCGGATGGTTTAATTACCCTTTTTGCCCGACAGTTACCCCGCTGAAGTCGGGATCTGAGCCGCTAAACTTAAATCCCTGGACATTTTTTCCCGTAACGGCAAACACTTTATCATAGAAAACCGGTATGACCGCCGCATTTTCATTGACGTAATTCCCCAGCCGGGCGAAAGCCTCTTCCCGCTCCCGGTCGTCGAAGGTGGTCAGGGCTTTTTCGACGACAGCATCCAGCTGCGTATCTGTATAAATGGGAGGGCTGATTGCGCTGCCCTTTGAACAGAACTGCCAGCCGTAGCGCATGAAAATCCGGCACTCGGGTCCCCCGGCGTAAAAATAGGCCAGGTCAAACTCCCCTTTTTTACGGGCATCGGAAAAGGCGCTGGACTCAAGAGCCTTGATGTTAACCTGTACACCGACCTTTTTGAACTGGGACTGGACGATTTCCACAACCTGTTTGTCATCCAGTTCCTTGGCGCTGACGATAATGTCTACCGAAAGCTTCTTGCCTCCTTTTTCCAGAATACCGTCCGGGCCGGGCTTCCAGCCCTGCCGGGCCAGGATTGTTTTAGCCTGTTCCGGGTCATAGGAATACCATTTCGTATTCTGGGGCTTCGTAAAAGGCAGCACCGGCGAGAGGACGCCGTTCAATGCGGGGTCAATCCACTTCCCCATTACCGCCTTGGCCAGGGCCTCCTTGTCCACTGCGTAAGCCAGGGCCTTCCGCACCTCAGGATTTTTAAATGATTCCTTTTTATAGTTAAAAACGAAAGCCCGGGTGCACGGAATATCCACGCCCACGATACCGTAACCGCTTTCCTCCAGCTGGTTCAGCAGGGAGCGCGGGATGTAGCCGATGCCGCCGTGGATGTTATCCAGGATCATGCCCAGTTCCCCGGATTTCAGGGCCATCACCCTGGTGTTGGGGTCGGGCACCGGCTTGATCACCAGTTTGGAGAGCTTCGGCTTTTCACCCCAGTACTTTTCATAGGGCACCAGCTCGACATATTCGCCCTTCTTGTACTCCTTGACCTTCCAGGGGCCGGTGCCGACACACTGCTTCATCTTCCCCGCAGGGTCGCCGGCAGGCTCCACCGATGTGGGCGGGATGATATCGAGGTGGTACTCCGCCAGGCCGATTAAGGTCTCATATGACGGCCTGCTCATGTGAAACACCACGGTATACGGGTCCTTTATTTCAATGGTGGCCTTCTCATCAAAGGAAAGGGGGTGGGTTCCCTTCTGGAATTTGATCCGCTCCAGGGTAAATTTCACGGCATCAGCGTTGAAAGGGGTGCCGTCGTGAAAGGTAACGCCCTTCTTAAGGCGGAAGGTGATGTCCTTCCCGCCGTTGGCAACTTCCCAGGACTCCGCCAGCGCCGGCACCAGTTTGCCGTTCCTGAGATAAAGCAACGGTTCCTGTACCGTCCTCCTGATTAACAGATCGGGGTATTTCTCATCCATAACATTAAGGTCGCCATTTTCCCCGAAACCGACATACCCTATTACCAGTTCCTGGGCATTTGCCTTTGCTCCCCCGGCATTGCCACAGCCTGCCAGGATGGGGGCCAGAAATACCAGGAAAATCAGTCCTGCCAGCACTTTCTTGAAATGATACATTACTTATACCTCCAATTGTTGTAGCAGTTTAACGGGCCAAATTGCAGCCAGCGGGAGTTCAAAAACGACCGTTTTCCTGCCGGCCACCAGAAACTACCTAAATTTCAAACCTCCAACCTCCGGCCTCTAACCTCCTAAATGGCAGGCAACCTGTTGTTCTGCAGCGGCTGCCGCCAGCGGCGGCTCCTCGATCCTGCATGCCTCAACCGCTCCGGGGCAGCGCGGGTGAAAGCGGCAGCCGGCCGGCGGATTACGCGGGTCGGGCGGATCGCCTATAAGCGGCGCTTCCGGCAGACGCCGGCCCGGCGAGGCGTCGGGCACTGCCGCCAGCAGGGCGCGGGTGTAAGGGTGCCGGGCGTCTTTTAAAAGCTGCCCGGTTTGGATCACCTCCACGATCTTGCCCAGGTACATCACCGCCACCCGGTCGGCCAGGTAACTCACCGCCGCCAGGTCGTGGGAAATAAAGAGATAAGCCAGCCCCAGGCTTTCCTTGAGATCCCGCAAGAGGTTCAAGATCTGCGCCCGGATGGATACGTCCAGACTGGATACCGGCTCATCGCATACGATGAGGCTGGGATTTAGCGCCAGGGCGCGGGCAATGCTTACCCGCTGCCGCTGACCGCCGGATAGTTCGTGGGGATAGCTGCCGGCGTACAGCGGCTCAAGCCCCACCAGCTCCATTAGTTCGCCCACCCGGCGCGATCTTTCTGCTTTTGTCCCCACCCGGTAGTTTAAAAGCGGCTCAGCAATCAGTGATCCCACCGGCCAGCGGGGGTCGAGAGAGGCGGTGGGATCCTGGAAGATGATCTGCAAGTGCCGCCTTGCGGCCCGCAGTTCGTTCCCGGAGCAGTTACTGATTTCTCTGCCCAGAAAGCGGACACAGCCGGCTGTCGGCTTCTCCAGCCCCACCGCCAGCCGCCCCAGGGTGCTCTTGCCGCAGCCGCTCTCCCCCACCAGGCCCAGCACTTCTCCCGGTGCCACGGCGAGGATCACCCCGTCCACGGCCCGTACCACCCGGCGGCGCCCGCCGGTCAACCCTCCCGCCGGGTAATGTTTGACCAGTCCATCTATTTCCAACAAGCTCACGCCGGTAACACCACCTCCCGGGCCGTGGCCGGCTGCTGGTTAATTAGGCAGGCTCCATCATCTGCCTCTATGGACTGATCCTGTAATGCCGCCGCGAACCGGCGGCAGGCCACGGCCCGGCCCGGAGCGAAAGGCAATAATGGCGGCGAAAGCAGCCGGCAACTCACTTCAGCCGCAGGGCAGCGGGGATGAAAGGCGCAACCGGGCGGCAGATCGAAGATCGAGGGGGGCTGGCCGGGTACAGGCGTCAGCCTGCCGTTGCGTTCCAGCCGGGGAATCGAAGCAAGCAGGGCCCGGGTATAAGGGTGGGCAGAATCTGCAAAGACGTCATACACCGGGCCGATTTCCACCAGCCTGCCGGCATACATCACTGCCACCCGGTCGGCCAGCCCCGCCACCACACCCAGGTCGTGGGTGATGAAGATCACGGCGCTGCCGGCCGCGGAAGTAAGCCGCCTGATCTCTCCCAGGATCTGGGCCTGGGTGGTAACGTCCAGGGCCGTGGTGGGCTCGTCCGCCACCAGCACTTGCGGCCGCTGGGCCAGCGCTATGGCCAGGAGCACCCGCTGGCGCTGCCCGCCGGAAAGCTGGTGGGTGTAGCTGCGGTAAGCCCGTTCGGGGGCCGGGATATTAACTTTTTTTAGCAGCCCCAGCGCTTCAGCCCGCGCCCGTGATCGCGCAAGTTGACAATGTGCCCGGATGGCCTCTTCCACCTGGCATCCCACCCGCAGTACCGGATTGAGCCCGGTAAGCGGGTCCTGCGGCACATAGGCCAGCATTTTGCCGCGCACTTCCCGCCAGGAAAAATCACCTGCGGCCCGGCCCAGCGGCAGCTGCCGCCCGGACAGGGTAACCTGCCCGTCCACCGCAGCGTTCCCGTCCAAGAGACCTAACAGCGCCAGTGCCACCGTACTTTTACCGCAGCCGCTCTCCCCCACCAGGCCCAGAATTTCTCCCGGGGCAAGGGTAAAACTCACCCCGGCCACGGCGGGCGCTGCACTGTCCGCCAACCGGTAGCTAACTGTTAGATTGTTTACCTGGAGCACTAACGCCACCTCCTTATGTCGGTCGTCAGTCGTCAGGCAGCAGTCGTCAGACTGTACAGGACATTCCCTACCGCCGCCGGGTGAAGCCGCGCGGGTCCAGCACGTCCCGCAGGCCGTCGCCCAACAGGTTGAATGCCAGCACGGCCAGCATGATGGCCAGGCCGGGATAAAGCATCAGGTTGGGCGCCACCTGAAAATAGGGGCGGCTGTCGTTTAACATCGCCCCCCACTCCGGAGTGGGCGGCTGAACGCCCAGGCCCAGGAAAGACAGTCCCGAAATCCCCAGGATGAGCCAGCCCATGTCGAGCGTGGCCAGCACCACCACCGGCCCGATGATATTCGGCAGGATGTGTGTAGAGAGAATGCGCCTGGCAGGGGTACCGCAGGCCCGCGCCGCCAGAACAAATTCCCGCTCCTTGACCTGCAAAACGAGGCCCCGGATCAGGCGGGCAAAGCGTACCCAGGACACCGCCCCCAGGGCCAGCATGATATTGGTCAGGCTCGGCCCCAGCATACCGGCAATCACCAGGGCGAAGATTAGGCGCGGGAAGGCCAGGAGAATATCCACCAGGCGCATCAGCAAGTTGTCTATCCGGCCGCCGCACCAGCCGGCCAGCATGCCGTAGGGGATGCTGATCCCCATTATGGTTATCAGCACGAGGAAGGAGGTGCTTAAAGATACCCTCGTCCCCCAGATGATCCGGGAAAGGACGCAGCGCCCCAGATGGTCGGTGCCGAGGGGATAAACCGTATTGGACGGCAGAAGGCGCTTGCCCAGATCCACCGCCACCGGGTCGTGGGGGGACAGGCAGGGGGCAAAAATGCCTATCAGGATAAGACCCGCCAGGAGTAAAACCCCCATTACCGCCAGTCGGTCGGCGAAAAGCCTCCTCAGCCAGGCCGGCAGCGATGGAGTAATAAAGCCGTTTCTTCTGATAACTTCCCGGCTCAGCATATGGTCCATGCAAAAAACCTCCTTTCCTACGCCTTGTCAGACAGGCGTACCCTCGGGTCAAGCAGGCGGTAAGAGAGGTCCACCGCCAGATTAACCACCACAAAAACCACCGCCATGAAAAGGGCGTACCCCTGGATCACCGGATAGTCGCGGTTAAAAATGGCGTCCAGGCAGAACTTGCCCACCCCCGGCCAGGCAAAGATGCTCTCCACGATCACCGTCCCGCCCAAAAGGTGGCCGAAGGAGAGGCCCAGCATGGTGACCACGGGCAGGAGCGCGTTCTTCAGCGCGTGCCGGCCGATCACCCATTTTTCCGCCAGGCCCTTGGCCCTGGCCACCCGGATGAAGTCCTGCCCCAAAACCTCCAGCATGCTGGCCCTTAAAAGCCGGGCGTAGGTGGCGGTCATGCCGAAGGCCAGGGTGATTGCCGGCAGGATCAGGTGATCGATGCCCCCCCGGCCCATTACCGGCAGGAGGCGGAGCTTGACGGCAAAAATATAGATTAGCACCAGGCCGAGCCAGAAACCAGGCATGGAGGCCCCTGCCAGGGCGCCGAAACGAGTCAGGTGATCCACCAGCGCATGCCGGTAAAGGGCGGCCAGTATGCCGAGGGGCAGGGCAAACAGCACCACCAGCGCCATGGCCGCGCACGTCAGCTCCAGGGTGGCCGGAAAGCGGTAAAGTATTTCTGCAGCCACCGGCTGCCCGGTACGAAACGATTTGCCCAGATCCAGATGTGCGGCATGCCAAAGCCAACGGCCGTACTGAATGAATACCGGGTCGTTCAGTCCAAGATCTTCCCGCATCGCCTCCACTGCCTCCCGGGTGGGCTCAACCCCGCCGGCCCGCAGGATCAGCTCGGCCGGATCCCCGGGGGCCAGGTTGACAAGTCCGAAGGTAATGATGGAAACCCCCAGCATTACCGGAAGAAGATAAAGCAGGCGTTTTAGCAGATATCGTTTGATCACAACCACTTCCCGCAAACAGCATTTAAATGTGAGCCACTGTCCTTACCTCTTTCCCCGATTTGCATTTAAAAAGCAAGTAAAAAGCCATGTATGCCTTGGGCCTTGCTTCAGCAAGGCGCCCGGGCCTTCATGGCCGGTTCAGACTGTAATGCATAATACTTTCTCTAAATCAAACCAAGCTTCCGGGCATTATCCATCAGCAGGTCCTGCAAGCTTTTATGGTCCGGGCCGGGAAAGTTGCGCAGTTCCACCCGGGGGCATTTTGCGATATCCGCAATGCCCTGCCCCTGGGGATTGTGGAAGTTATCAATGATCAGGTCGGGTTTGTGGGCCGCTAATTCTGCCATTTTTGCAGGACTCAACTCCTCCGGCCCAAATTCGGCCACCACCTGGCAGCCAAGCCACTTGGCGAAAGCCGCCTGGTGTTTTTGTGCCAAAACCCTTTTCCCGGCCACATTTTGCTTTGCGGCCGCCTCCCGGATGGCGGAAACCGCATTATCAAATTCAGCTTCCCAGGTCTTTTGAGTCTCGATGGTCCCCAGTTTTTCAGCCAGAAGTCGGGTCTGCTTTTTCAGGTTTTCCGGAGTATTGACGGTCACCACCTGCATAACCTTATCCTCAGGCGTCTGGGTGGCCTGAAGCATTTTCTTCATAAACGGTTCGTAACCGGCATAAACGATCAGTTTCGCATCCTTCAGCTTCTCAACGTCACTTGGGCGGAAATCGTACTCGGGCGGGTGCTTGAGTTCGGCAGGCGCTAAAACCGCCACATTGCCGGCTCCGGCGGCTTTGGCCATCAGGGCCGTCCAGCTGGTTGAAGCAACAACCATGGGTCCGTAACCTTTAGCGGGAGAAGCCGCCTCCTTGCCAGTAGAAGTGGCTGATTGTTTTTTGGAAGTATCACACCCGGCCAGCAGAACCGAAAAACTCAGCCCGATTACAATCAACCAGACCACCCATATAGATCTGCTATTCCGTCGATCCACACTTTTTCCTATATCGCTCTTTCTTTCCATGACAATCAATTTTTCCCACCCTTTCACGAGTTCATTTTCCCGTAATTTTTCAGCGTCGGAACAACATGCTGAGTCCCAGAAAACTCACGCCCACCAGGGTGATGGTGGCGCCGGTGGGCATATCCAGCATCATGGAGATCATAAGCCCCCCGGTGGCAGCCGCAATGCCGAGAATGGACGACAGAAGGAGTATCTGCAGCAAACTGCGGGACAGGCTCATGGCAGTCATGGCGGGTATCAGTATCAGGGCGTCGATAAGCAATGCGCCGACGACCTTCATGGCTACCCCGATAGACAAGCCGGTCAAAAAAAGGAGCCCGTTTTTAATCCTTTTGGCCGGTACGCCCAGCCACTCCGCCTGTTCAGGATCGTAGAACACCAGCTGGATTTCCCTGAACAGGCAAATATAGCTCAGTAAAATGACGGCTCCCAGGCCGGCGACAGCCCAGAGATCGCCTTGGTTTAAGTTGAGGATGCTGCCGGTAAAAAGGCCGAACACATCCAGTGCGGGCACACCGGCCTTGTAAAAAAGCACAAAGGCCAGAGCTATTGATCCGGTCATGAAAAAAGCCCCTATGATTCCCGTATCCAGGCGCAGCCTTTCCGAAAAGGGCCCCAAAAGCAGGGACCCCAGAACAATGGCGGCAGTGGCTCCGGCCAGGGGAGTGGATCCAAAGGCCAAACCCAGCGCGCCCCCCAGTAGGGCCATGTGCATAAGGGCAAAGCGGATAGTGGTCAGGTTGAGCATTACGATGACCACACCCAGCAAGGAAACCGTTCCACCGGCTACCAATGCAGCCAGGAAAGCCCTCTGGAAGACCGGAATCTGCAGGTACTCCCCAACGCTCATGAAACCGCCTCCGATACATCTTCAATGCAGCCCCGGCGCAGGCGAACAACCCGGTCGGCCAACTGGCGGGCGTATTCTCCGTCATGGCTGATCATCAATATGGTAAGAGGCCATTTTTTCCGGACCTGGTCAATCAGTTGAGCCAGCACGTCCCGCGAAGCGGCATCCAGGTAGGTGGTGGGCTCGTCCAAAAGCAGGATCAGTGGTTCCCTGACCAGTGCCCGGGCAATTTTCACCCGCTGGATCTGCCCCCCGGACAGGGAACGGCAATCCTTGAACCGGAGGTCCTGCAAACCGACGACGTCAAGCATGGCTGCGGTAAGTTCCCGGTCCCGGGCCGCAGGACGCCGTAAATAGGCGAAGGATTTTCCCCAACGGCCCAGCATGACCGCGTCAAAGACTGAAATGGGGAGCATTCCTTTCCCCTGACTTTGAGGCACATAGCCGACCTGGGAGCGAACCCAGGCCCCGTCCTCCTTGGTTTTAATTGTGCGGCCCAAGACGCGAATAGTGCCGGCTATGTCCGGCAGCAGGTACAGAATCGCTCTGAACAGGGTCGTTTTTCCGGCGCCGTTTTCGCCGAGGATGGCCAGGCACTCCCCTTTTTTCACCGACAGGGAAAGGCTGCGCAAGACCCGCTCTTTTCCGTAACCGGCCCCGACCCCGGACAGTGACAGTGCTTCAAAGGCCTGATCCATCTCTATCACCATCTACTGGACGGACTGCGGTAATGCGGTACAGATCCGGGGAATCAACCACGCCGGTTACCGTGAACCCCGCTTCTCTCAGCCTCTCCGCGGCTTCCTCGGCCGGCACCAGCAAATCCATATGCAGTATGGAATGGGGGGCGGAGCGGTGCACCTGGTTGATGAACTCCCGCCCGGCGAAGTGGTTAATCACCAGGAGGCCCCCCGGGCGCAACACCCGGAACAGCTCGGCCAAAGCAGCTTTAGGCTGGTGAAAATGAGGAAAAACGTTATGACATATCACGCGGTCCACTGAAGCCGGTTTCAGGGGCAAGGAATGAACATCCGCATGCAGCAGTAATAACTGCGGTCCGGTGGCCGGAATAAAACCCCCGTTTAACTCATTATTAAACTTTGTTTCCAGTATTTTTAACATCTCCCTGGATAAATCACAGGCGATCCATTTACTTGGACCTGCGGCCAGCCCCGCCGCCACCAGAATTCCCGTTCCGGCGCCCACGTCCAGGACGGTTTTATCCTTTACGTCAGCGATTGCAATCAGCTCCCGGATCTTTTCCGGGGGCACCGGGGGAGCCATGCTGTCCCAGTGTGGGGCCATCCTGTCAAAGACCTGCTCGCGCCCGGCATCAAAAGACTTTCCGGAATCACTCCCAGGAGCTACGCTGTTATCCATCTTACACCTCCAGCATTGAAGTCTAAAAAAACAAAAGCCACGGCGACCCTTTATCCGGTAAAGGATAAAGATCCGGGCCTCCGTGGCCTTGCTTTTTACTCTGGCTTTACCTTAAAGCTGAGCTTCCAGGTTACGACGTCCTTTGATTTTTCACCGTAAATATAGCTCCTGCCTTCACTGCAGGACTTTGTTAATGGTATTTTACCTCTGATCTTAGCAAAGGTCAACTGCCTTTATGAGTTTTACGGAGTTTGCTGGAAAAACAGATTGACAAATAAGAAGAATTTTAATACTATATTTCTAAAACTTTCGAAGTGATCGCTTATGGAAGAACTGGCAAATATCTTCAAGGCCCTCTCCAACAAACATCGCCTGATCATTTTTCACGAACTGCTCCACCACGAAGGTCTGCACATCGCTGGAAGCAACCTCGCCTGTTGCGGCCGACAACACGGCGAAGGCAGTTGCTGTGTGGGCGACCTGGGCAGAAAAGTGGACCTGGCCGCATCTACCACCTCGCACCACATCAAGGAACTGAAAAACGCCGGGCTGATCGATATCAAGCGGGAAGGAAGTTACCTCTATTGCTCAGTAAATAAAAAGACATGGCAAAAGGTTTTGGATTTTTTTAAGTAAAAATTTGGCCTTCTATTTCTATAGTACTAGAAATATTGAATACCTTAACTGTAAATAGTACTGTCAAGATGGAACACCATTTTTTGCCCGGCCGGGCAATATGGAAAAATATTCTCAATGGATGAAAGGAGGATAATCCCATGTGCTGTCAGAACACCAGGTCCAACAGCTGCTGCCAACCCGTAACAGAGGACAAAAAGCAGGATTCCTGCTGCCATCCGCACCCGCACGATCACGTGCAGGAAGGCTGCTGTTCCGACGACCATCACCACCACGAATCCGACTGCTGCCGCCCCAAAAACTGTTGCCACTAAATGATTGAACCAAAGGAAATGCCGTCCCGCCAAAACAAATTGGCGCAGGGCGGCATCCTTTCGTTAAACCGGTCTGAGAATCATCCGCCTGCTTTATCTTCATTAATCGCCAAAACCGATCATCTCTTTCATATACCGTTTTCGAAAGGGCTCAAAATCAAAGTAAAAATCCAGTGTTTTGGCTTGGAAGTCCACGCGGCTTTCCCCGTCCCTCTCGAACAGCAGGATCCCTCCCTTGATTACCCGGTACCGGAAAGAAAGGGGGGCGCAGTTTAGTACTCTTACGTCCACTGGGTACTTTAGAGCATCTTCAACTTTAATCTCTATTTCTATTTCATAGTCTATTATCCTGTCTCTCAACACTTCTTCCCTTAAATATAAAGCAATGTCGATATCCCTGAATTCTTTTCCGCAGGTGAATGATCCGTGGATGTAAGCAAAAAGAATCTCCGGCAGGCCCGCCATGGTGAGACCTGCGCTATTGCGCCGTTTTAATCCGTAATGCATTGAAATAATATTAGCATATCGCTAAAGTCAAGACAATGTATCAGGCTCAATAATCCCGGTTTTCAGCTTCCTCCGGAAGCGCTTTAAAATTTTTATAAAACCGGCCCCAAAGAGAAGATAAAAGGCGGCGTTCCCCGCGGCGTGGAAGGTGTCGAACCAGAGGCTGGCGGCATAGGCGGCCGTAAAGGACTGCCAGTTCAGGGGCTGGATGAAGGCCGTCCAGAACCACAGGTTCATGATCCAGCCGAAAAAATAGCCCCAGATAAAACTGAAAACCGACATGCCCCTGGTCCCGATGCCGGGACAAATTGTTTTTATAACACCGGCCGAGGTGCCGGCCAGCCCCCAGGCAAACATCTGCCACGGCGTCCACGGGCCCTGCCCCAGGAAAAAGTTGGAGACCAGGGCCGCCGTGGACCCCACCATAAACCCTGCCCGGGGGCCGAACACAAAACCGGAAACAATCACCATAAACGTGGTGGGCTGTACGTTGGGCAGCGCGGCGAAAGGGACGCGCCCCACGGCGGCGACAGCGCCCAGCACGGCAATGAGGGCTATTTCCCGGGACGAGACCCTGCCCTGCTCAAATCCCCAGTAAAAAAAAGCTAAGGCTATCAGCATTATTTCCGCCGAAAGCAGCCCCCAACCCTGCCTGGCCACGAAATTGTCCTGTTTTATGCCGGCAAACAGCAGCCCCAGGATAATGATCAAAAAAAGGGGGAAAAGGAATTTATGCGCGGAATTCGTCCTGTCACCGGAAGCGCCTTTAAACATACCCATCCCTCATTTCAATGTGCCGGCCCGGGCAACTGTTTTACCGGCTAGCAGCGGCCCGATGCTTTCCACGGCATCGTCAAAGGTCAGTACTCCGTCGCAGAATCCCCTGCACAGCTTGCCGATCTGGCTGGTATAAAAAACCGACTGCCCCAAGGTTTCATGCCTGGTACCGTCACTGACTATCCGGCCGGCAAACATCATGATCACCCGCGAGGCATATTCGGCGGCAAATTCCACGTCATGGGTAACCAGGACCACGCCGGCCCCCGCCGCAGCCCGCCCGGCCAGAAAACTGCCCAGCCCGGCCTTCAGGCGATAGTCCAGTCCCCGGGTGGGTTCGTCCAGCACCAGGAGTTCCGGCCTGGTCACCAGCACCGAGGCCAGGGCCACCCGCTGCCTCTCCCCGCTGCTCAAATCCCGGGGGTTAACCCGCCGGTGGCAGCCGATCTGCAGTTCTTCCAGCAGCTCATCAACAATGCCGTCATCCTCCATCCCGAAATTTTTCAGGGTAAACAGCAGCTCGTCTTCCACGGTGTCCTGAAAGAGATAGTCGTTGGGGTTCTGGGAAAGGTAGGCCACAAGGCGGCCGGGATGCCGCCCCCTGTTTTTACTTATGTCGCTGCCCTTTGTCAGCACCTTGCCGCGCCCGGGCTGCAGAAGCCCCGCCATGTTCTTCAATAAAGTGGATTTGCCGGCGCCGTTCTCCCCCAGGATAGCCACG
>JBMOPC010000070.1:0-8204 GCA_049323915.1 Bacillota bacterium
CAATCGAAAACACCAGCAATCTTCCACCCAAACCAAAACCGGCTTTTATGCGGAAGGATTGGTCCCGGCAGCGGTTTTCTTGCACTGGACCTGAACGGCGACGGAAAGGTTAATGACGGCAAAGAGCTGTTTGGGCCGAGTACAGGCAACGGTTTTCTGGAGCTGTCCCGGTACGATGATGACGGCAACCTCTGGATAGACGAAAAAGACCCCATTTACGAAAAACTCCGCATCCGGGCAAAGGGTCCCGGGGGGAACGATGTTTTACTGGCCCTGGGGCAGATGGGGGTCGGAACCATTTACCTCGGCAATGTCAATACTTATTTTTCACTGAAAAACCACCAGAATGAAACCCAGGCCAAGATAACAAGATCAGGTATTTTTGTCAGGGAGGACGGAGCGGTGGGCACGGTCCAGCAGGTTGATTTGGTTATTTGACTCATTCCAGATTCTGAATTCTGGCTTCTGCACTTTATTTTTCCAGCACCGACAGGGCGGTGTCCAGTTTATAGCCCTTGTCCCGGCTGCCGTTCACTATTATTAAATCGGACTTTCTATCTCCGTTAAGGTCTTTAACCAGGGATACCCCACCCTTGTTTTTACCCCATGGGCCGAAGCCGCCCCTGTATATAAATCTGGTTCCGTCGGATACTGCAATCTGCCACTGCCCTCTTTTTTTATTGTAAAAAACAAGGTCGCTTTTTCCGTTGCCGTTGACGTCGGCCGCTGCAGGCTCCCACTGGCCCATGGCCCCCCACATCTTCATCCAGGCCCCGGCGGCCGGGGTGAAGCCGCCTTCCGGCCCCGACAGCAGCACGTTCAGCCAGCCGCTGCCATAATTCAAAACCAGTATGTCACACTTACCGTCTCCGTTGAAATCACCTGTAAGCAGCCGGACATTGTTCTTTTTCAGAACATCATAATGCTGCCAGACAACTTGACCAAACCCCTGGGGGGTATTAATGGCAATGCCTATCCTTCCCCCTTCCCGGTCATATACCGCCAGATCATACAGCCCGTCACCGTTGAAGTCCCCGGCCAAAGGATACCCGGATTTTAATTCCGGTATTTTTAACGAGGCGCCGCCCCGGGGGATAAGCCTGCCTTCGCTGTTCTCCGCCAGCACAAAATCCTTGCGCCCCGGGCTGAATACCATCAGGTCGTCTTTTTTGTTTCCGTTGAAATCCCCAACCAGAGGGATGGAGTCATTATCCAGTTTCCAGTTTTCCATAATCACGCCGCGGTCTTCAAAGGCCTTTGTTTTTCTCGGCGTGTGCCACGCGGAGGTGTACTGGTACACCCTCCACTGGTTGGAGTCCTTGTTCCACACCAGTATTTCCTCTCCGCCCCCGTCCACAAAACGGCCTGCCAAAACCAGGTCCCCCTCGGCGAACTTTAAAGACTCCAGCCGGTGCGCCGGCACAAATTTAGCCAGGGTATTTATGGAGACGAAGGTATAGCCCTTTTCCATGAATGATTTTATCAGGAAATGCAGGGGGGAGTTCGGGTCGTATACATAGCGGGCATTTCCCTGCGCATCCTCTTCTTTTTTTATATATCCGAATTCCCTGAAGGGGTGGTAAAAGAAAGAGGCCAGATCTCCATTGAGGCGGTCCAGTGTTTTTATCATTCTCTCGGTGCTGACATCCGGGTTTATATAGCCCAGAGGCGTTGGCACGGTGATAAAGCCTCTGTAACCCCTCCCGTCGAAATCATAAGTCCGGGGCCGTATAGTGTTCACACCACGGTAATGGTTTTCATAAATAAGTCCGGTCTGCTCCTCAAAGGCCGGGTATTGATCCAGAGAGGCCGTGTAATGCGGGGTTTCCCAGTAAGACGGGGTGATTCCCGCCTCACGAAACAGGTCCAGGGCGGTTTTTATCCTCTCCCTGGCGTAATCCAAGGTATCAGGGGCCTCGGGGTTCTTGCGGCTGTGGTAAAATTCAAACCCGTGCCCGCTTACCTGGCTGCCGGTCTGGTGGGTATATCCGTGTACGCCGATTATCCCCCCCCGGCTTTCCATGTGTTTTAACATTTCCACGAATTCCCTGGCGTAAGGGGTATCATCAGTTATTTTTACGTCATATTCCTTTGCAGGCGACACCATTCTCGGTATCAGCGACACATGGAAGGGAATGCCCTCACTTTGCAGGTAATCCGCTATTACTCTCATTTTTTCCATGTTTTCCTGTCCATGGAATGGACCTCCCGGGCACACATCCTCCAGCCTCAGCAGCGCCGGCTTTATCATCCTGTATGAACCCGGCCCCGTCACTTCCGCCAGCAAGTTGTCTTCGCCGGAGACCACAACACCCTTGCACCCGCCAATAGTCAGCGCGAGAATTATAATAGCAATTAATACCACATTTTGCAGACTCCACCACTCCCGGTCTATGCAACCATGACAAGAATCTATATTGGATAAAAAACGACAAATTCCTTCACAAAAAATATACAGTCTGACCAAATCTGCCGGGGACAGTAAAAATCAAGTCACTTACTTAACAATAAATATGGTAGAATTGAGTGGAATATGTTTATAAAACCTCTGGGGGTAGACATATTGAGCAGCGATGTGTTTATGAGCTTTTTGAGAGGCATCCCACTGTTTGGCGGCCTCGGGCCGGTACTTCTGGCCAGGCTTGCTGAAAACCTGGGAACCTCGAAGTTTGAGATCGGGCAGACTGTTATCAGCGAGGGCCAGCACTGCAACAACCTGTATATTGTTGCTTCCGGCAGACTGGAAGTTTATAGGAATATCGATGGCAACACATCGGTAACACTTGAAACCCTGGTGAGGGGAGCTGTTTTCGGAGAGATGTATATTCTTGAAGGATCTCCGGCTTCCCTGTCGCTGAGGGCTGCAGAAAAATCGGTTGTTATTTTGGTGGACAGGCTTTCCATTATCACCCTTTTCAGGGACAGCCCCGAGTTCCCCAAAAGCTTTATTAAGCACATGGTTAACCGCGCCAGGCAGCTCCTTTCCAGGGAGGACGCCCTGGTCAGATCCCTGCTGAAGTCCGGTCTGGATTTGCCGGAACCATACTCCGTCAGGGTATACGACTCAAAGCAATTCACTGCCGACACACGGCAGGAAGTCAATGAAATCAACAATGCCAACGTTGAAGATGACGGAGAGGAAAACGCCGAAAACGGTGGAGTGTTTTTCAGGAAAGATCACGCCTGCCCGTTGTGCCGCTCCCGCTTTTCCACCATGAAGCCCCGCCAGAAGTACGTTGTGGCGGAAAAAGTGGATGAAGACTTTTGCGTACACTATAAAACGGTTAACCCTATTTTTTATGAAATCAATGTCTGCCCAAAGTGCGGCTACTCTTTCAATAATTCAACATCCGGGACTGTTAAGGCCGAGATCGGTGCAAGCATTGCCAGGGCCCTGGGGGAGCTGTGGAAATCCACCAACTACTGCGGGCAAAGGAGCATCGAAGACGCCATCGAGACTTTCAAACTGGCCATCGAGTGCCAGAGGCTCCGGGGAGCAGGCGACTCCTCGATGGGAAAGCTCTTTTTAAAAAGGGGCTGGCTGCACCGCTTCCAAAACAATAAGGAACTGGAGCACCGGGACCTGGAAAGCGCCCTGAATCACCTGCACAGGTCCTATGATGCTGTGACCCCCGAAAACCCAAAGGAAGAAATGAACCTGATGTTTCTGCTGGGACAGCTGAACCTTATACTGGGAAATGAAAACGAGGCCCTCAAGTGGTTCATCATGATAACACAGCATCCCCAGAAGAACACATATCCATATCTGGTCAACAGGGCCAGGGACAAGTGGCAGGACATCAGAAGAAAATAAAAAGACTTCCTCCGGGGGGCGGAAATCAGAAATCAGAAATCAGAAGCCAGGAGCCAGAATGGTGGATATTAAACAAGGCCCGCAATCAGCACGGGCCTTGTCGTTCTATTCTTTGAAATACCTCTCCAGGAGGCCTCTGAATATCGAAGCATGGCGCCCTTCGTCCTTTGACGCCCTTGTGAAAAACTCCCCGGCCTCGGTATTACCCTCTGCCACTGCCGCGCCGGCTGCCTCGGCTTTTCCCTTCCGTGCCCCCAGCTCGGCCTCTACACGCCAGGCCAGATTTTCCCCGGTTGATTTGACCTTTCCCTGTAAAGCCGCGATTTCAGCCGCATGCCACCCTTCCTCCAGAGCCACCCTGTAAAATGCCTCTCCCACCTCGGGATACCCCTCTTCATCGGCCTTTCTGCCAAAGGCAAGGTACAGCCCCACTTCCTCGGTCTCGGCATCCCAGTTGGCCGCAAGGTTTGCCGCGGACTGTCCGCTTTCGTCTTTCAACGGAATGAATTTATCCCGCGGCGCCCCGCAATACGGGCATTTTTCCGGCGGCTCCTTGCCCTCGTGCACATAGCCGCAAACGGTGCACAGCCATCTGGATGCTCCGGCTGCTTCCTGCTTGCGGGCACTGCGGTTTCTGGTCTCCCTGTAATAGGCGTATGTCATGGGATCGGCGTCGGTCTTCACGCCTCCCTCCACCACTTCCGCGATAAAAATGGTGTGGGTGCCCGCATCAACGGTCAGACCCTGGTCAACGCGGCATTCAAGGTAGGCTATACAGTCTTCCAGCACAGGCGCTCCCGTTACGCCGGCAGCATACTTTACGTTTTCAAATTTGTCCGCATCCCGCCCGGACCTGAATCCGAAATTCTTCACCATGTCGTGGGCATTTTTGCCAAGTATGCAGATTGTCAGCACTCCGCTGCTTTTTATATACTCGTTGGTCAGGTTGTTTTTGTTGATGCCCAGGGCTACCCGCATAGGTGTGCTGGTCAGCTGAAAAACGGTGTTGCAGACCTGCGCGTTTACCCTGCCTTCTTTAACCGACCCCACGATGTAAAGGCCGTATGAAATTTTAAACAGTGCCGGATCTATTTTCTTTTTGTCCTCCGGGGTCATCTCCCTTTTTTCAGAAACGGCTGCCACGGCAACATCCTCCTCCATTAATTGCTGGTATTCGGCAGGGTCAACCAGCACGAACTTTTCAGCCGGAGCCCCGCAGCGCGGGCAGTTTGCGGGAGGGGACTCCCCCTCCTGCAGCCAGCCGCAAACAGTGCATCTCCAGATTTTCATTCTTTCACCTCCCCTGCTGCAGCGGCCACAGTGCCTTTGTATCTGGCATTTACATCGTCCCAGTTGACCAGGTTCCACCATGCCTCGATAAATGCCGCCCTTTTATTCTGGTATTTAAGGTAGTAGGCATGCTCCCACACATCAATGGCCAGCAGCGGGACGGCCCCCCACTGGGTCAGGTTCTGGTGCTTCTCGGCAGCCAGTATCTCCAGTTTTCCGAAATCGGGGATCCAGCACAGAATCGCCCAGCCCGATCCCTCAACTGCGGCTGCGGCGGCTGAAAACTGTTTCCTGAAAGTGTCAAAGCCGCCGAAGTCCTCCCCGATCCGCCCCGCGATGTCTCCGGTGGCCGGCCCTCCGCCTCCGGGCTTCATGTTGCTCCAGAACAGGCTGTGCAGCAGGTGTCCCGATCCGTGAAACGCCAACTCCCTCTCCCAGTGTTTTATCAGGGCAAAATCTCCCTTTTCCCTTGCCTCGGCAATTTTTGCCGCCGCGTTGTTCAGCCCGTCAACATATGCCTTGTGGTGGGCGTCATGGTGAAGGCGCACCGTCTGCTCGTCGTAATGGGGCTCAAGGTCCCCGTAACCGTAAGGCAGGGGCGGAAGATCATATTTTATACTCACAATCAAACGACCTCCTTTATTCTTTGTTTTGTGATTAGGTAGCTGCCAGCCGCCGGGAGCCAACCCTGCTTTATTTACCTGCCAATCAACTGTCCCGCGAAGGAACGTCCAAATTCCCTCGCCTCGTTTATCGATCTTTCATCCGGTGTGAAATTAACTTTAAGCCCCGGCAGAAAAACCTTGAACTGAAGTCCCGAAAGACGCTGCTCCATAAGCTTTACCGCCTCTCCGGACCAGCCGTAGGACCCGAATGCCGCCGCCGGCTTGCCCTGGTTTACCACCGGCGAAACATGGGCCAGCAGCTCCCAGACCGGATAGACCGCGTCCCTGTTCATAGTGGGGGAACCAACCACAAGTCCGTCCGACTCGCTGATGATCCCTGCCGCCTCCGCCGGGTTCACCGACGTTATTTCAATCAAAGAGGCCTCGGCCCCGGCCTGCTCCACTCCTTCGGCTATTGCCCGGGCCAGTCTTTTTGTGTTGCCGTAAGCGGAAAGATAGGCTACCACAATATTCTTCCCGGACCGTGCCGGTGTCTTTTCCGACCACTGCCGGTACCTCAGGACATACTCCCGGGCATTCTCCCGCAGCACCGGCCCGTGGGAGGGCGCTATAACGTCAAATTCCAGAGGGCTTATTTTCTTTACGGCCTCCGCCACATAACCGGCGAAGGGGGACATTATCACGTCGTAGTAATACCTGTAAGAATGGCTTATGTCCCCGGTAAGGTCGTTGAATATTTCCCCGCCGCAGAAATGGCAGCCAAAGGCATCGCAGGTGAAAAGCACACGGTCTTCATGCAGGTATGTGAACATGGAGTCGGGCCAGTGCAAAAAAGGGGCCGATATGAACGATAAGGTCTTCCCGCCCAGATCAAGCATGTCTCCGTCACCCACCGTAATATGAGGGAAGTCCCTGTTTACCATTTCCTTCAGAAACCTTGCCGCCACCTTGGAAGCCACCACCGTGGCTTTTGGCATCTTCTCCAGCAGCACCCCCAATGCTCCTGAGTGGTCCGGCTCGGTGTGATTCACAACTATATAGTCAATTTCTTCGGGTGCAACAATCGACTCCACTCTCGCCAGCAACTCCTCCTCAAAACCCTTTTTTACGGTCTCCACAAGGGCAACCCTGTCGGCCTTGACTAGATAAGAGTTGTAAGTGGTGCCGTTTTCAGTTCTCATCACTATGTCAAATACCCTGAGATCGGGGTTTCTGGCCCCTACCCAGTATACTCCGCCCCTGACAGGCACAGCCTTCACAAAAGCCCCCTCCTATTCCTTTTCAAATTCATCTTTACCGGCGCCGCATACCGGACATACCCAGTCCCCGGGCAGATTTTCAAACGGCGTTCCGGGGGCAATCCCTCCGTCGGCGTCCCCTTCCGCAGGGTCATACTCGTAACCGCAAACTTTGCAAATCCACTTTTCCATATTTCTTCCTCCTTTTTTTATTTCTTAAATATGATGCTCAATAATGTTTCGGGGAATACCTCCCGGCGGTCAATTCCCCTCTAATGTTTTTATTATAGTACTCGGGTCTTAACTGCCAATTACGGATTCCTTACAAATTTCTTAACTCAACTTTCTTGAGGAAACTGTACCAGAGCCATGAAATGACTGAGTAGAGAAAAAATAAATTCGTCTAAAAAGCTCATCACCATTTTCTCAGGTAACAGGTTTTTGGAGTATGGAGAGGACTCAAGAGGCAAACCGCCATTTCACCCAGCTTTGATGACCGGGATCCTCTTCTATGCCTATGCCAGGTGGCCAGAATTGCAATGCAAAAAACCACCAATCATTTAATCGCCACCCCCAATGCCGACCGTGTCCATATAATAGATGCCAGCACCATCACCCTTTGCCTTAATAGTTATAATTGGGCCGATTGCCGCAAAACAAAAGCTGGTGTAAAAATTCATCAATGCCTGGTGTTCCATAACGGTTACGCTTATCCGGACAGAGCCATTCTAACCACTGCCAAAAAATCGGACAAATCACAGCTGGATGAATTACTAATAACTGATCCCAATAATATCATTGATGTAGAACTGAACTGTTTGTAGTAATACTCCAAACATCAAACTGTTAAAATGTGGATACAGGGTTACCTTTTAACTATCCACTATTTTCAACACAACCAGGGAAAATTGTATGGTTGTATACACCATTAATTGCTTATATTTACATACAAAACCTTGCTATATTTCTACTTGAAATGAAAGTTTAAATTTTATGCAACATTACTGATGGTCTGATGAAGAAAACAAAAAAAGACAACGCCTTACAGCCTTGTCGTATTATTACAGCAGTTTTTTATTTATGGAATTCTCTTCTTGTCAATCAAATGTAGTTCTTCTAGTTCTTCTACATTTTTTGCTAATTAGTGTTAATTATTGACAATTAGCAGTATGAAAGGGAAACGAACCAAGCAATGTGTAGAAAACTGGATAAACTATTTCCCATGCCCTACAGCCA
>JBMOPC010000071.1:0-8133 GCA_049323915.1 Bacillota bacterium
AATGGTACTGAGGCGTAAGCCTCGGGAGAGTAGATCGCCGCCGGAATTAATTTTAAAAGTCCCTGCAGTTTTATAAACTGCAGGGACTTTGTTTTATGCTGGATTCTGAATTCTGTATTCCAGCCTGTGAGATAAAACGTTCGAAATCTGGAAGCCTTGCTGATATGATATTATATACTTCATCCTCATCCATTTGATCGTACATGTGAACGGCCAGGTTGCGAAAACTGACCATATTTTTTAATACAGGTAAAAAGTCCTTCGGGATAATGTTGTTTTTTCCAAGAATTTCAAATGCATTGTTATAATTCTTTAGCATGCCCAGGCGTGACTTTGCGACAATAAAAATGATGCAGGTGAATGGCGAAATCAAGGTACATTTTTGTAACGTATTCAATAAAATCATTTAGAGTATTAATATCCTTTTCGTATATCCTATTGCCTGTGGATAAGATTGAGTATTGAAGAGGCAATGGTATATCGTTAAGAATCATTATATTTATATCATCTTCGCCTGTGAGAGATCTTATATCCGAAGAGATCTTCAGTTCGTCATCAAAACTGATTTTATTGACATTAAGAAGTATTGCCAGATCAACATCGCTTAAACGCGTTTGCGTTTCGGTGCCATAGGAACCGTATAAAAAAGCAGCAATAATCATAGAGTTGTTTGAAAAATAGTTTTGTAATTCATTCATTTTATGGTTGATATTTATAAGCGATAATTTTCTAGATATTCTAACCACTTGAAATACCCGCTCTCAGCAGATTACCGATATCGAAATTATACCACATAAGTATCATTCGAAATTCGTATCATTTTTAGACCAGAAGGTAAAAGTGAAAAACTGGAGGTTGAATTTTGGACAGGCTGCAATTTATAGTGGGCAGGGAAGACGGCGGGCGGACCTTGGCCGGAGTGCTCAAGGAAAGGTTTTTATTCTCCAGATCTCTCCTGCGCAGGGTCAAGAAGGAAGGGGAAGTGCTGCTGAACGGCCGGCGGGCGTTGCTGGTGGAAAGGGTAAAAGAAGGAGACGCACTTTGGGTCCGTACTGACACCGGCCGTCAAAGCAGCATAGATCCGCAGGGGCTCCCGCTGGATATAGTTTATGAAGATGAAAGCCTGCTTGTATTGAACAAGCCTGCCGGAATGCTGGTTCACCCGGTGAGGAATGAGAGGGGCGGCACCCTGGCCAACGCCGTAATGGGCCACTGGCTGGGGTCTGACAAAAGAAACCCTGTTTTCAGGCCTGTTTTTCGGATAGACCGGGACACCTCCGGCCTGGTGCTGGTGTCCGGAAGCCACGTGGCGCACCTGGGCCTTAACAGGCAGATCGGGGATAAAACGATGAAGAGGACATATATTGCGGTGGCTGAGGGCATGGTTTCAAAACCGCAGGGTGTCATAGAAGAACCCATCGCCAGAAAGCCCGGAAGCATTGTGGAGAGGGAAGTTTCCCCGTCAGGAGCAACTGCCGTTACACATTACAGGGTGATAAAGCGCCTTACGGATATTAATGCGACGGTGCTGGAGGTTAGTCTTGAAACAGGGCGCACCCACCAGATAAGGGTACACATGAGCCATCTGGGCCACCCTCTCCTGGGAGACGCCCTTTATGGAGGAAGTTGCCGCCACATAGCCAGGCAGTCTTTGCATTCATTCAGGCTGACTTTTTTGCATCCCGCAACGGGGGTGAAAATGGAATTTCAGTGCCGTCCGCCGGAGGACATGCAAAAACTGGCTGGCAATACCCCCTGCGATTAACGGCTGAGACGCTTGACTCACCACACTCTTCGTGCTAAAATTCTATTTGTATTTCACGCCGTTCCTCGATAGCTCAACGGTAGAGCAACCGGCTGTTAACCGGTAGGTTGTAGGTTCGAATCCTACTCGAGGAGCCAGTTAAAAAACAGACCTGCAGATGGAGGTCTGTTTTTTTATGCTTTCAACGGATGTTTATATTACTTAATATGCGGAAAATACTTTTCTATACGTCTTTGCAGGGAATAGCGGCTCAGCCCAAGCAGCCTTGACGCCTGGCTGATATTCCACCGGGATTCGTCCAGGGCTGCTTTGATGTATTGTTTTTCAAGGCTGGTCAGGGTGGTTTCCAAAGAAAAATTATCGGGTATTCTTTTAATGCTCAGGGACTCAGGGATTTCCGGGCCGTCCCCGGCTTCGGGGCTGCGGACGCTGAACATATGGATGGGAAGGTGCTTCAGCCCGATTATTTCATCGCCACACAGTATAACCAGCCGCTCCACCACATTCTTTAATTCTCTTACATTACCGGGCCAACTGTATTCCTGCAGCAGACATAAAGCTTCGTGTGAAAAACAGATTGTTTTTTTGTTAAACTGCTTTTTAAAGAGGTCGAGAAAAAATTCGGCCAATAACGGTATGTCTTCTTTTCTTTTTCTCAATGAAGGCAGCCTTATGGGAACAACATTTATCCTGTAAAAAAGGTCGTCCCTGAATGTTCGGTTTGCCACCATTTGATCCAGGTCACGGTTGGTGGCAACTATGAGCCGGACGTTGACCGGGCGCTCCTGCAGCCCCCCCAGGCGGGAAACCTTGCGGTCCTCCAGGAATCGCAGCAGCTTTACCTGCATTTCAGGGGGCATCTCCCCTATTTCGTCCAGGAAAATAGTCCCCTCGTCTCCCAACTCCAGCAGGCCTTTTTTGGGTTTAACCGCACCGGTGAAGGCGCTTTTTTCGAAGCCGAACAATTCGCTTTCAAGCAGGCTGGGAGGAATGGCCCCACAGTTTATGGCGATAAAGGGCTTATCCACTCGGGAGCTTTTTTTGTGCAGCGCCCTGGCCACCAATTCTTTTCCGGTTCCCGTTTCCCCGGTGATTAAAACGGTGGTGGTATCGGCCGCAGCCAGGGCATCCACTCTTTTCATAACTTCAGCCATGGCCGAACTGCAGTGTATTATTTCCAGGCTGGTCAGCAGCTGCTGCTGCTTGCGGAAAAGGTCGCTTTCCCTTTTGATTTGCAGTGAGGATAAAGCCCTGTCGCATAAGAACCGTATTTCGGCCAGATCAAAGGGCTTGTTTATGTAGTCGTAAGCCCCTGTCTTGATGGCCGAGACCGTTGAAGAGGTGGTTCCGTAAGCCGTCATGATTACCACCATGGTATCGGGGGATCTTTTCAGTATATCCGCCAGCACGTCCAGCCCGTTCCTGTCAGGAAGCCGCAAGTCCAGAAAAACAAGGTGGTAGTTATTATCAATCTTCTCAAGGGCTTCCGCGCCGTTTTTGGCGGTGTCCACAGAATACCCCCAGTTGCTGAGACCCTCCTTTAGTGACAGGCGTAATGTCGGTTCGTCGTCCACTATCAATATTCGCTTGGCCATGATTAAGCCTCCGTTTTAAGCGGCAGTTTTACTATCATGTGGGTGCCTTTTCCCATCTCGGATATAACGTCAATCTCACCGCCGTTTTCATTGAGAAGTCTTTGCACCACTGCCAGCCCCAGCCCGCTGCCATCCGGAAAAGTGCTGAAAAATGGCTGGAAAATCCTTTCCAGATGTTCCGGTGAAATGCCTTTTCCCTCGTCGGAGATAACAAAACTTAAGTGCGAGGCCGACCGGGAATGCAGGGAAACCTTAATGGACGAACCGGCCGGGGAAGATTTTATGGCATTTAAGACCAGGTTCAGCAGTATTTGTTTTAAGTGGTCCGGGTCCACGTACAGTTCCGGCAGATCGCCCGGAAGGCGGTTTTCCAGGACAAGGCGGCTTTCCTTTAACACCCTTAATATCAGTCCGGTTATCGAGCTTATAGAGTCTTTAAGGCTGACGCCGGCACGCTTTGGCGCCAAGGGCCGTGCAAGACTGAGCATATTGGTGATAAGCCCGTTTATCCTGTCTATTTCGCTGGAAATGGCTGTTACCAGTTCGTCGGTCCTGGTGTCGGGAGGAAGCCTTTCCGCCAGCACCTGGCTGCAGGTTTTGATACCGGCCAGAGGGTTGCGTATTTCATGGGCCAGTGAGGCCGCGATCTCCCCGAAGGAAGCAAGCTGCTTCATCCTCTCCATGTTTCTCTCAAAACGCCGCCTTTCAGTTATGTCCTCAAATAGAAGCATTATAGCCAGTATTTTTCCCTCGCTGTCGTATACCAGCTCGGTCTTTCCCGATATCCAATGGTTCTCTTCCCCCTCTTTAAGATTGCACTCCCACAGTACGGGACCGTCGTTTTTTTGTGGTGATTCCCGGCAAAGCCTGTTTAGAAGCGAAAGTGCCTCGTGATGGCTTTTCCCCCACTTTTCGGCTATTTCAGAGTTGCTGAGTTTTAATATTTTTGTAGCGGTGGGATTTACTTTCAGTACCGACCGGCCGTCATAGGAAACCGTTATAATTCCTGTGGATATGCTGCTTAAAATGGCGTCGTTAAATTGCTGCATGCGCCTTATTTCATAGAGGCTTTCATCAATCCTGGCAATCATTTTGGAGAAGGAATTGGCCAGTATGCCTATTTCATCGTTTCGCCCCACTGGCAATTCGTATTTTCCCTGCCCCGGGACAAGCTCCTGGCAGACTTCCACAAGTTTTTTTATGGGCAGTGTTATATGGTGGGAAAGAAATATGGTTATTTGAATCGCCAGCATACCGGCCAGCAGTCCCACCAGCAGTATATACTTCTGAAAGTTGAGGATTGGTTCCGGGTATGGCTCTATCAGAACGGGCAGCGCCAGCATTATGTCGCCGTTCCGGGAGTACAGCGCAGCCAGCCAGAGGGTTTGGCTGAACAAATGGTTGTTTCCGCGCAGTATTTCATTTTTAATGGTGTAACCGGTGCTGGACATGCTGCGGCGCAAATCAATGATCTGTTCACTGTACGGCTCAAGGGATGGCGGGAGTTTGACAAACCTCCCCCGGTCAATAAGCACCACATTATTCCCCAGCAGATCTGAAACCGTTTCCAGCCTGTTGGGATTCTTTTCGTCTGCCATAATACGCTGGGCCTTCAGTAAAAGGCTGTTGGCCTCACCGATGCGGAAGTTTACATAGGAATGGTATTCGCCCCAGTAAGCCACCGCCGCGATGGTGACAGTCAGGGATAAAAGCAGCAGCAGGAACGGGGTCATTATTTTACGCTCTATCGAGAATTTCATATATTTATTCCCCCGCTTTACGGAAAAAGCCGAATGCCGTGTAGAGAGCTGCAGATATTATAACGCCGGGCATCGCCGGGTGGATATTGGTGGTTATGGTGTCCGTCCAGGAAAAGCTGAACCATAAAGCGATGGTGGCAAGTCCTCCGGTGATGGAGGTCATTGCCTGAAGAAAAGAAGGCTTTTTCATGAACAGGCCTCCAATTAGGGGCATCAGAAATGTTACCGCCACCACCCCCCAGATATAGCTGCCGAATATAAGCAGCTGCTTGGGCGGGTTGATGGCCAGCAGCAGCGGAATAGATCCCCCCAGGGCCACTGCCAGCCGGTTGGCCAGCAATAGTTTTTCTTCACCGGCCCCGGGGTTGAACAGGTTGCGGTAAATATCGTGAACAGCGCTGCTGGCAACGATCAGCAGCTGGGAGTTGGCTGTGGATACAGCGGCCGAGGTGAGGCTGATCAGTACTACACAGCCGAAAATGGTGTTCATAAAGTTCTTGGAAAAGTAAGGCAGCACCTCGTCCGGGCTTGTCAGCGGGGCGCTGAGGGTTATGACCCTGGCGCCAAGCCCGGTAATCAGGCAGGCAAAATAAATCAGCAGGAGTAAAAGGGCGGAGATGAGAATCATCCTGACAGCCGTCCGGTAGTCCCTGGCGGCCAGTATGCGCACCGCGTACTGCGGGTTGGCTGAAAGCCCCAGCCCCCAGCCAAAAAAGGTGGAGATGTAAAAAAGAAGGGAAAACTGGCCGCTGGAATAAGGGTCCAGCAATGCGCCCGCAGGCGTATCGTGAAAGTTTATGAGGGGGGTGCCGGTGATAGCTGAGGATTTGGCGAACAGCTGGCTGAGTCCTCCCACATGGTCAAGCACCAGCCCGGCCAGCCCTGCGGACCCGACTATTATCAGCGTAACGTGCAGGGAGTCTGTCCTCACCACCGAGTACATGCCGCCGAAGGTTGTGTAAAGTATAAACACGTATGCGAACAAAATAGCCAGGGCGTAGGGCACGTCCATAAAATTGCTGATGATGATCCCCACTCCGCTGATTTGCATGGCGATATAGTAAAGATAACAGCCCAGCAGGACAAGGGCGGTGAAAGCCTGCAAAACCCTGCTGTTGTAACGCTGACGGAAAAACTCCGGAATAGTGACGATGTCATATTTTTTCAGAGGTTTTGCAAATAGGAGCATTATGGTCAGCCCTGCAAACCAGGCCAGTACACTGTACAGTATTGTGGATACCCCGAAGGTGTACACGTTTCCGGTAAACCCCAGCATTGAGGCGGCGCTGAACCAGGTGGCGATAAAGGTGCCGACCAGCGGAATTAGCCCCAGCGAACGGTTTGCAATATAAAAATCCCGGGTGTTTTTGGTCTTGTCCAGGCCGTGATAACCAAAAAGCAGAATTAGCACGGAATATAATATAAATGCCAAAACATAGAAAATCCAGTCGGGCATTGACCCATACCTTCTTAAATAAAAATTATACTAAAGCAAACGCAAAAAATATGCCATCACGGGCTGAAGACTTTGTTTTTTTTGAATTCTAGCACGAATGTCCAATGGTGTCCAGGCATAAGAATTTATATAATCACGGCCAAAATTTACATAAGATGGGATAATGATGCAGCCCCCGTGTTATATAAATAAGGTGGGCGTTTTTGCACTTATTTGAGGTGGATTAACTGTGCTATTGCGCCCATTTTTATATTTTTTTTTGGCTTATTCGCACATAAGGAAAGAATGTATGCTAAAAGATTTGGTATATTTAAAGAATTTTGCTATGGCACATTGTTTGCGTGGATTAAGCATGTCCGGAGCTATGGTGTGGACCAATGTAATTGTAATTTGCCGGATATGCAGCTATAAATAGTATCCGGGGCAATATCAGACCGGGAGTGGTCTGATATAAATCTGGACAAAGGGAGGTGTTGATAAAAAGGCGCACCATTGGGACAGTCGCTCTCTAAGTGAAGCATGCGCTTGGAAATTATGTAAAAATGGGAGGTTTGTTATGCGTTTGTCTAAGAAATCAAGTGTTGTAGCCCTTATTGCGTCCCTGTTCATTCTTTCTTTGGTGATTGCAGGCTGCGGGGACAGCAAGCCCGCGGACCAGGCGAAATCTTCCCAGCCAGTCAAGTGGACGGCCAACTCGGTCTGGCCCCCCAACAATCACCAGAGTGAAGGACTGCAGGCTTTTGCCGAAAAGGTTAAACAGGCAACCAAAGGAAAGGTGGAAATTACCGTTCAGACTGGAGGGGCTCTTGGTTATAAGGGGCCGGAGCTTCTAAAGGTGGTCCGCGACGGACTTGTTCCGGTGTCTGACATCCTAACAAGCGGAGTGGCGGGGGATGAGCCGCTTTTCGGGGTGGTTACCCTGCCGTTCCTTATCCAGAATTTCGAGGAGGGAAAGATACTAAACGACATCTCCCGCCCCTATTTTGACAAGGTGTTGGAAAATAAATGGCAGCAGAAGATATTATATATTGCCCCCTGGCCGGCTGCCGGACTTTGGTCCAAGGGCAAGATAGAGTCTGTAGCCCAGATGAAGGGCCTTAAAACCCGTACTTATGATAAGAATGGCGCCCTGGTTATGGAGGCGGTGAAAGGCACTCCTTATCCGCTGCCGTTCAGCGAGGTATACTCTTCCCTGGCCACCGGGGTAATCGATTCGGTTTTGACATCCACCCCCACGGCGGTTGACGCAAAGTTCTGGGAAGTTCTCAAGTATTATGCTCCCATCAACGTTACCATGGCCACAGACCTTGTGACAGTCAACCTCAAGGCCTTCAATGCTCTTGACAAAGAGACCCAGGAGGCGCTGATCAAGGCCGGCAAAGAAATGGAAGCCGAAATGTGGGCCAAAGTGGCCAAGCTGGACAAGGAAAAAGAAGCCCTCTGCAATGAGAAGGGGATTGTTACCGTTAAGCCCAGCAAGGAATACCTGAATGAGCTGTCGGTAATAACCAAAAACATCCGGGAGGAGTGGCTGAAGACTGCCCCTCCGGAGGCAAA
>JBMOPC010000072.1:0-8122 GCA_049323915.1 Bacillota bacterium
CGTGGACGCCGTTGTCAGGGTGGTTACTCCCAGACAGATCATGGTGGATATAGGGGGCGGGGTCCTGGTGGAGGTGCCCCGGTCGGCCGCCACCAGGAGAAAGTCCTTCAGGCTGAACGATCTTTTCGAGCCGGGCCGCCAGGTGAGCGTCAGGGTAACCGCCCTGGATCAGGAGAAGGACATTATTTCCGTATCCATGGTTGACGGCGCCGACCCCTGGAAAAGGGCGCCCGAGTTCCGGCGGGGGGACTGCGTGGCCGGGGTGGTTACCCACGCCAGCGCAAGATTTGTAATGATTGAAATGCTGGCCGTTCCCGGACTGGTGGGCCTGGCGCCGCCCCCTTTGAGGGGGAGCCTCTACAGGGGGGACCGGGTTTCCTGCATGGTGGCCAGCTTCAGCAGGGAAAAGAAAAAGCTGAGCCTCAGGCTGCGCGGCACCATGGCCTGAGGGGATGCCGTTATGGTTACAGGTCGATTAATTGTGGATTACACCCGTGCCGCTCCGGGAATGGTTTCTTCCAGACACGCCCTGGCCCTGCTGGAGTTCATTGAGTCGTGCGGCGGCGCCCCGGAAGGGGCGCTGGCACTCCTGTTCCGCCAGAGCCGGCTGCTGACCGCAAAACTCAGGGGGGCGGGGATGATCTACCGGGTGAGGGCCGGGAAAACGGCCCTGTGGTTGCCCGTACACATACCTCCCCCTTCAAACGTGGATCTTTTCCTGCGCAGGGCCGCCGTGGGCTGGCTGGCCGCGCGGCTCAAGGAATCCGGCGGGCGGTACGAAAAGGGAAACGCCGTTTTCCCCAGTGGCGCAGTTTTCCCGGTGAAACTGGTTCCGCCGGCGCCACCGGGACCCTGCCTGGCGGTGGTGATCAAGCCCGAAAGGGTGTTCTTGCAGAGGGGCTCGGTTTGGCTTTTATGGGAGGACTTGCGGGATAAAGGTATCCGGGAGTGTTTAAAATCAGTCTGACACACGGTCTGGGTGGGGCTAAACCTTTTTGATTACAGGGTTTATTGTATTTAAAAGTCATCCCGGAGGAAAGGTCGCTGATCTCATGGTTTACGAAAACCCATATAACCAGGAGAGTGGAAAGGACGTAATTCTGAGGGACGAACGCCGGAAGAACTGGTTCTGGGATTATAACTCGGTGTTCAAATCAGGCTTAAGCGCCCACGCCAAGCTGGTAAGACTGTACCTTTCCCAGTGCGCCAACAGGGACAGGGTGGCCTGGCCGTCGATGAAGACAATAGCCGACGCGTGCGGAATAAGCAGGGCCACGGCCAAGAGGGCGGTCAGCGAGCTGGTGGAGGAAGGCTGGCTGAAGAAGATCCAAAGGCAGAAAGAAAGCGGGGAGTATATCTCGAACGTCTTTGAACTTTGCGATCCGCCGGATCAGGATGAAAGTGGAAAGAAAACTGACCAGCAGGGGGGTAGGGTCACACAGAACCTACCATGTCACAATTTGACAGGGGGGGTAGGGTCAGAGGGAACCCGGGTAGGGTCACACAGAACCGGGGTAGGGTCAGAGAGAGCCATAAACAATACTAATATAACAATACTAAGAGAACAGGATACTGATCAAGCAACCATTCATCCATCCAGCCATCATGATAAAGATAATAACGCGCGCGCGCGAGGCGACCGGGAGCAAGCGGTGGATTCTGTGGATGATGTGGATAATTCAATATGCCCGCGGGAAAACGTCGATTCCACTCAGGCAAACCGCGGTGTTGTTGAGTCCCTTTTGAAGTCGGCGGGATTTGAGGGAGCGCGGGTGGAAGTTGAATTCATGGGCCGGTGGCTCAACCTCTTCCCGGCTGAAATGATTGAATACGCGCTTAACAAGTCGGTTCTTAACGGGAAAAAGAACCTGTACTACGTCGAGGGCATTATGGACAGCTGGCTGGAAAAAGGGGTCAGGACGGTGGAGGAGGCGAGGAGGGAAACCCGTTACGACAATTACGTCAGGCTTTTGAGATCACCCGGGTGACCCTGTCGGCCCCAAATGATCGGATTTTCTGGCCGGGAGGAAAAATTTTCTTGTGCAGCGGCGCAAAAATGATAAAATATTGTCGGGAATGCAGGGCTGGGGAACGGGCCTCACCGACCGGGGGGAGATTTTTTCCGAAGGGAGGTGGGGAAGGTGAAAATTTCAGACACGCTGCAGGTTATCATCGCCCTACTCCTCGGACTTACCCTCGTGGTGTCCATTGTAAATCTGGCGCTAAAATAGAGTTCCCCGGGTTGTAGCAAGCAACCCGGGGAACCTTGAAGCCCCGGTTGAAGTGAGGCACACACGCCATTTTCCAGTCCCCGGTATTCCCACCTGAAAAAGGGGTGGTATACCTTAACCCAATGATAAATCCAACTCCCGATGATGTCAAGTAAGAGGTGAAACCGGTCACCGGAGATATTAATCTATATTTTTTATCTTTTTTTTGACTGATCCATAGATGGGATACCACTTCATGAACCAGACGGTGAAGATAATACCCGGTACTATCATCAGATGACGGGCCGCCATCAAGAAAAAAGACTGTTCCGGGTAAAAATGGCCCGCCAGCGCCATTACTGTCTGGATCAGGAAGATACCCCCCCATGCCGCGGTTATTATGGCGTTGGTTTTTATGAAAACGGTATTGTTCCACAAAGCCGGGTGGAAGTGCCACTTTGAGTAGTGCCCGGTAAGCGGCATAGACGCTGCAAGGGTGCCCATCCACAGCCCGGCCAGCACCAGCGGGTCGATCACATCACGGTAGGTCAGGAGAAAGCCGTTATCAAAAAGGGTAATCAGCCAGGCAAGGGCAAAATAGGCCGGTGTGCCCGCCTCCATCCAGGTGGGCTTTCCGAAGGCATTTCTATACCCCCACACAAGGGCCCCGGCCAATAATGGAATACCCATTTTACTATTTGCGCTTATACCTGGATTGCCCATTATCGACCAGTGGACTATCCAGGGTACAAAAGCCACCTTAAGCCATAATATGCCCGGCAGCCGGACTGGCCCGCGCTGTGCGGCTTCTTCAGGTGAAGGGCCCCTGACCGGGGCGGCGCCGGCACCTCAACTGGTGGTGCTATTTTTCTTTGAAAAAAGATCACCCATTTGCAGCAGCAGCCCCAGGTCCCCCTCGGTGCGGTAAAGCCCCTTCATAAAGGCCGTTTGGCCGCTTAATTCTCCCCGGGCGATCTGCAGCCACACTTCAGAAGGCGAAATGACGGTCAGGGAAGGATTTGGGACTCTTCCCCGGTGGGCCGTGCATCTGCCGTCTTTGACCCGGAGCACGTACTCCCCGGGCTCCCGCCCCGAGAAGACAAACTGTATGTCGGCGCGCAAATCGCCGGCGGCTTCAGGGTTAAAAACAGCCGCCTGGCCGGTTATAACCTGGTGTATGTCTGATGGGAGGGCATTGCCGGGCGGGGGCGCGGGCAGTTCCGGCGGCAGATTCCCGGAATCAGACAGGCCGGGAGAAACATTTTTATCCTGAATTACGCTGTCCCAGTATGCATTGGCCATGCGGGAGTACACCTCCGGGTCGGCCAGCTGGCGGTCCAGCACCGCCTGCGTCTCCGGCTTGATGCGGCCTTCCTCCATAAACTCCCGCCCGGCCTGCCGTGCGGCCTTCAGATACCAGCTAACGCTGTCTTTAAGATCAGGCACGTTTAATAACTCCCCGCCCGCGCAAAGTATCATGCCGTCCAGCTTTAAGTCCGGACCGGAGGTGAAAAGCCGGAAGGTCTCCACCAGGCCGGAAAAGTGATGCCTCTCGGGAAAGCCGCAGTTGGAGATCAGAACCAACTTCTTTGGCCACTCATTTTCATAGCGCCCCGGGTGGATGTAATGTTCCCCCCGCTTGATAATATAAGGCTTTAACAGGGGCATGATGAAGCGGTCCATGAAATCCTTCATCAGCCCGCTGACAGTGAAGACATAGAGAGGGGTGGCGTAGACCAGCACGTCGGCCCGACGTCCCTTTTCCAGCAGATCGGGCATGTCGTCCCTGTGGATGCAGACGCCGGGGGTCTTTGACCAGCAGGTGAAGCAGCCGGTGCAGTGGTTTATCTTTTTATCCTTGAGGTATACCGTCTCCGCTGAGGCGCCGGCGTCCCGGGCTCCTTCCAGGAAGGACTGCAGAATCCGGTCAGTGTTGCCTTTTTGCCCCCGGGGGCTGCCGTTGACGGCCAGTATTTTCATTTTTTGCTCCTTTCAAAAACCAACGGTTTTATCGGTTCAATCCTTTTTAGAGCTACTGATTCCCAGGGATTCAATGGCCGCATCGCACCACTCCACAACCATTTCGGCGTACCGGATGCCGAAATCCAGTGACAGCGCCCAGAAGCGGGAGTCTTCAGGGGCTTTGGCCAGTTCGGAGAAATGTTGTATAACAGGCATGATTTCTTCTCTGTATTTTTTCAGCATGGCGGCGTGCTGCTGGCGGCATCCCGTCAGTATCTCCGCCAGGTTATTCTGATCCATCTGGTTGCCGAAAAAAACCTTAATCAGTAAAGGGCTGCGGTGCGGGGAAATCTCCGGTGGCTCGGCCAGCCACCTCCGGAACTCCTCTCTTCCCTCGCCGGTTATGCTGTATACCTTCCGGCTGGGCTTTCCGTCCTGGTGCTCCACCGTCACCGAAAGCCAACCCTTTTCCTCCATCTGGCCAAGGGTCCTGTAAATCTGGGGCAGCGTGGCGTTCCAGAAAAAGTGAATGGACTGCTCAAAGGCGGCCTTTATTTCATATCCGGTGGCCGGGTGGTAGTTGATAAGGCCCAGAAGGGTATGTGGAAGGGACATGTATTCACCTCTTACCATATAAAACTATGCACATATTACATTATACACATAATATGTTATACAAATATCAAGTGTCAATAGACAACGCAAAACAATTGTAGAGTGACTGGGAGGTGCTTTGTCTTGGAAAACCAGACCCCGCTTGAAGGAAGTAGAGTATTATGAAATGGCTATTTTTTTATCTGGCGACAATTAACATTCTCGGGCTGGTCATGATGGCCTGGGATAAGAAAAGGGCCCGTTCAGGATCATGGCGGATATCTGAAAAAAATATAATGCTTGTTGCACTTACTGGAGGGTCTGCGGGCATTTACCTGGGCATGAGATTATTTCGTCATAAAACCAGACACTTTAAATTTGCTTTTATTGTTCCGGTGATATTTTTTTAATACAGTTCGGAGTGGCATTATGGTTGTATACATTTTAAAAAACATATTGACATTTTCTTTTTTGCCCGGTTATTATTTCCTTAAGATTTGACACTCCCTCCCATCCGGGAGGCACATGCTGCTCGGGTAACGAGCAGGTCTGCACGGTCTGGTAATAACCGTGCGGCAGCGCCCTACCGCCCGTCCGGGCGGTACATACTGCCTGTTTTGCAGGTAGCGTTGCGGCCATTTCCGGCGCGGCAACATACTCCCTCCCGTCCGGGAGGCCCATGCTGTCCCTTTCAGGGGGCAGGGTTTGCGGTACGTTTTTAGCGTACACGGCAACAAAAATTATCTGGGCGGAGTTAATTCCTGCCCCTTTAACACTGAGATCCGGGCGGCTTTGTCACCCTGTCAATAACAGGTGGAAGGTCGCCCTTTTGTTTAAAAAACCGGCGCCGGGCAAATCCGGACGCCGTTGAGATACAATGAATCCCCCGTATCGGGGGATTCGCCTTTAAAATGGGAAAAGGCCGCCGGCGGGCCCACCGAAAACCAGTTGCGGGAGGTGACTGGAGCGGGGGCCGGCCGGGGCCCCGCGCTTCATACATTGGTACTGTTGATTGCAAAGACCTTTGTGAGGGAACCGGACTTCCGGAAAAGCGTGGTTTGCTTTTCTGCGGCAGCGGTTCTGAAAGTAGTTGGCCGTGCACTTGTGACGGCCAGGGAAACAGGGGTGGGCATTTTCCAGCCGGTCCTCTACCGGACCGGAAAATGGAGGTGGAAAAGCCCCTGGACGGGTCTTCTGTCAGCCATTATCGGACTGATCATAGCTCTTCTCATGGTACCCCTGGAAAGCATCAACCTGCTGGGCTTTCTCCTGGAGGAGGCCGGCGGGAACCTGAGGGTAACCGCGAACGACCATATCAGCCGGTGGGCGGTAAGTCGCAGGAAAGCGGCCGCTGGTCTTTAATCAGACTGTGGTCATGAACAAAATTCTGCCCTGACACCGGGTAAAGATCTGCCGGCAGCATCCGGGGTGCAGGTCCACCGCAGGTCCCTGCAGGTGGTAAGGGGGGATAACATGCTCAAGCTTGTTCAGAGTCTTACCAGAAGTGGTGAGAGGATCGAGAACCTGGTCATAGGCCTGGCGGACGCGCGGCAGGCGCTGCACGACACCTTTGAATCTCTGAAAAGACATGAGGTGCTCATTTCCGGCCAGGTGGCCGTGGAAAGAAAAAACAGCCAGCCGGCCTTCCCCAATGAGGATACCAGGAAGGCCGAGGTTGTGAGACGCCTTGAGACCGATCCGGAATACCAGAAGCTAAAAATGAAACTCCAGGACGCCCGGGTCAATCTGGCCTTCGCCGAGGCCGAACTGGAGAGGGCAAAGGCCGACCACGCAGGCCTGGTCGCCATGACCGGGTTAATCACAGCTATGGTTAACGCAGGTAAAATTGACGACGTGGAGAGGTTCGTCCATGATGTTCTGGGTAGCGATAACCTGAGCGATAAACACCAGACCCGGGACAGCGGTAATGCCGGCTGCAATAATCCGGTGGGAACCAGCAGTACCTCCAGTGAGACTGCCGTGGCCGGGCCGGAGGGAGACGAACTCGAAACCGGCGTCTTTATGGTCCTCGAAGCCCGGGAGTCAAGGCCGGGCACGGTCAGAGGATACTGCCAGTCCGCGGACGGCAGCAAGGTGGCCGTCTACGCCAAAAACAGCCACGGTCGGACCCTGGCCTACGCGGTGGGACAGTTTGTGCAGATATCCTACCGTAAGGGTGATAAGGGCCTGATCGCGACCAGCGTCAAACTTGTCAGGTAATCCCTGGCGTGATATTCTGGGAGGTGAAGGCAGGTGTTTGCCATGTCACAGCCGGAAAACAGAGTTGACAGGATCTTTCAGGAGATTGAAAGCTTTACAGCCGAAGAGGTCCGGGCATTGCTTTTGAAAATGGCGGACAGATTTGAACTTCTGGGATGGCTCAAAGCATCTGAAACTTCATTCTCCGAGTGGGATAACCCGGAGGATTCCGTTTATGACCGGGTTTGAGCCGGGCAATGTAATTCTGGTGCCCTTTCCCTTCAGCGACCTGAGCGGAGTAAAAACGGCCGGCCCTGGTGCTGGCCGTGTTGGAAAGGTTGCAGGAAATGGTGTGCCTGATGCTTACTTCCCTGCCCGGCAGGGGCAGTCTGAACCATACCGTAACGGGCTGGCAGGCGGCCGGGTTGTTGAAACCGACCACCGCCAGGCTGCACAGGATTTTCACCATTGACCGGGCCCTGGTAGTGGGGAAGTTGGGTAACATCGACGCCGGGGAGTATGAGGAAATCCTGGACAAAGTGATTTCACTTTTAAAAAGGGGAAGGTTCTAAAGCCCTTCCCGGGAGATATTAAAGGCGGTTTCCATACGGAGGACCGTCTTTTATTTTCCCCAAAAACCGAAGATGACCGCTGTATGGGATAACAGAAAAGGCCTTACCGGCCTGCCCGAGTACTCTATGAAAGGAGGAAGGGGCGGGCCGGGAGGGCCCGCCCCGTACTTATGAGGGCCAAAAAGGTGGACATTATCACCCTGAAAATTGTGAGAGAGTCTTCACTGCTCTATAAACCCAGGACAATCCGAGGTCCGGAGGACGCCTTCGAACTTGTCAGGAACACCCTGGAGGATGCCGACCGGGAGACATTCCTGGTTATCTGCCTGAGCACCAAAAACGAGCCTGTGGCCTTGCACACGGTCAGCATCGGAACACTGAATTCCAGTGTCGTTCACCCCCGTGAGGTGTTCAAGGCCGCGCTGATGGTAAACACCTCAAGCCTCATACTGGCGCATAACCATCGGAGAAAGAATATGTTGACACATGATTTTAGTAGTGATATATTAGGTGTTGCCTAATTTTATTAGTCAATACATAAATGTACTAGGTGTCAAATGAACAAAGATATCTACTTGGCGGTAG
>JBMOPC010000073.1:0-8004 GCA_049323915.1 Bacillota bacterium
ATCGCCCCCTGACACTCCGCCCTGGCCCGCCTGACCAAAGAAAAACACCTCCTGCCATATTCTAACAGAAAGTGCTTTTTTCATCAGCAATAAGTTAATAAGTTAGGGGACAGACCCAAATTGCCCAGTTGCCAGAAATGGTATATTATGTAGTGTTGTTATATGGCATCTGCGATAGATTATTCCCGGGGATATTACCATAAAATGGTTAACCGATCACCAATGGATTACCATGGGTTTCGAATCGACTAATCGGTGCAGAGGTCTTTAATGGTCGAGAGATCATTAAAGGCTCCCAAGATATCCATGGTAGTCAAGCAAAGATTATTACAGGTGTCGTAACGGTCCCTGGCAGCCGAAAGGTTGTCCGGGGCTGCGCAGATACGCGTAATAGTTGTAGCGTAGGTCATTACAGGCTCATAACATAGAAGCCTCCAACAGTGATGTTGGGGGCTTCTATTATTTGCAGAAGTTCCTGCTTTTAAATGAAATTATCCGGCTATTTATATAATGGTTTATTTCATTCTAATGGAGTTTAATAGTTCCACGGGGAATAGCGTAATTTTCGGTATATAAGTAATCAGCAGGAGACTTATAATCATTGCCACCAGGAAAGGCAGTGTCCTCCTGATGACGTATTCCATTTTAGCCCCGGCAATGTTGGAGGCGACGTATAAATTTATGCCCACTGGAGGAGTGACCAGACCGATGCCCAGATTGGTGATCATAACTATCCCAAAATGCACCGGGTCTATGCCCACCTGAAGTATAATGGGCAGCAGTATGGGTGTCAGTATGATAATGGCGGCCGCGGTTTCCATTATGCAGCCCACGAAGAGGAGAAAGACGTTCACCACCATCAGTATAATAATGGGGTTGCGCGAAATACTCAGGAGCCAGGCGGCTATTTCCTGGGGTATTTTCTCCCGGGTGAGCACCATGGCAAAAAGCGCGGCACAGCCGATGATGAACATAATAATAGCCGTTGTCACCACTGTGGAATTCAAAACACTCTGAAGTTGTTTAAAGTTCAGTTCACGGTAAACCAGCGCCCCTACCACAAAGCCATATACCACTGCCACCACGGCTGCCTCGGTGGGGGTAAAGACGCCGGCATAGATTCCTCCCAGTATGATTACAGGCATCAGCAGGGCCAGGTAAGCATCCTTAAATGCTGCCCAAATCTCCCGGGCCGGGGCTGGCTCTTCCTTACCATACCCCTCTTTCCTGGACACCAGGTAAGCTACAATCATCAGTCCAATACCCACAATTATGCCCGGCCCGAACCCACCCAGAAAAAGGTCCCCGATCGACACACTGGCCCCAATCCCATACAGCACCAGGGGCACGCTGGGAGGGATAATTATGCCGATGGCGCCCGAAGTAGCCTGAACGGCGGTGGAGAATTCACGGTTGTAGCCCCTGCTCACCATGGCAGGAATCAGTATGGTTCCCAGCGCTGCAGTAGTGGCTGCCCCGGAGCCGGAAATGGCGGCAAAAAACATACCGCCCAGCACCGATACAATGGCCAGCCCTCCGGTTACCCGTCCCGCCAGGGAGTTGGCAAACCGGATCAGGCGTCGTGATATGCCGCCTGCCGCCATCAGATTACCCGCCAGGACGAAAAAGGGTATAGCCATAAGCGGAAAGGAGTCCATGGCGCCAAACATCCGCTGAGGCACAATGATCAGGGGAACCGAGCCCTTCAAAAAAATGGCGACAGCGCCGCCCAGGCCAAGACTGACGGCAATTGGGGCACCTATCAGCAAAAGAAGGGCTGTACAGATAAAAAGAAGGGTGCCCACCTTTTTTACCCCCTTTTGTCTGAATTAAAATTTTGTATTTGGGCCAACGAGTTAAGAATAAGTAACAGTCCACTGATGGGAATCACCATATACACCAGCCCCATCGGGATACGCATTACCGCAGAAGGCTGCATCATGGAACTGGTGACAAACATGCTTCCGTAATAAATAATCACGGTGTAAAATAAACAGCTCAGCACGATAGCCAGAATATGCACCGAAAATCTGATCTTTCCGGGCAAAAGGTTCACAAAAACCTCCACCCGGGGGTGTGCCATCTTTTTAACGGCTAGGGCAGCCCCCAAAAATGTTATCCACACCATTATATAGCGGGCCACCTCCTCCGACCATGGCAGCGGTTTCTCCAGGACAAATCTGAATATTACCTGGGCAAAAACCACAATAACCATAACTGCTAACAATAAACCGGAAAAATTTTCCACTATACCATTGGCCTTTTTTATGACCGAGGCAAACATGAGATGATCCCCCTTTGACTTTAAAACAAGGGGAGCGGATTAAAACCGGCCCGCCCCCCAAAGTAAAAAGCTATTAATAGGCTTTACTTGGTCTCCAGCACCTGCTTGATGGTATCCGCCCCTATTTCGGCAGAATACTTGTCATACACCGGCTTGACTTTGTCCCGGAAGGGAGTGATATCGGGAATGGTTATGGCCATACCGGACTTTTTCATATCTTCCAGGTATTTTTCTTCGGCCTGTTTCAGCAAAGTACGCTCCACCTGGGCGTTACTCCTGGACAGATCTTTAAAGGCAGCCTTGATATCATCCGGGAAGGTATCCCATACCTTCTTACTGACCATCAAAACCATAGGTGAGTAATTGTGGTTGGTCAAGGCCAGGTGCTTCTGAACCTCGTACAGACGGGAAGTGCTGATGATGGCCAGCGGATTTTCCTGGCCGTCAACGGTTTTTTGCTGCAGGGCGGTAAACACCTCGGCGAAGGCCATCGGGGTGGGATCCGCTCCCAGGGCTCTCCAGGCATCCATATGGATGGGGTTTTCCATGGTCCGCAGCTTGAGACCCTTTACGTCCTCAGGCTTTTCCACAGGCCGCCGGGAATTGGTCAGGTTGCGGAAGCCATTTTCCCAGAAGGCCAGGCCAATCAACCCTTTATCGGTCATACTGTCCAGCAGTCCCTGTCCGACGGGGCCGTCCAGCACCTTGATGGCGTGTTCCCTGTCCTTGAATAAAAAGGGCAGGTCAAAGAGCTTCATCTTGGGGGCAAAGTTGCCGCTAACTGCGGAGGTTGCCAGCACTATATCCACAGTTCCGATGCGGGCGCCCTCTATCATCTCGCGCTCTCCGCCGATACTGGCTTCCGGGAATACGTCAAACTTTACCCGACCGTTGGTTTTTTGCTCGATTTGCTTGGACATCTCAATCAACTGGGTATTCATCGGGTGACTGGCGGCCGCCACATGACCGGCCTTAAGCGTCCATTTCTTGTCCGTTTCCTTTTTGGCCGTGTCCACAGGCTTAGATCCGCAGCCGGCGGACAAACCAGCCACCATCATCAATATCACTAGCCAGCCAATGAGTTTGGTTTTTTTCAACACTTCCCCATCCTCCTTATTTTTTATTTTAAGAGTGAGTTGAAATTATTTCTTCTGCACTCTTTAAAATCATATGTTTTTGAAATTAAGCTAACTGTATGACCTGGCCAGAACCTCCACCGGGTGGAGCACTTCCATGGGCAGGCCGCGCTGTCTGATGCCGTGGGCCAACTGGATACGGCAGGCAGGGCAGGCGGTGGCCAGTACCGAAGCTCCGGTGCGCATGGCATTTTCCAACTTGCGGCTGAGGATTTCCATGGACAGACGGTAGTGGAAAATATTGAACGTCCCCCCTCCACCACAGCAGCGGTCAGCTTCTCCCATCTCCACCAGCCTTACTCCCGGAGTGCAGGCCAGCACCTTCCGGGGGGCCTCCCTCACCTTCTGGTATCTGGCCAGGTGGCAGGGGTCGTGGTATGTCACTATAACATTTACCGGATTATCTCCAGGCGACAGTATTTCCGACAAAAACTGATTGATGTCTCTCACCTTGCCGGCAAAGGCATGTGCCTCAGCCTCCCCCGGCTCCCCGGCCAGCAGCTCTCCGTAAGACTTTAATGTTGACCCGCAGGAGGCGCAGTCAGTCAGTATCAGATCCACCGGCACCCCGGCGAATGCCTTGATATTCTGGCGGGCCAGTTTGCGGGCCCCTTCCAGGTCACCATAGTTTTGATGGGCAACGCCGCAGCACACGGCGCCCGTGGGTATCAGCACCTGGTAGCCGTGCTTTTCCAGTACTGTCACAGCCGCAGTAACCACCTGGGGAAATATCACATTGTCCATGCAGCTTAAAAAAAAGCCCACTTTTTTTTCGCTTTTAGCCATTTTCATGCCAGGCAGCATTTCACTGAAGGTCTGGCCCGGCAGAGGCGGCAGCAGGTTCTCCCTGACCTTCACCACTTTGGGCAGCAGCCTTGACAGCCCGGTGTTCCTGGCCAGCCTTACCGAATCCATTACCATGGAAAAACGGTGGGGCTTATTCAACACGTTACGCAGCATTATATGGCGCACCAGGGGCTGTCCGCGGGTGACAGCAAATCTGGCCCTGGCAGCCCTGATTACCCGGTCAGTGTACACCTGGGGCGGGCAGTTCTCAGCGCAGGCCCGGCAGCCCAGGCACAGGTCAAGGTAATCTCTCATCCTGGGGGTCAGCTCCAGGTTGCCGTCCAGATACTCCCTGAGCAAACTGAGCCTGCCCCTGGCCACCGCCGACTCCCTGGCAATTACAGCGTATACCGGGCAAACAGCGGTGCACGCCCCGCAGCGCATACAACGATATATTTCTTCTTTATAATCGTCAATGGATTTCATTTTTAGGTTTCCTCCGGGGGCAGGACCTTACCCGGGTTCATGATACCCTTCGGATCGATGGCCTGCTTCATCCGGCGCATCACATCCACTCCGGTGGCGCCCAGTTCCCATTCCATATACTTGATTTTGTCAAGGCCTATGCCGTGCTCACCACTTAATGTGCCTCCCATCTCCAGAGCCACCCTGAATATCTCATCGACGGCCTGCCGAACCCGCTCCATCTCATCCTTATCCCTCTCGTCCGTCATTATTATAGGATGCATGTTTCCGTCACCCGTATGGCCCAGTATGGCCACCTTGATGCGGTACTTCCCGGTGATTTCGGCAATTTTCTTGACCATTTCCGGAAGAAAACTGCGCGGAACGGTGACGTCTTCCACGATAAGGGTGGGAGAGCTGCGGGCCATGCAAGAGAAAGCCGCCCGGCGGGCAGTCCAAATCTGATCTGCCTCTTCCACGGTGGTGGCCACCCTTAAGTCCCGGGCGCCTTCTTGGCGGCATACCTCTTCCACCTGCTTGATCTGAACCGGGACGTCCCTTGAGCTGCCGTCCACCTCTATTAAAATAGCCGCCGCCGAATCCACCGGCAGCCCGCAGGGCTTAAACGCCTCGATTAGCCGCATGGCTTCCCTGTCCATATACTCAAGGGTGGTGGGTATGATCCTGGCCGCTATAACAGCGGATACGGCCCGGGCAGCATCAATTATGTCATCAAAAACTGCCATTATGGTGCGCTTGGATTCCGGCAGGGGAATGAGGCGGAATATTATTTCCGTGAAAATACCCAAAGTTCCTTCGGATCCGGTTAAAAGCTTGGTCAAATCGTAGCCGGTAACATTTTTCACCGTCTTGCCGCCAATTTTAAAAATACGGCCGTCAGGCAGCACCATCTTTAAGCCAAGCACGTAATCACGGGTTACCCCATACTTGAACCCCCTGGGGCCGCCGGCGTTGGTAGCCACATTCCCTCCCAGCGTAGACATGTTCATAGCCTGGGGGTCCGGGGGGAAAAATAGTCCCAGGGCCTCCACCCTGCGCTGCAATTCAGCAGTAATCACTCCCGCCTGCACCACTGCGCACAGGTTGGCTTCATCAATTTCGATAATGCTGCCAAACCGGTGCATGGCCACCACCATTCCGCCCCGGATGGGCACCGAGGCTCCGCAGATATTAGTCCCGGCGCCGCGGGGAGTCACCGGAACCCCCGTTTCATTGGCCAGCCTCAACACCTCGGCCACCTCTTCAGTGGTTCCGGGAATGACCACCAAATCGGGAAGGTGTTTGTTAAACGTGGAGTCATAGGAGTAACAAATAAGATCCTCTTTTTCAGTGAGGACATTTTCCGGCCCCAGAACGGCCTGCAGGGATTTGATAAATTTTTTGTCAGGCAATCGTATCACTCCATTATTTTCACTGGTTGTTTATAAGGATTTACGGTACACTTATTCTGCCGGAGAGATTGGTCTTTTGGTTGGACCAGATTATTCTTAAATAATTCTATATAACTCTAAAAAACCCTTTAAGAATTTTTGTTATTTTTTGTTTTTTCCGTTAATTACTACTGCGGGAGCTAAAATTAATATAAACATATTTTTCTTGCCCACCGGGTTTACAGTATGATATTTTTTAGTAGGCCCCTTCCTGTTTTTTTTCCAAATATTTCAAATGGAGTGTGCCATGATTATACGACCTGTCCGCCCCCTGAAAATATACCAGTTAGTTTTACAGCAATTGCGCAGGTTGCTGACTGAGGGCGCCTTGAAGCCCGGGGACCGTTTACCGCCCGAGAGGGAGTTGTGCAGCCTGCTGAAAGTGAGCCGGACTTCCACCCGTGAGGCGTTAAGGGCCCTGGAATTTCAGGGTTTACTGGAAGTAAGGCCCCGGGGCGGGACTTTTATCCGGCAGACCGAACTGCAGGAACTGATTGATGCCCTGGACAGCCTGATAAATTTCAACTCCGCCGCTTCCACGCTGGAAATGCTGGAGGTTCGCCGGATACTGGAATCCGAGTGCGCAGCCATAGCCTCACAAAAGCGTACCCCCCATGACCTGGCTGGTATGGAGGAGGGACTGGAAGCCATGGCCCGCCATGAAAATGATGAAGAACAGGGATTGGAGGCTGACCTCCACTTTCATTATTACGTGGCCAAGGCATCAGGAAATTCCATACTGGTCGGCCTGATGAACACCCTCAGCAGCAGGATGAAAGAAACCATCCGGGCCACACGGCGGTCACGTTTTTCAAAGCCTGGCCGGTTTCAGGACACACTGGAAGAGCACAAAAGCATTTACCAGGCCATTAAGGATGGAAACCCCGAACTGGCCAAAAAGCTTATGACCGAACACATAATCAACATCCGTGACGAAATGCTTATGGAAAAGAAATGACCTTAGGCGGGTTGTTCAGTACACTTGTAGTATAATTGACTGGTGGTTCAGTTTCACATCGGTACAGAGCGGGAGTTAATATAATGCAGATAGTTTACACAGTGGTGCTACCCGTATTTTTAATCTTTATGCTGGGATTTGTGGGACAAAGGATATATAAGCTACACATAAAATCAATCTCCACCACCGCTATTTATTTGATGGCACCGGTCCTGGTATTCCGTACCTTTTACCGGTTTACGCCGGACCAGTCCTACCTTCACATAGCCGCCTACGGCATTGTTTTATCCCTTTTAATTATCCTGCTGGTGAAAATTATTGCCAGAATAAAGGGCTATGACGAATCGGTCACCAACGCCCTGATTTTGGGCACAGCCTTTATGAATAACGGCAACCTGGGGGCCCCGCTTGTTTTATTTGCCTTTGGAGAAACGGCCTTTATGTACGCCATCAGCATAATGGTCTTTCACACCGTCATCATGAGTACCCTGGGCATTTACTATGCGGCAAGAGGAAAGGCCGATGTCAGGGAGTCACTTCTTACGGTGGCCAAAATGCCTATCCTCCACGCCCTGATTATTGCCGTTCTGTGGCAGTACCTGCACATACCCATGCCTGACAACATATACAAGGCAGTGGACATGGTGGCCCAGGCCTCCATCATATTGATTATGCTGGTGATGGGCATGCAGTTGGCTGAAATCAGGCTGGAAAGCCCGGAGTGGGGCAAGATATCCCTGGCGGTGGTTATCCGTCTGCTTGTCTCCCCCCTTATCGCACTGTTGTTCACCGCCATAGTGGCGGTGGACCCTCTGCTGGGAAAGGTCATGATACTGGAGGCCGCCATGCCCACCGCTACCCTGACCACCATGTATGCCCTGCAGTTTAACGTACTGCCCAACCTGGTCACCTCAATCAGCTTTG
>JBMOPC010000074.1:0-7862 GCA_049323915.1 Bacillota bacterium
TGCTTTAACGTACTAAATCGCAAAAGCGCTTCTATGCAATCCAGACATCTTGAGGTCGCTATTAAAGCAGGCTGTCACTATTCTGAGTTCTGAGTTCCAGCCCGCCCGACAGGGCGGCTATTTTATGATATAGGAAATCATGCTCCAGAGGGATTCTGTGGATAATTTCCTGCACGGGGGTTCCAAGGGGGAGTGCCCCCTTGCTTTAGTGGGGGTAGGACGTCTATACCGTCCAAATGGGCGCAGCCCCTTAATTTACTTTTGATCAAATATATTGCCTACCAGGTCTCCTATGGTGAGGTTTCCGCCCTCATCGGTCTCCTCGGCCTTTTTGGCTTCGGGGCCCCTTGGGGGGCGGGGCTCCCTGGACTTCTGAACTTCCCTTATGGAAAGCCTGATGCGTTTCTCTTCGGGATCGACGCTCAGGACTTTCACATTTACCTCTTCGCCCTCGCTGACCACCTCATCGGTTTTTTCAATGTGGCGCTCGGCCAGGTGGGAAATGTGAACCAGGCCCTCAACCCCGGGCTCAAGCTGCACAAAGGCTCCAAAGGGGGCCAGCCGGACAACTTTTGCGGCAACAACCGATCCCACCGGGTATTTCCCGGCCACGTTGTCCCACGGGTTGGACAGTACCTGCTTTAATCCCAGGGATATTTTTTCGTTGCCCCTGTCGATGCGTAGTATCATTACCTCGATCTCGTCGCCCACCTTTACAATTTCAGAGGGGTGGTTGATCCTGTACCAGGCCATTTCGGAAATGTGGAGCAGTCCGTCCACTCCGCCGATGTCAACAAATGCGCCGAAGTTTGTGAGCCGCCTGACAACGCCGCGCACCACCTGGCCTTCCTGCAGGTTGTTGAACATTTCATCCCGATTTCTGGCGTATTCCTCTTCGAGGAGTGATTTCCTGGATAGTATGACTTTCTTTCTGGCGCGGTTCAATTCTATAACCTTGGCGTTAATCTCCTGCCCCAGGAACTTTGATAGGTCCTCAACGTAAACCCTGTCAACCAGAGAGGCTGGAAGGAAGGCACGCACTCCCACGTCCACCAGAATGCCGCCCTTGACGACTTCCCTTACCACTCCCCTGACAGGCTCTCCGCTTTCAAGGTGCTGCTCCAGCATTCCCCAGGACTTTTCCGCGTCGGCCTTTTCCTTTGAAAGAATGACCCTTCCTTCTTTATCCTCGGGCTTTAAAACATATACATCTATTTTATCCCCCACTTTTACTATATCGTGCGGGGATGTAACATCGCAGCAGGAAAGCTCTCTTATGGAAATAACCCCCTCGGATTTGGCACCGATGTCCACGAGAACTTCGTCCAGGTTTACCTGCACTACGACACCGGTTACGATTTCTCCCGGGCGGACGGTTTTGATGTCCACAGCGTCCCCCATGTCAGCTTCTTTGACCTGATCGTCCGCCGTCTCCACGACAGCGGGGTTATTGGTCTCCACATTATCCCCCGGTTCCATGATTTCAACCTCGTTCACGTTTTCCATTCCGCCCATCTCCTTCATCCGTCTTTCAACCTCCTCAATAATCCGCTGCGGTGTGGAAGCCCCCGCGGTTATACCCGCCGATTTTTTGCCTGTAAACCACTGCTCCTGCAGGTCCCCGGCCGTTTCAACCTGGTAGGTTTCCGCTCCTTCAGCAGCGCTGAGCGCTGCCAGCTTGGCCGTGTTTGAGCTGCTTTTGCCTCCCACCACAACCATTGCGTCTACCTTGCGGGCCAGTTCAACAGCGGATTTTTGCCTTTCCCCGGTAGTATTGCATATAGTGTTGTGGACTTCCACCTCTTTGCATTTTTCTTTTAAGGAGTCCACAACATTTTTAAAGTTGGCTTTGGTTTGGGTTGTCTGAGCCAGAACGGCCACCTTTTCCGGGAGATCTCTTTTTAAAGCATCCTCCCTGTTTTTAACCACCAAAGCCTTCCCACCGGTCCAACCTACTATTCCCATCACTTCGGGATGATCGCTGTCACCCACCACCACAGCCTGTATTCCCGCTTCAGTTATCCGGCGGGCTGTTCTTTGGGCTTTGGAAACAAATGGGCAGGTGGCGTCCACTATGCTTATATTTAAAAGTTCCGCTTCGGCCAGCACTTCGGGGCCAACTCCATGGGAACGGATTATGACCTTGCTCCCGGGTTCGGCCCCGGTGATGCTGTCGATTACCTTGATTCCCAATTCTGCCAGATCTTCCACGACATGGCTGTTATGAACTATGGGGCCCAGCGTGTATACCGGGCCGTCCCTGTTTCCGGCGCAGCTCTGTGCCAGATCAATTGCCCTTTTTACGCCGAAACAGAACCCCGAACACCGGGCAACTTCGACCTTCAATCTTTATCACCGCTTTTAGAGGCCATCAAATCGGCCACCCTGTCCATTATTGCCCGGCTAATGACCATCAGCTCATTCCGGCCGGCCTTTGCGCCCCCGGCCTGGGGCAAATCCGGTGTCATGGGCGTTCCGAAAACTATTTTCACCTTTCCCAAAAAACCCTTTGTGCCGATAACGGCCACAGGCAGGACCGGGGATCCAGTCCTGGCGGACAACATGGCTGCACCCATATGGGGCTCCAGCATGTCCTCGCCTTTGCTCCTGGTGCCCTCCGGGAATATCCCCACCACCCTGCCTTCGGCTAGGTGGCCGAGGGCTGTTCTGATGGCATTTCTGTCCGCTCCTCCCCTTTTTACCGGAAAGGCGCCCAGTGCGGTAATTACCGGCCCCAGGAAAGGCACTTTGAAAAGCTCGTGTTTTGCCATGAAAAATATCTGCCTTGTATTAGGCATTGCGCATCCAATAACCACGGGGTCCCAATAGCTCCTGTGATTGCTTACCAGAACCAGCCCTCCCCGCAGGGGGATGTTCTCGGCCCCGCGGACTTCCATCCTGCGCACAGTCTTCAGAAAAAAACCGCATACCACCCAGGCGAACCTGTAAAACATCAGGCCCCGCCCTCCACTATGTTTACAATCAAATTTACCACGTACCCGGCGGTCAGCCCGGTACAGTCAACCACCCGGGCATCGGCAGCCGGCCTTAACGGGTCAACCTCTCTGTTGCTGTCAATGTAATCCCTTTTTTTTATGTCTTCGGTCAGTTTTTCTATATTAACCGGAAAACCCATTTTTTCAAAGTCCTTTGCCCTTCTCCCGGCCCGCTCCTCAGCCGATGCCACCAGGAAGAACTTGAAAGGTGCATCGGTCAGCACCACCGTGCCGATGTCTCTTCCCTCCATAACAACACCGCCGCCCAGGGCCATTTTTCTCTGGGCCTGCACCATGGCTTTCCTTACCCCCGGCGACTTTGCAACACCGGACACATTTTCCGTTACTAGCGGGCTGCGTATTTCTTCGGAGACATCCTCACCGTTTAAGAAAACACTTATGTTTTTACCGTTCTTTTCTATTATATCAATTTTTGCATTATTTGCCAGTTCGGATAATGACTGTTCATCATTAATGTTAATATTTCTTTTCAATGCCAGAAGGGTGACCGCCCTGTACATTGCTCCGGTGTCGACGTACCTGTATCCCAGAGCAGAGGCCACTCCCTTTGCCACAGTACTCTTTCCCGCCCCTGCCGGTCCGTCGATGGCTATGGAATATCTGCCGGGCATTTTTCCTCTCCAACCTTTTAATAACGCTGTAGTATCTAAAATAGCCGAACAGAAAGTATTTTCGACATATAGAAGCCATTTCCTCTTTTTTTAAAAAAAGCATTAAATAATTGAAAATATTGATTCAGTCACCATAATAAAGTGTCCCCAAAATTTTTACCTGTAATGACCGGCTTTTAAAAAAAACTGAACGGAAAATGCCGCTCAGGTTGTATCACTCTTTCTCAATTGATTTTAATACATCGTAGAAACCGGGAAAGGATATGTTGACGCAGTCCGGATCATCTATAATGGTTTTCCCCCCGGAAATCATGCCGGCCACCGTCATGGCCATGGCTATCCTGTGGTCCCGCCGGGAGTCCACGGCGGCGCCGCTGAGACTGTTGCCCGGCCGCACTATAAATCCGTCAGGCAATTCCTCTATGTCCACCCCGAATTTTTTCAGCTCATCCACTATGGCGGCGATCCTGTTCGACTCTTTAATTTTTAGCTCGGCCGCGTCACCGACAACTGTTTCCCCTCCAGCCGCCGCGGCCGCCACCGCCAGCACCGGTATCTCGTCAATCATGCGGGGGACAAGATCGCCTTTTACTGCCGTTCCCCTCAGGACCGCCGACCTGACCCTTATGTCGGACACAGGCTCTCCGCTCACTTCGCGGGTGTCCAGTATCTCTATGTCGGCGCCCATTTGGCGAAGGGCTGTAATTATTCCGTCCCTTGTGGGATTTGTCCCCACGTTTTTAATTGTGATATCCGAGTCCGGCACCACTGAGGCCGCCACCATAAGGAAGGCCGCCGAGGATATATCGCCGGGAACGGTTATTTCCCCTCCGCGCATTGTGTTTTCGCCCCGCACCTCCACCCTGTTTCCGTTAACCACTATGTCGGCGCCGAAGTATTTCATCATCCTTTCGGTGTGGTCCCGGGATTTAAAGGGCTCGGTGACGGAAGTCACGCCTTCTGCGTATAGCCCGGCAAGGAGTATTGACGACTTTACCTGGGCGCTGGCCACCGGTGAGGAGTGGTTAATGGCTTTTAGCCTGCCCCCTCTGATTGCCAGCGGGGCCAGGTTGTTTTCCCTGCGGCCCATTATTACCGCCCCCATCTGGCGCAGAGGGACCGTCACCCTGCCCATGGGCCGGGACCTGAGGGATTCGTCGCCGGTTATGACGCTGAAAAAGGGCTGACCTGAAAGTATGCCTGAGATGAGGCGCATTGTGGTCCCGGAGTTGCCCGCATCCAGTAAGTCCGCCGGCTCCTTCAGCCCGTGAAGCCCCAGTCCATGGACCAGCAGCTCGCCGTTGCGGGGGCCTTTAAACACAACTCCCAGCTTTTTAAAGCACTTCATTGTGGACAGGCAGTCCTCGCCGGCAAGAAAGTTTTTAATCAGTGTTTCCCCTTCCGCTATTGATCCCAGCATCACGGCCCGGTGGGAAATGGACTTGTCCCCGGGGACGGTTACCGCTCCCCTCAGCCCCTTTGAGCGGACAACTACAGTTTTTATGACAAGACATCCTCTCTGTACTTTATTTTGGCAGTAAGAATACAGAAGACAGGAGAAAGAAGACAGAATGATTTGGGAATTTCTTTTGTAGAAATTATAAAGCCACAGAGGACACAGAGGGCACGGAGAAAGGGGTAAGCAGTCAGTTGTCAGTCTATGGATATAAGGAAACTAATAATAAATTTCATCTAATAGCTTACTCGCAATTACTATCCCCTGTGTTATCTCTCTGTGAGCTATGTGGCTTAAATATCTTTCATGCTACATTCACCATAGCCCGAGGGTCTTTTAATACTACAGTCGTTTTTTGGAGGGTATCCCCGAACCGGTCAGCAGTGTTACCGCCCTTTCCTGTTCTGTTTCTTTCGCGAAGGCGATCCTTATGGTCCCGCCCTCGCCTTCCCTGACCCTCAGTATTTCTATATCGCAAATGTTTATCCCCTCGCCGCCCAGTATGCTGGCAAGTCTGGCGATAACCCCGGGCTCGTCGGGAACGGTGACCACGATTTCCCAGAGAGCCGGAAGGTATCCCTTTCTTCTGGCGGGCATTCCGTTCTTTAAGTCCCTGGCTCTGCTGAGAAGCTGAAAAATACTGTCATGGTCGCAGCTTTCAAGCGATTCCTGAAACTGGTCCAGCCTGGCCCTGAAGGCCTTAAGGGCCTCCAGGACTGAACTGCGGTTGGAGGCGAATATGTCCCGCCACATTTCCGGGCTTCCTGCGGCTATCCTGGTGGTGTCCCTGAAGCCCCCGGCAGCAAGAAGCGATTTTTTTTCCCCTCCCGGCAGGTCGAAAAGGCAGTTTACCAGCGTTGCGGCCACCAGGTGCGGAAGGTGGCTCACTGCGGCCACTGAGAGGTCGTGCCCGGCCGGGTCCATCAAAACCGGCCTGGACCCGATTCCCTCAACCAGTTTAACCAGCCTGTCAAGGCATTCCCGGGGGGTGTCCCGCCCGGGGGTCAGTATATAAAAAGCATTTTCAAAAAGGTAAGGGTCGGCCCCGGAAATACCCCCCTTTTCTGACCCGGCCATGGGATGCCCGCCAATGAATACCGAGCCGGCAGGCAGTATTTTTTCGGCCCCTTCTACAATTTCGGCCTTTGTGCTGCCCACGTCGGTGATGATGGCGCCGTGGGCAAGGTATGGTGAAAGCTCCGACAATATACCCAGTGTTGAGCCTACGGGGGTGGCCACCACCACCAGATCGCACCCGTCCACATCGCGGTAGTCCTGCGAAATGCCGTGCACCGCCCCGTGCTCCAGTGCAAGCTCCAGGGCCTCACGGCCCCGCCCAAGTCCCACCACCCGGCGGGCCAGGGATTTGCGGCTGATGGCCATTCCCAGCGACCCTCCGATGAGCCCCACACCCACTATGGCCACCTTATCAAATATGGGGCTTTTATTCATCAGCCAATTTCCTGTTCATAATCCTGCTTATCTGCCGGACCTCTTCCATAAGCAGCTTGAAGTTTTCCGGAGTAAGGGACTGCGGCCCGTCACACAGAGCCTCCGAGGGGTTGGGATGGACCTCGATTAAGAGGCCGTCCGCCCCCGCCGCCACGGCCGCCCTGGCCATGGGCTGCACATAACGCCATTTTCCTATGGCGTGGCTGGGGTCCACTATCACTGGAAGGTGGGAGAGGTGTTTAAGTATGGGTATGGCAGTCAGGTCCAGTGTGTTCCTGGTGTAAGTCTCGAAGCTTCTGATGCCCCTTTCGCAGAGTATTACCTGCTGATTGCCCCCGGATATGATGTATTCCGCAGCCATAAGCCACTCCTCGATGGTGGCCGAAAGCCCCCTTTTCAGAAGAACGGGCTTTCCGGTGGTGGCAACTTCCTTGAGCAGGAAAAAGTTTTGCATGTTGCGGGTGCCTATTTGAAGTATGTCGGCGTACCGGGCCACCATTGGAAGCGTCCTGGGGTCCATAACTTCGGTTACAATGTACAGCCCGGTGGCCTCCCTGGCCTCGGCCAGCATTTCAAGCCCTTTTTCCTCCAGCCCCTGGAAAGAGTAGGGAGAGGTGCGGGGCTTGAAGGCCCCTCCCCGGAGTATGGTGGCCCCGGCCTCCTTAACCCGGAAGGCGGATTCCATAAGTTGCTCCTTGCTTTCAACCGCGCAGGGGCCGGCCATAACATGCAGAGTGTCCCCGCCTATTTCCATGTCGCCGACCCGAACAATGGTGTTTTCCTGTTTGAAATTTCTACTGGCCAGCTTAAAGGGCATCAGTATGGGCACCACCTTTTCCACTCCCGGCATGGCCTCCAGCGCCAGGTTTCCAAGCCTTGTCTTATCGCCGATGGCTCCTATTATGGTCCTTTCCACGCCCTCGGAAAGATGTATTCGAAAGCCGGATTTTTCCAGCTTGCCGATTACGGCATCAATATCTTTTTTATCGGCACGGTGATTCATTACCACTATCAAAACCAGTTCTCCTCCTTAAATACTGTCTTGGAGTTATTTTAACTATTACCGGCCAAAGAAATTCCCATTGCCGGAGTTACATGTTCCAGTCTGACTGTTTTTAAAAAAAAGCAAAGCACCCCTAAGGGGTGCCGTATAACCGCATGGCCATCTTCATCCCCCCTGCCGTTCTACCGTACTGCTTGACAACAAGGCACCAACCATAATTCAATCCGTTCTACAAGGTATATATTACCACAATGGTTTTAGGCCAACAATACACATTATGACACATAATTCCTGAGGGCGTCTTTAAGCCGCGCGGTAAGGGC
>JBMOPC010000075.1:0-7523 GCA_049323915.1 Bacillota bacterium
CTGCGGGCTTCTTCCATCCCGCCTGCTAAAAAAATTAATCTTCAATGCTGTAGGGGGGATGCCCAAAATTTATGAAATACTACGAAATCAAGAGTTTTTTAGCCGGACAAATGTCCTAAATGTAAATGCCAAAACAATAACCCAAAAGTGTTAATTAAGAATTACTCCCGGTTGTTCAAAAAAGTCGAAGAAAAAGTACATTAAAAACATATTGATTTATTTAATTTTTTTTGTAAGATAGTAGTAAGCCAAATAAAAAAGAACGAAGCAGTTTCGCTGGGAACCGGGTGGTTTCACCGAGGTAACGATGCCTCATTCCTGCCGTTATGTGATGGCCGGGATGAGGCTTTTTTGTTAGACTTAGGAAATTATGCTCCAGAGGATGCTGTGGATAATTTAGGTAATTAAACGCAGTTACTATAAGGCTCTCGTTCCGGAGAGGACCGGGGGCCTTATATTTAAACTGCCGGGAGGGATAAAGCCATGCCCGACGTGGAACAGGCCTTCAAGGTCTTTCTGGAGGGGATGAGGGTTCCTGACAGTTTCGTTTATGCAACTGCGGAAAGAAGTGAAGCTCTAAGGGACTTCCTTAAAAGGGAGATCAGGATTAACAAGATTTTCCCGGGGGGGTCCTACAGGCGGGGCACCTGTGTGTTTCCCTTCAACAGCGTTAAGCTTCACGTTGCCTTGAACCCCAAGCATTATTACGAGTGCCGGAAAAACTCCTGGAAGGTGCTGAGTTTTCTAAAGGCCGCACTGGCGGGGGGATACCCCAATGTCCGCATCGGCAGGGAGGGGCAGACGGTAACCGTTCCTATTTCAGGCGGCCCCGATATCGAACTGGCGCCCTCTTTAAAACTGTCCACCGGCAATTACCTCGTGCCCAACGGTATCGGAGGGTGGTTCAGGGCCAACCCGGCCAGGCAGGAGGCTATTTTTAACAGTAAAGAGGAGGAATCCGACGGTAAATTCAAAAACCTGATTAAAATACTCAAGTCCTGGAACCTCAATGCGGGGAGGCCTTTCAATTCCTATTTCCTGGAGCTGCTGGCATATTACAGGGCCAATGATTTTTCCGGGGGCTACGGCCGGATGGTTACTTCCCTTTTCAGGAGCATGACCATCTTTTTGCCCGAATTCTTAAGCTGCCCGGTGGTTAAAGCCCCTATCTCCGTGGGGGATATGTCGGTGATTGACAAACTTGTGGAAAACGCCCGGGATGTGTCTGAAAGCGCCCTGGGCAGGACAGGTAACGAAGAGGCGGTTATACTGTGGAAGTCGCTTTTGGGGGACAGGTTTTCGTGACAGAAGGATTTGTATAAATGTTAATGTTTTAACCTGTAATGTCTTCTAAATGACAAAAATTAATTTAAAAAAATCGATAATGGTATTGACAACAGTGGTTAATACCTATATAATTCATTTCATAATAAAATATATGACCAACGATGGTTACTATTTTGCAAAGGCGCTTTTTGAAAAACAAAAAGCGCCTTTCTGTTTAATTCATTGCTGAATTTATAGCAAGGGCGCTAAGGAAGTGTTTTATGCTTCCAAGCGCCCTTTGCTGGTATATTGTCTGTTTGACACTTTGTTTTTAGGTTTTTGTGCAGGAAAGGCACAATTAGTATTAATTATTAGGACGATACTTATGTATATCTATATTTGCAGTCAATTTGAAAGGCTGAGCGAGGGGGCTAGGTTTCCGGGGCGATGATGCGCCGGCCATCCCCCTCTCGCTTTAGCCTCTTGAATTGAAGCCGGAGCGCCTCGGGCATTCTCCGGAGGAAACGGTACAAGTTGATGTCAGCGGTCATGACATTGTTGCAAGTATGGGCATAGGCGCCCCGGTTTTAAAGAGGTCAACCTCCTCTCCCATAAAACCGGGGTCGTTTTTTTAAAGCCGACACCCATTTATTACATTAAAAGGAGGCATATACCAATGAGACAGGTGGCCATTTACGGCAAAGGCGGCATAGGCAAGTCCACCACCACACAGAACACAGTGGCCGCCCTGGCGGAGTCCGGGAAAAAGGTAATGGTGGTGGGTTGTGACCCAAAGGCGGATTCCACCAGGCTGCTCCTGCACGGCCTGAACCAAAAAACTGTTCTGGATACACTGCGGGATGAGGGGGAGGACATCGACCTGGAAGACATTATGCGCTCGGGCTACGGAGACACCAGGTGCGTGGAGTCCGGCGGCCCGGAGCCAGGCGTGGGCTGCGCCGGAAGGGGGATCATCACTTCCATCAATCTGCTGGAGTCGTTGGGGGCCTATACAGACGACCTGGACTACGTATTTTATGACGTGCTGGGCGATGTGGTTTGCGGTGGCTTCGCCATGCCCATCCGGGAGGGCAAGGCCAGGGAGATATATATTGTGGCCTCCGGCGAGATGATGGCCTTATACGCCGCCAATAACATCTGCAAGGGCATCCAGAAATTTGCCACCACCGGCGACGTCAGGCTGGGCGGCATCATCTGCAACAGCCGCAGGGTGGATAACGAATTAGAGCTCTTAAAGGCCTTTGCCGAGGAGCTGGGTTCCCAGCTGATACACTTTGTCCCCCGGGACAACATCGTACAGAGGGCCGAGATCAACAAGAAAACCGTCATCGACTACGACCCGGCCGCGTCCCAGGCCGATGAATACCGTACACTGGGCAAAAACATCGATAATAATAAAATGTTTGTCATTCCCAGGCCCATGACCCAGGACCGGCTGGAAGAAATACTTATGCAGTACGGCATTCTTGATTAGCCGGCAGCCGGTAACCGATAGCAAATTTAGTGCGAGGAGTGAATTGCATGATTATGATCAGGGCCATAGTGAGGCCTGAAAAGACCAGCGTGGTGATGGCCGAGTTAAACAGCGCCGGCTTTCCGGCAGTGACAAAGATAGACGTTGTGGGGCGGGGCAAGCAAAGAGGGGTCAGGGTGGGAGAGGTTGTCTACGACGAAATCCCCAAGGAAATGCTTATGCTGGTGGTGCGGGACGAGGACAGGGAAGACGTAATCAGCGTTATTTCCAAGTACGCCCGGACGGGGGAAAAAGGAGCCTTCGGCGACGGCAAAATATTTGTCACCCCGGTGGAAGAGGCTTATACCATAAGCAGCGGCGCCAAAGGGCTGTAGGGGGGGAAGTCATGAAGGAGATAATAGCCGTTATCCGCATGAACAAGGTCAATGTCACCAAAAAGGCGCTGGCCGACGCGGGAGTCTGCGGCCTTCACGCCATGAAGGTGATGGGGCGGGGGAAGATGCAGGTGGACTTCTCCATGCTGGATGAGATAGGGCCCAGGGAAGAGATAGGCGGCATACTGGCCGACGGGCTGTCCACCGGCACCCGGCTCATCCCCAAGAGGCTTCTGACCATACTTGTCAAGGATGAAGAGGTAAAAAAAGTTGTGGACACCATTATCAAGGTGAATAAAGAAGGAAACAGGGGGGACGGCAAGATTTTTGTCGCCCCGGTGCTGGACGCCGCCCGGATCAGGACCGGTGAGCGGGGAGAAGACGCGGTGTAAAAAGGAGGCGGAAAAGTTGGCGGTCAACGAGAAAAAAATCAACGCCATGCTTGATCAGTATCCTGCCAAGGTGAAGAGAAACAGAAAGAAGCACATACTGATAAAAGACTCTTCCCAGGCGCTGCAGGAGATAGAGGCCAATACCAGGACCATACCGGGAATAATCACCAACCGCGGGTGCGCCTTTGCCGGCTGCAAGGGGGTGGTGCTGGGGCCGCTGAAGGATATGGTGCACATTGTCCACGGTCCCGTCGGGTGCGCTTACTACAGCTGGCTGACCCGCAGAAACAAAGCCAGGCCGGATGACTCAGGCAAGAATTTTCTCACATACTGCGTATCCACCGATATGCAGGAAAGCGACATAGTCTTCGGAGGCGAAAAAAAGCTGGCCAGGACCATCGACGAGGTGGTGGAGGTATTCAAGCCCAATGCCGTCACAATATCGGCCACCTGCCCCGTGGGTCTGATCGGGGACGACATACAGTCTGTGGCCAGGGAGGCCCGGAAGAGGCACGGAATCAACATAATGGCCTTCAGCTGCGAGGGGTATAAGGGTGTCAGCCAGTCCGCCGGCCACCATATCGCCAACAACGGGCTGATGGAATGGGTGATCGGACAGGGGGAAATGGAGGAGTCCCCGGGCAAATATGCCGTCAATATACTGGGCGAGTACAACATAGGCGGGGATGGCTGGGAGGTTGAGCGGATACTTAAAGATATCGGATACACCGTTTTGACTGTGATGACCGGCGACGGGTCTTACGAAGAGCTGAAAAACGCCCATGTATCCCAGCTAAACCTGGTGCAGTGCCACAGGTCAATAAACTACATAGCCGAGATGCTGGAGAAAAAATACGGCACCCCCTGGCTAAAGGTAAACTTTATCGGAATCCGCTCCACCATGGAATCTCTGCGCAACATGGCGCTTTATTTCGGAGACCCGGACCTGATGGCAAGGACCGAGGAGGTAATCGCCAGGGAACTGGCCAGGGTGGAGCCGTTAATTGAGCAGTACAAAAAAATATGTGCCGGAAAAACAGCCTTCTCTTTCGTGGGAGGCTCCCGGGGCCACCACTATCAGGGCCTTTACGAGGAGCTGGGCATTGAAACAATACTGGCCGGCTACGAGTTTGCCCACCGGGACGACTACGAGGGGCGGGAAGTTATTCCCAATATAAAGCCCGACGCCGACAGCAAAAACATCCCGGACCTCCACGTTGTGCCGGATGAAAAAAGGTTTCGCCTTAAAATCTCCAGGGAGAGGATGGAGGAGCTGAAAAAAAAGATTCCTCTCGGCAATTACAGTGGAATGATCGCGGAAATGAAGGACGGCAGCGTTATCGTGGACGACCTGAACCACTATGAGACCGAGGAGTTTGTGAAACTTTTGAAGCCGGATATTTTTTCATCCGGCATAAAGGATAAGTACGTTGTACAGAAAATGGGCATTCCCTCAAAACAGCTGCACAATTACGATTACAGCGGACCTTACGCCGGATTCAACGGGGCGGTGAATTTCGCACACGACATAGCCATGAGCTTTGCGTCACCGACCTGGAATTTCATTGATCCGCCGTGGAAAAACAGCCCGCTGCTGGAAGGGACCATCGAGGAAGGAGAGGCATAGCATGCTGGACTGCACACCGAAAGAAATCAAGGAGCGATCAGGGGGTATTATAAACCCGGCCAAGACCTGCCAGCCCATAGGGGCCATGTATGCGGCCCTGGGCATTCACAGGTGCCTGCCCCACAGCCACGGCTCCCAGGGCTGCTGTTCCTACCACAGAATGCACCTGACCAGGCATTTCCGGGAGCCTGTTATGGCCTCCACCAGCTCTTTTACCGAAGGGGCCTCGGTGTTTGGCGGCGGCGCCAATTTAAAAACGGCCATAAAGAACGTTTTTACAATTTACAACCCCGATGTTATGGCCATACATACCACCTGCCTTTCCGAGACCATAGGGGACGACATACCCACCATCATAAAGACCTCCGAGGTTCCGGAGGGGAAGCTGGTAATCCACGCCAACACCCCCAGCTACCAGGGGTCCCATATAACCGGCTTTTCCAACATGGTCAGGGGAATGGTGAATTACCTCTGCAATGCAACCACGGACACCAAGAAGGAACAGGTGAACATAATACCGGGATTTGTCAACCCGGGGGACATGAGGGAGATAAAGAGACTGGTGGAGGCCATGGGAATCGGTTACATAATGTTTCCCGACACCTCCGGCGTGCTGGACTCCCCCATAACCGGCGAGGCCGTGATGTATCCCAGGGGGGGCGCCAAAGTGGAAGATATAGCCGACGCGGGGAATTCCAGGCTCACCCTGGCCCTGGGCAGCTACGCCTCCAGTGACGCCGCCCGCCTTTTGGAACGAAAGTGCGGAGTCCCGGAAATGGTGCTTAAAACACCCATTGGCATAAAGGCCACAGACCGGTTCCTGATGGCGCTCCGGCAGAGTTTTGTCAAAAAGGTGCCTTACCGGCTTGAGGAAGAAAGAGGTCAGCTGGTTGACATAATGACAGACACCCACTACCACTTCCACGGCAAAAAAGTGGCCGTCTTCGGGGATCCGGACATAGTGGCGGGGATTACCGAGATGCTGCTGAGCCTGGGTATGAGGCCGGTTCACGTGCTGACCGGGACTCCGGGGGGAGCCATCGGCACCGCGGTGGGAGACTTTGAAGGGGAAATTAAAGAGATGCTGGCCATGTCCGGGGTCGAGGCCAATGTAAAGGCCGGGGGGGACCTGTTCGACCTGCACCAGTGGATAAAAAACCATCCGGTTGACCTTTTGATTGGAAACACCTACGGAAAATACATAGTCAGGGCCGAGGACATTCCCATGGTCCGGGTGGGCTTCCCCGTACTGGACAGGAGCGTGCACTCGTATCTGCCCATCGTGGGCTACAGGGGCGCCATGAGACTGGTGGAAATGATCAGCAACGCCCTTCTGGACAGGGCGGACCGCGACGCGTCCGACGAGGATTTCGAGCTGGTAATGTAAATGGCTATTGGCTATTGGCTATCGGCTGTTGGTTATTTCAACTGCTTAAAACCTATAACCATAACAGCTTACCGTTATTTTCGACAGAGAGTGTGATGAGTATGTCCGCAGGTAAAGCCGCAGACACCATATTCGAGGAAAGAAAAGAATTTATCATCACCAAGGGAAGGCAAAAGAAACAGCTCAAGTGCGACGCCGACAGCCTGGCCGGCTGTGTCAGCCAGCGGGCCTGTGTCTACTGCGGGGCCCGGGTGGTTTTAAACCCCATTACCGACGCGGTTCACCTGGTTCACGGCCCCATTGGCTGCGCCAGCTACACCTGGGATATACGGGGGAGTCTCACCAGCGGGCCGGACCTGTACCGTTTCAGCTTTTCCACGGACCTGCAGGAGGAGGACGTTATTTTCGGAGGAGAAAAGAAGCTGGCCCGGGCCATAGACGAACTGGTGCACAAATACCGCCCCGGCCTGGTCCTGGTATACTCCACCTGCATAGTGGGGGTTATAGGCGACGACCTGGAGGCCGTTTGCAAGGCGGCCGCCAGGAAGCACGGTATTGAGGTGATCCCCGTCCAGTCCAGCGGATTTATCGGCAACAAGTCGGCCGGCTACCGGGCGGCCTGCGACGCCCTCCTGCGCATCATCAGGCCCCCCGGCGGCAAAAGGCTTGAGAACAACGGCAGCGTCAACTACCTGGGGGACTTCAACCTGGCCGGAGAGGTCTGGATAATCAAAAACTACCTGAAACAAATGGGTATTGACGTAAACGTGGCCTTCACCGGAGACTCAAGGCACCAAACCCTGAAAACGGCCACCAGGGCGTCGCTGAACATTGTCCAGTGCGCCGGGTCCATGATGTACCTGGCCCAAAAGATGGAGGAAAACTACGGTATTCCATACCTCAACATATCCTTCCTCGGGCTGGAGGACACGGCCTCATCCCTGCGCAAAATAGCCTCGTTTTTCAACGACGGGGCCATGAT
>JBMOPC010000076.1:0-7336 GCA_049323915.1 Bacillota bacterium
ACTATTTTGGAACCGACATCCAATTTCCGGTGGCCATACCGGAGGGGGTACACCCGTTCCCATCCCGAACACGGCAGTTAAGCCCTCCTGGGTCAATGGTACTGAGGCGTAAGCCTCGGGAGAGTAGGTCGTTGCCGGAATTTATATCGCGGGATGGAGCAGCTGGCAGCTCGTCGGGCTCATAACCCGAAGGCCGCAGGTTCAAATCCTGCTCCCGCAACCAGGCAAAATAGTGGTTGGAGTTTTCTCCAGCCACTATTTTTTTAGTATTTTGGCCTAGAACCTTTGATCTTGCTGATAGGGTATTCTAATACATGGCGGAATAACCCTCGAATTTCCATGGTTGTAACTATTTTCTTGCGTTCCGTATATTGTTGATATAAAAAAGCAATAGTGAGGTTGTCCATGAAAAAGATGAGACGCTTGATGCGCTGGCTGAGTCTCCAGTGGTGGAGCATTTGGGGTGAAGAAAAAATTTAAGGGCATGTTTTGCAAGACCCGGCCTGGCGACCGGGTCTTTAGCTTTCTAACATCCGGCAACTGCGCTGTACTATCGTTTTAAAACGGGTATTATAAAACTGCAGTTATCTTAACTGGTCATTTTTAGGGTCGCTTACGGGGCGGGTATTTTTTTACCGTTAACGGCTATATTTTTTTGTATTAATACTATATAATATATTACTATAAAATATAGTAGTGGGAGGCTCCAAGTGCTGTCGAACATTGAAGTGATACTTTTAAGCATCGTTAACGAAAAACCTTCCCATGCCTATGAGATCGATAAGACAATAGAAGCCCGGGAAATGAGAAAGTGGGTTAGGATAGGGGTGGCTTCGGTATACCAGGTGATGGAAAGGCTGGAGAAGGGCGGGTACGTCCATTCTAAAAAGGAAAAGGAGGGCAGGATGCCGGTCAGGAAAAGATACTACATCACCGGGGCGGGTAAAAAGGCTCTGGCCGAGACCTCAAAAAAACTGCTGGCTGACCTGGAGTGGTACTACCTGGACCTTAACGTGGGGCTGGAAACGTCGGACCTGCTTACCCGGGAGGAGATGTCGGAGTGCCTTAAAAAAAGGCTTGACAGGGTGGCTTCCAACATCACCAAGCTTAAAGAGCTGGCGGAAAACGGAGGGGCCTTCAAAAGGAAGGCCGTGATAGGGAATCTGCTTTGTTTCCGTGAGGCCGAGAAAAAATACCTGGAGAATTTGATTGAAGATCTGCACACAGATTAAAAAGGAGGTGTGCCTGTTGTTTTTAGATAATTTCGAATATTATTCCCCGACCACGCCGGAGGAGGCCCTGGCGCTGGCCGGAAGGCTGGGCGGCAAGGCAAAAATACTGGCCGGGGGAACCGACCTTATCATAATGATGAAAGAAAAGCTGGTCAGGCCGGAATGTCTTATAGACATCAACGGGGTGAAAGAGTTCAGGGGTATTTGCCACCAGCCCGGGAGGGGAGTGGTAATAGGCGCTGCCACAAAGATTTCGGAGATTGAGAGGTCGGATTTGATCAGGGAAAAGTATTTCGCCCTTTATCAGGCGGCGGGAGAGCTGGGATCGGTTCAGGTCAGGTCCATGGCCACAATCGGGGGCAACAGCTGCCACGCTTCGCCTGCCGCCGAAACGCCGCCCCCGCTCATAGCGCTGGGGGCGAAGGTTATACTCAGGAGCGGGGCCGGTGAAAGGGAGATGCCTCTGGAGGAGTTTATACTGGGAAACCGTAAAACAGCCCTGAAAGAGGGGGAAATACTGACGGCCTTTATACTGCCGGAACCTCCGTCCGGGTCAGCCAGCCGCTACATGTACATAGGACTGAGGGAGGCCATGGAGATCGACACGGTAAACATGGCTGTAAACATGGTGCTGGAGGATGACGGCCGGACTGTCAAAGATCTCAGAATAGTGACGGGCTCGGTGGCCCCCGCCCCCCTGGCGGCTGTAAGGGCGGCGGCTGTTCTCACCGGGCGGGAGCTCACGGAGGATTTGGTGGAAAAGGCGGCTGAAACTGCCTCCGGTGAGGCAAAGCCCATTTCGGACATCCGGGCCTCGGCGGAATACCGGCGCCAGGTTGTAGCGGTGCTGGCCCGCAGGCTTTTACGGGAGACCTATGCCGCGGCTTCGGCTTCAATTTTGGGCAAGGGGGGTGCCGTTGGTGAAACAACTGATTAGCCTGGAAATAAACGGAAGGTTATATGAGATCGCTGTCAGCCCCAGGGAACTCCTGGTGGATGTAATCAGGAAAAAGATCGGGCTGACCGGGACAAAGAAGGGCTGCGGCCAGGGAGACTGCGGCGCCTGTACGGTGCTGATAGACGGTGAGCCGGTGTTGTCCTGCATTACGCTGGCCATTGCCTGCCGGGGGAAGAAAATCACCACCATAGAAGGCCTGGTGGGCGATGACGGCCAGCTCCATCCTATTCAGCAGTCGTTTGTCGATCATGGGGCCGTGCAGTGCGGTTTTTGTACTCCGGGGATGATTCTCTCCGCAAAGTCGCTGTTGGACAAAAGGGCCCGGCCCAGCGAGTATGAAATAAAGCGCGGCATAGCGGGCAACATTTGCCGCTGCACCGGCTACAAGAAAATAGTGGAAGCAATTGGGGCTACGGGAGAAATACTGTCCAGAGAGGGGGTGAAGTGATGAATAAAAACTTTAGTCAGGTGGGAAGAAGTGTGCCGCGGATAGATGGCCCTTCAAAGGCAAAGGGTGAAGCTATTTATACTGACGATATGGTGCTGCCGCGTATGGCCTATGGGAGAATAAAGCGCAGCCCGCACGCCCACGCCATCATTAAGAATATTGATTACAGCAAGGCTCTCGGGATGCAGGGGGTTCTGGCAGTAATTACCGGAGACGAGGCTCCCAAAAAATGGGGGATAGTCCCCCAGACCGCTAACGAGGTTGCCCTGGCTGTGGGAAAGGTCCGCTTCTGCGGTGAGGGTGTGGCTGCGGTGGCAGCTGTGGATGAAGAGACCGCCGAAGCCGCCCTTGATTTGATTGAAGTGGAATATGAGCCCCTGCCGGTGCTGCTGGACCCCTGGGAGTCCATGAAGCGGGCAAATGAAGTGCGTATACATGAAGATGCCCCGGATAATATATTGCACACGGGTGACCAGCTGTTCGGCGATCCGGACGGTGCATTTGCCCGCTGTAAGTATGTATTGGAAAGGGAATATCATACTTCCTATGTCAATCACGCCTTTTTGGAGCCGCATACGTCACTGGCCAGCTACGACCCCCAAAGCGGACAGCTTCAAGTATGGTCCAGCACCCAGGTGCTCCATTACCTGCACCGCCAGCTCTCCATCGTTTTAGACATGCCCATGAGTAAAATCCGTGTTGCCATTCCCGCGGTGGGAGGCGGCTTCGGGGGTAAGGGCGAGGCCAGCCCGGCTGATTTTTGCGCCGCCCTGCTCTCAAGGAAAATTGGCAGGCCGGTTAAAGTAACCTTTGACCGCAGCGAGGTTTTCGCCACCAACAAAGGCCGGCACCCATGCCACATGAAAATGAAAATAGGCCTGGACCAGGACGGCTATATTCAGGCCGTGGATTTTGACAATATACTGGATGGCGGGGCATACGCGGGCTGGGGCATAGTGGTGATGTTCTACACCGCGTCCATGATTCACCTGCCCTACAAGGTCCCCAACGCCCGCGCCCGGGTAAGGCGGGTTTATACCAACAAGCCCACCTGCGGCGCCATGCGCGGTCTCGGCGGGGTCCAGCCCAGGTTCGCCATGGAGTGCATGTTGGATGAGATGGCCGGAATGATGGGCATCAGCCCGTACCAGCTTAAAATGAAAAACGCCATAGAATCTGGCTATATCAGCGTGAGCAATCTCCACGTACCGCATACAGAGTACAAGAAATGTCTGCAGACTGCAGTGGAAAAATCCGGCTACCTTGAAAAACACGGCAAGCTGCCCTTCGGCAAAGGCATAGGACTGGCCGGCGGTTATTATATTTCGGGCACAGCCTATACCCTCTACCAGTCTTACAAGCCGCACACCACGGTGCTGATCAGGGTGGATACCGAGGGCGGGGTGACCCTTCACTGCGCGGCTGCCGATATCGGCCAGGGGTGCAACACCGTAATGGCCCAGATGGCTGCCGAGGCGCTGGGAGTCCGGTACGAAGACGTGCACGTGGTGTCGGGCGACACAGAGCTGGGGACATTTGATCTGGGCAGCTTTGCCAGCCGGCTAACCTATGCATCCGGTGCGGCAATCAGGGAGGCAGCCGGGGAAATAAATAAAAAGCTTAAAGAGGTGGCTGCCGGCATGCTGGGGTGCCGGGCCGATCAACTGGAGATAAAAGACCGCCGGTTCTATTCCAGGTTTGAGCCCAAAAAATCCATACAGTGGGAGAAAGTCGTTGATTTATATACCGATACCGTCGGGTCACTGGCCGGTATCGGGCACTTCTCTCCGCCACGGCTCAAAGGGATTGATCTCAGCCGCGGCGTCAGAGTCCAGGGAGCCAACATTGGCCACTCCCCAACATTTGGCTTTAGCTGTCAGGTAACCGAAGTGGATGTGGATTTGGAAACCGGAAAGGTCCGGGTGGTCAAGGTCACCGAGGCCGGGGACTGTGGTCAGGCAGTCAACCCCATGAGTGTGGAAGGACAGGTGGAAGGCTCCATTCTGTTCGGTATGGGGCAGGCCCTTTACGAAGAAATGGTGGTGACTCCCGAAGGAAAGATTCTAAACGCATCCCTGCATGATTACAAGGTGCCGACCGCCATGGAGCTTCCGGAAATAGACTCCACCATAGTGGACAGTTACGATCCGACAGCTCCCTTTGGGGTCAAGGAGTCGGGAGAAGGCCCCATTCAGCCGGTAATACCGGCCATTGCCAACGCTGTTGCCGACGCCATAGGGGTCAGGTTTACGGGCCTGCCCATCACTCCGGAGAAGGTGTTGAAAGCGCTGAAAGAAAAAAATGCGGTCCAACCGCTTGATAACAAAGGGGCCGGCTCTTATTGAGCCAGCCCCTTGTTATAATTCAGCTGTGTTTAAAGGCAAAACGCTATTTGTTCAGTATTGCGGCCAGGTCCCCTTCAGGGGTGGAGATGGGCTTGATGTCGAAGTTTTTCACCAGCACATCCAGCACGTTGGGGGTGATAAAGGCCGGGAGGCTGGGGCCCAGGCGGATTCCCCTGATTCCCAGGTGCAGCAGTGTGAGCAGTATGGCCACAGCCTTTTGCTCGTACCAGGAAAGCACCAGGGAGAGGGGCAGGTCGTTTACGCCGCAGTTGAAGGCGTTGGCCAGGGCTACGGCAATCTGTACGGCGGAGTAAGCGTCGTTGCACTGCCCCACGTCCAGAAGCCTGGGGATGCCGCCGATGTCTCCCAGCTTTTTGTCGAAGAACCGGAACTTGCCGCAGGCCAGGGTCAGTATTACCGTGTCCTGGGGGGCCTTCTCCACGAATTCGGTGTAGTAGTTGCGGCCGGGTTTGGCTCCGTCGCAGCCCGCCACCAGGAAGAAGTGCTTTATGGCCCCGCTCTTTACCGCCTCGATAACCTTGCCGGCCACACCCAGCACGGCGTTCCTGGCAAAGCCCACCATAACGGTTCCCTTATCCTCGTCCGAATCAAAGCCGGGCATTTCCAGGGCCTTTTCAATTACCGGGCCGAAGTCGCCGTTTTTAACGTGCTTCACTCCGGGCCAGCCCACCTGGCCTGTGGTGAATATATTGTCGATGTATACCTGGGGGTCCTGGATGCAGTTGGTGGTCATCAAAATGGCTCCGGGAAACTGGGGGAACTCCTTCTTCTGGTTCTGCCAGGCCGTGCCGTAGTGCCCGTAGAAGTGCTTATACTTCTTCAGCTCCGGGTAGCCGTGGGTGGGCAGCATCTCGCCGTGGGTGTACACATAGATCCCCTTGCCCACTGTTTGTTTCAGCAGCTCTTCCAGGTCCATGAGGTCATGTCCCGAAACCAGTATGCATTTGCCCTTTATGTGTCCCAGGGGGACTTCCGTGGGCACCGGGTGCCCGTAGGTGCCGGTGTTGCCTGCGTCCAGCAGCTCCATGGCCTTCAGGTTGATTTCCCCGCACTTGAGCGCCAGTCCCACCCAGTCGTTGAGGGTAAGGTCTTTATTGGCAAGGGAAGCCAGTCCCTGGTGTATGAAGGCGTAAATGCTTTCGTCCTCCTGGCCCAGTATTGCCGCGTGGTCCGCGTAGGCGCTGACGCCTTTGATACCGTAAACCGTTATTTGCTGGAGGGACTGTATATCGGGGCCGGCGCTGTGGTCTGTGACCATTCCGGCCTCTTCCCCCTGCCGGATGAGTCCCGCCAGGTCCGGGGCCGGCTTGAAGCTGGCCGAGGGGTCGGCGAAGTCCACTTTACCACCGGCTGCCGCAACTTTTTTCTTCATTTTTTCTGTCAGTTCCACGCAGCTGTTGATAAGATACTGGAAGCGGTCCGGGTCGAAGTTTACGTTGGTAAGGGTGGTGAAAAGGGCGCCCACGGTGAATCTGTTCACCTCGGGGTCCGTTACCCCCACTTTCCGCCCTTCATCTGCGTAAAGGGAAAGTCCCTTTACCGCGTGCAGCAGCAGGTCCTGAAGAGCGGCCACCTCCGGCTTTTTCCCGCACACGCCCGATACCGAGCACCCTGTTCCCTTGGCGGTTTGTTCACACTGGTTGCAGAACATTAACTATCTCCTCCTTAAAATATTTTTATTTTTATAACGCTGTTTGTAATATGTAGTCGATGAGCAGCCTTGCGTTGCCCACGACTCATATCACTGTTGAAATAATACTTTTTTTCCAGCGTGAAAAATATGACATGATACACGTGAATGGTGTGATATTGCTCACAGTTGCAGATAAAGGTTTAGTTTGATGTAAAAGAAGATGTGCCGGAGAGGAAAATTGAATATGGTACGCAGCATTATATTTATATGAGTTAATGAGGGGATATATTATTATGTGTTTTTATCCCACCTCCACAAGGCTTGATATATGGTCGCGGTATGTACGGTGAAGAATTATCTCCCGGCCCACCCGGCAGCCCCGCTGGGACAGTATTCCGGCAACGGTTCTTTCCGCCAGGTCGGGGTGGTTGTTCTCCTGGCTTAAGTGCGCCAGGAACACGTGCATTCTTTCTTTGCGGGGAATTGCCGCCAGGGCCAGGGCGGCGTCGCGGTTTGACAAATGGCCTCTGGCGCCCCTGATGCGCTGTTTGAGAAAATAAGGATAGGGGCCGTTATTCAGCATTTCGATGTCATGGTTTGACTCCAGCACCACCGCGTCGGCATTGGCCAGCGCATCTGTCACACTGCTGCTGATCATCCCCAGGTCGGTGGCCACCACGCATTTGTGTTCGCCGTCAT
>JBMOPC010000077.1:0-7278 GCA_049323915.1 Bacillota bacterium
AATGATCGAGATAATGTCCGACCCGGCCATGAAGGAAACGGTAAAGGCTATGGGCAAGGACCCCCGTATACAGTCCATGATGGGCCACTGAGATCTTATTTTACATATACCCCCCTGAAACCCCCGAGTTTAGGAAATTATCCAGCCAGCCCTTATAATGGGTTGGCTTTTTTTTAGATTAGAAATTATGCTCCAAAGGAATTCTGGTTCATTGCATTGTATCAAAATTGTTAAACTTTCGTGCCGGTTTTGTAAAACAGCGCTGGTATGATGGCTTTAGATAGGAAAGGAGGTTGCAAAATGAGTAAGAAATTGCTGGTGGCGGGGTTGTTGGCGCTGGGGTTGATTCTGGCCGTTCCGATGTTTACATACGCGCTGGGGAACGGGGCTGCGGGATATGGCATGATGGGGCCGGGAATGATGAATGCCTCGGGCGCTCCTGCGGCGGGGGTTTGCGGGGGACCGGGCATGCAGGGGGGCTTTATGAGCGGGATGTCCGGTATGCCGATGGGAGGTATGATGGGGTCCTCTATGATGGGTTACTCTATGATGGGGCCCTCCATGATGGGAAATGGCTTTGGCGCAATGCCGTTTGGAGCGGGGACGCAGCCGAACTATACAGTGGACCCGGGAAAAGCAAAGGAACTTATCGGGCAGTATATAGCCTCGATAAATATGAAGGGCATTTCACTGGCGGAAATAATGGAGTTTGAAAGTCATTTCTACGTGGAGCTGAAAGAAGACAGCGGTAAATATTCCCATGAGCTTATAGTGGACAAGGCGACGGGGGCAATATATCCCGAGATGGGGCCCAACATGATGTGGAATGCCAAGTACGGGCACATGGGCGGAATGATGTTTGGGTATTCAGCACCGGCGGGAGACAAACCGGCCATCTCACCGGAACAGTCCATTGAGATCGCCAACCGGTATCTTGCCAAGGCGGGCACCGGTGAGACCGCGGCCGAACCGCACGAGTTTTACGGCTACTATACCTTGCACACAATAAAAGACGGCAGTATTTACGGCATGCTGAGCGTCAACAGCCAAAACGGCCAGGTCTGGTACCACAGCTGGCACGGCAGGTATATCCCGGCGCCCGCCCAGGAACAAAACGGCTCCGCACAGGAACAAAGCGGCGGGGTGGACGGGCACGGGCATTGATTCCCGGCTTATGGGAGAATAATTAAAGTAAGGGTTCAGTTACAAGCTGCCCTCCGGGGCAGACTTATTATGCCTTTGCAAAGGATTGTGGATATGGATCTGGAGATATCATTCGGAGTGGCGTTCATTGCCGGCTTTTTATCCTTTTTTTCACCGTGCGTCCTGCCGCTTTTGCCGGTTTATGCCGCGCAACTGGCCGGGGGCCTTTCCCGGGAAAAACGCCATGAAAGCCGCCTTTTCATCCAGTCGCTGATATTCGTGGCGGGATTTACGCTGGTTTTTGCGGGGCTGGGCGCCGCCTCCGGCACCCTGGGAAGATTTATTTCTTTAAACAGGGAAATACTTTTAAAGGCGGGCGGAATCTTTGTGGTGCTGATGGGACTTAACCTTGCCGGTGTGCTGAAGGTGCCGGCCTTTGCCAGGCACTGGGCGCCCCTTCACCGTTTCCGGGCAAAGGGACCGTTAAGCTCACTGTTTCTCGGCATGATATTTGCCCTTGGCTGGACTCCCTGTGTGGGGCCGGTTCTGGCATCGGTGCTCACACTGGCCGCCATGACCGGGTCGGCCGCCAGGGGAATAGCGCTGTTAACTGTTTATTCACTGGGTATGGCCGTACCTTTCATAGTGCTGGCTCTTACCGTGGACCGTTTTCCTGTGGTGCAAAACGCTTTGAGGAGATATTCCCCGGTAAGCCTCAGGGTTAGCGGGATTCTCCTGGTAATCCTGGGACTGCTGATCTTTTTCAACAAGCTTGGCCTTATTTCAGCTTACCTGGCATTTTAAACTGGAGGGCGATTATGACAGCTGGGAATAAAATTGCGGCAGCTCTTGTCCTGCTCTTCATTGTATTGGGCGGAACGTACTATTTTGTCCGGGACGGGCAGGGAAAAACACCGGAAGAAGGCAAAAGCGCGCCGGGCCCGGCAGCCGTAGCCATGGCCCCGGATTTTACGCTGGAGGGCATGGACGGGCGGGAGGTCCGGCTGAGTCAACTGAGGGGAAAAAAGGTGCTGATAAACTTCTGGACCACCTGGTGCCAGTACTGCAGGGAGGAAATGCCGCTCCTTCAGAAATTCCATGAAACGTCCGGGGAAAAGAACTGGCAGGTCCTTACGGTAAATATTACAAGCACCGAGAGGGATCTCTCGCGGGTGAAGAGCTACATTGAAGCCAACGGGTATACTTTTCCGGTGCTGCTGGACCGCGCGGGATCGGTTTCCGCGCTTTACGGCATCAGAAGCATACCCACCAGTTTCACGCTGAATGAAAAGGGAGAAATAACCTGGGTGAAAACAGGCCCGTTCACCGAAAGTGAGTTGAACGAACTTCTAAAGTGAGCGCTTTTTACATTTTTTTCGTGACAAAAATGTGATTTTTTTGTGACCGGCTTGTAAAAATAAGAGTCTATTTTTAACCAATTTGGATTAACTGATTAGATTAGAAAAATTCCGGAGGTTATAAAAATGAGAATGCCCAGGCTTGTAATAATTATGATTATTTTTATCCTGGCGCTTTTCCCGGCGGTGGTATATGCGGCCACCGACCACAGCCACGGAGCCGGAAGCGCAGGTACAGCTCAAAAACAGGAGATCGGCGGCTCCCAGTCCGGACAGGGGGCTACTGACGGGCATGGCGAAAAATCGGCGGCCGAAGGACATGAATCTTCGGGCGGGCATGGCGGGGAGCCCGAAAAGAATGCGCTGGAGCCCTTCAAAAACCAGATTGTGGCCGGTTTTGCGGGTCTCAACCTTCTTGTCATCGTAGCGGCGCTGATAATGAAAAAGAAATTGGGGCAGGGGGTTTGAAAAATGAGTGAACGCAATTTATTGAGCATAGCTCCTGTGAAGGCATTTGTAAAAAGCAGCCTTTTCCCTGCCATAATACAGTGGCCCACCGCCTTTGTATTCGCCGTGGTGGTGTACCAGCTGCTCTACGGCCCGTCATCGGCCCATGACAACTTCGGGACAGCAATGACTTGGGTGCTGTGGTGGCCGATAATTCCTCTGGTGTTCCTCCTGATGGGAAGGTTCTGGTGCGCCGTGTGCCCCTTCGCCACCCTTAGCGATGCGGTGCAGAAGTGGTTTGGCAACAACAGGCCCGTTCCCGTGTTTTTAAAGAAATACGGCATCTGGATTATAGACGCCATGTTTATATTAATCACCTGGGCCGACCATGTTGTGGGAATAGTGGAATCCCCTCTCGGGTCGGGGATACTGCTTATGATGCTGATCACCGGGGTGGTTGTTTCCGGGGCCTTTTTCGAGCGCAGGACCTGGTGCCGCTACCTTTGCTTCCTGGGGGGGCTTTCGGGGAACTATTCCCAGGCCGGAATGCTGGAGCTGAGGGCCAACAGCGAGAACTGCAAGAAGTGCAGGGACAAGTACTGTTATAATGGAAAGGGCAATGTGGCCGGCTGCCCAATGTTTGAGATGCCCGGGGTGATGGAGTCCAGCGCCAAGTGCAATCTCTGCGGCAACTGTATAAAGACCTGTCCCAACGATTCGGTGTCAGTGAAGGCCCGGATCCCTTCCAGGGAGTTGTGGTTTGTAAGGAAGCCCAGGCTTGAGGAATCATTCCTGGCCATCATAATAATGGGCATCGTGTTCGTGCAGAACATCACCATGCTGGAAATATGGAAGGACGTCCAGAGGTTCATTGAGGGCATTACCGGGACCACAAGCTACACGGTTACTTTTTCCATATCATTCCTGATCGCAATGGTGGTGCCTGTGCTGGCGCTGTATATAACCAGCATTCTGGCGGGGGTCAGCAACAGGGAAAAAGCTATGACCAATTTCACTATTTTCGGTTACTCCCTTATACCGCTTGACCTTGCCGGTCACCTGGCCCACAACCTTTTCCACCTGCTGGCCGAGGGCAAGTCGGTGCTGTATACCGGTATAGCAATGTTTGTTCCCGGGTATAAAGGCGGGCCGGCGGCTATTTTCTCGGACGGGGCCATTCAGGTGATGCAGTTTGCCTTAATAGGCCTAGGCCTTGCAGCCTCGCTGTTTACAGCCTGTAAGATAAGCAAGAACCGCTTCGGGGAGGGAGGAAGCAGCACCGGGTCGCTGCTTCCATACGCAGTGCTGCTGGTGGCGCTGGCAGCGGTCAACATCTACCTGTTTACACTGCCCATGAGCATGAGGATGTAACGCGGATACCAGGGGCTCAGCATTCAAACAAATGGCCCGGAGTAAGACTCCGGGCCTACAGGGCAGCTTTTGCCGGCACATTTATTTAATGCCGGGGCAATACCTGGCTGCGGCTTCACTAAACAGCTTAAGGTGGTGTTCTTCGTCTTTTATTATTCTTTCCAGCAGCTCCCTGATATAAGGGTCTTCAATCATATACTGGTGAATCCTGTAATTCTGGATGGCGGCTTTTTCCGCCGCTATATCCGAGGCCAGCCTGTCGCATAAATCGCTGCCGTAGTATACAAATGACGCGTCCCAGTATGTCTGCCGGTTGTTTGTTAGTGTTCTGAATTCAGGCGGCACTCCCAGCAAAAGGATGGTTTCGCCCAGTAACTCCAGGTGGTGCATTTCAATAATAGATACGCACTCCTCCAGCTCGGCCAGGTCGGGATATTTTTCAAAGGTGAGATGGTGGTAGAAATACTGATTAATGGCCGTCATTTCACTTACGGCCCCGGCGTAGTCCTCCAGGAGAAGCATTGCATAGTAGCGGTTTGGGCGGACTACTCTGGGCTCAGGATAAGAAAAGGGCAGGGCGCACCACCTGTTAAGGTGTGGTTCGGCATTGCTGTTTTCGCCTCTGTTTTCCTTCTTTTTTTCAGCCAATACAGGCACCCCCTTCGGCTTTGCCATGGTTTGCAAAGTGTGAACACTGCAAAAATAGCATATTTTTACAGTAAACTATTCGGTTGTTTTTCGGATGGTGCATGTTTGGCGGATATTTTTAATGCAGGAAATTTTGGTTTGTGGCGAATTTGTTCATTATTTCCTTTCCCCGGCCACATTTTTTAAAACAATGGCCCACAGCAGGCTGGCCAGCTTAATCAGCCGTAATCCCCTTGCCGCGCCGGCTTTTTTTGGGGGGCTGACATTTGCCCGCGCCTCCTCGCTGCGCCAGTCCATGGCGCCGTATCTATAGAACATGTCTATTCTTTCCTGGTCTTTCACTTGCTGAACACCTCCTATGGATTCCATAAAACGGTCAATGCTTATATTTCACTGTCAGACTATCAGTATCATCTCCCTGCCGGGAGGTGTATTTGTTTCCTTTTCCCTGGCCTGCAGGTCTCTTACGGCTCCGCACAGAATTCTTATTCCTTTCCTGATCATTTCCGGTGAGGCGTAGGTGAAATTCAGGCGTATTTTATTCTGGCCGCCGCCAGTTGGATAAAAAACAGGCCCGGCCACAAAGGAAACCTTTCTGTCCACCGCTTCCTGCAGGAGCCTAAAGGCTGACAAACTGCCCGGAAGGGTGGCCCAGACGTAAAAGCCGCCTTCCGGGCTGTGCCAGGAAAGTCCGCCGGGAGCGAATTCCTCAAGGGCTTTCAGCATGGTGTCACGCTTCAGCATGTTTCTCTCCCTCATAAGGGCCATGTGTTTTTCCAGTAGTCCTCTGCGAATAAACAAATCCGCCACCCTCTGGGAAAGGTTGTTTGTATGCAGGTCGGTCAACTGCTTTGCAGCCGTAACCAGCCTGGCAAGGTCCGGGGGGACTGCCATCCAGCCGAGGCGAAGCCCGCAGGAAAGTATTTTTGACATGGAGCTTAAGTATACAACCAGTCCGGATCTGTCCATGGACTTGAGGGGCGGCGGGGGAGGGCTGCCGTAGTGCAAATTACCGTACGCGTCATCTTCCAGCACCGGCACCTGGTATCTGGACGCCAGCTCCAGCAGGCGCTTTCGTCTGTCTGCGCTCATGGATGTCCCGGTGGGGTTCTGATAGGTGGGGATGGTGTATATCAACTTTGGCCGGGCCCGGTTCAGAGCCCTTTCCAGCCCGTCAACCATCATTCCATCCTCATCCACCGGCGCCACTGTAAGCCTGGCCCCGTAAGCCCTGAATATGTCAATGGCCCCCATAAAGGTCGGCTGCTCTATTACAACGCTGTCTCCCGGCTCCAGCAGAAGGCGGGCCATCAGGTCCAGCCCCTGTTGGGAGCCGTTCAGCACTATGATGTTTTCCGGCGATACAGAAATATTTCTGGTCTGCATAAGATATGCCAGGCTTTCCCGGAGAGTTTTAAGACCCTGGGGGCAGTTGTGCTGCAGTACGGCGTTGCCTTCGGTAAGCAGCACCTCGCTGCAGATGGACGCCAGCTCCTTCTTGGGGTACAGCTCGGGGGCGGCCACGCCTGAGTCCATGGCTATCAGGTTTCTCTGTACCAGAAGTTCGGAAATGGCCGAGTTATATGGGTTAATCAGGCTTTCACCCTGGCCGCTTATAATATCCTGCCAGCGGAAGCATTCTCCCCTTTCTTCCCCGCTTAGCGCGGACACCTCGGTTCCCCTGCCCACATGGGAGGTAACGTAGCCGCCGGCCTCAAGCTCGCTGTAAGCATTGACCACGGTGCTTCTGTTCACCCCCAGCATACTTGCCAGCTTTCGCTCCGCCGGAAGCCGGTAGCCCGCCTTGAATTCGCCTGATTTTATAAGGTTTATTATCTGTCCCGATATTTGGAGGTAAAGGGGGGTTTTATTCAGTCGGTCCAATTTTATATTAATTTCCACGGGGAGCCCTCCAATTAACTGTATTTCCATCCGGTTAGCTGTATAATAATATAAAAAAGTTCCTCTTTAAACATCCAATATATTTCATTGAGTCCATCCAATATCTTTCTGCCCTGTGACGAATCTCATTGAAATGCATTATAAAGGCCGGTATACTTGACAGAAAATATAAAGGGGGGCTGTATATGGAATGGGAGGCGGACGCCAGCGCCAGGCTGGACAAAGTGCCGTTTTTTATAAGAAAAAAAGTGAAAAAGCAGATTGAGGAGTTTGTTTCGCGACAGGGGGGGGATAGAGTTGCCAGCCGGGATGTTACCGGTGCAAAGCGCGCACTGGCTGGTGGTCCGGGGGAGAGAAGTGGTTCCATCCATGCCGCAGGGGGGAATATTTCGGCCTCAGATCTTGCCAG
>JBMOPC010000078.1:0-1993 GCA_049323915.1 Bacillota bacterium
CTGATCACCGGTATAGTACTGGGGCTGGCCAGGGCCTTTGGTGAGGCCCTGGCGGTCCAGATGGTAATCGGCAATGTGCGCAAGGTCCCGGACTCCCTCCTGGACCCGGCCATCACCTTAACCAGCGCCATAACCATGGATATGGGCTATACTGTAATGGGGTCACTGTGGAACAACGCACTCTGGTCCATGGCCCTGATCCTGCTGCTGATATCCTTTTTCTCCATCCTGACCATCCGCCTGGTAAGCAAAAGGGGGGCAATCCGTTGAACAACCGTCTGAAAGACCGCCTGGCCACCGCTGTGTTCTGGTGCGGCGCCGGAGCCGTGCTGCTTATTTTGGGTTTTCTGCTGGCCTATATTTTTCTCCACGGCTTTAAATCCATAAGCTGGCATTTTTTAACCTCCCCGCCTGAAACCATCAGGGCTGGGGGCGGGATCGGGCCGCAAATTTTCAACTCTTTTTACCTGCTTTTTTTAACCATGGCCATAACCGCTCCGGTGGGTATAATGGCCGGCATTTACCTGGCCGAATACGCCAAGCGCAACAGTATAACCGAAGCCATCCGCCTCTCCATTGAAACGCTGACCTCCCTGCCGTCAATAGTGATCGGCCTGTTCGGGCTGTTGATTTTTGTCAACAAAACCGGCTGGGGCTATTCCTTAATGGCCGGGGCGCTGGCCATCTCAGTAATCAATCTTCCCTTCATGGTGCGGATTTCCGAGGAGGCCATCAGGGATGTGCCCGATGAAATGCGGGAGGCCAGCCTCGCCCTGGGGGCCAGCCGCTGGCAGACAATCTGGAGAATTATATTGCCCTCCGCGCTGCCCGGACTGATTACCGGGGGGATTATTGCCTCAGGCAGGGTGTTCGGAGAGGCGGCCGCTCTTCTCTATACAGCCGGCATGAGCAGCCCGGCCCTTAATTTTAATAACCTGGATATTACAAGCACCACCTCGCCGTTAAGTCCTTTCCGTCCCGCCGAGACCCTGGCGGTGCATATCTGGAAAGTAAACTCGGAGGGCTTGATCCCCGATGTGCGGCAGGTGGCTGACGGAGCCTCAGCTTTTTTGGTGCTGACGGTATTGGTCTTTAACATCACTGCCCGCTGGGCGGGCCGGTATATCCACCGCCGCCTGACTTCAAGCCAGTGAAAATTGACTGCGGAATTTTAAATCGATATGTTAGGGGGAGCCATTTTGAGCAAGGTTAAAGTTTTTACAAAAGATTTGAACCTCTATTATAAAGACTTTCAGGCCCTGAAAAATGCTAATTTAGATATTCAGGCTAATAAAATCACGGCCCTGATTGGCCCTTCAGGCTGCGGCAAGTCAACTTTTCTCCGGACTTTAAACAGGATGAACGACCTTTATGAAGGGGTGCGTGTTGAGGGTGCTGTTTGCCTTGACGGCCAGGATATCTATGATCCGAAGATAGATGTGGTTAATCTGCGCAAAAGGGTGGGCATGGTTTTTCAAAAACCGAACCCGTTCCCCATGTCGGTTTATGACAACGTTGCCTATGGACCAAGGATACACGGCATAAAGAAAAAACAGCAGCTGGACGAAATTGTTGAATTGAGCCTGCACAGCGCAGCACTGCTGGATGAAGTGAAGGACAGGCTGCACAAGTCGGCCCTGGGTTTATCCGGCGGGCAGCAGCAGCGCCTATGCATCGCGCGCCTGCTGGCGGTGGAGCCCGAGGTGGTCCTGATGGATGAGCCCAGCTCAGCCCTGGATCCCATTTCCACCCTGAAAATAGAGGAGCTTATTCAGGTCTTAAAACAGGAGTACACCATTGTCATTGTTACGCATAATATGCAGCAGGCCGCCCGGGTTTCCGATTTTACCGCCTTTTTCCTGATGGGGGAACTGGTGGAATATGGAGTAACCACAGAAATTTTCACCAACCCGGTGGATAAACGCACGGAAGATTATATTACCGGCAGGTTTGGTTAAACGTGAAAATAATATTGAAGGAAGGGGAACTTTTT
>JBMOPC010000078.1:2093-7245 GCA_049323915.1 Bacillota bacterium
GGGAACTGGTGGAATATGGAGTAACCACAGAAATTTTCACCAACCCGGTGGATAAACGCACGGAAGATTATATTACCGGCAGGTTTGGTTAAACGTGAAAATAATATTGAAGGAAGGGGAACTTTTTTAATGTCGTCAAGATACACATATGACAGAGAGCTGAGAGAGATCCGGAAGGGTATTTTAAGAATGGGCGCCCTTGTCGAGCAGTCGGTCTACGAATCGGTGCAATCCCTGCTGAACCTGGACACGGACGGTGCATCCCGTGTAATCACGGGTGATGATATAATTGATAAAATGTATATAGAAATTGAAGATAAATGTATTAAGCTTATTGCCACTCAACAACCCATAGCCAAAGACCTCAGGATAATAATAACCGGAATAAAGATACTGATAAATCTGGAGCGAATGGCGGACCATACGGTGGATATTGCCCGGGTAACCATGGAACTCAGCCAATATCCCATTAATGTCAGGCCACTTCAGTATATTCAAAAAATGGGCGAAATCGTCCAGCAAATGGTGAAAGACGGGTTAGACTCATACGCGCACAGTGATGTTGAAAAAGCCGGGGTAATGTGCCAGATGGACGACCAGGTAGACCACCTTTTTTTGGAGGCCTTTAGAGAACATCTTAAGTTTATTCAGGGAGATCCCGGTAAAATGGTACAATCCACCTACTCTCTTTTTGCCGGCCGTTATCTGGAAAGAATTGCCGACCATGCCACGAATATAGGGGAGGAAGTAATCTATATCGCCACCGGCGAGAGAAAGGAGCTCAATTAATTTCCGGCCCGGTTGACATCCCGGCCCCGGTGTGATAGCTTATGTTTAGCAGAGTTGAGTAGAGAAACAAATAGTTGAGTTGAGCTTAGCTGAGATGAGATTTGATCGGGTTAAATATCGAGATTTAACAGCCGGTGCTCATTTGGGCGCCGGTTTTTTGTGTTGGAGGGAAAAGAAATATGTACCACCCCGACGAGAAGGAATACTTAAACCTCTGCCGGTATCACCGGTCGGTCCCGGTGAGCGCCGAATGCCCTGCCGACACCGAAACCCCCATTACGGTTTACGCCAAGGTGGCGGCCCAAAGGCCCTCGTTTTTGCTGGAAAGCGTTGAGGGCGGGGAAAGGCTGGGCAGGTACTCCTTTATCGGGCTGGAGCCCCTGGCTTTCTTCAGCAGCCACAAAGGATCGACCACCATAGAGAGAAGCGGCAAAAAGGAACGGCTGGCCGGGGACCCTTTCACAGCGCTGGGAGACCTCCTGAAAGAATTCAAGACCCCGGATATTGAAGGGTTGCCCAGGTTTTACGGGGGAGCGGTGGGCTACCTGGGGTACGACCTGGTCAGGCACCTGGAAAAACTGCCCGACCTCAACCGCCGGGAAACCGGGGTGCCTGACTGTATGCTGATGGTTCCCGGAGTGGTTATCGTCATCGACCACGTCAAGCACACCATGCGGCTGGTGTTGAACACCCTGCCGGCCGGCGACGGCAGGGAGGAATACCGCAGAGCGGTGCAACTGATTGAGGAACTGCTGAACAAAATAACCGGGGGAGATCCCCCTTCCGGCCTTCAGTCGGCTGAGGTTGGCGCATCCGGGCCGGTAAAGTCCAATCTGTCCAGGGATGAATATATGGCCAGGGTGGAGGCGGCCAAGGAGTATATCCGGGCCGGGGAAATACTGCAGGTGGTGCTTTCCAGGAGGATCGACCTGGCTTACCGGGACGACCCCTTCGAGGTCTACCGGAGGCTGCGGCGGAACAACCCTTCCCCTTACCTTTACTACCTGAACATGGGCGGCGTGGCGCTGGCCGGATCATCTCCGGAAATGCTGGTCAGGGCCGAGGGCCGGGCTATTGAAACCAGGCCCATAGCCGGAACCAGGCCCAGGGGGTCCAGTCCCCGGGAGGATGCCGCTTATGCTTCGGATTTGCTGTCCGACGCCAAGGAAAGGGCCGAGCACGTGATGCTGGTTGACCTGGGCCGGAACGACCTGGGCCGGGTGAGCAAGCCGGGCACGGTAAAGGTCCCCCAGTTCATGGAGGTGGAGATGTACTCCCACGTTATGCACCTTGTCTCCATGGTCAAGGGGGAACTGGCCGGGGGACTGGACGGTATGGACGCGCTGAAGGCCTGTTTTCCCGCCGGAACAGTATCCGGGGCGCCCAAGGTAAGGGCCATGGAAATTATCGAAGAGCTGGAGCCCTGCCGGCGGGGTCTCTACGCCGGGGCGGTGGGCTACCTGGGGTTCAACGGCAGCATAGACACCGCCATCGCCATCCGCACCATAGTCTTTCACGGGGATAAGGCGTCGGTGCAGGTGGGGGCGGGAATAGTGGCCGATTCAGACCCGGCCCGGGAATTCACGGAAACTCAAAACAAGGCCCGGGCGCTGCTGATGGCCTTAAACGGGGAGGATGACGGGATTGCTGTTGATTATTGATAACTACGACTCCTTTACCTACAACCTGGCCCAGTATTTTGCCGAACTGCGGGCCGCCGTGTCGGTGGTCAGGAACGACGCCCTGGGCCCGGAGGACATAGAAAGAATCGCCCCCTCAGGGCTGGTCATCTCGCCGGGCCCCGGTACTCCGGAAGGGGCCGGGGTGACCAGGGAGGTCATCGGCAGGTACGCCGGCCGTATACCGATCCTGGGCGTCTGCCTGGGGCACCAGGCCATCGGCAGCGTGTACGGAGGGGCCATTATCAGGGCCAAAACGATCATGCACGGCAAGACCTCCCTGATCAGCCACGACGGCAAAGGGGTTTTCCGGGGACTGCCTTCTCCCTTTTCGGCCATCAGGTATCACTCCCTGGTGGTGGAAAGGGGTACACTGCCCCGCTGCCTGGAGATCAGCGCCTGGGCCGATGACGGCGAGATTATGGGGCTGAGGCACAAAGAACACAGCGTTGAGGGCGTCCAGTTTCATCCGGAATCAATTCTCACCGAGCACGGACACCGTATTTTAGAGAACTTCCTGATCAACAACCGGTTGATTGACGACCTCCGGGAGGTGGTGTAAATGGAAAAAGCGGAAATTATCAAGGAGGCCATTAATAAAGTGGTGTCCGGAGTGAATCTGGGCCAGGAGGAAGCCGGCACGGTAATGGAACTGATCATGGACGGGGAAGCCAGCCCGGCGCAGATCGCCGCCCTGCTCATCGCCATGCGGCTGAAGGGGGAAACCGTCGAAGAGATTGCCGGCTTTGCCAGGGCCATGAGAAGCAAAGCCCTGCCGGTGCGCACCGGACACCGTACGGTGGTGGACACCTGCGGCACCGGCGGCGACGGGGTGAACACCTTTAACATCTCCACCGCGGCAGCCCTGGTGGTGGCCGGCTGTGGGGTGCCGGTGGCCAAACACGGCAACCGCTCCGTTTCCAGCCGCTGCGGTTCCGCCGACGTGCTGGAAGCCCTGGGGGTAAAGATCAACCTTTCACCCCGGGAGGCCGAAGAGTGCCTGGAGAGACTGGGTATTGCCTTTCTCTTCGCCCCCTCCCTGCACGTGGCCATGAAGCACGCCGCCGGGCCGCGCAGGGAAATAGGCGTCAGAACGGTCTTCAACCTGCTGGGGCCGCTGACCAACCCTGTGGGGGCCAACGCCCAGGTGCTGGGCGTATTCAGCGGGGAACTGGCGCCCAAGCTGGCCGGGGTGCTGGCCAGGCTGGGCACCGAAAGGTCCTTTGTGCTGCACGGGGCCGGCGGCACCGACGAGATAACCCCCTATGGCCCGGCCTCGGTCTGCGAGGTGCGCGAAGGAAAGATTGAAAGCTACCGGATCGACCCGGCCGACTTCGGCATCGGGCGGTCTCCGCTGGAAAGCCTGCGGGGAGGTTCGCCGGCCGAAAACGCAGCCATCATCACCGGCATACTGGCCGGTGAAGCCGGCCCCAGGCGCGACGCGGTGCTGTTGAACGCGGCCCTGGCCCTGGTGGCGGCGGGATCGGCCGGGGACTTCGCCCGGGGCCTGGTGATGGCCGGAGACAGCATCGACTCCGGCCGGGCAATGAATAAATTAAAAGACCTGGCGGCCTTCACCGGGGCCGGGCCGGTAAAGAAGGCGGCCATATGGTGATCCTGGACAGAATTCTGGAACATAAACGCGCCGAGGTTTGCCGGCTGAAGGAAACAGCCGGCCTGAAAACAATGATCCGGGCGGTGGACCGGCTGCCTCCGGCCCGCTCCCTGTCCGGTTCGCTGAGCCGGCCGGGCCGGGTTGCGCTGCTGGCCGAGATTAAAGGGGCCTCACCCTCCCGGGGGGTGATCCGGGAGAACTTTCTGCCGGCCTGGGTGGCCGGAGTATACTCATCGAACGGGGCCGACGCCGTATCTGTGCTCACCGACGGCAAATTTTTCGGCGGCCGGCCGGAATATCTGGCCGTAGTCAGGGAAGCCACCGATCTGCCCATACTCAGAAAGGACTTTATCATTGACCCGGTGCAGGTGCTGGAGGCCAGGCTACTGGGCGCCGACGCGGTGCTGCTGATCTGCGCCGCCCTGGGCCAGGGACTGCCCGGACTGATGAGGGCCGCCGCAGACGCGGGAATGGAGGCCCTGGTGGAGATTCACGATCAGTCCGAACTGGAGGCGGCCCTGGCCGCCGGGGCCGGGCTGATCGGCATCAACAACCGGGACCTGAAGACCTTCGTGACCGACCCGGGCGTCACATTCCGCCTCCGACCCCTGATCACCGACCCCTCGGTGGTGGTGGTCAGTGAAAGCGGGATAAAATCCGCAGCCGATATGAAGGCCCTCAGCACGGCGGGGGTCAGCGCCGCCCTGGTAGGGGAGGCGCTGATGGCGGCGGAGGATTTGGCCTCAAAGGTCAGGGAGTTAAGCTATTACTGGATGTGAGAGTGGGAGTAAGGCAGGAGCAAGGTATGGGCAAAAACAGTTATGTCAGGGTAAAAATTTGCGGCATAGGCGACCTGGAGGCGGCCAGGGCGGCGGTGGACGCCGGGGCCGACGCCCTGGGCTTCGTGTTCGCCCCCGGCCGGAGAGGAATCAGCCCGGATCAGGCCAGGGAGATCATTAAAAAGTTGCCCCCCTTCGTTTCCAGGGTGGGGGTCTTCGTTAATCCCACCCTGGAAGAGGTGTTGGACACCGCAGGGCATGCCGGGCTGGACACCGTCCAGCTGCACGGC
>JBMOPC010000079.1:0-7234 GCA_049323915.1 Bacillota bacterium
CTCTAAACCTGCTCAGTAAAACCAACCCCTTTAGCCGTGATGTCAGTAGCATTTTTGCTTTTCTCTAATTGGGCGGGCCCTTTTCCGGGGCCCGCCCAATTAAATGTCACAACATTATTTGCTGTTCCTTGCCGCCTCAATGTAGTCTTTGCCTATTTTGTCAGCGTACTTGTCATAAACCGGCTGCATGGCTTTTACGAACTTTTCGCGGTCAGCATCGGTGAGGGTGTAAATTTCCATCTTTCCGCTGCCCTTGAGTTTTTCAAAGCTCTGGGCGTTGAGGTCGTCGGCAAGCTTGGTGGCGTACTTGGTGGCTTCTTTCATGGCGTCGGTGAATATTTTCTGCTGTTCCGGAGTCAGGCTGTCCCAGAACTTGGTGTTGGTGATGACCACGTAGTCAAGCCTTCCGTGGCTGGAAATGGTCATGTATTTCTGTACTTCGATGTATTTCTGGGTGTCTATGTTGTTGAAGGTGTTTTCCTGCCCGTCGACAGCCTTGCTGTTAAGGGCCTGATAAACTTCTCCGAAGGCCATGGTCTGAGAACCTGCTCCCAGCGCCTTGAACTGCTCGTCGAGAACGCCGCCGCTCTGAGTGCGGAACTTGAGGCCTTTGAAGTCATCCGGGGTTTTCAGCGGCCGCTTGGAGTTGGTAAAGTGCTTCGATCCGTTGGGCCACCAGCCCAGTCCAAGCATTCCGTGGGGCTTCAGGGTGTTCATCAGCTCCTGCCCTTTGGGGCCGTTGTAGAAGCTGTAGGCGGCCTGATCGTTTTTGAACAGGAAGGGCATGTCAACCAGCTGGAATGCGGGTACGAATCCCACCAGCTTGGTGACGGAGGGGGCAATCAGCTGGACGTTGTTTGCCCTCAGGGCCTCCAGCTCTTCCTTGTCACCGTATAGCTGCGAGGATGGGAAAACCTGGACTTCAAACTGTCCCGATTTCTCAAGAAGCTCTTTGAACTTAAGGGCGCCCTGACCTTTCGGGGTGCTCTCGGCTACAACATGTGAAAACTTGACGGATACCTTCTTGGCCGTGGTCTTTTTAGCGTCATCCTTGCTGCCGCCGCATCCTGCCGCGGTGAGAACCAGCACGGCTCCCAGGAGAAAAAACAAAGCCCTTTTTACAAAACCTTTTGTCATTTGAGAACCTCCTTAAATATTAAAAGAATAAGAAATTTGAGACCTTTGGATAATTCACCTCCGTAATTATAATAATTAATTGTTATCTGGACCTGCTGTTTATTTCACTGGCCAACTGAGGTCCAACAATTTCATTAAGTATACTGTCAAGCCCTTTTAGCTTGTTTTTCCAAAGGGCTTTTTCCTCCGGAGTCTGGATGTGAATATCAACCTTGCCTGACTTCTGTAATATCTTCATATCCCTTTCGTTAATAATCCCGGCCTGCTCTCTTTCCCACTCGGTGACCTCCCTGATTGATTCTGTTATTGCCTGTTTTACATCCGGAGGAAGTCTGGACCAGAAGTTCATGTCCATCATAACCACGTAGCCAAGGAAACCATGGTTGCTCACGGTGAGGTAGGGCTGCACTTCGTAAAACTTTTGGGTGACAATGTTGGACACGGTGTTTTCCTGCCCGTCTATGGTGCGGGAGGAGAGGGCTTCATATACTTCGTTAAACCTTAACTGCACGGGAACCGCGCCCAGGAGCCTGAACTGCTCCTCCAGTATGGTGCTGTTTATCATCGTCCTGAATCTCAGGCCTTTCAGGTCGTCCGGGCTTTTCATGGGCTTTATTCTGTTGGTTATTTGTTTGAACCCGTTGTCCCAGAATGCAAGCGGGTATATACCCCCTTTTTCCAGGTCACTGTATAGTGTTTTTCCGATATTGCCCCTCATGGCGGCATGAATGTCATAGGTGTCCTGAAATACATAGGGCATATCAAATAACTGCCAGCGGGGAAAAAGATCGCCCAGCTTGGACGTTGAGGGGGCGATTATCTGAACCGCGCCGTTTTTTAAGGCCTGCATTTCCTCCCCGTCGGTATACAGGCTGGAATTGTGAAAAACCTGCACCTCCACCATGCCGCCGGTTCTTTTTTCAACCATCTGCGCGAATTTTTTGGCGGCCAGGCCTTTTGGAGTATCCTCAGCCACAACATGGGAAAATTTTATTACTATTTTTTCTCCCGGATTGACCTGCTCTTTATCTGCAACCTTTTCCCCGCACCCGGAAACTAAAATCACAAGTATAACCAGTATAAATGCCGGTCGGATGAAAGCGGGCCTAAATCTCATCGGTATTTCCCCCGTCTGTCATTCCGTTGAAACATTATTGCCTGATATTCTAATTTTCAAAAAAGTCACTTATTAATAGATTTTATATTACTGCTTGTTTGTAAACAATATTTTGGTCATTTTGTTCTTCGATTGTTTAAAGCACCGGTATTATGAAAAAAGCCGGCTTATTCCGGCAACAGTTTTCTTACATAATCCTGTACTTTTTAATGGGCCTTCCCACAGATCCGTATTGCAGGTCCACTGTGACCCTGCCTATGGCCTCAAGGTATTCAAGGTACCTTCTGGCTGTAACCCTCGCCAGCCCCAGCCTTTCAGCAACTTCTTCGGCCGACATTGCCACCGGGGACTTGATCATGTAAAGGAGGACCTGTTTCATGGTCAAGTCGTTTAACCCCTTGGGTATTTCCCCCAACCCCTCATCCTCAGCCGCTGCCGGGTGCCGGCTGTCCTTAAGCCGGTCAATCTCCTGCTGGCTTAAAGATTCCATGGTGTAAAGCTTCATGCGCATCAAGCTGTATGATTCCAGCGCCGTCTTCAGCCTCTGAAACTTAAAAGGCTTCAGTATGTAGTCCACAGCTCCGTACCTGAAGGCAAACTCTATGGTTTCGGAGTCATGGGCGGCGGTTATCAAAATGGCGTCGGTGGGAACGTTCAGTTTTCTTAATTCTTTCAGCAGTGAAAGCCCGCTCTGGTCGGGAAGGTATACATCGACCAGGGCAAGCTCCGGTTTCAGTAAAACGGTTTTTTCTATGCCATCCCCGGCAGTGCCGGCTGTGCCCACAACAGTAAATCCCGGAACGGAATTGACGAATGTTTTGTTTATTTCGGCCACCATGGGGTCGTCTTCAATAATGATCACTTCTATGACACTCAAAGACCATCACGCCTTTTTAATAATAAGTGGGCTGGGGAATTTCTATGGTAAACCTGGTGCCCTGACCGGGCGGGCAGTCAACTGCTATTGAGCCTCCGGCTGCCTGGACATGTTCTTTTACAATGAACAGTCCCAGTCCGTGCCCTTCCTCCTCCTTGGTGCTGAATCCGTTTTCAAATATTCTTTCTCTGAATTTTTCATGTATGCCGGGGCCTGAATCCTGAACAATTATTTTAAGGCCCCCCCCTTTGTCGGAGATAGAAAAATATATTGTTTTGGGGCCATCATCATAATTTTTAACAGCGTCTATAGCATTTTCCAGAAGGTTTCCGATAATTACAACCAGCACATTGCTGTCCACCCTGTCCGGAAGCATTGTAAGGCTGGTGTTTTTGTCAATGACCAGATCAGCCTTTATTTCCTTGGCCCTGCCGTATTTCCCCAGCAAAAGGCCGGCCACGCTGTTGTCCTTGATCTTTCTGGCCAGAAAAGATGTTATGTTTGTTTGCTCCTCGGTGATGGTGAATACATATTCAAGAGACTCATTGTACTTCTTTAGCTGAATAAGGCCCGCGATGGTGTGCAGCCTGTTAAGGTGCTCGTGGTTTTGCACCCTCAATGCCTCCACGAATGCCTTAACGCCGGTCAACTCTTCCGCCAGGCGGTGTATTTCGGTGCGGTCCCTGAATGTGGCCACCGCTCCCACCACCTGGCCCTTTACACGGACCGGAACACGGTTGCTTATTACAACAGTGTTGTTTATTACCCTCTCCTGGTTGTATTCCGGCTCGCCCCGCTCGATAACCCTGGGAAGTTGGCTGTTGTCCAGTACATCCCATATGGATTTGCCTATGAGTACATCCCCGGTTCCCAGAATTTTTCTGGCGGCCTCGTTGGCCACGGTTATTCTGTATTCATTGTCTATGGCTATTATGCCTTCACCCAGGGCCTGCAGTATGGCCGTCCTTTCCTCCAGCAGCCTTGCTATTTCCTCCGGTTCCATTTTAAACATGGCTTCCTTGATCCTTCTGGCCAGGAATATGGAACCAATGAAGCCTAAAGTTGAACACAGTATTAAAACAGCGTAAATCTCAAACCTGATGGATTTATAGATTTGGGCAAAGGTTGGTGTGAGAATTCCCACCACAACAACTCCCACCTGTCTGGTCCCTTCGTCGGCTTTGACAGGCACAAAGGCTCTGACCGAAGGTCCCAATACCCCTTCAGCCCTGGTAATGGTTTCGGTGTCACTGAGCGAAGGGATCAGATCTTCGCCTGTGAACGGCTTTCCTATACGGTCGGCCACTGGATGCGAATATCTTATGCCGTTCATATTGACCACAACTATGTACTCCGTTCCGGTGGCCACCCTGGTCTTTTCAGCAATGGGCTGTATTTTCATCCAGCCTTCATTTTTTTCAATATTATCCTGAATCAAAGGCGTCTGGGCCATTGTTCTGGCTATTGCCAGGGCCCTCTTGCCCATTTCGTCCTCTATGATGGCAGCTATTTTGGTGACCAGCACCGACCCGCCTACAAGTATAACCAGTAAAACCGAGCAAAATGAAAGAATGATTATTTTGGTGCTTAATTTTAAATTTCTTTTTCTTTTTGCCATATAAGCCCCGAAAAATGTTTTTTAAAAAAAATTCTACAAATTCTTTATGAAACCTTTTTGTATAAATAAAAAAGCGCCCGGGTGGGCGCTTCAGAATCCAGGAGCCGGGATTTTCCTCTTAAGCATAATTTCCTGGCTGGTATTTATGTTCTTTCCATGTTAAGTGCCGCGCTGACTACAGCCATCCTGGTGTAGTGTCGGGAGAGGCCGCCCTGCAGGTAAACCGCGTATGGCTCCCGTATGGGAGCGTCGGCGCTTAGTTCCAGTGAGGCTCCCTGCACGAAGGTGCCGGCAGCCATTATTATTTTGTCCCGGTATCCGGGCATGTCGCCGGGTTCCGGCCCGGCGCCCGAATCAACCGGTGAGGCTGACTGTATTCCCTTGCAAAAACTGATTATTTTTTCCACCGATCCCAGTATGATGGCCTGAATTATGTCGGTCCTGGGTTCATCGTACGAAGGCACCGTTTTGTAACCCAGCCGCTCAAAGAACCTGGCGGTGAAAACCGCGCCCTGCAGGGCTTCGGCCACGCACCTGGGGGCCATAAATAATCCCTGGTAAAGAAGCCTTATGTAGTCCGGGGAAGGGCCTATTTCCAAGCCCACCCCGGGCGCGGCCCACCTGTTGGCCGCCATCTCAATCAGTTTGTTTTTTCCCGCTATGTAGCCGCCGGATGGGGCAAGACCCCCCCCGGGGTTTTTAATTAGCGACCCTGCAATAAGGTCGGCCCCGGCTTCAATTGGCTCGCTCTCCTCCACAAATTCACCGTAGCAGTTGTCTACGAATATTACCAGGTCGTCTTTACATTTTCTGATAAAGCTTATAAGTCCGGCGATGCTTTTAATATTAAAAGACGGTCTTAGTGAATATCCCCTCGATCTCTGTATATAGACCATCCTGGTTCCCGGGTTGATAGCCTTTTTTATGGCGTCAAAGTCAGGGCTCCCGTCCGCAAGTAGTTCAACCTGACTGTATTTTACACCAAGTTCTTTCAGGGAGCCCGGCTCCTTTCCGCTGATGCCGATCATCTTGACCAGTGTGTCGTAGGGTGTGCCCTGAACTGAAAGCAGTTCGTCGCCGGGGCGAAGTACGCCGAAAAGGCAAAGTGCTATGGCGTGGGTCCCGCTGATGATCTGTCCCCTTACAAGGCTGGACTCGGAACGAAATACCCTGGCGTACAATTCTTCCAGTTTATCCCTGGCAGCGTCGTTATATCCGTAGCCGGTGGAACCCTTCAGGTGGAAATCGCACACCCGGGCATTTATAAACTCGCCGAGAATTTTTTTATGGTTGCTGAAGGCCGACTTTTCGATTTGCCTGCAGATCTCCCCTGTTTCCCCGTCCACTTCCGAGGCCAGCTTTTCCAACTGTGCTTCAGTGATTATTAAGAACACCTCTATTCTTCTTGCCAGGCTTTCAACATGTCTTCCCTGTTTATTGTCATCAGGTCCTGCCTGGTAATGTCTTTCTTGTCTATAAGCCTGACCGCCTGCCTGCGCATGGCCCTTTCTATTATGTTTCTGACCAGGCGGGCGTTTCCGTTATGATCATGTTTTTTGGCGTTTTTCTCCAGTATCAGCCTCAGTTCATCCCTGGCCGCCGGAGAAGTAACGTACTGCCTTTCTTTTAGGATCTTGTCGGCTATATCCAGGAGTTCCTGGGTTGTGTAGTCCGGAAAGGACAGGTGGATTGGAAACCTGGACCTTAAGCCCGGATTGGTTTCAAGAAACCAGTCCATTTCATCGGTATAGCCGGCAAGAATGAGTATCAGGCTTTCCCTTGCGTCCTCCATTCCCTTGCAGAGGCAGTCGATGGCCTCCTTGCCGAAGTCCTTCTCCCCTCCCCTGGCCAGTGAGTAAGCCTCGTCAATAAAAAGAACTCCGCCCTGGGACTTTTTGAGCTGCTCCCGGGTTTTCTGGGCGGTATGTCCTATATACTCCCCCACCAGGTCGGCCCTTTCTATTTCCAGCACGTGTCCCTTCTGGAGAACTCCTATTTCCTTGAAAAGCCTGCCGATAATCCTGGCCACGGTAGTTTTCCCGGTCCCGGGGTTGCCTTTGAACACCATGTGCAGGGTGGTGTTTTCGGATGCCAGGTCCTCTTTTTGCCTTCTTTTTTGTATTTCAACGAAGGCGTATATTTCACCTATGAGGGACTTAACTTTTTCCAGGCCGATAAGAGAGTCAAGTTCCCGGAAAATATCTTCCACGCTGCTTTTTTTGCGGTCTGTCGGTGTTGTGTTTTTATCGCTCCCCTTGGGAAACTGAACAGTCTTCCTGAACTCGGGAAAACCGCCCTTGACCTGGGACGGAAGGGGAGGCCTTTGCCGCATGTTCACTTTCAAGTCTGCACCTCCCTCTATTTCGGGGACATTCCTGTCTTAAGAGGATGACCCGGCCTTCAGCAGGTGTGTCCCCATATATTCGGGGACATTCCTGTCTTAAGAGGATGACCCGGCCTTCAGCAGGTGTGTCCCCATTCCTTT
>JBMOPC010000080.1:0-7179 GCA_049323915.1 Bacillota bacterium
TCAGCAGAGATTATATGCAAGAGTATTTGAGCTATGAGGATTATTTTTAAAATGGAATATGTTACCAGCTTAAAAAGGGTGTCCAGGGTAATGATAAATAACAGCAGAAAATTAAGGAGGTATATCAGGCCATGACAGTTGGGACCAAAATGCACCAAACACTGGCAAGTCTTGAAGGGGCTGCGGCAGATTTTAAGACCTATGCTTTGGAAACCCAGGACCCGACAGCAAAACAGATGTTTAATGATTTAAACAGACAACTGGAGGGAATTTGCCAAACCCTGAGGGGACGTGTAAATTATATCGAACAACAGGAGCCGCAGTACAAGATGACATAATAAAGAGGGGTATGCAACAGTGCATACCCCTCTTTATTATGTCATCTTATAATACGTCTGTAATCACTGCCTCTTCATCACAGTTGGGGAATTTGGGGCAGTTGATGCACTCCTTCCAAACCTTGGGGGAAAGACTTTCTTTGGGCACTATGCTGAAGCCGCACCTTGCAAAAAAACCGGCCTGGTATGTCAGTGCGAAAACCTTCGGTATTTTCAGATCGGCTGCCTCGGCAAGAAATGTCTCCACAAGCCTGCGCCCTATTCCAGTTTTTTGAAAGTCGGAATGCACGGCCATGGCCCTTATTTCGGCCAGGTCCTCCCATATCACGTGAAGCATTCCGGTTCCAATCAGCTGGCCATTGTGCTCGGCAACGGTTATCTCCCGTATTCCCTCATACAGCATGGACCTTGATCTCGCCAGCATGAGACCCCTGTCGGCGTAATAGGTTATAAGCCGGTGAACGCTTTCAATGTCGCACATTTTTGCCTTTCTTATAATCAATCCGACACCTTCTCCTTAAATCACATTTCCAGGCAGTAGCTTACCGCGTTTTCGAATATGCGCAGGCCCTGGGCCTCCTTAAACAGCCCGCGCCTCCAGTTGGGATGCTGGTGTATATCCACAAACCTCTCGGGATGCGGCATCATTCCCATCACCAGCCCGGTACTGTCGCATATCCCGGCTATGGCGTCAAGCGATCCGTTGGGGTTATGAGGGTATTCCATTACCGGCCTACCGCCGGGATCAGAATAGCGGAATACAACCTGGCCGCCATTTTCAAGCTTTCTGATGAGGTGGTCATCTGTGTAAAATTTGCCCTCGCCGTGTGCCACCTGTATGCTTATCACCTTTCCCGCCATGCCCCTGGTAAAAATGCATGGGGAATCCTCAACCACCAGGTTTACCCAGCGGCACTCGAATCTCCCGCTGTCGTTGTTCATCAGTGTGCACTGTATGTCGCCCAGTTTCCCGCCGGGCAGCAGTCCGGTTCTGGCCAGTATCTGGAAGCCGTTGCAAATCCCTATCACAGGCTTTCCGGAGTCCACGAAGGACTGAAGGCCTTCCTTCAGGAATGATGTCAGCTCCACCGCCAGTATTTTTCCGGAGTGAACATCGTCGCCGTAGGAGAATCCTCCGGGAAGGGCCAGTATCTGGTATTGGGAAAGATTTTCCCCCCCTGACCTCAACTGGTTGACGTGCACCATGCTGCAGCTGGCGCCGGCCTTTTCAAAGGCGTAATAAGTCTCCATGTCACAATTGGTTCCGTCGGTCCTAAGCACGCACACCCTTGGCTTCACGGCCCGAACACCTCCTTCATGGGACGCTGCCACGCACTTTTGAGAATGTCTGTTTCAACACTGAACAGAGCGCCGCCCCCTGCTTTCAGAGAAATTGTCCTTGAGCCGGTTGTCCTGCCGATAACGGCCCAGGGCACCCCTTTAAAAGCATCCTCCAGCTGTGCGGGATCTTCAACCTCCACCACAAAATTCCCGGGGGTTTCATTGAACATGAAATGCTGCGGCTTCTCAGTCCCGCCAATCTCAATGCTGCAGCCCATGTCACCGCCAAAACACATTTCCGCCAGCGCGGCTGCCAGCCCCCCCTCGCTGATGTCGTGGCAGGAGAGAATTATGCCTTTATCCATGGCCCCGTGGATTGATTTGAATACTGAGGCCAGCGCCTCCAAATCAACCCTGGGGAGATTTGATCCCTCAATTCCGCTAAGCCTGCAGTACACCGACCCCGCCATTTCCGAGAGCGTCCTTTTGCCCACCAGCACTATATAAGACCCTTCTCTTTTAAAATCCGTGGACACTGTTCCGGTAATGTCTTTTATCCTTCCGAAGGCGGATATGCAAAGTACAGGGGGTATTTTAACCAGGGTGCCGTCGGCGTTCCTGTAGGTGCTGGAAAGGCTGTCCTTGCCGGATATGAAAGGCATGCCGGTGTATTTGACGAAATCCACGCAGGCGTCCACCGCCATGTCAAGCGCCCCGAGGGATTCAGTATCCGGGTACGGCCAGATGAAATTGTCTATAAGGCAGAGGTCCCCGGGGTCCGCCCCGGCTGCCACGGCGTTTGAAACCGCCTCGGCGGCAGCCCAGAGGCTTCCGTAATACGGGTTGATATTGTTCAGTACAGGGTTCAGGCCGTGGCTTACCACAAGGCCGTATTGTTTACCGTAAAGCGGCGCCACCACCACGGCGTCATTCGGCGCTCCGCCGTCCACCCCGGAAAAGGGCGGAAGAATGCTGGAGCCCTGTACCCCGTGGTCATACATGCGAACTATGGGCTCTTTTGAGCAAACGTCAGGGTGGGACATCACCCGGCAGTAATCTTTCACCCAGTCTCCGGGAGGCCCCGGGTCCGTCTCTAATGGCTGGGGAGCCTTCCAGCAGGCGTTCAGTACCCTTCGGGGAAGTCCGTTGTGCAGGAAATCCATGTCCAGGTCGCAGACGGTCTCTCCCTGATAGGTTACCTTAAGCCTTTTATCGCCGGTGAAAGTGCCTATCACCACCGCCTCAACATTGTAGTTGCGGCAAATGCCGGCCAGCCTGTCCCAGTTTTCGGGTTTTACCGCCAGGGCCATCCTCTCCTGGCTTTCGGAAAGCCATATTTCCCAGGGGCTGAGCCCCGGGTATTTAAGGGGGGCCCTTTCCAGCCATACCAGCACCCCGGTTTCAGATCCCATTTCTCCCAGTGCCGATCCGAAGCCTCCGGCCCCGCAGTCCGTGACCGCCCTGATAAGACCTTCCCTGCCGGCCTGCAAGAGTGCGTCGGACATCCTTTTTTCTTCTATGGCGTTGCCTATCTGAACCGCGCTGGAGTTAACGTCCACCGTCCGGTGGGTCATCTCGCCGCTGGAGAAAGTTGCCCCGTGAATGCCGTCCCTGCCGGTGCGTCCGCCAATTACCACGGCCAGGTCCCCGGGACCGGGACTTCCCTTGAGGCACCCCTCCACCGGAAGTATTCCGTATGCTCCCACTATTACCGAAGGCTTTGCCCGGAAATCGTTGTGAAAATGTACCGACCCGTTGTTGGTGGGTATTCCCATCCTGTTGCCGTAATCTCTCACGCCGGCCACAACCCTGCGCAAAAGGTATTTGGGGTGCAGGCAACCCGGGGGGACCTCGCCGGAGTCCAGCCACGGAGGGGCAAAGCAGAACATATCGGTGGAAACTATCACCCTGGCTCCAAGCCCGGTGCCCATCACATCCCGGAAAACCCCGCCGCTTCCGGTCATGGCGCCGCCGTACGGCTCGATGGCGGAAGGTGAATTGTGAGTTTCCACCTTTCCACATACAGCCCAGCCGTCAAAGAATTCCATAACCCCGGAGTTGTCCACAAACGCCGACAGGACCAGGGGGTGATTGGCCCTCCGCGTGGCCTCCTGAAGTCTTTTCAAAAGAGGTGTCTTTGTAATGCCGTCAACCACCAGGTCGGCCTTGAACGTTTTATGCCCGCAGTGCTCCGACCATGTCTGGGCCAGGGTTTCCACCTCGCAGTCGGTGGGGTCCCTGCCAATTCCGGTAAAATACGCCTTTATGGCCAGCATCTCTTCGATGTTCAGGAATAGCTTGTCTTTGCTCAGTTCCATCAGGTCTTCTTCGGACATTCCGCGTATCGGGATAATGGCGGTGGGTCCCGGCCTTCCTTCTATCACCAGGGTGGAGGGCTTTTTATCCACCACCTTCTCAACGGTGTCGTTAACCAGAAGCTTTTTGAGTATAAGACCGACATTTTCCCTGACGGCTCCCTGGCCCTGAAAAAGGTATTCCCTGCTGGAGTCCGCCGCCACAAGCCCTCTTACACCCAGGTCGGCCACCGACTTTATGATGGAAGCGGCCTCGGGGTTCATCACCCCCGGCCTGTAAGCCACCTCAACCACAATCCCGCCCTCAAGCAGCGGGCTGTTGATGCTGTACTTCTGGTAGAGTTTTTCAGCCAGCAGCCTCTCCGCGATAAAATACGCATCGTCCTCGGCTATTCCTTCCAGGCGGTAAACCTTGGCTGTCCTTACTCCGGTAATGTCGGTGATCCCGAGGGTGTCGCGTATTTCATACAGAAGCGACTCCCCCACGGTATCCGGAATTCCTTCCAGGTTTACCACCCTTACTTCCTGTATCGCCATTAAAACACCCCCGTTCAGCAATAGCATTAAGCTATAATCGTTATGTTCTTCCGGTTTTCTAAAAAACAATCACCGGCCCTGGATCGGGCCGGATCATAAACTTTAATACCCACCAAAAATTTTATTATATATATTTGCAAAAAACAACATCAAATTTATTGCTGTCCTACCTCACTATCAGCACCGGGCAGGAGGCGTGTCTTACAACTCTGTTGCTTACGCTCCCCATAAGGTACCCCTTTATTTCGCCCAGGCCCCTGCTTCCCATGATAATCACGTCGAACCGCCCATCCTTCGCCTCCCGGCAGATCTCCACGGCGGGGTTGCCCCAGATTATCCTGGTTTCAATGTTTATCCCAGACTTGCCGAACTCTTCCTTGGCCCTGGCCAGAAGGTCCTCCCCCGCGGCCTGAAGCTCGTCGTGAATTTGCTGGTATGTACCGCCCAGACGGTCGCTGTATTTGTTGACATAAGGCGGAAGGGCAGGTATAACGTGTAGCAAAAGCAATTCGGCGCTCATTTTTTTTGCCAGTTCCAGGGCGTGTTCCGCAGCAACTTTGGCCCGGGCTGAACCATCCAGAGGCACAAGAATCTTTCTATACACACAGTTCCCCTCCTTTGTTTTCATGAGATTGTGTCCTTTTTCACATTATATAATGATGCAGAAAAAAAATCCATCTATATTTGCCACGGCTGTTCTTAATTTCTTAATTGGCTTTATTCAGAACTGGCATAATATATTGAAAATGAAACCTGCGCAGGTGTATCGAAATGATAACTCTTGAGATACCGAAAACATCACTGGTGGTGCTTTGCGGGTCGGCGGGCTGCGGCAAGTCAAGTTTTGCGCAGCGCAACTTTACTCCGACGCAGGTGGTCTCGTCAGACCACTGCAGGGCAATGGTTTCCGACGACGAGAGCGATATGTCATCCTCCCGCAGCGCTTTCAAGGTTTTTAAGCTGATCATAGACCAGAGGCTTATGCTGGGACGACTTACCGTGGCCGATTCAACAGCACTTACAGCCAAGGCCAGGCGGGAGCTTCTGGCGCTGGGAAAAAAGCACGACTTTCAGGTGGTTCTGGTGGTCTTTAACATGCCACTTTCTGTTTGCTGCGCCCAAAATCTGTCCAGGCCCAGGAAAGTGCCCCGGAAGGTTCTGGAGTCGCACCGCAGGCTGTTGAACAGGACACTTAAAAAAGTTTACCACGAGGACTTTGACGGCATATACGTACTTGATCAGCACCAAAAGGAGGCAGCCGGCGTGGAAATAAAACCGCTTCCGGTGGAGATCCCCCTTTCCGGTCCATTTGACATAATCGGTGATATTCACGGCTGCTGTGACGAGCTGGAGATGCTATTGGGCAAGCTGGGATACGTCAGAAAAAACCATGCCTATATACACCCCTCAGGAAGGCTGGCGGTATTCACCGGCGACCTGGGAGACCGGGGGCCGCGCTGCCTTGACAGCATAGAGCTGGTTATAGACATGGTTTCTTCCGGCAGCGCGCTTTATGTTCCGGGAAATCACTGCAGGAAGCTTCACGCCTATTTCCAGGGCAGAAAAATAAAGATAAGCCACGGGCTGGAGAGGACTCTGGAGGAATTGGAAAGGGCGGGCCAGCCTAAAAGGGAAAGCATCACCGGCAGATTCATGGAGATGTACGAAAGCTCCCAGCCTTATCTGGTGCTGGACGGCGGGAGGCTGGTGGTATCTCACGCAGGCATAAAGGAAAAAATGATCGGCCGGCTGTCAAAGAAAATACGTCATTTCTGTCTTTTCGGCGACACAACCGGAGAGGTCACCGGCGAGGGGCTTCCGGTCAGGAGGGACTGGGCGGCGGAATACCGCGGGGAGGCGCTGGTTGTTTACGGGCACACACCGGTGCCCATGGCCGAATTCAGGAACAATACCATTGATATTGACCAGGGCTGTGTGGCGGGGGGCAAACTGACGGCGCTGCGCTATCCCGAGCGGGAAATTGTGCAGGTGGAGGCCCTTGATGTTTACTACACAGGAATGGTTATGAGGAGCTTAGGCCAGATGCCGTCGGGTGAGGAAACTGCAAGCTTATACTGATAGTTATAAAACGTTAGTGTTTTTATAGTTTATTACTGTTTCAGGGGGGAATTTGGAATTATGGTATGGTATAATTTTACTTGATTTTTCTTATGGGATGTGGCTGCAATGGCTGGGGAACTGCCCGAGGTGCAGATATACACGGACGGCGCCTGCTCCGGCAACCCGGGGCCGGGCGGATACAGCGCCATACTAAAATACGGGATACACATAAAGGAAATCTCCGGCGGCTACCGGCTCACCACCAACAACCGCATGGAGCTGACCGCCGTGATCAAAGGACTTCAGCTGCTTAAGAAAAAGTGCGCGGTCACAATATATTCCGACAGCAGGTATATTGTGGACGCCATGAATAAGGGCTGGCTGAAAAAATGGATGGCCGGAGGCTGGGTAAAGTCAGATAATGAGCCTGTTAAGAACGCGGACCTTTGGAAAGAGCTTGTTGAGCTTTTGAAGCCCCACAGGGTCACATGGGTTTGGGTAAAGGGCCACTCCGACAATGAATTGAACCAGCGGTGCGACCGTATGGCTGTAAGCGCAAGCCGGGAGGGGCCCCTGGAAATCGACCGTGTCTACGAGTATGAGTCAGGGGACGGTTCTTTGACTCACTACAAGTAGTGAGTCAAAGA
>JBMOPC010000081.1:0-12262 GCA_049323915.1 Bacillota bacterium
CCCGCTGGGCGGCCCCCTTGGTGTTGTTGTTCAGCCCCGCGGGCGGGCAGTCCAGTATGACGTAATCGTAGTTCCCCTTTAAAAGAGTAAGCATTTTAAAAACCAGGGCCGGGTCCACCTTTTCCACGTGGTCGTAGTGGATTACCCCCGGCACCACCATGATTCCCGTCGAGTGGTTTAAAAGCCCCCGGGCCACCTCCCCGGGACCGTGTATATCTTCCCAGTCCAGTATGTTCACCAGACACTCCCCCGCGGGGAGCCCCATCCTGCTCCTGACCGCGCCGTATCCCTCCAGGTCGATCAGGACCACCCTTTCCGGACTGGACAGGGCCAGAAGGCCGGCCAGGTTGGCGGCCACCGTGGTGGCCCCGTCCCCTCCGGAAGATCCCTGGACCACGTAGATCCTGCCGTAGCCGGCCAGGGCCCCGGGGCTTACCGGGATGTTGAACATTCTGGTTGCCCCGGACTGGTTTTCTTCCTTTTTATGTACTCCATCCATGCCGGCCTGCCAGAGGACAAAATCTCCGCTGGGGTCGGACCTGCAGCCCCTTTTACTAAAAAGCTTTTTGAACAATTCTATCGGCCTCCTCCGGCCGGAAGGAGCGAGATGGAAAACTTTTTCCCGCGCACTGTTCCCTCGGCCACCTTTCTGGCTTCTTCCGGGGTGACGGCGATGACGTAGGCGCCCCGTGACGCCGGGGCAGTCAGGGAGCTTTCCTTGCCCGGCGCCGGCAGAGGGACCCTGACAACCACCGCCTCCCTGGCCACGCAATCCACAGCTGTTGTGTCTTTACCTGTTACTACTTCGGTGAACACGTTCACCCGGTTCCCCACCGCAATTCCCCTCAGGCCGGTGGAGGTCTCCGCCGGCAGGTCCACCGCCTCCCGGCCCGGGGCCAGTATGTTCAGGACGGCTTTAAGGCTTCCCGTGTCGGCCGTAATGTGTCCCTTCCGGATCACCTCGCCGGGGAAGACGGTCCCGGACACAACCGTTTTGCCCAGTACACTCTGAAGTGTTGTTTCAGCTTCCTCCGGAACCGCCACCGGGGGATAGTCCTTCAGGGCCACCTGCTTTGGCCCCAGCACCGTGCCCATGGCAAGCCTCTCCGAGGCCACCACCACCCTGACGCTGGGGGTGTTGAGCTTAACGTAATACCAGACCAGTCCGCCGGCGGCCAGGGCCAGGAATAGGGCCGCCAGTATATGGGAGATTTTTTTGAACCCTGACATTTACCTCACCTCAGTTCCAGGTGAACCGGCCATCGCTGTTCCTCCTCAGGGCCACACTCAAGGCGTCGGCCGGACCGTTCCGGATTACCACCTTTGGCTTTAACCCCTCCGGGATGTTCTGGGGAACCCCCCGGAGGTCAATTCCGGTGACCACGTTCTGTTTTCCCTCCATGAGGTTTCTCAGCCAGAGGGAAGATATCTTGTATTCCACCGGGTCGCCCCCGGGAAGAACCACCAGCACCACCGCCCGGCCAAGGTGAGCCACCTTCTGGATAAGGGATATGTCGCCGGCAAAGTCCATCACCGTGTAGGTGGAGGTTTTTCTGGCCTCCCTCAGGATGCCCCACAGGTCCTGCTCCCCTTCCAGTTTAAGGTCCTTGGCCGGGTCCACGGCGTAAATACTGAGGTTATCCCTGTCAATGGGGCAGCTGGATCCCGGCACCCGCCAGTCCGACATCATCAGCTCATCGTCGGGGATATCAAGCCACATGGCGCCGGTGCTGTTTTTTGACGCCCCAATATAGGCCACCTGGCTTCCTTCCACATCGCACAAGAGCTTTACGGCCTGGGCGGCCAGCCTGCCGGCCAGGTTAGGGCGCCAGGGCGACACCAGGGCCAGTAACCCACCGGGTACTATGGAGGTGGGATTGTCCGGTTTAACAATGGTTGATTCGGGGACTGTATCTTCTTCAAGGGATAACCCCTCGGACATATTTATCCCCGGTCTTACCTTCCTGGTTTCTTTTTTTACCTTAGCCTTTTCCGCCGCCGCCCCGGCTGACTGTTTCAGGGCCTTGCTGAGATTGCCGGCTCCCCGGAGAATTGAGTTGATAACCTTCCCGGCCTCACCGTTCGGGGAGGGCACCGATTCCTTCACCCTCCCTGGCTCAACGGCATCGTGCATTTCCCTGATTATCCCGGTAAGAACGAAAACCAGCTCGTCTCCGGAGATGTAGCCGCCCTTTTCACAGGATATTATGTGGCGGACCCCGGCTTCACCGGCCCGATCCACCATTGCTTTCCCCGGGCCGTCCAGTTCACCGACGATAAAAAGGACGGCCGGGACAATACTGGCAGCCCAGACCGCCAGCTTATCAGCCCCGGTTATGCCGCCTATGACGCTGTGGCGCATCAGGATACAGATGTCAGGCTCCAGCCCGGCTATTTTCTCCTTGATCTCGTCGGGTTTCGCCGAACACCAGAGTATGTCCATCTGATCTGAGAAGTTATCCCTGATCCAGCCCTCAATCCGGCTGTCTCCCACACCAAGCACCGCCGCCGGCTTTCCCGTTCTCTTGCGCTTTACGTTGAATTCCTTGGACCCGGACACTACCGAAGCCATGGTGGTGTTGTTTTCCACACTGTTGTCCGCGGTCAGGACATCCCTGAACACTTCCCCGGTCAGATCCCGCAGGGATGTGCAGGCCTTTCCCTTTCCGTAAACAACCAGGGGCAGACGCTTTCTGGCGGTATCAATCACCCTGACCGGATCGTCCGGAATCTCAAAGTACTCCTCCAGCCCGAGCCAGCGGGCCACGTCCCGGGGGTGGTAATATGAGGAACGATCCGAGGCCCTGTTTACCACCAGGCGAAGGTTCGGGTTTTTGATCAGCCCGTTCTTCTGACGGTCGGAGACGGACTGGAGGCACCTCTGGGACGGCTCGGCGACGAGCAGAATGCCATCGGAAATAGCCAAAATGGTTTCCACATGTGGAAGTATCCCGTCCCCGCCGGCGTCGATGATTAAGGCGCTGAATTGGGAGTATCGCTCCAGCAGTTCCTTGATTTCACCCGGAGCAGGAGCTTCCGACCTTTCAACATCCCCGGACGGGCCCGGGAGGACAGCCAGGCCGTACCCTGTCGTCAGAAAGGATTCGCTTTCGTAGTCCCGCCAGGTGGCCGTGGTGGGGAAAACCGTCTCCCGGGCCGCCTCGGCCATAAACAGTTGCCCCAGTATTCCCCGGGAGCTGAAATCCACCAGTAAGGTTTTTACCCCCTGAACAGAAAGCCAGGCCGCCACGTTGGATGCGACAAAGGTGGTTCCCGCGCCCGGAACCATGGCCAGCGCGGTAATGATTTTTGGCATGATCTATTCCTCCGCTCAACTGTTTCCCGAGGGAGCCGCCAGCCACTCCTCGGGGTTACAGGGTTGTCCATTGACGTAGACGGAAAAGTGCAGGTGGGGACCGGTGGACAGACCGGTGGAACCCACATAGCCAATCACCTGACCGGCTTTTACGGCATCTCCGCTTTTAACGGTGACCCCGGACAGGTGGGCGTAGAGGGTGCGGTTACCCCCGTGATTTAAAACCACACATAACCCGTAATCACCCTTTTCCCGGTTCCAGTCAACCCTTCCATCCTGTACGGCCAGTACGGGAGTTCCCCCGGGGGCCGGTATGTCTATCCCGTCATGGAAGTGATACCTCTGCCGGATGGGGTGTCTTCTTGTTCCGTAACCGGATTCAATCCTGATATGCTGTGCCGGAAGCGGCCACAGGCCGCCTCCCACCGGAATCGCCATGGACGAATACTGGGCGGCGAAGTCCATAATTTTATTGACATACCAGCTGGCATGGTTGTAATTGAATATGGCGCCGCGGGGGTCCGTGGAAAAACCGCCGGCTTTCAGCATATTTGCCGCTGAATAGATGGCGTCCCGGGGGTTGTGCGGATCATAAACCCCGTCACTGTCACCGTCCTGTTTGTACTGCTCAAAGGTGGCAGGCATGAACTGCATGAGCCCGACGGCTCCGGCTTCAGATATCGCAACGTTTTTACCGAATTCGGTTTCCACCCTGCAGATAGCCGCCAGGACCGCCCAGGATACTCCGTATTTCTCCTGTGCCCGGAGGAAAACCGGCAGGTATTCTGCCGGGATGTCGGCAACGGCGAAAGCCGTGGGCGCCCCTGATCTGAACCCCGCGTCTTTCACTCCGCCCAGGCCGGAAACAACGGTGGAAAAGAGTATATAGCAGGAGGCCAGGGCTATTAACAGAAAGCCCATGAGTATCAGCAGCAGATGTTCAATCCTGATGGTGAAATTCTCTCCTGCCTCTCCGGAGGTGGCCATACGCCCGGCCTCTCCGCCCAATCTTAAAGTTGTGGCTATAACCCGGAGATTCACTGGACCACCCCTGAAAACAAAAGACCCGGGAAACCCGGACTTTTTCGTTACTTGCGCAGGCGTGAGCGGGGAATATATGGTTGCCTTCTGGTTTTGCCCGGCGCCGGTGGTGGATAATTACTGGTCTTTGAAAATGCATGAAAAGCTCTAACCTGGCTGTGCCGGATCATTCCGCCCCGACCAGCCTCTCCGTTCTGCGTCACAGGAACAACCCCGCCCGGATCGTTACCTGTTTTAGGGAATCGTTCCGTCCGATCCCCTGAATGGCCATTGATAGCACCCCTTCCATTTCTACCGGGGAAACCGCCTGCCGGCCCATCATGGGTAACCCGTACATCCCTGTCCAGCCCACTTCGTAAATTACCCGGCGATATGGCGGGAATAGATACAGCACCAGTTCGTTTAGCGATACCCTCATCCGCAGCCGGAACTTTTGGCGCCGAAACCCCGGAAACGGTCTGCACCTCTCCTTCCAGTAACTTCTTTGTTGCTGAAATAACGGTGACGCCAACAGCCGCCGCAGCGTTCACGGATCCAGCCGTGGCGCCGGCAAGACTCCCGGCTTTCACAGCTTCAGCCCCCGAACCTGCCGTGGTCATACCGGCACTGGTTCCACTTGTGTCGGCAAATTCATCCTCCCTGGCTTTTGCTCCGCTTTCCACCGGTTCCCGGGGCACTGCCCGGGCGGTTTCCTGAATACCACCGGAATCGTGTGGACCCGGAGAACGCACGTTCACATCCCGGCCGGATTCTCCCGGAGTCCCTCCCGGTAGCTCCCTGAATGGGTAGCCCCTGGGCGGCTGGCCCTCCCAGGCGCCCTCATATGTAACTTCCGGGTCGACATCAATTATGGTGGGGCCAGAGCCCATCTTGTTGCCTCTATTGAAGCCCCCCGGTCCCGCTGTGGATTTTTCAGACCACTCACCGGAAGGCGGCGGTGGTGGCTGCTCCGGCCCTTCCCCTCTCCCTCTTCTCCTGGAAAAAGCCCAGTCGGAGAAGATGTCTGTCAGTCCCAGTTTTCTGGCCAGGGTGGCATTTGCCGATACGATCCTCTCCAGTGAAACGCTATCGTGATATCTGAGGGTTCCTTTCTGTACCGACTCCAGCGCCAGGCCCAGGAATTTCTTCCGGTATATGGCCGCGGCGAAGAATATGACGGCCAGGACCACCATGGCCGCACCCAGGTTGTGGTCGATTAAGGCTGCGGAGAAGGCCGTTCCGGTAACCAGCACCAGCGACAGGTAAAGTCCGTACACCAGCTTGACCATGAAGAAACCCAGCAGTGTTCGAAAGTACCTGGCAGCGAAAGCCCATCCGGCGCCGGGTATCATCATGGCAAAGAAGGGTAACGGCAAAAAAAGAAGGAGCGGGGCAAGGATTATCTGGCAGATCACTATACTGAGTCCCACCAGTATGGCCAGCAGGGCAAGGCTTATGGCCGGCAGCAGGGTAAAGAAGGCCGTCTTGAGGTGCTGCATGGCGCCCTCCGGCGCAAACCCTACCATTGTACCGTCGTGATTGCCATGGTCGATATCCTGGCCATCGATAACCCACAGATATTTCTTGTTCGGGCGGGCCAGGGCCTCGGCAACCGCGTCCCGGCCCTCCCCGGTGGAACCAAGCATCAGGGTGTCCAGGCGCATTCCCGTCTGGATCTTAGCCTGGCTTTCCTTCGGGAAGACACTTTTATTCAGTATGTCGTACTCTCCACGAGTCAACAGCAGTCTGTTCTCGTCGGAGGTCCCGAACTGGGCCAGCGCCCAGGGCCTGGCCACAATCAGCTGCCAGGTGGTTTGACCCGCCGCCACCAGGCCTCTGTCCACCGGGTCCCCAATGTTCACGTTCTGACCAGCGGATGTATACCTCCCGGTGGTGGCCAGGAAAACACCGGCCAGGGAATCGGTGACCTCAGCGGTATTGCTTATAATTTGCCGGGCGTTGGCGGTGAAGAAAAAGGCGCCGCCCACAGCCAGAACGGCCACCAGCAGGGAACTCAGGGCCGACATGGCCCGGCCCCGGAGAATGCTGAAAATACCGTAAATGAGCAGTATGATCAGTCCGGTGGAGATCAGAATCTGAGTCAAATCACTGCCTGAGGAGAAAATATCTGACATCCCCTCGGACACCCAGCCCACCATGCCTGAGACAATACTGGTATGAAAGGCCAGAACCATTATGTTATTTGAGGTCCTGACCAGCATCTTGGTTATTGAAAATATCATGTTGGCCATGAACTCCACGGTGGAATACAGGGCCTTTTCCGCCATCACCCCCAGACCCGGGAACTTGTCCGGTGGGGCGTGGTGGAACACGTAACGGCCCTCCGGCCAGTTCTCCCAGATGGCGTTCTCCGGGCTGGCTATCCGGGCCATACCGGCCCCGGCAGCCCCGGCGCCCACCACCAGCAGGCCGAAGGGTCCGCTCACGGCAGCCGCCCCCGGCGCGGTAGCTATAGAGCTCAGGGAAAAAATGCTGAACATCTGCCCCTCGATCTCCTTTTCCGCCTGAATGTCTCCCTGCAGGCTCCACTGTTCCGCCGGCTGATCGCCAATGGCCGCGAGGGCAGGCGCCTCAAATATCAGTAGCATGAAGAGGACCAGTATACCGGCGGTAATCCTGCCCACCGGCTCTCACCTCCCGATTGTCCGGAAATGACTCGCGCCAGTTTACCTGGCCTATTTTCTCCTGACCCGGTCCAATTAGCTGATTGGTGAAGAAAATATCGATTCAGGTACATGCCAAATTTCCTGTCGGCGGCGAATCAACAATCTTTATTCCAAACACCCCCAACGCTGCCAGGCGAAGTGTCAAACATCCTAAGCAGATAATCAGGCCGCGGGTCGATGCACACGTGACCGATGCGCCCCGCGGCATCTCTCATTACGCACCAGCCGCTCTCCATGGAGCGGAATACAGACCCCAGCCCCGGGCCGGCCCTCTCCTCGTCCCCGTCCGCTCCCAGCAGTTCCAGATTTGCCGATATTTCAGCCCTGTCCTGGGCGCGGAAACAGAACACGTAACCCACGTTGTTCCTGATGGTCTGCAAGTCGGTGATATCGGTTGCGTTCTGCGTGATCAGGACGGGAATGACCCCGAAGGTGCGGGCCCCCATACGCACAATCTCATCAACCATCCGCCTTCCCTCGGATATTCCCAGGAGCATCCACGACTCATCAAAGACCTGGCATTTCAGCACATCCGGGGGCAGGGAAAAGGCCATCTCCCGGGCCATGGCCGAGGCCAGGAAGAGCATACCCAGCCCCTGTCTCTCACTCTCGGTGATCCGCCCGCCCTGCATGTTGCCCTTAGTCCGGGGCAGGGGCAGTCCCCGCAGGTTGACCACGGTGGCCCGGGGAACTTCGGCGGCCGTGTCCGTGCCGAAGACCAGGTGTCCCATGCTGCCGTCCCGCAGGGCCTCCAGGAGCAGGGCGCACTGGCCGGCCTCCCTGGCCACATCGGGGTACGAGGTGTCCCCTGACAGCCGGAAAAGTTCCTCCAGGCAGGTCCGCATGTTGCGGCACCCTTCCGGCAGCTTGCCCACCGCGTCCACCACCCTGGCCACGGCCACCCGGCGGGCGTCGTTATCGTCCTTGAGGTTAAGCACAATGGACAGGTAGTCCATTGCTATGCCCCCGGCCCGGCGGGAATCTCCTGAAAGCAAAAAGGGATTCAGCTGGACGTTGCCCCCGGGGTAGAGGTCGATTTTCCTGACATTAAAAATTCTTTCCAGAACTGCGTATTCATTGTTTTTGGGATCTATAACGAACAGGTGTGCGCCGGCCATGTACGCCAGGTACAGCAGCAGCTTGGCCAGCATGCTCTTGCCCCCACCCAGGCCGCCATTTATGAAGATGGCATTGGAACGGTTGAGGTATCTTGCCGCATGCCCCGGCTTCCACAGTACCGGGGTGGAGCCGGACCAGCCCAGAAAAAAGCCCGCCCCATCCCCCATCTCAAGGCTTACCGTGAGCCCGGAGGACGCTATGAAGCCGGGGTCACACTCGATCAGCGGCGCCGCCGTCCGGCTGCCGGGAATAAATGAGTACAGGCACTTCAACTGGTCTCCCACCGGACAGACAGCCCGGAAGCCGGAAGACGAGTATCTCTCCATCAGCCTTTTGCCCGCAGCCAGGGCCTCCTTCAGATCCCTTGAGGCCACGGCCAGGGCTACCGATACCGATGCCAGGGGCTGGCCCCCTCCCAACTTTCCCTCCAGGAACCTGCCCTCTGTAAATCCATATTCCTCGTCGGTGCTCGGCTCGTCGTCCCCTTTAAGGGCCTCCCTGATCTGCCCCCTGAGAAAGCGTCGGCGGCTCTCCGCTTTCCTTTTGGCCCTGTAAGGCCGCATGATGTTAAAGTGGACCACCGCGTCCACTGCCGTTTCCCCGGCATCCAGGCCGGCCAGCCACTCGGCGCCCACCTCCGGCAACACCTTGGGGAAATCCGGGAAGGTAATGAACAGCTGGTGGTGCCGGTCATCGAAGCCATCCGAGACAGTCAGGCAGGACAGCTTCTCTTCCAGCAGGCAGCCGTCCGAGAATGAGGCCACCAGGGCTGGTGTAAGCCTCCCCCCGTCCCGTGAGGGTAGGGGCAGTGGCAGCACACCGACCCGCCGCACGTTGCGTCGTATAATGAAGTCGAGGTCCCCAAAATCAATCCTTCTCTCCGTAAGTAAGCTGACACGGCGGAACATCTCCTCCTCGGCCTCAAGGGCCTCCCGGATACGCCCGGAGGAAAGGAGCCACTTTTCTGACCGGAAAATGGCACCCAGGGCGGCATCCCGGAATTCCCGCAGCAGCGCCTGCCAGTCCTCGTCCCGGGTTAACCGGAGTTGCAGGACAAGGTAACGCCTCCGGCGCCGGGCGCCCGAAGTCAGAACACCTCGCACGGACCGGGCGTGCCGCCGCAATTCTGTTACCATATCTCCGCTTAAACCGGTTACACCTGCGCCGCCCAGGTAGCCGTCCTCGTCCAGGCGCAGTTCCTCACAGAGAAGGAGGATCATGCCGCGGCCCTCAAAACCGTACAAAAACTGTTCCAGCCTCCGGATAACCATTTCCCGCTCGGCCCCGGGCAGGTGATGGTACGATTCCCCCCGCAGGCGATAGATTGCGAAAGCCTCACCGGTATCGCTGAATACTATGTTGTTTTTGAAGGCTATTATAGGAAACCTCAATCCTCAATTACCTCCATTGTCCTCCAGCCGGGCATATGGCGCCGGGTACAGCGCACCGGCCGGCCAGCCAGGTTGGTCTTTTTCGGACGTAGCAGGTAACCGGCGATATCAGCTATGAAAACCGGCAGGAACTTTCCCTGGGGATCCGCCTGGGAGAGAAGCCACGCCGCACCCCCCGCCAGCAAGCAGGTGACAAGCCACGGGTGGTAGGGTTTAATCAGCCAGCCCAGGGGAAACAGGGGTAAATATATGATTGCCGCCAGGAACAGGGTATCCAGGGGTACGGCCCGCGGCAGGACCTTTCCCCCCACATCGTATATTTTAAAATTGATCCGGAACAGTGATTTATAGCTGTAAAAATATCGCGGATTATCCTTTGTTTCGGGCATCACCTGGCCTCCTATTCAGAACCCGGAAATTTTCAGTCAATTACAAAATATCGCCAACTCTTTGTAATACGTAATAATTTTTTTTAACTGATGGGCAGTATACCTAAAACATTTCTTGGGGGCATGATGCACTCTCATGAGGCTTTTTTTCCTGAAAAAAATGATTGACTTTGACGCAACGTAAAGGTGTACAGTTATGTTGTCAGGAGGGTGTTCACATGGAATATACGGTACAGAAGTTGGGCCGTTTGGCAGGGATCAGCACCAGAACGCTTCGGTATTATGATGAGATTGGCATTCTAAAGCCGGCAAGAATGAACTCGTCAGGATACCGGATCTATGAACAAGCGGAAGTCAATAGGTTACAGCAAATAATGTTCTACAAAGAACTGGGTTTCAGTCTAGAAAGTATTAAAGAAATTGTGGCCGACCCCTCCTTTAACGAAGCTGAAGCCCTTAAGGAACACCGTGAAAAACTCCTGGCAAAAAGAAAGCAGTTAGATTTGCTAATCGCAAATGTGGAAAAAACAATTGCCTTAGCCGAAGGGAGAATGACCATGACTGATAAAGAAAAGTTCGAAGGTTTTAAGCAAAAGCTGATTGATGATAATGAGAAAAATTATGGTGAAGAAATTCGTAATAAGTATGACGACGATACTGTTAACAAGTCCAATGAAAAACTGAAGAACATGACACAAGAAGAGTATGAAGAGTTAACTCTGCTGGAGAATGAAGTGACCGCCACTCTGGCCGAAGCTTTCAAAACTGGAAACCCTGCCAGCGATATTGCTCAAAGAGCGGCAGATCTGCATAAGCAGTGGTTAACTTATTTTTGGAGCGAGTACAGTAAAGAAGCACATGCGGGCCTTGCTCAAATGTATGTGGATGACGATAGGTTTAAAGCGTACTATGATGAAAAACAGCCAGGAACGACAGAATTTCTGAGAGACGCCATCCACATATATACAGGTTTTAAGAAATAAGGTGGAAATAAAAGGGGTTGTACAGCAGTCATTCGACTGTGTATAGCCCCTTCGTTTTTGATGCTTTTTTAGGAATAATTAGTAACCAACTGGTAAGCGTTAGCAAAGATGCTGCACAATCTTTTAACATACTGCTAGATTTCCCGGTGGTAAGGGGGGTTCCAAAATCTGCTGAACAACCTTTATTATTACGAACCCCCGCCCAGCAGGTTCAGGAAACCCTTCCCCACAGTCTCCATCAGGCCAGGGGTGGTCATGGCCAGAAGCACCGCACCGACTATAATGATGACTATGGCGGCGGTAAGCTGGCTTCTGAAGAAAGTCCACATGGCTGAGGCCAGTACCGCAATCATTACGAATATCTTGATCAAATCCAGGGTATCCTTGGCGCCGGCTTTCAGGTCAAAAGCAAGGGCCTGACCGGGAATCAAGGCGACCAAAATGAAAATGATTATTGTAAATACAGTGGAAGTCCGGTAGAAAAAGCTGATACGAGTATTTTTACGCATGGCTCAAAATCACTCCCTTCAATGAAAAAACCCCGGCTTACCAGGGGTGTTACCATTATTCAGCTGCACTTATATCCTTAACAAGGTAACTTCCCCTTTCGGGCTGCACAAGTAAATAAATACGCTGTTCCAGACGGCCTGCACCCGGTCCCGACACCGTTGCACGAACGTAAGCCCTTGTCGGCAATTTGCCGTTATCCAGCCGGATTTCACCTACCGACTCCAGTTTCCAGTCGGCAACAGGCTTAATCCTGGCACCAGGCGCCAGGAAGTTGGCAAGAGAACCACCGCCGTAATAAAGACCCAGGAATTGTTTTATGAAGGATGCGAATTCGGGAGGGGGTGAATCGCTGAAGTTTGGTCCAGCTACCTCACCTTCACCCGTTTCAGAGGAAATTACCACAGGTAGCCCCATTATTTCAGGCTGGCCATCCTCACGTATCCGTACAGGCACCTCTACTCCCATCAGGAAATTCCTCCAGGCCGGAACGGTTTTATCTTTACTGAAAGTAAGTCCATCCTGTTTTAACCGGCTCAAATCCTCACGGCTGACCGGCACCAGTACCTGCGGCAGCGCCTGGGCTTCGGTCTGAGAAAGAGGGGTCAATCGCCTGGTGTGTAAAAGAACCCGGACCCGATACTTATTACCGTCACCGGTCTGGGAACTGATTGAGGCGGCGGTGACATCCTGAATGCCCTCGGGTACCGTTATTTCAGGCCGCCGCAAAAAAACACCCAACCGGCGGGTATAATCGTCCTGACTGCCGGTCCAGGTGGCCCACTCCACTGCGAAAGCCCGTGCCTTTTCCCGCACATCAGCCAGAGCTTGCTCATGTTTCCCGGTCATT
>JBMOPC010000081.1:12272-71447 GCA_049323915.1 Bacillota bacterium
TTGCCCCGGCCGCCACCCGGCTGACCCGGGTCACAATGTTGACACTTCTTATGGAAATTATAATAACGGCTATCAGGAGAGCCCAAATCAGGCTGGCGGCCATCCACCGGTAAATCATCTTTCGGCTGAAAATGTCAGGTTCCATTAAAACCCCCCTTCGCCAATTAAAGAATTCCCCACGTCAAGAACATTATCAAAACCATCCCTGGTGAGATACTCATCCAGGGTAAAATATTGATCTGCCAGGTATCTTCTACCTGTCCCGGGGTCGGTTTTGTATACCAGCACCCGGCTGCCCGAAAGCCAGCAGAGCTTTCCTTCCATAACCTTAGCCACTTCCTGATTCCACCCCTCCAGGCGCCAGGTTTCAAGGTTAATCCCGACTGGATTTTTAATTATTTCCAGCAGATCTGAAACGCTGTCATACAGGGCGCCAGACGCCTTGACTTCTATAACTTTTCCGAACCTGTCCCGTTCAACGGTGACGCAAGCGCACATAACTGCCGGACCGGATTCTTTATGAGATCCACTACCCGCTCTTACGGCATCCATAAAAGCGGTGATATTTTTACGGATAACCGGCGCGCTGGAGATATAACAGTTACTGTAGCCAAGGAGTCCCTGGTAAAACTGCCATCCACCCACACCAGCCCGCAACTCATTTGAGACCCGACTATCCCTAGTAACACACCATTTCTCATTCCAGCTCTTTTCAATCTCTCTTTTTACCCGGGATGATAATTCCCGGTCCCATGTTTCAAAATTTGTAATCCGGGTAGATATTTTGGATATTTCGACCCCTGTCAGTCTGGAGCTTTGCGGAATATTTGCTGCCTGTTGCAGTCCGGAAAGTATATTAACAAACTTCGTTATATCATCGAGATTGAATTTGTATATCCTTTCGGGACGTATAGTCACCCCGAATGCACACCATGGTGGGGTTTCTATCGGGTAATCATGGAAATCCACTGACTGTGCCACCAGTATTTCTTCCTTTTGCCCGGGCCAGGCCAACAACTGCCCCTCTGCACCAACAGTTCTGCCGACAGAGCCGGCCATGGTGTCATGGATATCGTTGCCAACCGGGTTAACCGGGTGGAACTTGCGTGATTCCACCCGTCGCCACTGGCCACCCGGTTCAGCAACGAATAAAGAACCGTAAATGATAACAAGATCCCTCTCCGAATCGAAATGAATTATTTTACCAAACACCCTGCCATGGCGGTAATATATGCCGTACTGATCATCAAAAGATGAATTGGCAAACACTGTTTCACTGCTGAGTAAAAACATATAAATGAAAACCATTCCCATTATGCTAATAAATTTGGCTTTTTCTTTAACCAAACTCATAAATAAACACCTCATAAAATCAAGATGCGCCAGGATAAATAAATATAAAAAATAAGGCTGGAAATCCAGCCCTGCATCCTTTTAAGTTTAGATAGATTTTATCTCTACTGGTTAATCTCTATCAGATTTAAAAAACCAGATTCATGCTGCCAGCAAAATTTCAAAGTAAATGAAATCAGGCTTGTCCATTTTATTTCCCACAATACGCTTATGTCCTTGCGGGCCACCGAAATGAAATTAAGAAGCCTTTCCTTTTCTTCCTTGGTTATGGAGGCGTGCTGGTCCAGGCCGTCTTTAAGGGCTCTCAGCACATCCAGAGGGTTTATACACTTGGTTGTGGTCCTGATGAGGGCGGACGACAGCCGGTTTATGACATACCTCGGGTCAACCCCGCTCATCCCCTCGTCGGTAAACTCGTTATGCAGCTCTGTTACATCCTTTTGCTTGAATCCCTCTACATCCTCCCCGTCATAGAGCTTTAGCTTCTTGAGCAGGTCCATGCCCTGCTTCTTGCTTTCCTTGAGGCGGGACAGCACCGAGAAAATGCTGGCCACCTTCAGTGAGTGGGGCGCTATGTGAATATCTTTTAAATCGCTCTGCTTTATCAGCTTTTCATAGATTTTGACCTCTTCTCTGACCTTGAGGTTGTAAGGTATTTTCATCACAATGATCCTGGACTGGAGGGCCTCGTTTTTCTTATTGCTTATAAAGGACTTATACTCGTTTTCATTTGTATGAGCCACTATTAGTTCGTCGGCGTATATGAGCGCAAACCGCCCCGCCTTGAAATTACCTTCCTGGGAGAGCGAAAGCAGGTTCCACAAAAACTTCTCGTCGCACTTAAGCATCTCCTGGGTTGCTTACAATGAGTCAGGGGACGGTTCTCTGACTCATTGACGCCTTAATATTTATTTTTTGAAAAAAATTTACCTTTAACAGGTGAAAATAAGAATGTACCGAATCAACAATAGAAATATGTCGAAATTTTAGCTTTTTATATATCGGCATCAATAACAATACGTTAGGGTGAATAAATTATGATGAAATTTATTGCGAGATTTATGTTCCGTCTTATGGGCTGGCAGACAATGGGCAGCCTGCCGCCGGAAATCAAAAAATGTGTTATAGTGGCTGCCCCCCACACAAGCAATCATGATTTCTACATTGCCAGGGCTGCCTGCTACATAATGAATATAAGAATAAATTACCTGATAAAAAAGGATTGGATGTTTTTCCCTATGGGGCTTTTTTTCAAGGCCACCGGCGCCTTTGCCGTTGACAGAAAAAAATCAAACAACCTTGTCAGTAATCTGGTAGAACTGTTCAACAGTTCGAAGGAATTAATGGTTCTAATTTCTCCCGAAGGCACACGCAGCACAGTCAAAAAATGGAGGACAGGTTTTTATTATAGCGCTTTGGGCGCCCATGTGCCCATTGTTTTAAGTTATCTTGACTACAAGGAAAAAATCGCCTGTATCGGCCCCATTATTTATCCAACAGGAGACTATGAAAAAGATATGCAACAGGTTATGGAATTTTATAGAAACATAACCCCTAAATACCCACGAAAATACAATCTTGAAATAATCTGACTCACCCCGGGTTATTTCAAAGGGAGCACAGTCCCCGCTTGTGAGAGAGGTTGAACAGTTTGCAATCCCTCCATCAAGATCGTTGGTCATATTGTAGCAATTATGGCGGCGTTTACATATATTGCTATCGATAACCAGTTAAGGAGGCATTTGCCGTGAGTGAAGTGGACGCCAGCTTCATCCCCTTTCCCAGTCCGGTAACGCTGACCAATATACTGCTTGGGATTATAATTTTTCTGCTTTTGATAATCATCGCCCTCTTAATTTGCAACTGATCCTTTCTCCAACTTTTTTTACCCGGAAAAATTTTTTCCGGGAATTTTATTTTTTCTGATCCGGCCCGGGACTGAACCTGTAATAAATATCCGCCCGGGGAACCCTTTTTCCGTCAATGACTACGGTGCTGATTTCCACCTTTTTTACCAGAAGCCTTACCAGTTCGGGATTTGGAGACATCCCATCCATCCCGGCGCATATTTTTTTCATCAGGCCTGCAGCAGTGCATGAGGACCCTTCACAAAACGCCCGGAGATCTTTTTTACGGTCTTTTAAAAGGCAGCGCCTCCGGTCAAGCAATTCAATCCCTGCGGCCAGTTTTTGCAGTTCGGCCTCGGCTTCCCGGTCACTGACCAGCGACCGGGCCACCATGGATAAAATCCTGGTCCTGGCCTCCCTTTTCTCAATTATGGCCCGCTCCACACCATCCAGCTCATCATCCGCCGGCACGGTCTTTCCCCTTCCCCCCTCCAGTCTTTGAACAGCCGCCTCGATAATACTGCCGGGGTTAATGATAAATTCTTTTATGTCCTGCCAGACAACCCTCTCTATTTCCTCCGCCCGCACCTGCCTGTTGCCGCATACCTTTCCCCTGCCGTGATTCACCGTCCCTGTGCACCGGTAGTAGGCTCTTCCGCCGCTGCTTTTGTTTCCCACCATGGCCAGGCCGCAGGCGCCACAGTAAACCAAGCCCCGCAGAAGGTACCGCCCCCGGCGCCCTCTGCGCATGGCGTTCTCCGACAGAATCCGGCCGGCGCGATCAAACTCTTCTCTCGATATTATCGGCCTGACGTTGATGACAGATCCGCTTTTTCCCTTCCTTGAGCGCTTCATGGTAAGGTATTCACCCATATATACCGGGGACCGCAGTATTATGCTGATGTGCCCGGCATGCCACAGTCCGGCGCTGTTGTTTTTGAACGACTTCGAGGCGGTGGGTGTGGGTATTCCCCGGGCGTTGAGATACTCAGCCAGGGGAACCATGCTCATACCTTCACTGTAAAGCTTGAAAATCAGCCGCACCGTTTCAGCCTCAGGCTCACAAACAACAAGCCTTTTGTCCGGGCCGACACGGTATCCGAAGGGCGGCGGCCCGGAAGTCCAGCACCCCTCCCGGGCTTTTCTCTCCTTTCCCATCTGGGTGCGCTCCAGTATGGTATCCCGCTCCAGCGCAGCAATGCTGGCCAGAAGCGTCATGAAAAACTTGCCCACCGGCGTACCCGTATCGAAGGCCTCGGTCATGGACTTTATGGGTATGTTTCGTTTCTCCAGCTCATTGTATGTGTTCAACACCTCCTGGGTGGACCTGGCCAGCCTGTCAAGCCGGTAAAAATATACCGCAGATATTTTGCCTGAACGGGCGTCTGCCATCAGCCTGGCCCCTTCCGGCCGTTCCTCCATGGACAGCGTGCCGGAAACGCCCTCGTCAAGGTACATTTCGTAGCCATCTATGTTTTCGGATGAGCCGTGCAGTTCAAAATACCTGCGGGCGAACTCCACCTGGCCGGCTATATTGCCGCGGTCGGCCTGCTCCTCGGTGCTTACCCTGCCATAAAATGCCACTCTCAAAACAAGAAACCCCTTTCAGGTAAAGGCATATATTCCAGTAAACAAAAACATCTTTGTGAGGTTTGACCGTTGATTATTAAAAAGCATTACAGTAGCCTGCCCGAGGATGAAGAAATACTGGTCAGCGCTTTTTTACTGGTTATTGAACTGCTGGGCTTAAGCCCATGGGCAGATTGCCCCTCTGATTGAATGCTTATTTTCCTCTGCCGCCAAATATACCCTGTACCAGGCCGGGACAGGCATGCACGGCTCCTGCCCCGTTTTACCCCGGCCTGAGGGGCGACCCCGGAAGGATAAGACAGGTACCGCTGAACCTCACGGGCAATGCCATAAAATTACCGATGGCTGGGAAATGTGGAGGGGGCGGAATGATAGGCGCGGAGAGCGAGGAAGGCCGGGGTTCCACTTTTGGCTCACCGTAAACCTGGAGCGGTCCCCCGGAGCAGACGGAAAAGATTGCTACCCGGCGGAACTTCGGGGGTAAAGGTGATGATCGTTAACCCAAGCGCCTCCGGGCGGGATATTGTAAAATTTTTTATTAAAACGTGGGAAATGTCAGGGGATGATTTTTTTAGTCTAATCTATATTTAAACCGGGTTTTAGCATATTCTGTTTTTCAAAGTACCAGAGAGTTTGCTGCTCCGCCACGGACTGATCGGTCTCAACCATCTGGCAGAACTGAACGATAATTCTCTGGTCCCACTGGGTTCCGGCGCCCTGCCGCATTATTTCCAGCGCCTTTTCAAGGCTGTATGCGCTGCGGTATGGCCGGTCGCTGGTAAGAGCGTCATATGCATCCGCCACTGACAGTATACGGGCCCCAAGGGGTATTTCCGTTCCCTTTAGCCCGTCGGGGTAACCGCTTCCGTCGAAATGCTCGTGGTGATGCCTGATGAAAGGCAAAACAGGCCTAAGCGGCAAAATGTAAGAGCAGATATTTGCACCGGCCTCCGGGTGAGCCCTGACCATTTTAATCTCCTCCGGATCCAGCCTGCCCGGCTTCAGCAATATGCTTTCCTGAATGTATATATTGCCGATATCGTGCAGAAGCGCCGCCATTCTTACATGAGTGCGCATTATCTTGAGAGGGTAGTATTTTTGAGCCAGCTTCTCGGCGTAAAAGGCAGTCCTCTTTGAGTGCTTCACACGAAACCGGTCCCTGGCTTCCACTGTGTTTACAAGCTGGAAAACCATCTCCTTTATATTGTCAAGCTGTTCCTGTAAAAAAAACTTAGTCTGCAGCAGGTTATTTATCCTGGCCAGTAATACCTGGGGGGAAAAGGGTTTTGTTATATAGTCGTCCGCCCCCTTTTCCAGGAATTTTACTCTCTCTTCATCGGTATTTAGGGCGGTGATGACGATAACAGGCGTAAACCTGGTCCCCTCGGCGTTTTTTATTATGGAAAGAAAAGAAAAACCGCCAACCCCGGGCATCATAGCATCCAGAAGTATCAGGTCAGGCCTTTCCTCACGGATTTTTCTGAGGGCCGAGCCGCCGCTGTCGGCCTCTATAACGTGAAATTCACTCAGTTGCGCTCTGAGAAGCGCTATATTCGCTTTCTGGTCGCCAACAACCAGTATTTTTTTCATCAGCCAGACACCCGCTAATCAGAATATAGGCTTTAGTCCGGAAACTGCAACTGAAGCCCTAGTTTGTAGTATAATAAAGCTTGGTATTATATTGGTAATATTAAATGAAGGGATGCAAAAATCCTTCACAACTTCGACTTATTATTCAAAATTTTGACAAGGAGATTTGAAATATGCAAAAGGAGGCCCTCTGGACCAGGAATTTTATACTGGTATGCCTGGTAAACATGATGATGTTCACCAGCTTTTATTTCCTGCTCCCCACCCTACCGGTATTTGTAACTGATGTTTTAAAGGGTGATGAAAGCAACGTGGGATATATCATCGGGGTACTTTCACTTACGGCGGTTATGGTCCGCCCACTCTCGGGATTTCTGCTGGACGTGGCGGGCAGGAAAAAAATACTGCTCTACGCTTTCATCGCTTTTTCCCTGGCCATGGCGGCCTATAACTTCGTAACCAGCCTGGCGCTGCTTTTTGTGCTAAGAGCACTGCATGGAATTTGCTGGGGCTTTTCCACCACCGGGGCCGGAACCGTGGCCGCCGACGTGGTGCCCCCCTCCAGAAGAGGCGAGGGCATGGGCTATTATGGACTGTCCAACACCCTTGCCATGGCGTTGGGACCCAGCCTGGGGCTGTACATATTAAACGTCTCCGGCTTTAACACACTGTTCAGCGCCAGTTTCGCCGTGGCGGCTGCAGGTACGCTTCTGGTGCCGGGGATTTCATACCGGGAACATAAAAGGCCGGAAAAGGTCAAAATCAGCCTGGACAGCTTTTTTGAGCCACGGGTTTTTTCCCTGTCCGGGATAATGTTCTTTACTGCCGTGGTCTATGGCGGAATAGTCTCTTTCATAACCCTGTACGGAAAGGACCTGGGCATAAAAAACGCAGGCACGTTCTTCCTGGCATACGCCCTCACTTTAATGTTGGTCAGGCCCGTGGCCGGCAAGGCATTTGATAAAAATGGCCCCAAATTGGTTATGGCGGCCGGGTTTGGGGCGATATTCCTTTCCTTTGTACTGCTTTTCTATGCCGGCGGGCTTGAACTTTTCATACTGTCGGCAATATTCATGGGCATAGGTTTCGGAGCGGTTCACCCCACCACCATGGCCATGGTAATCAACAGAGTGCCCCCCCACCGCAGGGGCGCGGCCAACGGCACAATATTCAGCTCCTTTGACCTGGGCATAGGGATAGGCTCAATACTCCTGGGATTTGTCTCGAAGAACTTCGGCCTGTCTTACATGTACCTTTCCTGCGGCTTCATCATACTTATACCGCTGGTTATGTTTTTTTTGAAGGACGCCAGGGAGTACAAGGCGGAATCCGTATAATGCTGATGCTGGCCCAAGCCACCAGGGTTGCTGCCCGGTGAGGGACACCGAAGGCCGGGGCTGTGGTTTTTTATAAAGGAGGCGGCAGTGCTAGGAATTGCTAAAGTGCGGTTTAAGCACCCCCGAGGGCAGAAAAACGGCCAATGACGGAAATCTTTTTGTTACACCTGCACAAACATTTATAGATTTTTACCAATTATACAACTCATTTAAGCCCTTATAAAAAGGAAAAAGGTCATATCAGGGCGAAAATACGCTTGTGCAGACATATTATGCATAGTTTAAGGGCGCCATTCTCATTACAGAGGCGATACAAAATGACATTGAGGAAAAAGACTGTAGTAATAATAGTCATTACTCTGACCATCCTCCTGTTCATACTTTACGCCATATCCAGGGTGGTATTGCTGGAAAGCTTTGCCGGACTCGAAAAAAAGGACACCACTAAAAATGTTGAAAGAGCGTTAGACGCGATTTCAAACAATATTGCCACGCTGAACAGCGAGGCCGCCGACTGGGCAGCATGGGACAATACCTGCGCCTTTGTGGAAGGAAACGATGACAAGTATGTTAAAAAGAACCTCCCCGACGAGACCTTTTCGGTTCTGAAGATTAACATTATACTGTTTATTGATTCCTCGGGCAGCATTGTCTTCGGCAAGGGATTTGACCTGACCGGCAAGACAGAGGTTCCGGTGCCGGAAAGCATAAAAACACACCTTTTTAAAAACAGCCCCCTGGTAAACCACCCGGACCCGTCCAGCAGTGCAAGCGGGATAATCACCATCCCCGAGGGCATACTGATGGTAGCCTCCCGGCCCATTCTGACAAGCGAAAGGGAAGGCCCTGTGCGCGGTTCGCTGGTTATGGCCCGGTTCCTCGATTCCAGGGAAATGAAACACCTCTCAGGCACAACTCACCTGTCTCTTACGGTTCTTGCGCCGGATGACCCTGAGGTGCCGTCACACATTAAAAAAGCCCTTTCCGGGATAAAAACAGATCCCCCCATTGAGGTATCGGCGACAGGACCCGATTTTGTGGCGGGGTACACCCTTATTAAGGATATATACGGCAGACCGGGCGTCTTCCTGAGAGCAGACATTCCGAGAGACATTTACAAGCAGGGCCAGGCCAGCGTGGTTTATCTGATCACCTACCTCATCCTGGCCGGTTCGGTATTTGGAATTGTTACACTGCTTCTTCTGGAGAAGGCTGTTCTGTCAAGGCTGGCCCGTCTAAGCTCCGGCATTATCACCATCGGGTCCACCTGTGACCACACCGCCCAGGTGGAGGTAACGGGAGAAGATGAGCTGTCACGCCTGGGAGAGTCGGTCAACAATATGCTGACGGCCCTGGACAAATCCCGCCGGGAACTGGTCCTCAGTGAAGAGCGGTACAGAAACCTGGTGGAAAACTCACCCGACCTGATATTCTCCCTTAACGCAAATGGAGAGGTGGCGTCTGTCAACCAGGCAGGACTGGAACAGCTCGGCTACAGCACTGCTGACGAAGTAATCGGCAAGAATTTCACAGAGTTCATCCACCCCGAAGACCGGGAAATGACAGTCCGGTTGCTGCATAGCTTAATTGAGACAAAAACAGAGACCTACAAAGGATTCAATCTGCGTATGACAAAGAAGGAAGGAAATACTATCTACGCCGAAGCAAACTCCGTGCTGCTTTTTGATGAAAAGAGCGTTTACCGGGGACTGTTCGGCACCATCAGGGACATCACCGACCGCAGGCAGGTTGAGGAGGAGCTTAGCCTGCAGAGGGCCTACTTCCAGCAGCTTTTTGAAAACTCCCCCGCAGGAATAATCATAGCGGATATCAATGACAGGTTTATAACCGTCAACAAAGGGTTTGAAAAGCTGTTCCAATATACTGCAGATGAAGTAAAAGGGCTGCAGATTAACGATGTAATTGTGCCCGAAAACCAGCTGGGAGAGGCCTCAGCTTTTTCCGGCGAGGTTTTGTCCGGAAATGCCGTTCACGCCGAGACTGTCAGGAAGCGCAAGGACGAAAGCCTGGTAAATGTGTTTATAATTTCGTATCCCATAATACTGGGCGAAAAGCAGGTGGGGCTATACGCCATATACAGCGATATCACCGAGCGGAAGCAGGCGGAGGACAAACTCAAATACCTAAGCCTGCACGATCCCCTTACAGGGCTTTACAACCGGGCGTATTTCGAGCAGGAAATGAATCGTATAGAGGGTGCCGGGCTGAAATCGGCCGGAGTAATACTGTGCGATGTGGACGGGCTGAAACTTACCAACGACACCATGGGGCACGACACCGGGGACGCGCTTCTTGTAACCGCCGCCCGTGTTATTAAAGAGGCCTTCCGCAGCAGCGACATGGTGGCCCGTATAGGAGGCGACGAATTTGCCGTACTGCTGCCCGGCAGCGATAAAAATTCCGTCCGGAGGGCAGCCGAAAGGGTCCGTGACGCTCTGGCCAGGTACAACGCGGAAAACACCGAAATTCCGCTGAGCATGTCCATAGGCTACTCAGCAGGCCATATAGAGTCAAAAAGCGTGGCCGATCTTTTCAAGGAAGCCGACAACAACATGTACAGGGAAAAGCTGCTGCACGGCCAGAGTACCCGGAGCTCCGTTGTACAGACACTGATGAAGGCAATGGAGGCCCGGGATTTTATAACCGAGGGCCACGCGGACCGCCTGCAGGACCTGGTGTCCGAGCTGGCCAAGTCCTTGGGGCTGCCGGAGCGCAAGATCACCGACCTGCGCCTCCTGGCCCAGTTTCACGATATTGGCAAGGTGGGCATACCGGACAGGATTCTTTTTAAGCCGGGGCCCCTAAATGACGATGAATTCCAGGAAATGACCAGGCACAGCGAGATCGGCCACCGCATCGCACAGTCGGCACCTGACCTGGCTCCCATTGCCGACTGGATATTAAAGCACCACGAGTGGTGGAACGGCAAGGGTTACCCCCTTGGCCTCAAGGGCGAGGAAATACCCCTGGAATGCAGGATACTGGCCATAGCCGACGCCTATGACGCCATGACCAACAACCGCCCCTACCGAAAGGCCATGACCCACCAGCAGGCCGTAAAAGAACTTATAAGGTGTTCGGGCGCACAGTTCGACCCCCGGCTGGTATCAATGTTCATACTGGTGCTGAAATTGCAAAACATCAAAAAGCACACCGGAGAGGATAATGTTTTGTAACTCCCGGCCCCGGGTGGAATATTATTTATAGTTTCTTTTTCAGGGAAGGTGTTAAAAATAGAAGGACTGAACAGCATTTTAACTTACCTGCGCCGGCTGGACATGAGCGATATCGCATTTAAACTGGCTCTGTCAGCTGTTGCACTGATTTTGATTTTTATTGTGGTGAAGGCTGTCAACCTGATTATAGACAGGTTACTGGAAAGAAATCCGGCAAAAAAAGACCAGAAAGAGCCCGGTGCGGAAAATCTGGCCCTATCCCTGGGAATGCTGGCAAAGCCGCTTGTTTTCTATGTGGGCGCTCTTACGGGCGTTGTTATTGTACTGGAGATTTTCAAAGTCAATGTTGTTTCCCCCCAGATGGTAAAAAACATGGGGCTTATACTGCTAAAAGCAGTTGGCGTTATAGTGGCCGCAAGGCTTATTGCCGGTGTTGCGCGCCTTGCCATCACCCAGGTATTCGCCCGCAGGGAAATAAAGGACGGCATAATCAACACCAAGAGGGCCCAGACACTGGAGTCGCTGTTAAAAAACATGGTCACCTACATTGTGTTTTTCCTGGCGGGTATAATGGTGCTGCAGATTTTTAACGTAAACACCAGCGCCATACTGGCCAGCGCCGGCATACTGGGGCTGGCCGTGGGCTTCGGATCACAAAACCTGGTTAAGGACATAATCAGCGGCTTTTTTATACTCTTTGAAGACCAGTTTGCCGTGGGAGATTATGTTGAAGCCGGGGGCGTGGTGGGAGTGGTGGAAGAAATAGGCCTCAGGACCTGTAAAATACGCAAGTGGACGGGGCAGCTGCATATTATTCCCAACGGCGAAATAACCAAGGTGACAAATTACAACCGGGGCCACATGATGGCCGTGGTTATTGTGGGGGTGGCATACGAAGAGGATATTGACAGGGCCATGGAGGTACTGAGGAGGGAATGCGAAACCGCCCGCCGGGAAATGCCCGCAATCGTGGAAACTCCGGTGGTCCAGGGGGTTGTTGCCCTTGGAGACTTCGCGGTAAACATCCGTGTGGTTGCCAACACCATACCGGGAGAACAGTGGGCCGTCGAAAGGGATCTCTTAAGGAGGTTTAAAAACGCCCTTGACCGGGAAAAGGTGGAGATACCCTATCCCAGGAGGGTAATCACCTACAGGGAGGAATACCCCGGCGGGGAAAAGGCCGGGATGGCGCGCCCGGAAAGCTCAAGCTGAACAGAACTGAGCATTAGCGGCTTTTGACGAATAAAATCATATCCGGGATAATCAAATCAATTAATCATCCGGGGAGGAAGAACTTTGGAAAGCCCCAGGCTGCGGATCAGCTTCGAGGACAGGGTGGGTTTAGTATTCGATGTGTCCAAGGTTATCTTTGTCTGGCGGTTGAACATAGTATCAATCGAGATAAAAGAGTTTAATCTTTATGTCCATATTGAGCAGATAGGGTCAATGGAATTGGAAAAACTGATTTCCGAACTATACCAGATCCCGGGAGTGCTCTATGTTTGCCGGGTGCCCATGATGCCCTCGGAGGAAAGGGAAAAAAAGATAAAGGCCATACTGGACACTGTCAGCGAGGGAATACTGGCGGTGGATGTCAACGGTATGATCACCAGTGTCAATCCGGTGGTGGAAAAGATTTTCCGCTATTCCGCATCCGAACTCATCGGCAAAAACATCGCCGGCGTACTGTCCCCGGAAGTGCCCATATTGCAGTGCCTCAAGGACGGCAGGTCATACAACAACCTGGAAATAAGCATCAGCCACCCCAAAGGCCGGCTTAACTTTTTCAGTACCGCCAGGCCCTTAAAGGACGATATGGGAAATATTGTCGGAGCGGTGGCCTGCATAAAAGACATGTCGGACGTTAAACAACTGGTTTACACCGTTACCAAGCCGGTGATGACCACCTTTGATGAAATAAGGGGTGCCAGCTTAACACTGAAAAAAGCCATTGACCTGGCCCGGAAAGTGGCTAAAGGCAACTCCACGGTATTGATACGGGGCGAAAGCGGCACTGGAAAAGAGCTGTTTGCCCGGGCCATTCACATGGAGAGCAGCCGGCGGGGAAAACCCTTCGTACCCATCAACTGCGCCGCCCTGCCCGACAATTTGCTGGAAAGCGAGCTGTTCGGCTATGTGGAGGGAGCCTTCACCGGAGCCCACAAGAGGGGAAAGCTGGGCCTTTTTGAGTTTGCCAATTACGGCACTATTTTTTTGGATGAGATAGGAGAGCTGTCAACCCACCTGCAGGCCAAATTACTGAGGGTACTGCAGGAGGGGCGGGTGCGGCGCATCGGCGACAGGGTGGAAAATGTGGTAAACGTCCGGGTGATAGCGGCAACCAACAGGAACCTGGAGGAAATGATCACCAACGGCGGCTTCCGGGATGACCTATACTACCGGCTCAATGTTGTTCCCATTTATATCCCCCCCCTTCGCCGGCGAAAGGAGGATATTCCCTTTCTGACCGAGTACCTGGTTGAAAAATTCAACCGGCGGCTTGGCAAAAATATAAAAAGAATATCCGCCGGGGCCATGGAAAAGCTCATAAACTACCACTGGCCGGGCAATGTCAGGGAGCTGGAGAATGTAATGGAGCGGGCCATGGTACTGGTACAGGAAGATACAGAGATTCAGCCTGAAAAAATATTTTTCGACCGTTATTACGATTTTGCCGAAGATCCTGATATTAATTCCGGCGGAACAGCAGGAAAGCCCGGAGTAACCGGGCCCGACAGCGGACTCACTCTGGAAGCCGCCGTAAGCCATTTTGAAAAACAGATCATAGCCCAGGCGCTGCAAAAATACGGAAGCCTCCGGCAGACCGCCAGGTTCCTGGGTGTCTCCCATACCACCATAATGAACAAGATAAAAAAATACGGCATTTAGATGGCAAGAAAAGTTGCTATGGCAATCTTTCTTGCCAGGAATGCTTTGCAGGGATACCGAAAAACTCCAGTAACGACAGGCATAAAGTCAGACACTGTGCACCCGGGTGGCAATTTTTCTTGCCACCCCTTTAAGGCATGTATTTCAGGATTGTATAACCCCGGCCCAGGCGGCCTGGGGTTTTTGTTCTTTCATGAAAGCTGGTATCAGTTTTGCTCGGTATAAGTGTGGGACCTTAAAGCTATTTACCGGTTTAAGGAGGGAGCCACTGTGATTGTCGGAGTGCCGAAGGAGATTAAAAACAACGAAAACAGGGTGGCTATTGTGCCCGCCGGCGTGGCAGCCTTTGTCAATTCCGGACACCGGGTGCTGATCCAGGACCAGGCGGGAGCGGGCAGCGGAATCAGCAATGATGACTATATCCAGGCCGGCGCCGGGATAGTCTCCTCGGCGGAAGAGGTTTTTGCCGGGGCGGACATGATTATGAAGGTAAAGGAGCCCCTTCCCCGGGAGTACGGCCTCATCAGGGAAGGACAGATAATATTTACCTTCCTGCACCTGGCTCCCGAGCCGGATCTTACAAGGCTTTTGCTGGACAAAAAAGTGGTGGGCATCGCCTACGAAACCATCCAGCTGGACAACGGTGCCCTGCCCCTGCTCACCCCCATGAGCGAGGTGGCCGGAAGGATGTCCGTCCAGATCGGCGCCCGCTTCCTGGAAAAACCCTCTGGCGGAAAAGGCATACTGCTGGGAGGGGTTCCCGGGGTTCCGGCGGCTGATGTGGTTATCATCGGCGGCGGGGTGGTGGGCGCCAACGCGGCAAAGATGGCGCTGGGCATGGGCGCCCAGGCAACCATTATCGACAGGTCCGCAGACCGCCTGCGCTACCTGGACGACATCTTCGGGGGAAGGGTCAAAACCCTCATGTCCAACAGCTACAACATTGAAAGGGCCGTCAGGTTCGCCGACCTGCTGGTGGGGGCGGTGCTGGTGCCGGGGGCAAGGGCGCCCCACCTGGTTACCGAAGAAATGGTCAAGCAGATGAAGCCGGGATCGGTAATCGTGGACGTGGCCATCGACCAGGGCGGTTCCATTGAGACTATTGACCGTGTGACAACCCACGACGATCCGGTTTACGTAAAGCACGGAGTGGTTCATTACGCCGTGGCCAACATGCCCGGGGCCGTGGCCCGCACCTCGACCTACGCCCTGACAAACGTCACCCTGGGCTATGCCCTGGAGATCGCCGACAAAGGATACCAAAGGGCCATCAGGGAAAACAAGGCACTGTCCCTGGGCGTCAACGTAATAGACGGCAGGCTGACTTACAGGGCCGTTGCCGAGGCTCTTAACCTGGAGTATACGCCTCTGTCATATGTACTCGGGTAGACCTTGGCCCATTCGAAAAGCCATTTATCTGTATATCTAAAATATTGAAAATGCGGCAAGCTGAAATTAGTAGTGAAAAGCACCATAAACAGGTGCTTTTTTCTTATATAAACACTTTATCCGCTACTCTGGAATAACGATTTCTTGCTGTCATATTTTCATTCTATTTATTTTTAACAGGATAAGGTTTATACTTTTTGAAGGATGGCATATCCGTGAGTGAAAAACTGCTTATGCTGTTTAGCCTGTCGCATTTAAGACATGGAGGTTTAAATGAAAAAGAATCTTGAGGACATAAATGTGAGAAAATCACTGGACAGCATGGAGGTTGTTCCATATACGAACAGCAGCTATGCAGCCGTACCAAACAAGGTTATGGGGCCTGTTGAATGGCTGCTCCTCATAGCTCTTTCCATAGTTTGGGGCGGGTCTTTCTTCTTTGGCAAAGTTGCCGTAACAGAACTGCCACCCTTTACCGTTGTACTGTCCAGAGTGGCTTTAGCCGCCATTGCACTTAACGTGATGGTTTACTTCCTCGGCCACCGAATGCCCGTCAGCATAAAGCAGTGGAAATCCTTTTTTGTCATGGGGATGCTGAATAACCTGATCCCGTTTAGCCTGATCCTGTGGGGGCAAACCCAGATCGCCAGCGGCCTGGCCTCAATATTAAACGCCACCACCCCACTGTTTACTGCCGTATTGGCTCACTTCCTGACCGGAGACGAACGGCTGACTGGAAACCGGCTTATAGGTGTTTTTTCCGGGGTCACAGGGGTCGCGATAATGATTGGGATGGATTCGCTCAGCGGGCTGGGACTGCACGTAGTCGCCGATCTGGCGGTTATTGCCGCTGCGGTGTCATATTCTTGTGCCGGCATTTTCGGCCGGCGGTTCAAAGGCTGCTCCCCGCTGGTGGTGGCAACCGGCCAGGTCACCGCCACCACGGTTATGGCACTGCCTGTGGCACTCATTACAGACAGTCCATGGAATTTACCCCGGCCCGGTTTAGAGACTTTGTTTGCCGTAATTGCCCTGGGGCTTCTCTGCACTGCCCTGGCGTATATTATTTACTTCAGAATACTGGCCACAGCCGGGGCAACCAACGTACTTCTGGTGACATTCCTTATACCCGTAAGCGCTTTACTGCTCGGCACCACCTTGCTGGATGAGCGTCTTCAATTACACCACATTTCAGGAATGGCGCTGATAACTCTCGGACTTGCGGCCATTGACGGGCGTCTTCCGTCTTTTATCAGATCGTGGCCTTACAGGAGATTTGACCAATGAATAAATAAACAGTGTTCTGTTCATAGGCTTGGGATTAAACATAATGAGGGCCAGGGAAGCCAATTCATGATCTGTATAACCTGCCGCTGGGTGGTGGAACAGGTGGTTTAATTTTAAGCATCTGCTGAAACTCCATAATACCCCTGTTGGCTATGTTGAGCTCACCGTCAAAGCGGTAGGCCCTGGGGTCGGACTCTGAACCGTAGTCGGCGATAGTGGAGAAATCGACGCTTCCGGTCAGGTCGGCGATGTCCTGGGATTTCGGGTCCGATGGGGTGAAAGTTCCTACACCCACCCTGTGCTCCTCCGAGAGAAATACCCTTTCCACCATGACGTTTTCGATTTTGCCCCCGTACTCGGATTCCAGCATTACACGGCAGGACGGGCAGAGTTCCCCCTCTATATATACGTTGTATTCCTTTTCAAACTCAGGCCTCAGCTCCTTGGGAATCAAGTGGAGCGGCTCCTCGTGCATGGGGCAGCCTTTGATGCCGTATAGCCCGCCAAGCCCGCTGCGGCTGAATTTTTCCAGCCCTCTTTTAAACAGCGCCACCAGTGTGGATTTTCCCCCGCTTACGGGTCCCATAAGCAAAAGTATTCTTTTCCTCACATCAAGCCTTCTGGCAGCCGGGTGAAAGTACTCTTCCACCAGTTTTTCCAGTGTGCGGTCCAGTCCGAATATTTCCGGGCTGAAGAAACTGTATTTTTTTCCTGCAGGCGTCTCCTCTATTCCCGCTGATTTTATCATTTCATATATGCGTGAATGGGCCAACTGGGCTACATAGGGAGATTCCCTGACTATTTCCATGTAATCGGCGAAGGTGCCTTCCCAGGCCAGTTGCTTTTCTATGGAACGGTGCTCCTCAAGTCTCTTCCAGAAGTCCATGTCAATCACTCCTTTCACTGTATAATTTTGTCAGGCAGTAATGTGAACGCGCCACGCCTCCAACCACTCCATTGATTAACATATTATATGCCGGTACCCTATAAAGAAGTATCCGCCCAACGCCTATTCACATGAAAAAACCGCCAATTTCGACATTTGGCGGTTGTGACTTGATTTCTTTATTCATTACCGGGCCTGTTTTTCGGGGTCGATAAGTCCGAGGGCGCACAGGAATAACAAGGCTATAACAAGTTTTAAAATCACCGACCCCGCCCCCCTTTAGCTATCATACCTTTTTGACAATGGCTCTGCCCAAAAAGTTCCTGCTCTGGGAGGACTTTTTAAAAATAAATTGTCAGCAGTCCAAATACCTTCCCGGGGTGTTTTCCAGGTCAAGGTAATCCATGGGGTCGGTGCTCAAAACCCTGTCTATCCTGCGCTTCCCGTCTTTTGTTTTTTCAACCAGCATGGGCACCCCCAGTCGGCAGACATGCTCCAGCTGCGGAGATGCCATGGTTTCCATACCCTCAAGCACCAGTTCAAGCTGCATGGGCGTCCATAGTATCAATGCTGTGTCACTCCCTTGGCCGAGGCTCTTTCCCCTATCATCTGCTTAAGCCTGGCCACCGCTTTGCTTACACCGCCCACCTCGTTTATCAGCCCCTTTTCCACAGCTTCCTTTCCAATAAGCACGGTCCCTATATCCCTGGCAAGCTCCCCGGTCCTGAACATAAGCTCCCGGAACTGTTGTGAAGTGATGCCGGAATGGCTGGTGACAAAGTTTACCACCCGGTCCTGCATTTTATCCAGATACTCGTAGGTCTGGGGAACACCAATGACCAGCCCGTTGAGCCGGATGGGGTGAATGGTCATGCTGGCGGTTTCGGCAATGAAGCTGTGATCGGTGGCCACCGCTATCGGCACTCCGATGGAATGGCCCCCTCCCAGCACTATGGACACGGTGGGCTTGGAAAGGCTGGATATCATTTCAGCTATGGCCAGCCCGGCCTCCACATCGCCTCCCACTGTGTTGAGTATAATCATCAGGCCTTCTATCTCGGGGGACTGCTCTATGGCTATAAGCTGCGGGATTATATGCTCGTATTTGGTTGTCTTGTTTTGGGGCGGCAGCACCAGGTGGCCTTCTATCTGGCCCACTATACTTATGCAGTGTATATTGCTTTTTACTTCCGGCAACGGCATGGCGCCCAGTTCCTTGATGGAGTCCACGCCGCCCTTCTGCCTGCCCTGTACCCGCCGGGGCGCCTTGTGGTGGTCTTCGTCCGGGTTGTGCGGATCGTTGGGATAAACCTCCGGTTCAACGCTTGGCTCCGGGTCGATATCGGGGGAATAGGGAAATACCCCCGGCTCATCATCGTAAGAGATGCAACTCGGCATACCAATCCTCCTTGTTTACTACACTTGAATAACGTCTTCCTTAGTATGCCTTTCCGGGCAAAAAAATACACGGGTTTTTACCCGTGCATTTTAATTTCAGCTTTTAAATATCCATGATGATTGGCAGTATCATCGGCCTTCTCCTGGTTTTTTCATAAAGAAACTTGCCCAGTGAATCCCTTACCTGGGACTTGATGTTGGACCACTCGGTTATACCCCTGTCGGAACACTTGTCCAGTATGGCCCTAACCTTTTCCCTGACCTCTTCCATCAGTTGCTCGGACTCACGGACATACACAAAACCCCTGGACACTATATCCGGGCCGGCTATTATCATGCCGCTTTCCTTGCTGATGGTGACCACCACGATAAGTATTCCGTCCTGGGACAGCTGCTTGCGGTCCCGCAGCACTATGTTGCCTACGTCGCCCACTCCCAGCCCGTCAACAAGCACCCTCCCGGCTGTGACCCTGCCGGCCAGCCTGCCGGTCTTTTTGGAAAACTCGATGACCTGGCCGTTCTCGCAAACAAATATGTTGCTGGGAGGAATCCCCATCTCCCTGGCCAGTCTGGCATGCTTGATAAGCATTCTCTGCTCCCCGTGGATGGGCACGAAGAATTTGGGCCGTGTCAGGTTCATCATCAGTTTAAGCTCTTCCTGGCTGGGGTGACCGCTGACGTGTATGCCGGAAACCTGTTCGTAGACCACGTGTGCCCCATGTTTGAAGAGAAGGTCAATGACGCGCCCCACCAGCTTTTCATTTCCCGGAATGGGGCTGGCCGAAATGATGATGGTGTCGCCCGGCATTATCTCCACCTGCCGGTGATCCCCCATCGCCATCCTGGTAAGGGCCGACATCGGCTCTCCCTGGCTCCCGGTGGAAATGTACAGCACCTTGTTTTTGGGAAGGCGGGAGGCTTCCTCAACCTCCACCAGTGTCCCCTCGGGTATGGCCAGGTAGCCCAGTTCGTGAGCAATGCTTACAACATTGACCATGCTGCGGCCCACTATGGCCACCTTGCGGTCATACCTGTGGGCCGCAGTTATGGCCTGCTGCACCCGGTGAATATTCGATGCGAAGGTTGCCATTATAATCCGTTCGGTGGCCTGCCTGAAAGTTTCATCCAGCACCGCCCCCACGGTTTTTTCGGAAAGCGTGTAGCCCGGCCTCTCCACATTGGTGCTGTCCGACAGCAGCGCCAGCACCCCTCTTTCCCCAAGCTGGGCAAATCTATAGAAGTCAAGTATCTCTCCGTCCACCGGGGTGTGGTCCACCTTGAAGTCACCGGTGTGGACTATGGTGCCTATAGGGGTGTGAATGGCCAGCGCCACGGCGTCCGGAACGCTGTGGGCAACCCTGATAAACTCCACTTTGAAAGGCCCAATCTGAACAGTATCCCGGGGCTTTACGTTGCGCAGATCGACTCCCTTTTCTATACCCTGCTCCTTAAGCTTTCCTTCCAGCAGCCCCAGCGTCAGCCTGGTGCCGTAAACAGGAACATTGAGCTGCCGCAGCACATAGGGCAGCGCCCCGATGTGGTCCTCGTGCCCGTGGGTGAGCACTATCGCCTGCACCTGCTCCCGGTTTTCTAAAAGGAAGGTTATATCCGGTATTACAACGTCAATCCCAAGCATTTCTTCCTCTGGAAACATCAATCCGCAATCTATAACCAGTATCTTATCCCCAAATCTCACCGCCATCATGTTTTTTCCTATTTCCCCCATTCCCCCAAGGGGGATAAGGGCAACCTTGGGTTCTTTTGCCAAATGTCCGCACCTCCCCTATGTTTCGTCAAAAAAGTCAAAAAAATAAAAAAGCTTCTATAAAATTGGTGAGAGTGACAGGAGAAGGTGGGAATAACACCATACGGTTAATAAATCCCGGATTTACCATAAACCCGTCCACTATCTTAAATACCATTTTATATTAGTTTTTTACCGCCGGGCAATAAATTTTTACCGGTTCACACATCGTAGTAATACGTATTATTTTTCCCTTTAACTGGTACAATCATACCGGTGATGCGTTAATGCCCGCAAAAACAGATGAGAGACCGTCTTAAGGTCTCTCGCCGGCTGTCTTTAGATAAGTTTGAGCTCCGCAAGCGCCTTCTTAATGGTTTCTTTTTCAGCCGCGGTGGCTTCCACCAGAGGCAGCCTCGGAACCCCCGCCTGCCAGCCCAGTATGTTCATGGCCGCCTTAACAGGCACCGGGTTGGTGGTAATAAACAGTCCCCTGAAGATGGGGGTCAGCTGCAGGTGTATCTGGGCGGCAAGGGTTGTGTTGCCGGAAATGAAAGCATTCACCATTTGCTTTATCTGTGGCCCTGCAACATGGGACACCACACTGACTATGCCCTTGGCGCCCAGGGCCAGCATGGGCAGTGTAAAGGAGTCGTCCCCGCTGTATATGGCAAAGCTGTCCGGCAGTGTCCGGCGCAGTTCACTGACCTGGTCTATACTTCCGGCCGCCTCTTTTATGGCTATGATGTTGGGGATCTCAGCCAGTCTGGCCACGGTGGCCGGAAGCATGTTCACTCCGGTCCGGCCGGGGATATTGTACAGCATTACCGGCAGGTGGGTGCTGGAGGCGATGGCCTTGAAATGCTGGTAGAGACCCTCCTGGGAAGGTTTATTGTAATACGGGCACACCAGCATCACGCCGTCTACCCCCACCTTTTCGGCAGCCTGGGTCAGCTCTACACTTGAGGCTGTGCTGTATCCGCCTGTTCCGGCAATTACCACCGACTGGCCGCCCACCTCTTCCACAACAACCCTGAAGAGCTCTATTTTCTCTTCTTTGGTCAGCGTGGGGGATTCACCTGTTGTTCCGCATATGACCAGCCCGTCCGAGCCCGATTGGGCCAGATGGCGGGCCAGTTTTCTTGCAACATTGTAATCCACCGCCATATCCTTGTTGAAAGGCGTGATCATTGCAGTGAGAACCCGCCCGAAATCATTAACCAAGGCTTTCACCTTCCTCCCATTATGGTAACAAGTCAACCTTCCGCAAAACCTGCGCCATCCCCCGCGCACAGGCCGCCCCTCATGCGGAGCGCGCCGGCAGTGGGTTCTAGACGGCCGTAAACTGGCGATACAGCGCCCGTACCGCTTTCTCCATATCATCCCGTTTTACCAGCACCCAGATGGTTGTATAGGAGTCGTTTGACTGCAGTATCTGTATATCTTCTCTGGTAAGCGCCTCCACAACAGAGGCCATAACCCCGGGAACGCCGGTCATGCCCGCACCCACCGCCGCCACCTTTGCGCAGTTGGGTGTTACTTCAGCCGTAAAACCGGTGTTTTCCAACACCTGGGCAGCTTTTTCCCGGGCCTCGTCCTTTACCGTGAATACCACCATGCAGGGATGTACGTTGATGAAATCCAGGCTTATCCCGGCCAGGGCCAAACCCTTGAACAGCCGCCTTTTCTGCCTCAGCCCCTCATTGCCGTCGTCCACGGGTATTTTAAACTGCGTAAGGCCGGGTATCTGTGTAATTCCCGTGATGGTACGGTCCCTGGTGATGTCAATGGTGCCTTTGTTTACCTCCCCGGTGCTGGTCACCAGCGTTCCGGGTGCGTCGCTGAAAGTGCATTTTACCCTGAGGGGTATGTTTTTTTGCATAACTATTTCCACCGCCCGGGGGTGAACCACCTTGGCGCCCTCATGTGCCAGCTGGCATATCTCGTCGTAAGTGACTACCTCCCTGGGACGGGCGCCCTCCACAATGCGGGGGTCCGCCGTCATAATTCCCTCAACATCGGTGTATATATCCACATAGTGGGCGTCAAGCGCCACTCCCAGTGCAGCGGCGCTGGTGTCGCTGCCTCCCCGCCCCAGGGTGGTTGTCTCGCCTTCTTCGGTAGTTCCCTGGAAGCCGGTTACAATAACTATTTTCCCCTCTTTGGCATATTTGATGATGTTGTCGGGCTTGACTTTAAGTATGCGGGCGTCGCTGAAATTGCTGTCGGTGATTATTCCCGCCTGGGCCCCGGTCATGCAAACAGCGGGGTGGCCCTTTTTCTCAAGGTTGGCCGCCATTACCACGCCGGAGATTATCTCCCCGCAGGACATCAAAAGGTCCATTTCCCGGGGCGGTACATCCCGGCATTCCTTTTTCACAAAACTGATAAGGGTGTCGGTGGCGAAGGGGTCGCCGTTCCTGCCCATGGCCGAAACCACCAGTACAGGGGTATACCCCTCCTCCTTAACTGCAATGACCTTGGACGCCACCTGGTCTCTCAGTTCCCCGGTGACAAGCGAGGTGCCGCCGAATTTTTGCACGATAAACTTCATATTTTCCTACCTCACACGCAGACATCCGTATTTAATCAACAATTCAGCTATCTGTACCGCGTTGGTGGCCGCCCCCTTGCGTATCTGGTCAGACACTACCCACAGGTTAAGTCCTTTTTCAATAGAGTTGTCCTCCCTGATTCGTCCCACAAACACCTCGTCCTTGTCCGAGCAGAAAAGAGGCATGGGGTATTGCTTTTCAGCAGGGTAGTCAATCACCACAACCCCGGGAGCTTTTGCCAGTATTTCCCTGACCTCCTGCGGGGTAATCTTGCGATCGGTTTCAATATTTACCGACTCGGAATGACTGCGGAACACAGGCACCCTGACCGTGGTGGCCGTGACAGCAATATTGCTGTCATGCATTATTTTATGGGTCTCCTTTACCATCTTCCATTCTTCCTTGGTATAGTCCATGTCCTGGAAGACGTCAATGTGCGGTATAAGGTTAAAGGCTATCTGGTGGGCAAATTTCCGGGGAGGGTACTCTTCCCCGGAAAGAACCGCCCTGGTCTGGGCGTCAAGCTCCTCCAGCCCTTCCTGCCCGGCCCCTGAAACCGCCTGATAGGTTGAAACCACAACTCTCTTGATGCCGGCCGCGTCATATATGGGCTTTAAGGCCACCACCATAATAATGGTGGAGCAGTTGGGGTTTGCGATTATTCCCTTGTGCCACTTTACATCCTCGGGGTTGACTTCCGGAACCACCAGAGGCACACCTGGATCCATCCTGTAATTGCTGCTGTTGTCTATAACCACGCAGCCCCGATCGACGGCGGCCGGGCCAAACTCAAGGCTGGCGGAACCGCCGGCGAAAAGGGCGATATCCATATCGCTGAAGCTGTCAGGGGTGGTTTCCTCTACGGTATATGCCTCGCCCCGGAATGCTATCTGTTTGCCGGCAGAACGGGACGTGGCGCAAAGTTTGAGCTTGGCTAACGGAAAGTTTCTCTCGTCCAGAATCTTGAGCAACTCATGTCCTACGGCTCCGGATGCCCCTACCACTACCACATTGCAACCTGCCAATGGCTATCCCTCCCAAACTACAGTGAAATGTTATAAAATGCCACCGGAGCCGTCCCCTGATTAAGAATACGATACCAGCACAGGCTGTATTTGTTTTCCCTCCAAGGCGTGAAGTACAGTCTCAACAATCAGTCCCATGTTGGACTTGAGAGAGTTCGGCTTTCCGGTGGGATTATCCTGTCCGAACGGAACCATGTATATATTTTTTGCATTCAGAAGCAGGCCGATGTTTTTTGCATTTAATCCCAGGCCGTCGTTTGTAGATATTGCCAGTATCACCGGGCGCTGGTTGCGCAGGTGAGCTTTTGCGGCCATTAAAACCGAAGTGTCGGTTATGGCGTTGGCCAGTTTTGCCAGTGTATTCCCGGAGCACGGCGCGATCACAATCACGTCGAGCATTTTTTCCGGACCTACCGGCTCGGCCCCCACTATGGAGTTTATCACTTTATTACCGGTAATTCCAGTCAAAGTATTTTTCCATTTTTCGGGGGATCCGTATCTTGTAACCGTCTGGTCAACCGATTGGCTTATTATAGGGTATATGTCGGCCCCTTCTTTTTTTATGCTTTCAATTTCCATAACAATTTCGTCCAGGGTACAGTGAGAACCCGTCAGGGCAAACCCCACCCGAATGCCTTTCAGGCGCATAGACAGGACACCTCCGGTTCCGGAGGCAGAAGAATTAATATAGATTGAGCTCTTTCGCCAGTATGCGGGGAACCACCTCGGCCAGTATCAGTCCCGCCGTTTTGGGAGCAACCTTGCCGGGCAGTCCTGGGGCCAATATTGCTTTTATTCCCCGCCTCCCGGCCTCCTCAAAGTCGGTTCCGCCAGGTGGAGACGCCAGATCGATAATCAGCGCCTCGGGTGAAACCCCGCCTAAGATTTGTTTATCAAGAACCATCGCAGGAATTGTATTAAAAATAAAATCAGCTTTAGATGCTTCATGCCCCAGTTCAGAAAAATCCACGGCTTGGGAACCCATCTCCACGGATCTGGCCCTATGGGCCGGATTCCGGGCAACAACCACTGTCCTGGAATTAAGCGCCCCCAGCATGCGGGCCAGTGTTATACCGGTCCTGCCGAAGCCCAGTACCAGGGACCTGCTTCCATGGATGGTGATGTCCGAGTTTTCCATAGCCAGCTGAATGGCGCCTTCGGCGGACGGAATTGAATTGAGTATTGCCACTTCGTCCATGTTCATCAATTCGATAAGGCGCAGTTTGCACTGGCCGGCCATTTCCTTGAGGACCTTTCGGGCAAATCCAACCAGCACCGGAGTGCCTTCCGGAAGAAGCGACAAAAGTTCCCTAGAAAGCACCAGCCGCCGGTCGGGAGAAACCCCGTGCAACTCCCCCCGGTCATTGACACCGGGTACGGGCAGTATTACGGCCTGAACCCCCTCCAGCCCTTCGGGGATATCCCGGCATATCTCGAAGCCGGGGCCGGTTTTCAGTGAATCCGGCATTCCCACCGCCCTAATCCTGACGCCTGCGGCTAAAAGACCCTTTACCAGCACAACCTCCCTGGCGTCACCACCCAGCACAGCAACCGTTACACCTGACAAGTGTGGCTGCATACCGGAAAGAACCCTCCTCTGCCTCCATTTAACATCAATATATGAACCGGCGGATAAAGTGGTGACTGTGAGGCTGCTCAGTCATCACAGGGGCTTTCCTTGTCAAAAATCAAATTTTCCAGCCCATAAACCAGTTCGCTGAGTTCCACTACCCTTCGGACCGCCAGCAGCACTCCCGGCATAAATGACTCCCTGGATATGGAGTCATGCCTTATAGTCAGTGTCTGTCCCAGACCTCCGAAAATTACCTCCTGGTGGGCCACCAGTCCCGGCAGCCGGACACTGTGCAAACGAATGCCCCTGTCGTAATTTGCCCCCCGGGCCGAAGGTATTTTTTCCACCTCGGCAACCTTCCCGGGACGAAAATCGCCTCTGCTTTGGGATATAAGCTCCGCTGTCTTCAACGCGGTACCGGACGGGGCATCCACCTTTTTGTCGTGGTGCAGCTCTATAATCTCCACATGGGGAAAATACCTGGAAGCCTCTGCGGCGAATTTCATCATTAAAATGGCGCCGATGGCGAAATTGGGGGCCACCACGCACCCGGTTTTATGCAAGGACGCCATATCCCGCACCTCGAACAGCTGTTCCGGGCTCATTCCGGTGGTGCCCACCACCGGGCGCACACCGCGTTTCAATGCCGTGAGTATATTTGCAAAAACCGCATCGGGGCTGGTAAAATCTATAATCACGTCGGGGCGGACATCGTCCAGCATTCCGGCCAGGTCCGGGCTGATCTTTATTCCAGCCTCTCCGGCCTCCAAAAGATTTCCAATGTCAATTCCGGCCGCAAAGGGGTCCACGGCCCCCACCAGCCTGATGTCTTCGGCGTTCCAGACGGTACGGAGCACCTCACGCCCCATTCTTCCGGCCGCGCCGCTTACAGCAACCTTGATCATACCCTTCCTCCGGGCGCAAATCCGCCCGCAACCCTCCCTTTACAAAAATAAAGGGGCTTCGCCCCTTCGGACGGTATAGACGTCCTACCCCTACTAAAGCAAGGGGGACGCCCCCTTGGAACCCCCGTGCTTAGGAAATTATCCTCAGAATTCCTTCGGAGCATAATTTCCTAAGTCTATAAAAATCAAGCCGCCAGACTTTAGCCTTCGCGACAAGCACGATCATGTAACCTTTATTTTCATATATTCACAATAATATGTCAAGACAAAAAGCTGACACTTTTACGGCTTCGAAGGGCCTGTATAGTTGCTCCTGAAGTCGTGCACTATTACCCCTTTGCCTGACCGGAATCTGAACTCTGCTGACGGATAGCCGGTTTTATCGGTAAGTATGAAGTATTTGCCCTTTGCAGTAAGATAATTAAACCTCACCGGTTCCACCATGATTTTCAGTTTATCCATGGACAACCCCTTCCTTTTATTGACTTATGGGTTTAAAAACCGTTAATTAACGGTTTTCCATCCCTGTCTCAATATATCCACGTTGATTTGTGCATCTCCGTTATACATTTTGCCCTCCACCACCCCTGAATATATGAAATAATCCCTTCCATACTGTGACTCCACCACCCCGGCCGGGATTTCGAACTCCCTGCGGGGGCCGGTGGTGATTTCCCTGGGATCGAAGGGCTCCGCCAGATTAAGTTCCCTGGCGAAATCCTCATACAGCGACCAGATCAGCCTCTCCAGATCAACATCCGGGCAGAATACCGGCAATCCCACGTCCTCGAGGGCCTCCCGGCGTGAAATTGTGTAATTGTGGGCGTAAAGCTTTTCCGTGAGGTTATCCACTATCCTTTGCACATCCTGGGCACAAAGGCTGCACCTCCTGAATCCCAGCAGCTTTTTGGCCAGGGAGCGAATCAGGAGGTAGTTTCTGTGCACGTTGCCCAGGGCCAGAGGGTGAATCCTCCTTGCCAGTTCGGTAAAAATAACCGACATCGATCCCTCGTCCAGTTTTGCGGCCTCGTCCGCCAGAGTAAAATAGGAATAAACATCCTCGATGTTGACCGGCATTCTGGCAGAGGGGTTGCACGGGTCTTCGGGATTATAGGCGTTGACTACGCTGGGATCGATGGGACCGAGCTCACCCATTTTACTCATCACTATTTCGTCCGCCCCGAGGCAGAAAAGTGTTCCAGCGCTGTATGACCGGAAGGGAACCAACACGCAATACTCGCCGGTATACTCCCTTATGAGCTGTACCACCCGCCAGGGTGTTATTATATCCCCGCCCCTGGTATATAAAAAAAGGTCAATCCTCCTGCGGTCGGGCATCATTTCCAGGTGGCGGTAAAAAATGGGTATTACATCGGGAGCTATCCGTGTGTGCAGATTATCCCGGTCGCCTGTTATGTAACATACTATTGAAGAGTTCCTGCGGGATTCTATTTCTCTAATCAATTCCAGCCTGTGCTGTCTGGCCATGGCTGTCCTCCATCCGTTTTGTTGTTGGCAGTCAATATTATTTCCAGCATAGCCCCCGCTTATGGTGGTACTGCAAAAAAACAACAGCCGGCCGGATTAAAAAAAGATCAGAGCCGCCCGTGGGCGGCTTACTTATACCATATATCTCTTAAAGTTGAGGTTTGTCTGATCAAGCTCCACGATCATGACCTCATAACCTATCTTTTTTATAGATTCCCAAGGTATAACCATATGCTGCCTGTCCGTCCAAAAGTTGAGAAAGTTATTTTTGCGCGGGATTATTACCGATGTTATCCTGCCCGTCTCAGTGTCTATGACCATGTCGGTTTCGCCAACGATACCAAGCCTTGCCCCGTCAAATATATTTACAATCTCTTTTCCCGCCAGTTCAGCCATGCGCATCCCTTAACCCCCCACCCCTTTAGTACCTTTTACGGAGTTGAAGCAGCCTGATCAAAAAGGGCTGGATGATGGCCAGGGCAAAGGACACCGCCGCCAGAGGCTCCAGCCCCACTCTGAAAACCTCGATTTTTGAAGGCACTTTCAACTCCATAAAAGAAAACAGCATAACCAGCGATATGTATATCCCGCCTGCTGTTCCTATAAGTCCGGTCAGGGCCTCCGAAAGCGGTGAGGATTTGGTTTCTGATCCGTCCCAGGCCCTATCCCTGAAAGTCTTGTTCTCAAGCCTCATTTTGACGGACATCACCACCAGCGCCAGTACAACCAGAGCAAAAATAAAAACCGGACTGAACATAATTATCACCTCCGCTAGTATTATATTGGGCGATAATTACATTTATGCCATATGCAAGCAACAGCCCGTCTAATCTCGATGTTTAAATTATTCTGCCCTGAAAATAACGGCTCCGAAAAGGCAACACCTAACTAGACCTCTACAAAAAGGGTTTTAACGGCATTGCTTTTTAAGACAAAACAAATAACGAAAACCTTAAGCAGCCTCGATCTTGACTTGGTAACCCAACATCTCAAGCTGTTTGATAGCACGGTTTTTAATAGCCTTGGCGTTAACTTTTGCAAAGTAATCGGCGCCCATTTCCTGGTAAGAAAGATAAGTGTCCTTGGTCTTTGATGCAGCCTTGGCAGCCTGGATCAACGTGGTGAGTAAGAGTGGATTCCCCTTGGTGGTTTTAGCTTTCTTGCGCTTGCCGGCGCTCTCGTTATTCCCTGGAGAGAGTCCCGCCCACGTCTTGCGCCCGGGAACATTCTTGATGTGTTGGGCGTTTACCACCAGGACCTGACCTAAATAAGGCATTCTGCCCTGCGTGCTTCCCTTACGGGAGCAACATTCTGTGGTGCACCAGGTCGCTGAGGTCTGTCTGGATTACGGGCTCAAGGCACCAATGAAAAATCGACCTCGCTTCGCCAGCCGCTAAAGGATTAAGTTCGACAGACCCATTTTCGTTCCTCTATGGTGCCGCCGCAGGCGGCATGGGGGTCTGGATTCTGAATTCCGACCAGCAATTCCGGCCCCCTGGCTATTTCTATCCCACTTTGTTGGCGGCGTCCTTCAGGGCGATGCAGTCCCCCCAGGGCCCCACGCTGGCAATGGCGAATTTACCGGGGTCAAGTTTTTCGGCCGCCAGATTTACTATATCTCCGGCTGTGACCTTTTCAATCCTCTGCACTATTTCCTCCGGCGAAACCACCTTGCCCAGGTAAAGCTGAGACTTGCCAAGCCTGCTCATCCTGGTGTTGACGTTTTCCAGGCTTAAAAGCAGGTTCCCCTTGAGCTGGTCCTTGGCCCTCCTGAGCTCACGGCCGGTTACTCCGTTGCGCTGAATATCCCTTATTTCCTTAAAAATCAGGTCCATGGCCGGCCCCACATTTTCTTTGGAGAGACCGGCATATACGCAAAAAAGGCCTGCATCATGATAAGAGCTGTGATAAGAATATACCGAGTAAACCAGGCCCCTCTGCTCCCTGATCTCCTGGAAAAGGCGCGAACTGAGTCCGCCGCCCAGAATGGTGTTGACAAGCTGAAAAACGTAGATCTGATCGTGCTCCAGGGGCAGCCCCGGGGCTCCGACGCAAAGGTGCACCTGCTCGGTATCCTTTTCCCGGCAGGTGATCTCCTGCCGCGGCACGGGCAGCGCCAGCGACCTTGGCCGGGTATCGCCTTTCAGATTCCCGAAGACCTGGCTGATCTTCATGAGCACATGGTCGTGGCTCAGATTGCCGGCTGCGGTCACCACAATATTTCCGGGCACGTAAAATTTTCCTATATAATCTATTATGTCATTCCGGTCCAGTTCCTTTATAACCTCGGACCTCCCAATAATGGGGCGGCCCAGCGGGTGCATCTGCCAGATGGTGTTGGCAAACACATCGTGCACCAGCTCATCGGGAGTGTCTTCGTACATTTTGATCTCCTCGATGATTACGTTGCGCTCCCTGTCCATGTCCGGCTTCGCGAATTTTGAGTTGAAAAGCATGTCGGAAAGCACGTCCAGCGCCAAATCGAAGTGTTCGTCCAAAACCTTGGCGTAATAGCAGGTGTATTCCTTGGTGGTAAAGGCGTTCAACTGGCCTCCCACCGCATCAAGGGCCTCGGCAATCTGCTTGGCGGTCCTATTTTCTGTCCCCTTGAACATGAGATGTTCAATAAAGTGGGATATTCCGGCCACCTTTTCGTCCTCGTCCCTGGACCCAACGTTAACCCATATCCCCAGGGCCACTGAACGGACATGGGGAATATCTTCGGTCAGCAGTATCACTCCATTGTCAAGCATTTCTTTTTTAATCAAGACGGCACCTACCCGAACAATTTTTGAGTTTCATCACTTTTATGCAATTAAGGTTGTACTCTTCTCTATAATTTTATATAAATCCTTTATCTCTTTTAAAAAAAATCACCCTATGCATCAGCATCTATAAAATTTCCATATTATAATGCCACACAAACCACCCTGAAAAACATTTTAAGGATGCATAAGGCCTGCACCGGAATAGCCGTCAGACTGCGAACCTCCTGCCCGAAACGCTGCTGTCGGTAATTTCCAGGCTCTCCAGTATCTTTGACACATTTACCAGCTGGTATCCGTCCTTTTTAAGCCTTTGTATAATCTCCGGCAGGGCTTTTACCGTGGGCGCCGTGGGGTGCATGAGCACTATTGCCCCGTTGTGTGCCCGGCCCACCACCCGCTGAACAATAGCCTGGGGTTCCGGCAACTGCCAGTCCACTGTGTCCACCGACCAGAGCACCGTGGTGTAAGACGCTTCTTCCGCAGCCTTCAGCACGGCCGGCCCCCTTTCTCCGTAGGGAGGGGCGAAAAGCCTCGGCCTTATTCCGGTGGCCCTGTAGATTTCATCCTCTGCCTTTTGTATATCCCGCAGGTTTTCGTATTTTGAGAGCTGGTCCGGGTGCGGGTGGGAATACCCGTGGCTGCCAATTTCATGTCCTTCGGCGGCAATGCGGGCGGCCAGGTCCGGATACTTCTTCACCCAGGCCCCCCCCAGGAAAAAGGTGGCCTTAACGTTGTTCTGCTTAAGAATTTCCAGCATCCGGGGTATATATTCCTCGCCCCAGAATACATTGACTGTCAACGCCATCTCCTTGTAGCGGCCGCTTCCCTGGTAAATGGGCTGGTTGTGCACCACCGTGTCCGCGCTGCCCCCGAAAAACATCCCCCCCATAAACAGCATCAGCGCCAGCGCCGTCCAGAAAAGCATGCTTTCAATACTTCGCCGGTTGAGAATAAAAAACCGCAAGTGGCGCACTCTCCCTTCTGGGAATAATTTAACATTTATTACTATGCCTAGCAATAAATACCTATGCGCTGCCTTGCGGCGTTATTACAAAAATAAAGGGGCTGCGCCCCCCAGTACAGGGAATTACCCTTTTTAGATGCAGGATAATATAAGGTCCTCGTCCACATCCCTGACTATCCTGACGATGCCGATGGACTCGGGCAGCACAAAGGTGAGCCTGGAGGAAATAACCTTCTTATCCCTGCGCATTGACTGCATCATTTCCTTCCTGTCCAGATCCCGGGGTACTTCCACCGGGAGGCCGGCCCGGGCCAGAAGTGATTCCAGCCTGCGCCTCTCCCCGCTGTTAATAAGCCCCATCTTTTCCGCCATTCTGGCTTCGGCCGCCATTCCCACCGCCACAGCCTCGCCGTGCCGGTAGGCGCTGTAGCCTGTCAGCGATTCCACCGCATGGCCCACAGTATGGCCGTAATTAAGCACAGCCCGCCTTCCCTGCTCGGTTTCGTCCTCCTGCACAACGGCGGCCTTAATACGGCAGGACACCGTGATTATCTCCTCCATTACCCCCGGCTCCAGTTCCATTGCCTTTTCAATGTTTTCCTCAAGCCAGCCGAAGAACTGCCCGTCCGCGATCACCCCGTACTTGATCACTTCGGCCATGCCTGATCTTATTTCCCTCCGGTCAAGTGTCCCGAGGGTGGCAAGGTCGGCGACAACCACCGACGGCTGGTAAAAGGCGCCTATTATGTTTTTTCCCTGGGGGTGGTTTACCGCCACCTTCCCCCCGACACTGCTGTCCACCTGGGCCAGGAGAGTGGTGGGCACCTGTACAAAGGGCACACCCCTTAAATATGTGGCTGCCACAAAGCCCGCCAGGTCTCCCACCACTCCCCCTCCCAGGGCGATGACGGGAGTTTTCCTGTCCAGCTCACTGGTATAAGCCAGGTCGTAAAGCCTCCCGGCCGTGGATAACGCCTTGTATTCCTCACCATCGGGTATTTGGGCCATCACCGGGGATATCCCGGCCCCTTCCAGGCCCTCAGCCACAATTTTACCGTACAGCCGGCCAACGGTGGGGTTTGTAACCACCATAACCCGGGGAGAGCCGAATTTTTCCCTGATTATTTTCCCCACCGATTCCAGCAGGTCGCGCCCGATGTGTATGGTATAACTCCTGGACCCCAGGCCGATGAAAACCTCACCCATAACTATATATAGTTCCTTTCCCTGAGTTTGTTTATAATAACGGAGGCCATCTCCTCCTTGCTTTCCTCTCCGGATAAAACCTCCAGGTCAGCGGCTCCCGCATAGGCCTCTTCACGCTCGGCCATCAAATCTTTAATCAATTGCAGCATATCTCCCCCTTTGGCCAGAAGAGGGCGGCTGCGCCCGGATTTAACCCGGCTGTGCACCATCTCGGGAGTGGACCTCAGCAGAATCAAAACCCCGTTTTCCTTCAGCGCCCGTACATTTTCCGGGTTGATCACCGCGCCTCCCCCGGTGGCTATGACCAGTCCTTTGAGAGAGGACAGTTTTTTTATCACCAGGGCCTCCTCCGACCTGAACCTGGTGGCGCCGTGCCTGTTGAATATTTCCGTAATGGTCTTGCCGGCAACCCTTTCTATCTCCTCGTCGGTGTCCACAAAGCCAAGCCCCAGCTGCCGGGCCAGTATGCGTCCCACAACAGTCTTGCCGGTACCCATAAATCCGATCAGCACTATATTTTTCATAGCACAACCTTCCAGCCGAATATTATGGGGTTAGTATAACTTATATTGATACTCAAGACAAACCCAAAGTTTTAATTTTATACTGCAGTGTCTGGCGGGGTATACCCAAAATTTTTGCGGCCTGGCTTACGTTTTGGCCGGCCCGCTCCAAAGCCCGCCGGATCAGCTCTTTTTCCACGCTGCTGATCACTTTGTTGAAATCCTGGCCCAGATCTATTGATTCCAGCAGCAGGTCCATGTCCTCCTCTTTCCTGAACGCCTCTTTAAGTACATGCTCCGTCAGGTGCTCAACCTCGATCATGTTTCCTTCACAGAGGTGAGCCGCCCCTTCCATTACGCCCCTCAGCTCCCGAACATTTCCCGGCCACCGGCAGCGCATGAATATCCTTTCCACCTCAGGGCTGATCCCCTTTATGCTTTTTCCAAGATCTGAATTGATCTCGCAAATGAAATGGCTGACCAAAAGGGGGATGTCCCCTCTTCTGCGGCGGAGCGGAGGTAAACTGAGTGCTACAACATTCAGCCGGTAATAAAGGTCCGACCGCAGCAAATTGGTCTTCAGGGCTTCCTGGGGATCGATGTTGGTGGAAGCTATTATGCGTACGTCCACATGCCTTACCCGGGTATCCCCCAGGCGCCTGAGACATTTCTCCTGAATGAACCGCAGGAGTTTTGCCTGGAGCTCAAGGCCCATGGACGGCAGCTCATCGAGGAAAAGCGTCCCCCCGTCAGCAAGCTCCACCAACCCCGGTCGGTTGTCGGCGCCTGTGAAGCTTCCCCTGACAGTGCCGAAAAGCAGCGATTCCATAAGATTTTCCGGCAGAGCGGCGCAATTCTGGCTGATGAACGGCCCGGCCCTGCGGGGGCTGGCGTTGTGGACTGCCTGGACCAGCAGTTCCTTGCCAGTCCCGGTTTCCCCGTAAACCAGAACCGGCGAAGAGCTGTTGGCTGCCTTAATGGCCTTTTCCTTCACCGCCAAAAGGGCCGGATCACTGCCGATAATGCTGTCAAAGGTGAAGCGGGCCTCCTCGTTATTCACCGGCCTGTTGAACTGGCGGTGGTATGAGTTCAGTTTTCCCTGCAGGTTAACCACCTTTTCGGCCAGGTCCTTGATCAATGACAGGTCCTTTGATATATCTACTGCCCCGCAGATCCTGCCGTCAATAACTATCGGCAGGGTGTTGGAATAAAGGTATACTTTCTGCCCGTAAAGATTGGTGACCTCCTGCTCCTTTTTGAGCAAGGGCCTGCCCGTGCGCAGCACCTGTATGATGGTGCTCTCCTCATCGGAAAGCGAGGGAAACATGTCCAGCACATTTCGCCCCAGGGCATCGCTCTGGGGTATGCCTTCGGTCCTAGAGGCCTGCTTGTTGTAAAAAACCGTGCAACCCTTTTCATCAGTGATCTGAACCCCCCAGTCCACGTGGTCCAGCACCACCTTCAGCGTTTCAATACAGATTTTTTTGTCCGTATCGGGCAAGAACTATCCCTCCAGGCATTTCCCCCGCGAAAAAAGTAAAGAACAAGCCCCCGCTGTCCGACAGGGCTTTGAAGCAAGACGTACTATATATTTTATTTGCAAAAGAACTTTTAAGACCTTGTGATTTAGAATTCCGACCTTATTTCCCCAAAATGCGGCACCAATCATTCTGGATTCTGTCTTCTGGATTCTGGATTCTGACGGGAGAGATTATCAGGAGGGAGTATCCCAAGTATCTCCCTGGCTTCGCCGGGAGTTGCCACCGGCCTTTCCATTTCCCCGGCCATTCCGGCCAGGCGGTCAACCAGATGCCAGCTGCCCCGGGCCAGCACCCCCCGGCCATAAAAAATGTTGTCCTCCAGTCCTGTGCGCACGTGCCCTCCCATAACCATCCCCAAAATGTTCATAGACAGCTGGTGACGACCTATCCCGCTCACCGTCCAGGTGGACCCGGCGGGGATGGACTCGGCCAGCAGAAGCAGGTTTTTTGCCGTGGCCGGCATTCCTCCGGGAACGCCCAGCACAAAATTGAAATGCAGGGGTTCGGCCAGTAGCCCCTTTTTTACCAGCCGCCTGGCGCTGCCAATCATCCCGGCGTCAAACACCTCCACCTCCGGCCTGACCCCCTGATCTTTCAGCGTTCTGGCGAAAAGATCAATATCCCGTGGGTGGTTTAAAAAAACATCATCGCCGAAGTTCACCGACCCGGTGGTAAGGGAGGCCATTTCAGGCCCCAGGAAGACAGGCTGCAGCCTCTCCTCAGGTGTCATGCCCACCGATCCGCCGGTGGACACCTGTATTATCACATCGGTGCGGCTCCTTATTTCATCCATGGCCCTGCGAAAATATTCCCTGTCCTGGGTGGGCCACCCCCGGTCGTCGCGCACGTGAAGGTGGATGACCGAAGCCCCCTTTTCCCTGCAAAGGGCGGCCTCTTCGGCGATCTCCCCCGGCGTAATGGGCAGGTACGGGGTCTGGTCCCTGGTGACCTCGGCCCCCACTATTGCCGCCGTAATGATAAGGGGCTGCATATGTAAAACCTCCTGCTCATTTAGAAGAGCTTCCTGGTCGGAATTAAGAAGCCAGGAGCCAGAATAAAGAACCAACTAACCCGCAATTGTGCGGTCTCCAACTATTTTTTCCTCTGCAATTCCTTCGGCACCACGCAAGTGCCCGCCGCCCTGCAGACCACCACCGGTCCGGCAAGCACATCGCAGGCCGAGGGCTGCCCCGGAAGACCGGTGCTGCTGATTACTTTACGGGCGACAAACTCCATCTTGCGGGAGGTGTTTCCCACACTTACTGTCCTGCCCAGCACCTCAAGATAGTCCCCGGCCTTCACCGGGCTTAGAAATTCTATGTGATCATAGGCCCTGAAGAGACCCTCGTCGCCGTCCTGTATGATCAAAAGCTCGGTGGCCACATCGCCGAACAGCTTCAATACAAAGGCCCCGTCCACCAGACCTCCGGCATAGTGCGCATGTTCCCCGGAAACCCGTATGCGCACCATGGAGTCCCACTCACCGTACCATTTCATTTTACCGGCTCCTTTCTCCGAATAATCTCATCAACCATAAATGAGGCCACATCATCGGCGCAGGCGCCAGGGCCGAATCCGACGTCATATCCCAGTTCCTTGGCCAGTTCATGGGTGATGCGAGGCCCGCCGGCCACAAGCAGGAAACTGTCACGCAGCCCCTCGGCCTCCAGCAGGTCAACCAGCCTGGTAAGGTTCTGCAGGTGGATGTCTTTCTGGGTCACCACCTGGGAAACCAGTATGGCGTCGGCCCCTGCCTCCACCGCCTTATTGATCAGGATCTCTCCGGGCACCTGGGCGCCCAGGTTGAGGGCCGAGATTTGCTGGTAGCTCTCCAGCCCCTTGCGGCCGTTGTATCCTTTGGCGTTAAATATGGCGTCTATACCCACTGTGTGGGCGTCGGACTCAATGCAGGCGCCCACCACCACCAACTTGCGCCCCAGCCTTTCCCGGATCAGCCGGTCGATTTCCTCCCTGTCCCGGGGATCGATATTTACCCCGGCAACTTCCACGGAAGTGTAATCCACTGTATGGACCATCCCGCCGTAAACCACGAAAAAGCTGAAACCCTCCCCCAGGTCCTGCATATGAACAACCTGGGCATTCACCATACCCATTTTCCCGCAAAGCCTTTTAACCGCCTCCCTGGCCTTCGCGCCTGCGGGGACCGGAAGTGTCAGAGATACCTGGACCTTCCCGTCGTTCAGCGTGTCCCCGTAGGGCTTCAGCCTGGTTAAATCCACCCGGGTCATCACCGTATACCTCCCATGTTGAAAATATCGGGAAACGGGTTAAGATAGTCCGGCTCCTTTTTTATAACTCCACCCAGACCTTTCCCTCCGTCGGGGGAACGCCTTATTTCCGCGAACATTCCCCGGCTGAGGGCTTCCATTAGGCCCATTGAGCGGATTTTCTCCAGCATCTTAACAGCATTGTCCAGCACTTCCTCCACCCTTCTTTGGACCCTGCCCCCCTGCCTGAAGTAGATCTCATCCCCTATGTTCCTCATGGCGTTGAACACCAGCTTGCATGACTCAATGCTTAGATAGCGGTCCTGAAGGAGCGGAGTGTGTATGGCCTCGGTCAGCATCCCCAGGAGGTGTATCCCCTGCCCGGTCATTACCGACACCGCGTTGAAAAGCGAGTCCTGCACGTGCCCCCGGAATATGTTGCCCGATATATGTTTGGTGGGAGGCATATACTTGATTGGTGATTTGGGGAAAATCTCTCTTATAAGCCGGGCCTGGGCCAGTTCATACAAAAAGCTGTCTTCCATTTCGGGGTTTATTTCCATGGCGTGTCCCAGCCCGGTCTGTTCCTCCTTCAGCCCCGACATAAGCGCGAACCGCTCATTAATAAAATTTGACGCCAGCACTGTGTGGGCCGACTCGAAGGCGTCGGCGGTGGTCAGGTAATTATCTTCTCCGGTGTTGATGATAATGCCGGCGTATGCGTTTATCATGCGTGAAAAATGCTGGTCCACAAAGGTCCTCTGCATGTTTATGTCCCGGAAAATAATGCCGTACATGCAGTCGTTGAGCATCACATCAAGGCGCTCCAGTGACCCCATGGCCGCTATTTCGGGCATGCACAGCCCCGAGGCGTAATTGGCGAGGCGTATGTACCGCCCCGCTTCGCCGGCCGCCTGGTCCAGGGCCTCCCGCATCATACTGAAGTTGGCCTGGGTGGCCAATGTCCCCCCGAACCCCTCGGTGGTGGGGCCATAAGGCACATAGTCCAGCAGGCTCTGGCCGGTGGAACGGATGACCGCAATGATGTCTGCGCCCTGCCGCACCGCCGCCCGGGCCTGAACCGCGTCCTCATATATGTTGCCGGTGGCCACTATTACATACAGGTAAGGCTGGGGGGGATCCCCCAGACTTTTTATCATTTCCCGGCGCTTTTCCCGGCAGGCGGCTATTTTTTCGGCGCCAGCCCGGCACAGTTCAAAAGCCTTTTCCACCACCGCCCCCTCGTCCTTATTGGGGAGGCCGGTAAAGCTGATGGACCCCCCGGCGGCCTGATCGGCGATCTCCCTCACTGAAAGGCCGGTGGCCAGCGCAGCGGCGGCCATGTAAAAAGCCGATCCCCTTCCCAAAAGCCCTTCTTCCTTCAGCCTGCCGGCCACCACATTGGGCAGGGGCACCCCGTACCTGTCAACCCCGTCCACACCCATAAGCCGCAGTACGCTCCGCTCAACCGATATGGTGGTGTTGTGCCTGATCAGTTTTTGATACACCTCACCGGCGATTTCATTCGCCAGCATCCTGGCTTTGCTTACCTTTTCCCAGTCCAGGACCAGTTTGCCCATGTTTTGCACCTCTTTTCTCCCACGCCGGGTCACAGAACCATTTTCTTCACCACATCCACCACCGGCAGGCCGGGTACGGCCTTTTTTACCGCCATGGCCAGATCCGCCGGACACCGGAGACCGTCGTGCCCCCACGGATTTGTTGTCACAACCAGTATATCCGGCCTGGCTTCCACCATTATCTCACCCCCTCCCCCCCGGTAGGACAGGCAGGCTTCCTGCCCGGCAAAGAAGGAGGATGGGCTTTTCAATACTATGGGGAGGAATTTTTTCTCCTCTTTTAAGGCCAGCAGCAGCCGGCCGGTCAGGGCGCCCCTGAGGAAAAGCGCACCGGCCCCGGCCGGTATTGATCCCGCCAGGCGTTTTTCATCACCAAGCAGTGTTCCCTCCCCCAGAGAAACCCACCTGCCGCCCAGGAGTATAGAACTAAAACCGGGCAGTTTCCCCCTCCATAAAGGCAGGCTGAATATTTCCACGAGGTGAGCTGTTTTTCGTGCCACTTCCTCCGGCACTGCCCCCAGCGCCATACCGGTGGCCAGTATAATTGATTTTATCAGCCCGGCGTCTGCAAATCCCCGGCGGTCTATCGACCCCCCGGCCTCGGCCACCAGTGCGTTGAGGGTCACGGTCTTACCGGCGTTCTTTACTGTGCCTACAACGGCGGCACAGCGGCTGGAGGCCCTCTCCAGCAGGGGTAGCAAAACCATGCCCTTTCACCCCGCTAACCGTACAGGCGGCTGCATATCCGGAATATTTCCGGGCTTTCCCTCAGTATGTCAAGGGTTCTGGCAGCGTGACCCCTTGTATAGCCGTTGCCGATTATCATGGTGACATCCCTGCCGATTCCTTCGGCCCCAAGGGCCGCCCGGGTAAAGCTGGTGGCCATGCTAAAAAAGTACACAACCCCCCCCTCCCGGGTGGCCAGTATTGAAGAAAGCTCTGTCCCCTCTACATTCACAGCATTGATGGTGACGTCGCAAAGCCTTCCCCCGGTCAGCCTCCCGGTCTCCCGCAGCACGGAAACAGCGTCCCGGGCGTCTCCCTGTATCACGTGATCACACACTCCCAGATCTCTCATCCGGCCCACGCTTTTTTCACCGTGGCCAAACCCTATCACAGTGCCCGTTGTCCCCGCCCTTTTCCTGGACTCGTACAGACAAAAAAGTCCCGATTTTCCGCCCCCGCCTATCACCATCACCGTGTCCCCCGGCCGCACCAGCCTTGCCGTCTGGGCCGGAGCCCCGGCCACATCCAGGGCGGCCAGGGCCAGCCTGTGAGGTATATCGGCCGGCAGCCGGGCGTAAATACCGGTCTCAAACAATATGGCCCGGGCACTGACCTCCACCTGGCCTGTTTCCACACAAACCTTTTTGATCCGCTCAATTTTCAGCGGCGTCAGTGACAGGGACACCAGAGAGGCTATACAGTCCCCCTCTCTAAGGTCGATTTGTTTCACACCCTTCAAATAGCACCCTATGGCCGACACCCGGCCTGTGAACATCCCGCCGGAACCGGTAACCGGGTTGTGCTGCTTTCCCCGCCTGCTTACCGTATCCGCTATTGTACCGGCGATTTTAGCCGGATCTCCACCGGACTGGACTTTCATCTGCATAAAAGAGGCCGAGTCTATATTCAGCACTTCCACATCTATTAAAATTTCGTTGTCGTAAATGTCATCAACACTGTTGTCCAGCCTCCATGCCGGCTGCGGAAAAGATCCCGCAGGGTCAACAGCCCGATGCGTGCCGAACGGGCATCCCATCATGACACGGCCCTCCCTCCATATTCTAGGCTGCAGGAAAAATGCAGCCCAAAGCCGGATGATAACCGCCTGCTTTCACAACCAGGCAGCCGGGACTGACCGGTTGTGAAAGCAAGATTTTCTGCATTTTAGTAATTGACAAATATTAGCAGATGATATATAAATAATAATGATTTCTAAATAGGAATAATTATTATTTACAAAATAACTGATGGACGAGACTAAAGAACAAAACAAAAAGGAGAGAAGAAATTGCGAATTAACACAAGTAATTCAACAAAAGTTTCATATTATATACTTTTTGTTATATTCTGCTCATACCTGATTTGGCAATTGACAAAAGTATTAGAACCTAGTGGATTTTTAAAAGCTATATATGAAAAAATTGCTTCTATAGGTATTTTAAACTTTAAAACAATTTTCTTGAGTGTTATTATTGAAGCTTTGCCATTTATTATGATTGGCGTCTTTGTGTCCGCCATCATACACAACTTCGTTTCAGAAGAAACGATTCATAAGGTAATGCCCAAAAGCAGAATATCCAGTGTTTTAATCGCCTCTCTGCTGGGCGTTATATTTCCTGTCTGCGAGTGCGGGATTGTGCCGATTGTCCGCAGACTGGTTGTTAAAGGCGTTCCCTTATACAGCGCAGTAACGTTTATGCTGGCCGCACCCATTATTAACCCGGTGGTGTTTTTATCAACAGCCATTGCCTTCGGCGCCAGCCCTGAAATTGTTTGGCTGAGGATGGCTTTTGCCTTAATAGTATCCTGTCTAACAGGTTTGGTGCTGAGTATTTTATTTCATGGTAGAGAATTGAAAACAGGGGCTGAAATGCATAGCTGCGGATGTGGCTGTGACCACCACCATGAATACATAAAATATTCCTTTATCAGCAAAATAAGAAATACATTTCAAGATGCCTGCGATGAGTTTTTTGAAATGGGAAAATACCTGATGCTGGGGGCTTTTTTAGTTGCTATAGCACAAACTCTTATATCGCAAAGCTTTTTAATCAGTATAGGAAAAGAATCAATTTCTTCAATACTAACCATGATGGGGTTTGCTTTTTTGTTGTCTGTCTGTTCATCAGCGGACGCTTTTATTGCGGCATCCCTTGCAAACGTATTTACTGTCGGCTCCCTGACTGCTTTTATGGTATTTGGTCCTATGATCGATGTAAAAAACACTTTAATGATGCTCAATGCCTTCAGGCCCCGTTTTGTGGTCATGCTGATTATCATAGTTGTCTTGTTGGTTATAAGCGGTTCTAATCTCATAAACGCCTGGCAATAAGGGGGACAGAAAGATGCATAGATATTTGAACCTGGAAGATAAATTTAAGTCTGTTATTTTACTTGGATTTAGTATATTTTTGTTTTGGCTCGTAGAAAGCGAAAACTTAAGTATTTATATCAATCCCAAATACGCGGGGTTAACTAAAGCAACGGCGGTTGTTATGCTTTTAATGTTTTTGGCACAGACCTTCCGGCCAATCCGCCGGATGCCTTCCTGCCATAGCCATTCATCAGGAAAAAAATGGGGATATATTGCCTTCGCCATTCCTTTGTTAATGGCATTTCTTCTACCCGACAGTGCTTTGGATGCCAATATGGCCGCCAATAAAAGAATAGCCCTAAACAACAGGATAGAATCCGTCAATCAGTCAAATGCACTTAATTCAGGCAAAAATGATGCCACAGCAAAGATAAACACAAGCAGCCCGGGTACGCCGGGAAGCAATATGCAGACTCAGGGTCCTATGCGCCCAATGGCTGACGAGCTTAAGAATACCGGCCTGATAAAGGTTACCGATGAAAACTTTAATTATGTGATGTCCGAACTTTATTTGTTTACCGACGACTATATCGGCAAAGAAATTACCATACTTGGCTTTGTGGACAAGGATGACAGTTTTTTGCCTAATCAATTTGGATTGGCTCGTTACGTCATCACCTGCTGTTCCGCTGATGCTTCACTGGGGGGACTTATATGTGAGTCCAGTGATGCGGCTGGCTTAAAAAAGGACACCTGGCTAACCGTCAGGGGAACCATCCAAAAAGGCCGGCGTGACGGGCAAACCATTCCTGTAGTTAAGGTTACTTCCTATACACAGTCCGAAAAACCCAAAACATCATATATCTATCCATAGAGTTAAATTTCTGCTCTTGTTCGTCAGGAACCGCAGACATAATGCTGCCCCTTTACCCTGGAGCGCATGGCCCTCTCCAGACTGGCGGGCTCCAGCGTCTGTATGCCTTTCCGGGCTATGGCGCCGTATACCCCCAGAGGCTCTCCGGCCTCCCGGCAGTACCGGCAGCCACACTGGTCCTTCTGGTACTGGGGCTCCTCGTAAACTGTGATTACTCCCTCGTAATTCCTCAGCACAACCCGGTTTCCGGCGTAGCTGATGAGGTACTGGGGCATCACAGGTATTTTGCCGCCCCCTCCCGGCGCGTCCACAACAAAAGTGGGCACGGCAAAGCCGCTGGTATGCCCCCTCAGCGCCTCGATTATTTCCACACCCGTTGACACCGTGGTGCGGAAGTGCTCTATCCCCTGGGAAAGGTCGCACTGGTAAATGTAATAGGGGTGAACCCGGTTCTTAACCAGCTGGTGCACCAGCTTTTTCATGGTGTTGGGGCAGTCGTTGATCCCCCTCAGCAGCACCGACTGGTTGCCCAAAGGTATTCCCGAGTCTGCCAGTATCCCCAGCGCCTGCCGCGACCTCCCGGTCATCTCCCTGGGATGGTTGTAGTGGGTGTTCAGCCATATGGGGTGGTATTTTTTAAGCATCCCGGCCAGCTTTCCGGTGATGCGCTGGGGTAAAACCACAGGCATCCTGGTACCCAGGCGTATAATCTCAACGTGTGGAATACCCCTTATCCCGGCAATAATCTCCTCCAGCCTTTCATCGGAAAGGGTAAGGGGGTCCCCTCCTGATATAAGCACATCCCTCACCTGGGGTGTATTTCTGATATAATCTATGGCCTTACCCACCTGTCTTGCGGGCAGGGACCTGTCGGTCTGCCCTGCCATCCGGCGGCGGGTGCAGTGGCGGCAGTACATTGAGCACTGGTCTGTAACCAGCAGCAGCACCCTGTCAGGGTAGCGGTGGGTCAGCCCCGGAATTGGAGAGTCCACATCCTCGTGCAGGGGATCAGGCTTTTCACTGCTGGAAAAATGCAGCTCCAGCCAGGTGGGCACCGCCTGCTTTCTTACCGGGCAGCCGGGGTCCGCCGGGTCCATCAGTGCGGCGTAATAGGGGGTAATGGCCATCCGCAGGGACGCCAGGCATTTCCTTATGCCTTCCTCTTCCTCCCGGGTGAGGTTGATTACCTTTTTCAACTCTTCTACGGAGGTAATACGGTTGGCGATCTGCCACTTCCAGTTGTTCCACTCGCCGGGGCTTACATTACGCCAGAGAGGAACCTCGCTGTAGTCACGCATTTCAAGAACACCCTCTTCATTCTGTCACTTGCACAGTTCGATATTTTTAATGACAACTCGCAATAAATATGCCAAAATAACTGCATATGAAAAAGCCCGGATTTGAGGGGGTCTCAGCTCCGGGAAACATCGGGGGAGCTGCGTTGTGCTGAGAATTGGGCATTCTTAAGCCCAAAAACCAGCTTTGAGAATTTTTTTGCAGAGGCGGCTGTATCAAATGTGACACACAGTCTCAGGTTTGAACAGTATTTGGTGTCACATTTAAGACATTTTTTGGCAGAAAGCTATTTTTTCTCCGGAAAAAGGCAACATCTTACATTGGCACCATTTTTGCTAGGTTGAGAATGGGGAAGTTTTGATATTATATAACCATTTTATGGAAGGTGGTTTCGTGAGCGATCAGTTAAACGGAGTGCAAGAAGGCCCGGAAAACGATTTGACACATTTGTTGAAGGTGGCCCATTACCTGCGCCAGGTGCTGGGCGAAGACCCATCCTACTCGGTGTCGGATACCGAGAGATACATATACCACTCCCCCAGCGAAAAGTTAAAGCTGGGGCTAAAGCCCGGGGACGCCATAAAACCCGGAAGCATTGCCGAAGCCTGTATCAAGACGGGACAAAGAGTGATCAGAAAAATACCCAGAGAGGTCATGGGCACCCCCTTCACCGGCATCGGCATACCCATTTTTGAAGATAAAAAGGTTATCGGCACCATCGCCATCGGGATCCCCATAGATACACAGGAAAAGGTAAGCCAAATGGCAGAGAACCTGAACAATTCCCTGGGCGGCATAATTATCAGCAGCAACAACCTGATGAGCGCTTCTGAGCAACTGGCGGCCACAGCCCAGGAACTGGCCCAAAACACCTCCGGGATCAGCAGCGACATAAAGGAAATGGACAACGTTATAGCGCTGATCAAGGAGGTTTCCGACCAGACCCACCTGCTGGGGCTAAACGCCGCCATTGAGGCTGCCAGGGCGGGCGATCAGGGAAGGGGATTCAACGTTGTGGCTGAAGAGATCCGAAAGCTTGCCTCCAAGACCAACAGCTCGGTAAAGGATATAAGCGATAAGCTGAAAAAGATCCAGGAAACCGTTCTGGATCTGAATATCCAAATCCATCAGGTTTCCTCGGTTTTTCAGCACCAGGCTTCCTCAGCCGAGGAAATAGCCTCCAGGATAGAACAGCTGGGATCGGTGTCCGGGGAATTGGCAAAACTGGCGGAGGAACTTGTAAGATAGCTCAGTTGCACTACTCTCCGGTCGGAATACAGAATTCAGGAGTCAGAATTCAGAATAAAAACAAAAGGCCGCAGGAAAAAACCTGCGGTTTTTTAGGTATCAGTAAAATTATGGAATTTTAACTTCTAAATTCTGGCCTAAAAAGCCCTGGCCCTTTCACAGTATGCGGCCCACCTTTCCTTTATCTCGCCCATGGTGTCACCGCCGAATTTTTCCAGGCAGGCCCGGGCTATTTCCCAGGCCGCCACAGCCTCGCCCACCACGCAGGCGGCCGGCACTGCGCACACGTCGGACCTCTCCACCGACGCCTCGAAGGGCTCCTTGGACACCATGTCAACGCTCCTTAAGGGTTTGTAAAGGGTGGGGATGGGCTTCATGGCGCACCTTACCACCACCGGCCCGCCGTTTGTCATCCCTCCCTCTATTCCCCCGGCACGGTTGGTCTTCCTGTAAAAACCGGCCTCATTGTCATGGAAGATTTCATCATGCACCTGTGATCCCGGCAGCCGGGCGGCGGTGAAGCCCAGCCCCACCTCAACCCCCTTAATGGCCTGCATGCTCATCATGGCGCCGGCAATCCTGCCGTCCAGCTTACTGTCCCAGGAGGAACAGCTCCCAATCCCGGGCGGAAGGCCGTAAACCCTTACCTCAAAGACACCTCCCAGGGAATCTCCCTGTTCCCTGGCCCTGTCGATTTCGGCCTTCATGGCTTCCCCGGCCCCGGGGTCGGCGCACAGCAGCTCCGAACGGGACAAAAGCGCGGACAGTTCTCCCGGCGGCATATCAGGCACCGCCGCTTCCACCGGGCCTATGCTCACCACGGCCCCCACCACTGTAACACCCAGCTCCTCCAGAAACCTCCTGGCCAAAGCGCCCACGGCCACCCTGGCGGCGGTCTCCCTGGCGCTGGCCCTCTCCAGCACATTCCTTATATCACTGTGGCCGTACTTGATTGCCCCAGAAAGGTCGGCGTGACCCGGCCTGGGGCGGGTCACCACCTTCAGTCCCGTCTTTGCCCCGGGGCCGGGATCCATTATTTCAGACCAGTTTTCCCAGTCCCTGTTTTCCACCTGCATGGCCACCGGGCTCCCCAGGGTTAATCCTCCCCGCACACCGGCCATGAATCGCACCCGGTCGCTTTCTATTTTCATTCTGCCGCCACGGCCATACCCGCCCTGGCGCCTTTTGAGCTGCTGGTTTATGTATTCCCCGGTGACCGGTACACCGGCGGGGAGGTTCTCCACCACCGCGGTCAGCGCCGGCCCGTGAGACTCTCCGGCAGTAACAAAACGTATCATACTATCACCTTTTAAGAATAATTTGAGGGCCAGAATACAGAATACAGAAGAATTCAGAATAGCAAAACACTTCCTCCAACCTCAGGTTTGTGTATTATGGACCCCCTGTACTTATTTACTTGCTACCTACTGCAAGTATCAAAGCATCCCGCATTACTTCCAGCGGCGGGGTCCTCCCGGTCCAAAGCTCAAAGGCTATGGCCCCCTGGTGCAGGAGCATTCCCAGACCGTTGAAAACCCTGGCCCCGAACTCCTCACACCTTTGCATGAAAAGGGTGCGGGCGGGGTTGTAAATAAGGTCAACCACCACATGACCGGGGTTAACCAGCTCATAGGGAAAGGGCGGCGCCTCGCCGGTTTTGGGATGCATCCCCAGCGGGGTTGTCTGCACCACCAAAGTCACCTGGCTCAGCACCCCGGCCCACCCGCTGTAATCCAACGTTCCCGGGCGGGGGGTCTCCCCCCAGTTTAAGACTGCGGCCCGGCACCCGGTGCTGTTCATTATAAGTTCACAGAGCTCACCGGCCCTGCCGCCGGACCTGTTGGCCACAAATACGGCTGGCGACCCGCTCAGCGCCAGGGCCACCGCCACCGCCCTGGCCGCCCCTCCGGCGCCCAGCACCAGCGCCGGCCCCGTCCGGGCGTCCATGCCGGCATCTTCCTGCAATGCCCTGGTGAACCCCTCTCCGTCGGTGTTGTGCCCGGCGAGAACTCCACCGTGATTGACAATGGTGTTTACTGCGCCCGAAAGGCGGGCTGCGTCCGAAAGGCGGTCCACCAGGGCCGCCACGGACTGTTTGTGCGGCACAGTGACATTGACCCCGGCCAGGTTAAGCGCCCAGACGGCCGACACGGCCTGCCCGAGATCCTCCGGCCTCACCGGAAAGGGCACATAGGCCCAGTTCATGGACATGTGTTCAAAGGCGGAGTTGTGCATGGCTGGAGAGAACGAGTGCCCCACCGGGTAGCCGAATATTCCGCACAGTCTTGTTTTACCATTTATTTCCGGCATTTGGACAAAGACCTCCCGCTTGGGCGGACCGCCTGATCCCGGACAGGACCAGCCTCTCCAGCCTCCTGTTTATCATTTCGGTGGCCCAGTATTCCCTGCCCGGCATGGGTGTCACCAGTATGGTAAAAAGGCCCAGCCTGTTCCCTCCCAGTATGTCGGTGAATATCTGGTCACCCACCACAGCCGTTTCGCCGGCTGTGACACCCAGCACATTCATGGCCTTGCGGAAGGGGTGCTTGCGGGGTTTAACCGCCCTGCACACCGCCGGTATGTCCTCAATCCCGGTTACCCGGCCTACCCGGCCGGGCCCGTTGTTGGAAACCACGCACGCCTTTATGCCATTTTCCCCAAGGGTTTTGATCCACGCGGAGACTTCCGGGGACAGCTCGGTTTTATCCCTGGGCACCACGGTGTTGTCCAGGTCGAACAGCACGCAGCGAATCCCACGGCTATACAACTCCCCGGGATCAATGCAGATTACCGAGGGAACGTACATTTTGGGGTATAAAAGCTTAAGCAACCTTGTGCCCGGTGTTTCAACCAAATAATCCGACATCCGGGAGTTATCCTGTCTGGTCAAAAACTATCACGGCCCTTTGCCATTCCGGCTGCATTATTTTTCACCTTTTGAACCAATTGCTCCAGACTTTCGTGCAGGTCCGGAACACTCATCTTTTCCCGCTGCATTAAAACCACCGGGATCTTCAGTTCGGCGGCCGCCCTCACTTTGTTGTAGGTGCCTCCGGCGGGGCCGCCGTCCCTGGTAACCATTACCCCTGTCTTATATGCCTGAAAAATGGCCTTGTTCAATTTTACTGAAAAAGGCCCCTGCATGGCAACCATATCCCGGGGGGATATGCCAAGATCCTGGCACTTTTTTATCACCCTGTAGTCCGGCAGCACCCTTACCACAATTCTCCTGCCCTTCAGGGCAGGGTGCTGTAGAAATGTTTCCAGGTTGTTGCTCCCGGTGGTCAAAAAAACGGTGTCTTCAAAAACAGACGCCGCTTCCGCAGCCTCTTCCCAGGAGTAAACCCTGCGTATAAGGGGGTTGGCGGGAAGGTCGGTCTCTCCCCTGCCATACCTTATATAAAGTATTTTTTCAGAGGCGCAGGTGTCTCTGGCCATGGCCGACAGCGGGTTGGCAAAGGGGTGGGTGGCATCTATCAGCTGCTTTACGCTAAAATTATTGATTAATGCCGCCATCCCTCCGGCATCCGCAGGGGCCGATACAACCCAGTCCGCCCCGCTGACTCCGGCCAGCCGCCCGCCGTAATCGGTGCGGACCACGGCCACCACGCCGAAACCCTCTTTTTTAAGGGCGCCGATAAGATCCCGGGACTCGCTTGTTCCGTACAATACCATGATCAACTGAAATTCACCGCTCTTTTGCTATATATTAAATAACATTCTCCCCTCCCGGGATAAACTCCTTCCCCCCTGTGGACAGGCACCAAAAAGGTCAGTCCACCATAGAATTATTGGAGTATCCTGGGGGGAGGAACCACAGATGATTGGCAGCCTTTGGGTGATCATGATCCTCTCGGTGACTAATGGAATATTGCTCCTGACTTCATACATCTCCAACAACACCTTTCCCCATCCCCTGTCCGAAAGCGAAGAGGCGGAATACATAAGCCGCCTCAACCAGGGAGATGAAAAGGCCCGGCATGTACTGGCCGAGCACAACCTGCGTCTGGTGGCCCACATAGTTAAAAAATTCGACGGCAGCGGAGAGGATATAGACGACCTCATTTCCATCGGGACCATAGGACTCATAAAGGCCATTGACACCTACTGCCCGAACAGGGGCACAAGGCTGGCCACATACGCCGCCCGCTGCATCGAAAATGAGATACTTATGCACCTCAGGTTTGTCAAAAAAATGCGCTCCGAGGTGTCACTCTACGACCCCATCGGAGTAGACAAAGAGGGCAATGAAATAAACCTGCTGGACATTCTGGGCACCCACTCCGACGTGGTGTCGGAGCTGGTGGAAAACAAGTTCGAGCAGTCCAGGCTGCTGGGCAAGATAAAAAACCTCACCCACAGGGAGAGGAAGGTGCTGGAGCTTCGCTTCGGCCTTGTGGATGGCACCCGCAAGACACAGAGGGAGATTGCCAAAACACTGAACATCTCCAGGTCCTATGTTTCCCGCATTGAGAAAAAGGCCCTGATCAAGGTAATAAAGGAAATGTCCACCTGCGAGCCGTAAGAAAAGCAGTATAAAAGCCTCTAAACTGATTGTGCTTTGCAGAACCTCATCAACAACTTTTATTTCCTGTCTACCTGCGTTTTTAAAGGAACGGCTCAGGGATTCCCCCTTTCAGTGCATCCTCTACAAGCTCTACTGCATCATCGCTTTCACCATCCACTACAGCCTGCACAAGCGGATCAAAGTAAAAATTATCCATTCTGATTTCTCCTTCCTACTGACTTTTTTTATAATTCACATCCATGATTTTACTGCAATAAAACCACCTCCAGGCCTAATCCCGCTGTTTGTTTATACATATATATAACAGTAGTTATGCACTTGCAGTAAATTAGTACCAAAAAAATTAGAAAAATGTCCAAAACCCCTTGACATTTTAAGAATCGCCCAATAATCGAAGTGGATGGTATTATTTGCTATTACATTATCGATATGGGTGATAAAAAAAATGAACTTGCAAAAACCGATCTTTGAAAACAAGCAACATGGTCCCGGTGGCGGTATTCCACTCCTGAAGAGTCTTTGGGAGAAATTTGACTTATCACTGCTTTTTTTGCAGACGGGGATTGTCAAGCATTCCGGTGTTTCCGGCTGGTTGATGGCTTTTGCCTATATCTGTGGCTTGATTGCTCAAAAGCCCTCGGTAAACCAGAATGCAAATTTCACCTCGGATTCTCCCATTTTGAAGGTTTTATTGAAAGGGGCATGCTTCCCCAGGTAGTTGATATACTGCTGGAACCTGCCGATGATTGGCTTACCGGTTTGCATTACCCGCTGAAGTGTGCTTTCCTGGGGGGTTATGGAGGGGAATACCTCAAACATTGATTTCCCCACCACATAATTGGGCTCCAGCCCTTCTAACCGTGACAGGGTTTTGTTGTAAAACAGAATCCGGCAGTCCTTATCAACAATAAAAACACCTTCTTCCAGGGCATCAAATATATTCCTTATTATTTCCAGGTCCAGAACGCCCTTCAGCGGCACCCCGCCTGCCACCATCATAATACCCGCCTTTTTGGAGCTATCTATAGCGATTATAGCGCATTTGCCCGCTTTGTATGCAAAAAAAATTTGCACTTGCCAATAACAGATGCTGCAAAAATCGTATAGATGCCAAAATTTTTTGCATGTACAAGATCAGGTTTTAAGCCTATACAGCACCTCAAACCCGTTCATGCGGGAGCCGTGGCTATTTAGCCAGACTGGCACGGTTTTTGCGCTAAATACAAATCAAAACCGACAAATATCTGTTATTTCAGGGAGAAATGACTGTGTCCCGTAATATCAGGGTTATTCACTGAGGATTGGGAGCAATGGGCGGCGGAAGGAACACTGGTGGAGGTAAAGGGCCGCATTGAATTTGACATCGACCCCAATGAACTGGTTATCCCGGTAAAAGTTGAGCCTCTTAGCTTTGAGGAAATCACCCGGGAAGTGAAACAGGAGCCCTTCAGGCTTATTGCCGCCACGGCCAGAGAAGGCGAACACTCCGCCGGAATGAGGGAAATAATTGATATAAAGCACGGCGGCCTTGAGAAATACGGGTTCAAATGCTATTACCTGGGCACCTCGGCGCCGGTGAAAAAGTTGGTGGACGCGGCCATAGAGGCCGGAATAAGGGACAAGGTGATACTGGTGGGCGGCGGCACCCAGATTACCGACGGCATGGCAAGGGAATGCGGGCTGGACGCCAGCTTTGGCCGCGGCACAAAAGGTATTGACGTGGCCAGTTTCCTGATACGCCGCCGGAAGCAATTGGTAATTGGTAATTGGTGATTAAGTATCTTTGAAGAACACATTACAGAGGCCCCGGGCATGGAAAATGTCCGCAGCCTGGTCAACGGCCCCATCATACCGACTCCCGGCGCGGTGTTCAATGCCGCCCGGCTGTTATACCCGGAAATAGGGGACTTGATGGTGGTGGATGTGGGCGGGGCAACCACCGATGTGCACTCGGTAACCGAGGGTTCGCCGGAAATAAGAGAGATCACGGTCAACCCGGAGCCCCTGGCCAAGCGCACAGTGGAGGGGGACCTGGGGCTCTACGTCAATTCAGGGACTGTTTTGGGCCGCATCTCCCCCGAACTTATAAAATCAGAACTGGGCGAACTGGATCCCAGGCTGATACTGGGCCGTAAAAAAGTGATCCCGGAAAATGAAGAGGATATGAAATTAACCGGGCTTTTGTGCCGGGAAGCCGTTTTCACGGCGGTGCAAAGGCACGCCGGGAGGATACGGCATACCGGCGCGGGTTTGGGCAGGAAAGCCATTATAGCCGAAGGCAGGGATTTAACCAGTGTGCGCTGGATTATCGGCACAGGCGGGGCCCTTGTCAGGCTGCCTTTCGGGGCATCCCGGCTCCGGGCAATTCTGGCCATTGGCCGGCAGGATGTTTACACCGAGGGACTGACCCCGGGCGCGGCCAATTTAAGTATAATGGGATCGTCCAGCGACCACCTCATCGTGGATGTCACCGATTCGGACACTCCATGGCGCGTCGGCATGGAGATACCATTTAGCGTTGATTACGCGGCGCTTATGTCCGCCATGGCGTCCCATTTTATTGAAAAGAAGATCGCAAATCCTCCGGAAGACATAAAAGGTTTTCTATGGTAGCTTTCAGTATGAGAGGCATGGCATCCAGAGAATAGGCCGCGCACAGCCTTTCCGAAAGCTTGTGGGCGTCTTTGCCGTAAGGCCCTATGTTTACCACCGGCATGCTTATGTTCTGTATGGACTTTACCGGCAGTTTGTATTTTTTAGGCCAGGCCGGCATGTTGTCGGTCAGTTTGGAGATGCTTTCCTCATCCTGTGAAATGCTGCAGTAGCTCAAGTCGGAAATGTAAGGGTAAAACTTTTTGATGACAATTTTATAATCGTAAAGCCTTCTAACCTCTCCGACTGCCTTATCCACCGCCTCCAGCAGCCTTTTCTCACCTTGGTCCTCCCCCCTGACAAAAATATGCGGGTAATAGGGAGGCGCAAAATAGACCACTATCTTTGAGTTCTGATCGGAGTAGTGGCGGTGGACCTCCTGCACGATGGCCAGGGAAACCTCACGGTCGTCCAGGTCCTTTTTCTCCAGGCCGGCCACAAGTTTATCTATGATCCGATCAATACGGTCGCCCATTTCGGCCTTTACGTTCCGGTAGAGCTCCTCATAGGTTAAAACCTGCGCCTCCCAGGGAAGCTTTTTAAAAGGAATTTTGCTGAGCTCGCAGTATTTCTCGTACTCCCCGTTGAGCCTTTTGATAATGTTTTCAAAGGACTGGACGGCCTTTTCCCTGCATTTGGCCAGCACTTCGCCGGGCTGGCTGGAGTGGGTGGAGTAATTAAAATAAAGTGTTGCCGCATTTACCGTCTGGACCGAGTATTTTGTCCTCAAATCCCTCTGGTGCAGGCTTATGGGCGGCATTGTCACCTCTGTGCCGGCTATGTCGCAGAGGTCATTGCTCAAATCTATCTGGTATAGCACCTCCGAGGCCAGCAGATTGGCGTCGAGACCGTTAAAGGACTCCCCCACGTGGGTCTCCTCACCGTATATATAAAAGCAGGGCAGCAATTTGCCCACCGTCCCGACATAGACGTACTTGTGGTCGTCGCCGGGATATTTTCCGGTCATGTAATCGGTATCAACGGCGGCCACAAACTCCCAACCTTTTTCTTTCGCCATACGGTCCAAGTCTTCCACCGCCGACAGCATCCCCGCGGAGTTTCCCTCCTCGTCCGGCACACCGATAAAAACCAGGTTTCCCACCAGCTCACCCGCTCTTTGCGAAAACTCCTCCATCATCACTAAATGGGCGGCCACGCCGGTTTTCATGTCAAATATGCCCCGGCCGAAAATCCAGTCACCGGACATTATCTCGGCCATGGTCCCGGCGCTGAATTTTATGGTGCGCAGTTTCTCTTTCAATAGCCCGGGGTCGGTGGCATACTCCTTCAATTCGACGTAGTCTTCAATACCCACCGTGTCTATATGCCCCAGGCAGAGCACAGTGCTGGCAGACTTCGCTTTTCTGCCTTCAATGCAGGCGAAAACATTTTTCCTTCCCAGAGCGTCGTTCTTTACGTCCAGAAGCCGCAAATTGCCGGGATTTTCCCTGAAATACTCCAACTGCGTCAGGTGGTCATATATTTTCCGAGCAATTTCCACCTCGCCCTGTGTTCCCACTATGCTGGGTATTTTTGTGAGCTCAATGGCTAATGCCTTGATCCTCCCGCCCAAGGTGTTCAATGTAATCACTCCCCCAGTTTTGGCTGACCCCATGTACATGCAATATGCAAGCCAACCTCGGCCGGGGCGGCAATACCCAATGACGGGGAATTCGGCTTCATGTTTTTTTGATAAATTCTGCACCCGCCGAGTTTTTTTGCACCGTACCGGCTGATTTACCTGGGCCGGGCACTGGCACGATTTTTGCGCTTTCTGTCCTTAAAACCATTCGGGGAGGGTCAAAATGGCCGTGAAAAAAACAAGTGTCATCATTATGGGAGCGGCGGGAAGGGATTTTCACGTATTCAACACCTGCTTCCGCTCCAATCCCGGTTATGAGGTAGTAGCCTTTACTGCTGCCCAAATCCCCAACATTGAAGGAAGGAAATACCCTGCGGTCCTGGCCGGAAATCTATACCCGGAGGGGATTCCCATATATCCGGAGGAAGATCTTGAAAGGCTGATAAAGACCCGGCAGGTGGATCAGGTGGTCTTCGCCTACAGCGACATCTCCTATGATCAGCTGATGCACAAAGGATCGGCGGTTTTGGCCGCCGGGTCGGACTTTCGCCTCTTAGGCCCCAAAAACACCATGATCAAATCCGCCAGGCCGGTTATCTCGGTCTGCGCCGTCAGGACCGGTGCGGGAAAAAGCCAGACTACCAGGGCCATATGCCTGGCCCTTGAGAAAAAGGGGAAAAAAGTGGTGGCCGTCAGGCATCCCATGCCGTACGGAGAGCTGACAAGGCAGGTATAAGTTTTTATCCGGATTTTATGAAGGATTTTCTGTATTATTTATTGAATATTATAATATTATCCTCCGAGTCTGCCTGCCTAAAACTTTAGTCACGGCGGTCAGACCGACAGGGTATGCAGGGAAACCGGCATGCCTCCCGTTGCGGAAAGGAGAGATGCGATCATGAAAAAACCTTTTTATTGACCAAGCTGTCTGTATTTAAATACGGGGCTTGGTTTTTATTTATTGGGGAAGGAGCGGTATCAAAAGAATGCTTAAAAGAAACTTGATTTTAGCGGCGGTTGTACTGTTTGTTCTGGCTCTTGCCGGGTGTCAGTCCAAAACTGAAAAAGCTCCCCAGGAGGCGGCCAGGCCGCCGGCGGTAAAAGACGTGATCCTTGCCACCACCACCAGTACCCAGGATAGCGGGCTATTGGACGTGATCGTCCCAGACTTTGAAAAGAAGACAGGATACAGGGTTAAGCCCATAGCCGTGGGAACAGGCCAGGCGCTCAAAATGGGAGAAAAAGGCGAGGCCGACGTGTTGTTGACCCATGCTATGAAATCTGAAAAGCCTCTGTTGGATTCCGGTGTCGGGACCAATTATAAGCTGGTCATGCACAACGACTTCGTTGTCGTGGGTCCGGAAAACGACCCGGCGGGAGTGAAGCAGGCCAAAGACAGTATGGAAGCATACAAAAAGATTGCTGAAAAGGGATCGCTGTTTGTTTCGAGGGGGGACGACTCCGGCACTCATAAACAAGAGCTGTCCATCTGGAAAGATGCCGGTGTTGCACCAAAAGGAATGAAATGGTACCAGGAAACGGGCAGCGGCATGGGTCAGACGCTGAACGTAGCCAATGAGAAGCAGGGCTATAGCCTCACCGACCGCGCCACTTACCTTGCCCAGAAGAAGAATCTGAAGCTGGTCATAGTTGCCCAGGGAGACAAGGCATTACTGAACATATATCACGTAATGCAGGTAAACCCGGAAAAATTCCCCAAAGTTAACGGAGCGGGGGCAAAGGCTTTTGTGGAGTATATGGTCAGCCCTGAAGGGCAGAAAATTATCGGCGAATTCGGCAGGGACAAATATGGTGAGCCGCTGTTTTATCCCGACGCCGGAAAAAAAGTTGAAGAACTGGGTAAAAAGTAATGGATTTAATGTCGGGCGGTTTGCCCTGTTAGAGAGCGCAATACACGTATTTGCCGGCCCCCAACGGGGCCCCCGGGTTAAATTGTGATTGCAGCCTGCTTTTAAAAATTTTACTGTATTTTGCCGTATTTTATCTAATGCCGAATAGAAAAATGTGCCGTGGAAAAGAATAAAAAATAAAGCACCTGTCAAAGGTGCCGGGAGGTTTTTTATGACCGACAGGGAAGTTACCGTTTACACCACCCCCACGTGACCCCACTGCAGGACGGTGAAAGAGTTTCTTTCACGCAAGGGGGTAAAGTATTCCGAGATCGATATCGCCAAGGACCAGAACGCCCGTGACCGGATGGTTCAAAAAACCGGCCGGATGGCGGTCCCGACAATAACGGTGGGCAGCGATGTGGTGGTGGGCTACAACCCCGCCGAGTTGGAGAGGCTGCTGCACTAGTAGACCAAGGGATCTGGAATCAAGGGTCAGAGTCCAGAATTCAGAAGACAGAATATTTACAGTATGTATTTAAAGCGGCCCTCAAGCGGCATACATGGAGGGGGGCCGCTTTCCTATGCTATGAATCGGTTGTTTTATTCTGACATTCTATTTTTGATCTCCTCCAAAGGTAGAACATCGCCGCCAGTGCCGCCAGCAGCGTTGCCAATGAAGTCACCTGGGCCGTTTTCAACCCCCACACTGTTAGGCTGTCGGCCCTGTAAAACTCCAGGGCAATCCTGCCCGCAGCATACAGTGCGAAATAAAGGGTGGCGATGAAGCCGTCGAAGGGCTTCCTTGGAAGCAAAAATATAAGCAGGGACATAACCGCCAGGTCCCACAGCGACTCGTACAGAACCACGGGCACAAGGGGTGTGGACCCGAAGGCCAGATAAGCATCGGTTCCCGGCGGGTACGCAACCCCCCATGCGGATACTGCAGGCACTCCGTAGCAGCAGCCGTTAAGCAGGCAGCCAACCCTTCCCACCGCCTGCCCCAGAAGAACCCCCGGGGCCATTATGTCTCCCAGATCCCAGAAGGGTATTCGGTAGTTCCTGGTGTAAAGGATTACCGCCAGCATTCCCCCCAAAATCGATCCCTGCACCGACAGTCCGCCCATCCATATTGCGGGTATTTCGGCTAAATGATCCCCGTAATAGTCCCAGGAGAAAGCCACCTCCCACAGTCTGGCCCCGACAATCCCGGCCAGCAGGACTATAGCCGACATGTTCAGTATATCTTCACGGTATTTACCTTTTTTCCCGGCCAGATACCAGGCCAGGGCAATTGCCCCGGCCATACCAAGGGCCATCATAAGCCCGTAGGACCTCACCGGAAAGGGTCCAAAATTAAAAAGCACCTGGTACAAAGTTGACCGCCTTTCTTATTATTAAGGGGCTGGGCGCCCCTGGACTATAGCGTCCTTACCCCCCACAGAAGCATGGGGGTAAACCCCCGCACATAGGGGGTGGAAGTTGGAGGTTGGAATCTTGTCAGACTATATCTAAGCAAACACCCTCCCTACAGGGTAACCCGGCGGGAGGGTTGTCGTTTATTTATATGGCATTAAACAGTTTACAGCAGGCTCTCCAGCTTTTTGGCCAAAACATTTTTGTGGGTAAAGCCTATCATCTGGCCCACCACCTGTCCCTTTTTGAACATCATGAGGGTGGGAATGCTCATTATTCCATACTGCCTGGCCAGGTTCTGGTTATTGTCCACGTTAACCTTTCCAACCCTGACCCTGCCGTCAAACTCAGCCGCCACCTCTTCCAGAACTGGAGCCATACTCCTGCACGGACCGCACCATGGCGCCCAGAAATCGATAAGCACAGGTAATTCTGAATTAATTACCTCCCGTTCAAAGTCGCCTTCATTTATCTCTACGGCCAACCTTCCATTTCCCTCCTTTATTGAAATATATCCTGAAAAAGGCTCACGGCCTTTTTTCAGATTCCTCATCCACCCCTGAACCCGCCGCCGGAGCTTCCGGAGCTTCCGGAACTCCCCTTGCCGGAACACCCGGACCCCGACAGTATGGTGCAGCCGGAGATTATCTGTTCCACCTCCCCGGTCCCGCATTCCGGGCACGTTACCTTGTGGCGCTCCGACATACCCGTGATAACCGTAAACCTGTGCCCGCATTTTTTACACTTGAAATCATATATGGGCATTGGCTGTTCACCTCTCTTTACCCGGTAATTGCGCCATTCGGGCAGGCGAAAACGCATTCCTCGCAGTCATCGCACAAACCGGCGTCGATTATTGCCACGGTTCCTGTTATTTTTATGGCCCCGCTGGGGCAAATCTGCATACAGATGCCGCAGCCCTGACAAAGATCCCTGACCACAGTTGCCATTTGCGTTTATAACCTCATTAGTGTTTATTTCTCAGGTTTTTCAGCTCAGGTCTGACTTTTTGAAGAGCTGTATAAAATTTAATATAAACTGCAGCTCCTTCTCATTGAGATTGCAAATCATATTTAACACCGACTGTACATTTGGGTGCATCAGCAGCTCCCGCAGCTCCGGGTTCATCAGGCTCAGCATCTGGTCGACGGCCCCGGGCTCCATTATGAAATAACAGGGCGAAACCCCCATTACCTCGGCCAGCTTCTCCAGTGTTTTCAGCGAAGGCTGTACTTTTCCCTGCTCAATCTGACCGATGAGGCCGGCGGTGACCCCGGCCAGGTTGGCCAGGTGCGCCTGGGTGAGGCCGTACTCCTCTCTCAGGGATTTAAGCTTGTGCCCCAGGGATCCCTCATGGCTGATTACCGCAGAAGGAGGCACTCCGAGCCCCTCGGCTATTCTCTTCAGAGTGTTTAGCGCAGGGTAAACAGTTCCCCTTTCTATCTCGCTCAGGTATGACAGGGAGATCCCGGCCTTATTGGCCAGGTCCTGCAGGGACAGGTTTTTTTCGCCCCTCATAAGGCGTATCTTGTCGCCGAGAGAAAGCCCGGTTTCGGTTACATCCCCTTCTATAAGCTGCGCCTTTGACACGTTTAGGGCAGCGGCCAGCTTGTCGATGGACTTTAGCGACGGCCGCTTTGAACCCCTTTCAATTTCGCTTAAGTACGACAGCGAAAGGTTTGCCCTTTTTGCCATGTCCTGCAGTGTGTACCCGCGCTCCTCCCGCAGGGCGCGTATATGTTCACCCTTAACTATCATTATGACTGCACCCCATAACAGTAAAATATATATTCCACTAACTATACTTTACTTTAACCGGGCAGTCAATCATATAAAGGAAAGTTAA
>JBMOPC010000082.1:0-2089 GCA_049323915.1 Bacillota bacterium
ACCTCTGACTGGCACCTGGGGCGAATTTTTCACGGGGTTCATCTGACTGACGACCAGGCTCACATCCTGGACCAGTTCGTAAAACTGGTAAGTGAGGCGAAGCCTGAGGCCGTTCTGGTGGCAGGGGATATTTACGACCGTTCTGTGCCCCCCACTGAGGCCGTGAAGCTTCTTGACGAGGTTCTTACCCGGTTACTTTTGGACTGCCGGGTATCCGTCATTTTGATCTCGGGAAACCACGACAGCCCCGAGAGGCTCGGGTTTGGCACCCGCCTTTTGGCCTTTCAGGGACTTCATATTGCCGGGCAATTGGATAATAACATAACTCCAGTCGAGATTAGGGATGCAAATGGCCCGGTGTACATTTATCCCGTCCCCTATGCCGATCCGCCTGTTGTACGGGAAAGGCTCGCAGTTCAGGACGTTCACGACCATGACCGGGCCATGGCTGCTATAACCGGTCAGTTGACTGCCCACATTCCCCGGGGAGGCCGGTCGGTCCTGGTTACCCATGCCTTTGTTGCGGGCGGTGAGGAAAGCGAGTCCGAGCGCCCCCTTTCCATCGGCGGAACGGGAACGGTAAGTTCATCACGTTTCATGCCTTTCAATTACATTGCCCTGGGGCACCTTCACCGCCCGCAGAATACAGGGGGAGAGCATATTCGCTATTCCGGTTCCCTGATGAAATACTCCTTTTCCGAGGCGGCGCACCGGAAGTCGGTGACTCTGGTTGAAATCGACGGGAACGGAAAAACCACCGTTGAGGAGATTTTCCTGTCTCCCCGCCGGGATGTTCGCTGCATCGAGGGGTTTCTCGATGATATCCTGGCAGGGCCCCCAAATGGAGAGAGCAGGGAGGACTATTTGAAGGTGATCTTGAAAGACTCGGGCGCCATACTGGACGCCATGGGAAAACTTCGCCATGTGTATCCCAACGTGCTGCATATTGAGCGCCCGTTTCTGGCCATGGGCGGAGATCTGCGCGGTCCCGGCGGCGACCACCGGTCTTTAAGTGAAATTGACCTCTTCTCATCTTTTTTTGAACAGGTTGCGGGGGTGCCTTTGTCCGGTGAAGAGCTTGCAATTTTTACTGATACGGTTGAGAGCCTGTACAGGCAAGAGCGGGAGGTGCAGGCATGAGACCGCTGAGATTACTCATCAGCGCTTTCGGGCCCTATGCCGGAACCCAGGTGGTGGACTTCAGGGAACTGGGCAGCCGTTCGCTGTTTTTGATTCACGGCCCCACGGGATCGGGTAAAACCGCCATTTTGGACGCTGTCTGTTTTGCCCTCTACGGCGACACAAGCGGGGCCCAGCGCGACGGCAGGCAGATGCGCAGCGACCACGCCGGCCTTTCTGTATCTACAGAAATAATTTTCGATTTCACCGTAGGTTCGGAGGTCTATCGCATAAAACGCAACCCCGAGCAGGAGAAACCTAAAAAGCGTGGCGGCGGCACCACAGTTATGCGGGCCGATGCCGTCCTGTGGAAAAGGACCGGGGCTGCCGGCGATGATGATGAAGGAAAAGTGTTAACCAGCGGTTGGTCCAGTGTTACCGAAGCGGTGGAAAAAATACTGGGATTCAAAAGCAACCAGTTCCGCCAGGTGGTGATCCTTCCCCAGGGCGACTTCAGGAGGCTTTTAACGGCAGACTCCAGGGAGCGCCAGGTTATTCTGGAAACCCTTTTCAGGGCTGAGTTCTTCCGCCGGATAGAAGACGCTTTAAAAGCCTCTGCGAAAGACCTCCAGAACAACATTCAAAGAGTCGCCGGACAAAGGAAATGGGTTTTGCAGGAGGCCGGGGCCGATACGGCATCGGAACTGGAAGAACGGCTCAACAAAAACAAAGAAGAAACAAAAGCAGCGGCTGAAAGTGTTATAAAAAGCAGAAACGATGTCAAAGAGGCCCGGGACCGGTTAAACGCCGGACTGCAGGCCCGCGAAAAGATCAAGGAAAAAAGTGATGCGGAAAATGCCCTGAAAGAGCTGGAGTCCAAAAGTCAGGAAACAGAATTAAAGAGGGTTGAAGCGGCTAAAGGCCGGAAGGCTTCCGCCCTTGCAGACGCTGAAAACTCGTTGAAAAACCG
>JBMOPC010000082.1:2189-6981 GCA_049323915.1 Bacillota bacterium
GCCATCCTGGCCAGGGGGCTACATGAGGGGATGCCGTGCCCCGTGTGCGGGTCGGTGGAACACCCGTCCCCTGCCGGGAGCGAAGAGTGGATACCGTCGGAAGAGGACATCAAGACAAAGCGGCAGGTCCTTGTTGATCTTGAATCGGCCCGCGACGCCGCCCGGGATAATTTTAATGAAATGGTGAACAAGAAAACGGCAATTGAAAGTAAGATCCAGGGACTTGAACAGGAACTGGGCGACAAGGCAAAAGTTGAGGCATCCGCACTCCAGGCGGCTGAAAAGGAAGCCAGGGAAAACTGGACCAGGGCCAAACAGACCGCGCAGACAGTCCCGGTTCTTGCCGAAGAAATAGAAGGACTGAAAAAAACAGAACAGACAGTCCGCGGCCGGCTGGAAGAGCTGGAAGAGACCCTTCAAAAGGCCAAATCTGCAATGGAGTCAGCTCAGGCCATCGTGTTGGAGCGGGAGGCTTCAATACCGGAGGGGCTTCGTGATTTGAAGGCCCTGCAGGCGGCACAGAAAGAGGCTGGAGAAAAGCGGGACCGGCTTGCGGAGGCCTATGAAAGGGCCAGGAAAGGTGCGGAAGAGGCCGCACAGGCGCTGATCAAGGCTGAAACTGCTTTTAACGAGGCTAATACAGCCTTTCAAACTGCTGCCGGGCGGGCGGATGAAGAAAAGCAGGCTTTTAATGCCCGCATGGAGGATGCCGGATTCAAAACCCAGGCTGAATACGAGGCGGCAAAAAGAACGGGTGAAGAAATAGAAAAACTGGAAAATCAAATAAAGGATTTTGATGAGAGTCTGAGGGCCGCCAGGGAACGTTTAACGCGGGCGGTCCAGGCGGCAAAGGATTTGACCAGTCCAGACATGGAAAAACTCGCCGGTGATTTGGAGAAAGCGGAAAGCATCCGTGACGAGGCTTTAAAAAGGGAGGAGCAGCTAAAACAACGGATCAGCCAGGAGGAAGGATGGCTTAAGAAACTGCAGGATATAGAGGTGGACATGAAGGGGATGGAATCCCGGTATGCAGTTCTCGGCCACCTTTCAGACGTGGTCAACGGAAAGAATTTTTATGGCCTCACGTTCCAGCGTTTTGTGCTCGGGGCACTGCTGGACGACGTTCTCGTAGCCGCCACCAACAGGCTCCAGTTAATGAGCCGCGGCCGTTACCATCTCCACCGGACGCTGGACAGATCCCGGCGTAATGCGGCTGGCGGGCTTGAACTGGAAGTGTACGATACATATACCGGCGTAGCCCGGGGCGTGGCGACGCTGTCCGGGGGCGAGACCTTCCTGGCCTCGCTGTCGCTTGCCCTCGGCCTGGCCGATGTGGTCCAGTCCTATTCCGGCGGTATACACCTCGACACCATATTCGTGGACGAAGGATTCGGCACCCTGGACCCCGAGTCACTGGACTTCGCCATGAGGGCCTTGATAGATCTGCAAAAAGGCGGCCGCCTGGTGGGCATAATATCCCACGTGCCAGAACTCAGGGAACGCATTGACGCAAGGCTGGAAATCAAGGCCAGTGAAAGGGGCAGTACGGCAAGTTTTAAATTTCATTAAAAAGTTGAAGTTTTTGTTTTAATGAAAGACATATTTCTGATAGTAACAGAACATTTGTTCTAATATTGCGTTGTAAAAATAATTCAATTTAATATGACAAACATGTGTCACAGCTACCATTTATGATTAAAGTATCAATTCTAAAAGGAGATGTTGCTGTGGCTTTTTTGTCGTCCTTTGTCGAACAATTGCAGGTTGGTGATTCACAGGAGTATGAGAACCTGGCCATATACCACTTCAAGAAAAGCAGAGGGTAATGCTATATGTTAACTGAGGATTGCGCGAATGCCGCAGATAAACTGGAGTATATCATGACGCTTGCCTTTTCGGTTAAGAATCAGTTTATAAAGAGACTTTTTGTTGAAATTTTCTCTGACTACGAATGGATTATGAAGTTCTGCCGTGCTCCAGCGGCAAAGTTGTATCACCAGGCGTATGAGGGAGGACTGTTGGATCATTCACTGAATGTTGCCCTTTCTGCAAACCGTGTTGCAGAAATCTATCCCTCCCTTGACAGAGACCTCCTGATAGCAGGGGCATTACTGCACGATTCATAAAAGATTTCCCCGAAGCGCTCCGCCTTAAACTTTTGCATATGATTGCAGCACATCACGGGCAGTATGAGTGGCAGTCGCCAAAAAGGCCGAAATTCCTTGAAGCACAGGTTTTACACCACCTTGACATGGTTGACGCTGCTGTTGATATGTTTGGAAGAGCCTCTGAAGAAAGGAAAAACAAGGAAGATTCATGGTCGGAGTGGGTTAAGGGACTTAATAGGCAGGTTTTTTGTAAATAAATGCAGTATTTGGGAGGTAAATGCACATTTTGGTAGAATTCCTCATTACAAGTATGTATTCACATATTTGTAGGGGGGGTTCTCCTTGCCGAAATGCCAGTCCGACGTTACCAGGGTATTAAGGTTAAACATAATACAGGATATCCTCAATAAAAAAAGTCCCTACGGAGGCGTAACCCTCGCAGAACTGAAGGAAAGGTGCGGTGTCAGCGAGCGCCAGATATACCGCGACCTGGACTACCTTGAAAATGAACTGAAGGTCGGACTGGTGAGGCCGGATAAAAACACGGCAAAGAAGGAAAGTCTATATCGCTTGGATGCCGGTTACCTTCCATCCATCAGCCCTGAAAAGGCCACCATCATTTTCCTGAGCCTGCTTCAGCAAAAAGGTTCAGCCCTTACCGGCAGCCTCAACGAGCTAAAAGACGCCCTGGTAAGCACCCTCTTCAAATATAAATACTCCCCGGAGAGTTTACAGCCCGATAAATTGCAGGACCGGATTCATATAGTTGAGGAGGAGCTGGCGGAACCCCTGGGGGTGGGTGAACATTTCGCCAGGCTTATAGAGGCGATAAAGGATTCACACCGGATTAAGATATGGTACTTTGTTTCCCACAGCTGCGAGGAGACCGAGCGGGTTGTGGAGCCTTACGGCCTGATATGCAAGCGGCAGAACTGGTACCTCCTGGGCAGGTGCCTGGAGAGAAACGACATCAGGGTTTTCCGGGTGGACCAGGTAAGGAGCGTGTTCCCGTACACAAACGAAAAATTTGAATATCCCCGGGACTTCTCTCTGAAAGGTTACATGGCAAACAGCTGGGGTGTCATCAACGACGGAGAGGCAAGGCAGGTCAGGGTGAAGTTCCATAAATCCGTTGCCCACAGGGTCAAAAATATTGTCTACCACCCGTCCCAGCGGGTGGAGGAACTCCCCGGCGGGTCGGTTGTTCTTTCGTTTGAAATATGCGGGCTGGCTGAGTTCAGAACCTGGGTCATACAGTGGGGCGACTACGCCGAGGTTCTTGAACCTCAAAGCCTGAGAAATGATATGAAAGCCATGGCTCTGTCCATTTCACGGCTGTACGGGGAACAGTGAAAGAAATACTCTGGGAATACTTGCGTGAAGTTCTTTTCAGTGGTTTTATAAGGAGGTTTTCATGAACCGCCTGCTGACGTCGCTTTCAGAAACCTGCAACGAATTTCCCCTGGACGAAAAGATACTTATAGTGCCGGATTACGGCGCCGGCCGTGATCTGTGCGAAGGGCTGGCAAGGTATGGCGGGGGGTGGGTTAACCTTCACCCGGAAACCACGGCCGGCCTGGCCAGCCTGGTGGCCGGCGATTACCTGGCTGAAAACAACATTTCACTACTACCCGGCTTCCTTTCATCCGTCGTGGTGGAAACAGTATTCAAAGACTTTGAAAAAAGGAAAATGATCCGGTATTTTGCCGGGCGGGGGAGTTCGCCGGGACTTATCCGCGCCATAGCATCCTCAATATACGAACTGAGAACTTTCGGGATCACGGGCGACGAACTTTCTCAGGACAACTTCGTCAGCCCGGACAAAGGGGAAGACCTCAAGATGCTGCTTAAAGCGTACGAGCGGTATCTTGACGAGAATAAACTCACAGACTTCCCGGGATTAATCAGATTGGCTCTGGACCTGCCGGAACCGGGAAAAACGTGCAATGGCAACGAGCCCCACAGGATATACATATTGCCTTCCTTCTTACAGTTATCACCCCTTGAGATTGAACTTATAAAAAAAATGGCCGGGGACCGGCTGGTATATCTGCATTCCGACCCAGTTTTCGGGTTGTCCCGTTCTAATCAGGCGAAAAGCCAGCCTGAGGATGCTATTGCTGCCGGGACAGACGTGGAACGGTTGCCGTGGCTTTTTAAACTGGAAGAAGCTCCCCCGCCTTTCGAAGATGGTACGGTGGATTTCTTTCACGCCTACGGGATTGCCAACGAGGTCAGGGAAATACTGAGGCGGGTCATGTCGGAGGCAATACCCCTGGATAATGTCACCGTTGCCTGCACCAGCGGGGAATACATAGCTGTATTTTAAAAGAGCTTAGGGAAGAATTAGATATTTCCTTAAGGGGTAAAATTAACGGCAGTGATTCCAGACGCAAACATCTCATTGTTCTTATGCGGATTTGGGTTTCAGTACCTTCAGAGCATATTCAGCTCAGGGATAGGGCGTTAACTTTTTTATCATCAGCATCCACCAGGGAACGTGTTGTTTTACATTGGGGTTTATGTTTATTAGCATATGATCTTTTTAGGGATGTTTCTAATATAGTCGGCAAATTATTTACCTTAAATGACGAAATTACACTTGCGCAAGTTCATAACCGTATTGTAGAAAGTTGGGGAGCGCCGTGCAAAGCTTTTGCATAACCAGTAGGTTGCAAGGTAAC
>JBMOPC010000083.1:0-6951 GCA_049323915.1 Bacillota bacterium
TCGGCCCAGAATTCATTGGGCTGCTCCACCGACTTGCGGTACATTTCATCCCGCTGCTCCCGGCTTTTTATCCGCGCTTTTTCGGAAAACTCTTGGGATGGAGCAAAAACCCTGGTTTCGGTCATTAAGTTTTTTACACTGCCGACTGACATTTTTCACCCTCCTCATCGGTTGAATACTGTTGAGACAATTACAGGCAGTAATGACAATCCGGTCTTTCTCCACCATCTCGTGCAGGCTGGAATTAAAAAGAAGAAAGGAGGGCAACCTTTGGGCAATACCAGTTATACTATTGTTTCTGCCTGAAGTGTATGATCCGGTAAGATGTCCCGCGGCGCCCTCCTCTTTGTGAGAGGTGCTGATCAGGCTGATGTGTGCACCTTGAGCAGCACCTCGTCCACTTCTTTGGGTGGGGGTGCGGTAAGGAGCGAAACCACAATATTGGTGATGAAATTAAGTGGCGCGGCAATCAGCGCGGAGCCCACCGCCGGGATGTAATACGCCCAGAACGGGTTTTTGCCCATGAACAGCGCGAGAACCGAGACAGTAAGACCCACCAGCATCCCTGCTATGGCGCCGTACTTGTTGGACCGGCCCCACCAGATGCCCAGCAAAATAGTAGGGAACATGGTACTGCCGGCGATAGCGAAGGCCATGGCCACCAGTTGGGCTATAAGGGCGGGGGGCTTGATGGCCACGATTATTACCAGCACTCCCAGAACCAGTGTTCCTATCCGGGCTACAAGCAGCTGCTGCTGTGCGGTGGCCTTGGGGTTGATGATGCGGAAGTAAATATCGTGGGACACCGCCGCCGCAGCCGACATCAATAGCCCGGCCACAGTGCTGAAGGCGGCAGACACAGCCCCCGCAGCAAGGAATCCTATGAACCAGGTGGGGAGCCCCGCCAGTTCTGAGGCGGCCAGAATAATCATATCGGCTACCTTTTGGCCTCCGGTGGGGTTGAGCAGTTTTCCGAAGGCGGCGTATGCCGGGGAGCTCCAGTACAGCAGTCCGATGAAAAACAGACCCCAGGCCACCGACATGCGGGCGCTCTTTTCATCCGGAGTGACATAAAACCTGGTAAGCACGTGTGGGAGTCCGCAGGTTCCCACCATGAGGGTGAATACAAGGGCGATCCACTGGTAGGCGTCCTTTATGGCCCAGGGTAGCGCGTATTTGGGGTCGGCTTCCATGGCTGTGTATACCGCAGCCCCATAACCTATTTGGGGCACCAGTGAAAAATAGCCCAGTTTGTGCGCTATGAAAAAGAGGGGGAACAGGAAAGTCACGATAAGTATTATATACTGAATGACCTGGTTTTTCGTAACTCCCAGCATTCCCGAGATAAGTACGTAGGCCAGCACAACCACCGTCCCTATTATTACAGAGGTGGTGTAGTCCCAGCCGAATATCCAGGCGAAAATCATTCCTATGCCCTTGTACTGGCCGGTGCAGTACACAAAGGCGATGATGGCCGTAACGATGGCCGCCAGCGCCCGGGCGCCCTGGGAGTGGAACCGGTCCCCGACAAAGTCGGGGGCTGTATACTTGCCGAAGCGCCGAATCTGGGCGGCCATCAGAACCATCAGCAGAACGTATCCCCCGGTCCAGCCGATGACGTAGCCCAACCCGAAATATCCCTGCATGTATACCAGTCCGGCCATTCCCATGAAGCTGGCGGCGCTCATCCAGTTGCTGCCGATGGCCATGCCGTTTTGTATGGTGCTTATGGAGCGGCCTGCCACCCAGTAATCTTCGGTTTTCTTGACCATCGACTTCAGGCCCACCACTATAAAAATAGCCAGGACGGCGAACATTATCAGGGCGGGAATGGGTTTGAAACTATGCGTTACCACAAACCCTGTCAATTCTTCCATTATTGCGGCCTCCTTTCAAAAATGACTTGGTGTATGTTTTACTTCCGGTGTTTTTCATAAATTTTCTCTATGTTTTTACTGAAAATAACGCAAAGGGCCACGAAGGCGGCGATGGAAAACTGCCCGGTGAACCAGTAATGAAAGGGGAAGCCAATAAACCTCGCCCGGGTTATAAAGCTTTCCCCCAGCGGACTCTCCTGGGCAGCCAGTATAAGGAACTGGAATCCGAAGGTTATTAACGCCCAGGTGATAACTATGATGGAGATGAGGCGGACCTCAGCCCGCATACCCTCCGTTGCTGGTTTGAAAAAATTTATGAACTGGCGCACCCTGGGCTTTGGCAGGTTCTGGTTGGGGACCGGCGTGTTGGTATTCATGAGATATGCTCCTTTCGTGAAAACTTTTCACTGGGTTGGGGGGACTGTGTCTGATATTTGCCCCCACTTGGCTGTGCCGACAGTAAATTTTTTTTGTGTGTGAGTCTCTGCCCATGAAACGATAGGTTTTAAATGCAAAACATGTAATAAAATGGCATTTAAAACCGTGTTTTTATTTACCCTGTATCACCTTCTTTCTCTGATTTGTTTAAGTAGAACATTCAGCAGCCCCTAAATAATTTCGGCCAGTCGAAAGGAGCTGCTATGTCATGCAAAAGATGGAGTTTTTCAGGTGCTCTGACGAGTTGTAGAATTGAGTATGTGTGGAGTGTTGGTGAATGGTGTTTTGTGTTAAAAAACGCGGTTTCATTAATGCAGCTTAATGTTATTTATACAGTATATTTTTTTGAATGTTAAGAAAATTTAGTTAAATGGACATAAATGAGACCTGTTTGGCACTACGATGGGGTTAAATGGTTGAGATAAAAAAAGATGGGCTTTGCCCATCTTTTGGCGATTACAAATCTAATAGATTCCGAGATTATTCCGTGGTGACAACTTCATCCGCCGGTATTCCGAACTCCCACGATTTTAAGACCCTGCGCATCAGCTTTCCGCTCCTGGTCCGGGGGAGGGTGTGGCGGACCTCGATTTCCTTGGGCACCAGGTGGGGAGCAAGTCTTGTTTTAATAAAATGGCGTATATCCTGTTTTAGTTCGTCGGACCAGTAAAAACCTTCTTTTAGCACTATAAATGCCTTTATTGCCTCACCCCGCAGCGGGTCCGGCTTTCCGATAACCCCTGCCTCCATAACGGCCGGGTGTTCCACCAGCTTGGACTCTATTTCAAAGGGGCCTACCCTTTCGCTGTTTATTTTTATAACGTCGTCGATTCGCCCCTGGAACCAGTAATAGCCTTCCAGGTCCTTGTAGGCCAGGTCTCCGGTAAGATACCAGGGGGGTATCCGGAAATACTCGTTGTATTTGTCCTGGTCCTTCCATATCCCTCTCATCATGGCCGGCCAGCCGGCTTTTATTGCCAGCTGACCCATTTCCAGGGGAGGCAGCTCGTGCCCTTGATCATTTATTATGGCTGCGTAAATTCCCGGAATGGGTTTTCCCATGGAGCCTGGTTTTACAGGAAGGCAGGAGTAATTGGCAATAATTAGTCCTCCGGTTTCGGTCATCCACCAGCTGTCATACACCGGCTGGTTAAAGGTGGTCTGGCTCCAGCGGCTGACTATGGGGTTCAGCGGCTCTCCCACGCTAAGAATCTTCCTCAGGGACTTGAAGCTGTATTTCCGGGGCATATTGCCTCCGGCGGACATGAACATCCTCAGGTAGGAGGGGGTGGTGTACCAAACGGTAACCTTGTTCTTTTCAAGGATGCTGTACCAGCGTTCAGCATCAAAGGGGCCGTTGTAGACCACCATGGTGACCCCGTTTAACAAAGGGGCCCAGATTCCGTAAGATATTCCGGTCACCCAGCCCGGGTCGGCGGTGCACCAGTATACATCCTTTTTCCTTAAATCAAGCACCCACTGTCCCGTCTGGTAATACTGAAGAGCGCCTTCGTGAACATGTATAACTCCTTTGGGGTTTCCCGTGGAGCCGGATGTGTATTGAAGCAGCATGGGGTCCTCGCGGCTGACCCACTCGGTGGCCTGGCTGTCCTCCGCTGAGTTGACCAGTGATTGCCAGTCGTTTTCGCTGCCATGTCCCCCAACCACTATTACCTTTCCGATTGACGGCACCAATCCTTCCAAAATCCGCTCACGCAGCAGCGATGTGGTTATGACCAGGGAGGGTTCGCTGTCCTTGAGGTAGCCGGTCACGGCGTCGGTCATGTACTTGCAGTGCAACGGCACTGCAATGGCCCCTGTTTTTACCACGCCCAAAAGGCTTATATAAAACTCCGGACTGGCAGGAAGAAAAAGTGCGACCCGTTGTCCTTTCCGGACGCCAATTTTTTTCAGGGCATTGGCAAGTCTGTTGGAAAGTCTTGCCAGGTCTTTATACGTGAATGAACGTTTTCCGGACTCGTCGATATAAATTAGAGCCGGCCGTTCACCGTTTCCGTCCTGAACATTACGGTCGGTGCAGGAATAGGCGATATTTACTTCTTGGCGATCGTGCCAGCCTATTTTCTTTTCGGTCTGGCTCCATTCAAAGCCGGCGTATTCACGGTCGTAATCGGTGAGGTTAAGCCTGATGCTGGGCACAGTACCATGTGGGCGGTCTGTTTTCACCCGGATTCACCTCCTTCATACAATGGTATTTTTTATAATAATTCAGCACTGAACTATTTGCCGTTGTGGTCTTCGACTTCATTATAATAGCCCAAATGCATGGAAATTGATGTGCAGGTTTCCTTCAAAACCGTTACCAGGCGGTAGATTCTTTCCAGGGTAAGCCTTGAGCTGGGCCCGGTAATGCTCAGGGCGGCAATGGCCTGGCCTTTGTGATTGAATACCGGGGCTGCTATGGCCCGCACTCCTTCCACCATTTCCTCCGCATTGATGGCAAATCCCTGTGTTCTGACTTTATCCATATGGGAAACAAACTGGTTTGTCTCAGTGATTGTGTTTATGGTGTACTGGCGCATTCCCCGGCTTTTAAGAATTTCAACAGTTCTTTCAGCCGGCTGGTGGGCAAGCAGCACCTTTCCCTCAGCCGTACAGTGCACATGGCCCCTGAGTCCCAGGTTGACGGTTATTGCCTCCGGAGAGTGGTCCCGTTCCAAAATGAGAACCTCGCCCCCGTCGAGCACCGCCAACTGGACGGTTTCTCTGGAGATTTCAACCAGTTCCTTCATGTATGGAATGGCAACTTTGCGGAAGTCCAGGCTGTTGAGGGCTTCCAGGCCCAGAAGCATTATCTTGGCGCCAAGTTTGTACCGGTCGGTACTGGGGTCCTTTTCGGCGAAACCGTATGCCTGAAGTGTGGAGACCAGCCTGTGCACGGTGCTTTTATGCAGTCCCAGCAACTGTCCCAGCTCGGTACACCCGTAACCCTGCTGCCTGCGACCAAGTGCCTCCAGTATTGACAGTGCCCTCTCGACTGAATGTACGGGATTTTCCGGGGAATGCTCGGCCATGTGCTTAAGCCTCCTTTGCAGTAGGCTGGGAGTGAAAATTATGAATACTGTATAAATATATAATTAATATAACTCTTTTATGGGACTAAGGCAAAGATTCTTTTCCCAAATGCCGGTTTCAAAAGTCGAAACGTTGTTTCATAACGGTTGAACCGGTATGGCAAAATATTACTCTGTATCGGCCGGCGCAGGGGGTGAAGAATAATAAAGTACAGACATTGCACAGGGGGAATGAGCGGTGGAGCTGACTGAACTGGTTTACCGCACCATATTTGTGTATTTTGTGGTTCTCATAGTGATAAGGATGATGGGAAAAAGGGAAATCGGGCAGCTATCCCCCTTTGATTTCGTGGTGGCGATAATAATTGCCGAGATTGCCGCCATGCCCATGCAATCGCCGTCTTTTCCAATATGGCACTCCATTGTCCCGATGCTGGTGGTGGCTTTTCTCGAAATAGGACTGAGCTTCGCCGCTCTGCACAGCAGGGGGCTTAGGATGTTTCTGGACGGCAGGCCCCAGGTTGTTATAAATGATGGGGTAATTCTAAAAGAAGAGCTGAGAAGGGCAAGGTACAATCTCGACGACCTAATGTCCCAGCTGAGAGAAAGGGGATATCCCAGGCCCGATGACGTGGAGGTGGCGGTTCTTGAGACCTCCGGCAGGCTGAGCGTGGTTCCCAAATCAGGAAAAAGGCCGGTTACGCCGGAAGACCTGGGGCTGGCCACGGGCTATGAGGGTTTGCCGGCAGTGGTGATAATGGACGGGGAGATTTGCCGCGAGCACATTCACCGGTATGGATACGATGTTGACCGGCTGCTGGAAAGTCTTAAGGACAAGGGAATAGAGCCGGGAAAAGTCTTTCTGGCCACCCTGGAAAAAGACGGAAATATTTTAATAAACGAGGCCGGCAACAGCCGTATGAAATGATGATTTACGACCAAAAAAGAGGAATCAGGCGGTTATTGGTAGAATTTACAGGCAAGTCCTTTTAAGCGGGTGGTTCCATTTGTTCGAGGTGGACAGGAAGCAGCAGCTGGTTTTGATTGTTATCGCTTCTGTGATTCTTTTTACCGCAGGATATAAGGTTGCCGGCTGGTACGGCGCAAAGGAAGGCAGTCCCGGAGGAGAGGCTATGGTTCCGTCGGTGGTCTATGAGGCCGGCCGGGAAATAGTGGTGCATGTTTCAGGGGCAGTGGAAAAACCGGGTGTTTACAGGTTTGCCAGGGAAGCCAGGGTGTCGGACGCCCTGGAAAAGGCTGTGCCCCTTCCCGGGGCCGATGTTCAGGGGCTTAACCTGGCCGCGCCCCTTAAGGACGGGCAAAAAATTGTGGTCCCGGAGAAGCCGGTGGCGGTTCCGGAAAAGCAGGACGGCTCCCGGGATGCGGCACCCGTCCCGCAGTCTCCGGCAGCGGCGGTTAAGCCCTCCGGCAAGCCTGCCAGGGTAAACATAAACCGTGCCGGGGCGGAGGAGCTTGAAACCCTTCCCGGTGTGGGGCCGGCCCTGGCCCAGAGGATCATAAGGCACAGGGAGTCCAGGGGCCTGTTTACATCGGAGGAAGATATCAAGAATGTTGCCGGCATCGGGGAAAAGCTGTACGAA
>JBMOPC010000084.1:0-6869 GCA_049323915.1 Bacillota bacterium
CAGCCGCCCTGTCCAGGGACCGGCTGTCCCCGGCTATTACCACCTGCCCGGGGCAGTTGAGGTTCACCGCCTCCACCACACCGCCTTCACCCGACACCGAGGAGCATACCTGCGAAACAGCCGCCGCGTCCATTCCAAGCACAGCCACCATGCCGCCCTCCCCCAGGGGGACGGCCTCCTGCATGAACTGGCCCCGCAGCCTTACCAGCCTTACGGCGTCTTCAAAATCCAGGGATCCGGCGGCCACCAGCGCCGAGTATTCACCAAGGCTGTGGCCGGCGGCCACAGCCGGTTTGATCCCCTTTTCCCGCAATACCGCAAGGATTGCCACGCTTATAGTCAGTATCGCCGGCTGAGCGTTAACGGTTTTTTTAAGCTCCTCCCCGGGGCCGCTGAAACATAACCCGGCCATGTCAATACCCAGAACCCTGCCAGCCCTGTCAATCACTTCCCTGGCCGCGCCATACTTCTCGTAGAGGTCACGCCCCATACCCACCTGCTGGGAACCCTGCCCCGGGAATATAAAGGCTGCTTTTGCCATTACCTGACACCTGCCAGTCTGCCCAGCCCGCCCATAACCTCATAAGCCCCGGACATTATTTCCTCCAGCATCTCGGCCGCAGGCTGTATCTTATTAACCATGGCCGAAACCTGGCCGGCCATGACCGATCCCATTTCCACGTCACCGTCCACCATTGCCGCCTTAAGCGACCCCACCCCTATTTTAGCTATTTCTTCGGGCGGAACTCTTTTATCTTCCATTTCAATGAACTTTCTTGTCAGCTTGTTCTCCAGCACCCTTACCGGGTGCCCGGTGGTCCTCCCGGTCACCACAGTGTCCCGGTCCCTGGCTTTAATCACAGTCTCCTTAACCTTTTGGTGTATGGTGCACTCGGTGGCGCACATAAACCGGGTCCCCATCTGGACGCCCACCGCCCCCAGGGCCAGGGCCGCAGCGAACCCCCTGCCGTCGTATATGCCCCCGGCTGCAATTACAGGAACATTGACCGCGTCCACAATCTGAGGCACAAGAGCCATGGTGGTCAGCTCGCCCACATGTCCGCCGCTCTCCATCCCCTCGGCGATCAGGGCATCCACCCCGGACCGGACCAGCCTTTTGGCCAGGGCCACCGAGGCCACCACTGGGATAACCCGTATGCCCAGCTCCTGCAAAGAGGGTACGTATTTGCCCGGGTTTCCGGCCCCGGTGGTGACAACCGCCACCCTTTCCTCCCGTATTATTTCCATTACATCATCGACAAAGGGGGACAGGAGCATTACATTGACCCCGAAAGGTTTTCCGGTCAGCTGTTTTGCCTTTCTGACCTGCTCCCTGACCCACTCCGGAGGTGCCTGCCCAGAGCCTATCACTCCCAGGCCGCCTCCCTCGCTAACGGCAGCAGCCAGCTCGGCAGTTGAAACCCATGCCATTCCGCCCTGCAGGACAGGGTATTTTATCTTCAGCAAATCACACAGTACTGTATGAAAAATGGCAATATCCCTCCCTTAATAATAGAGGTGGGAGGTGAGAAGTTGGAAGTGGGATTCTCGTGGGAATTTGCTCCGCAAATTCCTTCTTAAATCTCATTTCTAACCTCTCACTTCTCAGTTCCCCCGGTAGTCATACCACCTCATCAAAGCCACCGCCCATGTTAGGCCGGCCCCGAATCCTGTCATCAGTATATTGTCTCCGTCCTTAATTCTCCCCTGGCTTACCGCCTCCTCCAGCGCTAAAGGTATAGAGGCGGTGGATGTATTACCGTAGCGGTCAACATTGACAAGCACCTTTTCCATGGGAAGCTCCAGCCTTTTGGCAGCCGACTCGATAATCCTTATATTGGCCTGGTGGGGTATAAGAAAATCAAGATCTCCCAGTGAGAGCCCCGCCTCCTGCAGTACCTCCATTGATCCGTCCCCGCAGGTCCTGACGGCAAATTTGAAAACCTCGCGGCCGTTCATGCGCACAAAGTGAAGTTTTCCGCCAACGGTCTCACCGGTGGCCGGAAGCCTGGACCCTCCCGCAGGCAGGTACAGGTGCTGCCCGCCTGAACCATCCGATCCCAGTTTGGTATGCATTATCCCGTAACCCCCGGGAACCGTCCCTATCACCGCCGCCCCCGCGCCGTCTCCGAACAGCACACAAGTGTTCCTGTCTTCCCAATCCACTATCCTCGAAAGGGTTTCCGCCCCGATAACGAGTACATGCCTGTAACATCCGGAAACAATGTACTGGACTCCCACCGACAATGCGTATATAAAGCCGGTGCACCCGGCCAGCAGGTCGAACGCCCCCGCCCTGTGCGCACCCAGGCGGTCCTGAACAATGCAGGCAGTGGCCGGCAGCAAACAGTCCGGGGTGTTTGTGGCCACAATTATCAAATCCAGGTCCCCTGGCCCTATATGAGCATCAGCCAGTGCTTTTTTAGCCGCCTCCAGCGCCAGGTCCGACGTAGCCTCGTCCGGAGCCGCGATTCTCCTTTCCCGGATGCCCGTCCTTGTCAGTATCCACTGGTCCGAAGTGTCAACCATTTCTTCCAGTTCGCTGTTTGTCAGTATTTTTTCCGGAACGTAAGAACCCAGCCCCAGAATTCCCGCCCGTATCCCGGACTCAGGCATTACCACATCCCACCTTCATCACCAGATTGTTTTCAATGTTTTCCCTGGTGGCATCCACAAGTCCGCTGGAAACCGCGTTGGCAGCCACCTTTATGGCGTTTCTCACGGCAAAGGCCGTGGAGCTGCCGTGGCAGACAATGACCACGCCGTTTACTCCCAGGAGCGGCGCGCCTCCGTACTCGGCATAATCCACCCTTCTCCTTATTTCCTTAAGGGCGGGCAGCGTCAGGGCCGTACCCATCTTTGACAGCCAGTTGCGGGCCAGCTCCTCCTTCATCATTTTCAGCAGGGACATGGCCAGCCCTTCCCCAGCCTTTAAAACAACGTTTCCTACAAATCCGTCGCATACCACCACGTCCGCCAGTCCGTTGAAAATATCCCTGCCCTCCACATTTCCGACAAAATTTATACCGGCCGCTTTCAGCAGCGGGAATGCCTCCAGTGTGAGCTCATTTCCCTTTGATTCCTCTTCTCCCACGCTTAAGAGGCCAACCCTGGGGTTTTTTACTCCCAGTATCTTTTCGGCGTAAAGGTAGCCCATTATGCCGAACTGGAGCAGGTGTTTAGGCTTGCAGTCCACATTGGCCCCCACATCCAGCAATACCGTCCGCCCCTTTTCCCCCGGGAGCACACTGGCTATGGCCGGCCTGTCAATCCCCTTTATCCTCCCGACCCCTAAGAGGCTTGCAGCCATGACGGCCCCGGTGCTTCCCGCGCAAACGAATGCGCTGGCCCTGCCTTCCTTCACCAGCCGGACCGAACGGACAATGGAGGAATCCTTTTTTTTACGGACTGCGGTGGCGGGCTGTTCCCCCATGGCTATTGTCTCGGTGGTATGCACAATTTCAATGGAATCCCGACGGCTGTTTCCCAACTCCTTGAGTATACTGTCGCTGTCGCCGACCAGTATAACTTCTATCCCGTCACGGGCGGCCTCCAGGGCGCCCGCAACTATTTCCCGGGGAGCATAGTCCCCCCCCATCGCGTCTACTGCGATTTTCAACGCCGCCAAACCTCCTCCGAGATGGCAAATACCAAAAACCTTCCTACGAAAACCGGCTCATCCTTGACCGTGGATGTAACCCTTACCATGTATTTATTTCCACTTCTCCTGCTGATGTATGCCCTGGCCACAACTTTCTCCCCGCTGAACACCGGCCGCTTGAAACTTATCTTACACGTGCCGGTCAGAGCCACCTCGGCATCCACCAGCGCCACCGCCAGCGAATTGGCCTGGGCAAAGAGGTAATGACCCCTGACCACCTTTGTTTTTTTGAGTGTCATCCTGTCCGTAACAGTAAGGACAGAAACACCTGACCGTCCGACCTCCAGGTCTGCCGGATCACCAATCAGTTCGTCCGCGCCGATGGACCGGACCTGGCCGTACACGCCGCTGGCAACATTTTTAACACGGGACCTCATTTCCGGGATGTGCATTCTGGACCTGTCAAGGCGAACCGTTTGTATACTGACATTTAATATCTCGGCCAATTCCCCGTCAGTCAGGAAAGGGTTTCCTCTCAGATACTTTTCCATGAGCTGCCGCCTGACGATCTGGCTGGAATTGCTCCTGGCCATATTGTTTCCCCCGAAAATGGCATTTTTAGCACCTGGTGCTAAAAATCATTATATACTGTAAGGAAAAACAAAGCAATCTATATATACCCTGAAAAAGCTAATAACGAAAGAATAAAAATACTCCGGTATTACAAAAGTATAACCATCGGTGCCATAATATTCCAGCGCTTGCAGGCAAAAATAAAAAACTACAGGCCTTTTGGTCTGCAGTTTTAATGTGTCGCTACTTTGATTTTACTGAAATCACTTCTCTGTTTTTGTAATAACCACAGGCTGGACATATCCGGTGGGAAACGATCAGCTCATGACATTGAGGACACTTTACCAGATTGGGGGCTTCCAGGTTAACATTGGCCGCCCTGCGCTGTCTTCCTCTCTGCTTAGAAGATCTTCTTTTCGGTACTCCCATCTATCGACACCCCCTTCAATCCGGTCTATTTATTCCTTTTCTCTTTTGACTTCCAGCAATTTCCTAAGGGATTCAAGCCTTATGTCAATATTATCTTTTTCACAGTCACAGGTCAAAACATTAAGGTTGGCGCCGCAGATCTGGCAGAGCCCCCGGCAGTCCTCCCGGCACACAATTTTCATGGGAAGGGACGAAAGCAGGGATTTTATCACTTCCGGGGTGATATCAATCCTGTCCCCCCTGAATGGTATCCATTCCTCACCTTCCCCGGGCTTTATTTCCGGCATGGACTGGCTGTAATACACCTCGCTTATTTCAGCCTCCACAGGCATTTCAAAATACTCTAGGCAGCGGCCGCAGGCCAGCCTTATATCTCCCCGGAGGCTTCCGGTCATGGTCAGCGGGCCGCCGTTGTTGAAAAGGACCACATCCAGCATGACAGGGCCTTCGAAATATAATGTTTCAACCCCGGTCCGGATTGGCTGCATCTCAACTTTTCTTTCAAAGCGCTCTTTTCCGCCGGAGCTGCTTTTAATCCCCGAAACATCCAGAACAATCATTGCCAACTCTCCATACCACAAAGAAGATTATATAAAAGCCGGTCTCACCTTGTCAAGAAGTTATACTTTTTATTCACCTTTATTTCCCATATCAATTCTAAATATGCACTCTTATCAGTATAAATCATTTGAAAAAACTTTTCCAGAAAAATACGAAGGGAGTTTGCCGTGAAAAGAAGGGCCGTGTTGGGCATGAATACCGGACAGGCCGCCCGCCTTTTGTGGACCGCCTGCGCGCTGGCCTTTGCCGTCAGTATGATATTCCAGCCCGGGGAGGTTTTTGAAGGCGCCACCATGGGGCTTAAAACCTGGTGGAACATAGTGTTTCCATCACTGCTTCCCTTTTTCATTGTTTCGGACCTGTTGATGAGCTTCGGGCTGGTACATTTTATCGGCGTTCTGGCGGAGCCGCTGATGAGGCCGCTTTTCAACGTCCCGGGCAGCGGGTCCTTTGTCTTGTGTGTGGGATATACCAGCGGATACCCTATAGGGGCGATGGTGACGGCCCGGCTTCGGTCCCAGGGGCTGTGCACCAGGGTGGAGGCCGAAAGGCTCATGTCCTTTACCAACAACTCAAGCCCTCTTTTTATGCTTGTGGCGGTCTCGGTGGGAATGTTCGGGAGGCCCGAACTGGGGTTTTACATAGCCGGAGCCCATTATCTGGCCAACCTCACACTGGGCTTTCTATTGCGTTTTTACGGCCGCGGTGACCGGGAAATACTGCCCCTGCGGGGGAATCCCCATGAAAGCATACTAACCCGGGCGGTGTGGGAGTTGACCTCGGCCTGGCGGAAGGAAACCCGCCCCCTGGGGAAAATAATCGGCGATGCGGTGAAGAACGCCGTAAACAGCCTTCTGGCCATCGGAGGATTTATAATACTTTTCGCGGTTATTATCAAGCTTTTTACCAAGGCCGGTCTGATCAGCCTGATGGCCGGGGTGCTGGGGGTTGTGCTTTACCCGCTGGGCTTCTCACCCGAAATAATGCCCGCCCTGGCCAGCGGTTTTCTGGAAATGACCATAGGATCAAAAATAGCCGCCGAATCCTCGGCCCCGCTCATACAGCAAATGGTGGCCGTCCAATTAATCCTTGCCTGGAGCGGCCTTTCAGTCCACGCCCAGGTGGCCAGCATGATAAGCGAAACAGATATAAGGATGTTTCCATTTATTCTGTCCAGGATTGCCCACGCCGCCCTGGCGGCTTTTTACACCGTTTTCCTGTTCGGGCCGGCCATGCCCATTGCAGGAGAATTGCTGATCCCGGCCATGGCCGGACTGGAAAAAATGGGAGAGGCCCCGTCATTCCTCTATAGCTTCAAATTCTCGCTAATAATGCTTGCCTCCCTGATGTCGGCTGTTATTTTACTGTCAATGTCTTGCCTTCTGGCAAAAAAAATAAAAAAGACCCTCTGACAACACACCCCTAAGTTGTGTTGTCAGAGGGGTCACTTTATCTATAAAGGGGCTGGGCGCCCCTCGGACGGTATAAACGCCCTCACCCCCCACTGAAGCAAGGGGGGAGCCCCCCTTGGAACCCCCCTTGCTTAAGAAATCTATCCATGCAATTCCTTTGGGAAATAATTTCTAAGTCTGAACAAAGACCTGCTACAACACACCCCTAAGTTGTGTTGTCAGAGGGGTCACTTTATCTATAAAGGGGCTGGGCGCCCCTCGGACGGTATAAACGCCCTCACCCCCCACTGAAG
>JBMOPC010000085.1:0-6745 GCA_049323915.1 Bacillota bacterium
TATCCTCCTCAAGGTGGAAAAGGTCTTCGTCTACCGACTCAAGGTAGTCCTCAAGCTGGCTGTGGGCTTCTTCCATTTCTTTAATGGTGTTTGCAAAATCATCCAGCACCTGGATTATACTGTTCAGAATGCGGCCCTCTTTTGATTCGTTCTCGATATTCATTCCGGCAGACAATCCCTGGAGATACGCCACCCTTGATTTAAGGTCCCTCACCGTGAAACCCCCTTCAATTTAATGCCTTGCGCTTTCATTGATTTATTATTTCTCCATCAGGGGGTTTTTAAACATATATTTCCTTGTTTGAGAATAAAGCCGGGGTAAATCAGGCACGCTTTATGTACTGCCCGGACCTTGTGTCAATCTGCAGCACATCGCCGACATTGATAAAAAAGGGCACCTGTACGACATAGCCGGTTTCCAGGGTGGCGGGCTTCGATCCGCCGCTGGCGGTGTCGCCCTTAATTCCCGGAGCTGTCTCGGTCACTTCCAGCTCCACATAGTTGGGAAGGTCTACGCCGATGGGCTTGCCCTGGTACAGAAGAACGTTTATAACCATGTTTTCCTTCAGGTACTTTGTGGCGTCTCCCAGCTGTTCCGCAGTCAGGTTGGTCTGGTCGTAGCTTTCCATGTCCATGAAATTGAAGGCCGATCCGTCGTTGTAGAGGTACTGAAACTCCCGGCGGTCTATTCTGGCCCTGGGAAGCTTTTCACCGGCGTTGAAAGTTCTCTCCACCACGGCGCCGGTACGTATGTTTCGTATTTTGCACCTGACAAAGGCGGCTCCCTTGCCCGGCTTTACGTGTTGAAAGTCCACCACCTGGAAAACATCGCCGTCAATCTCTATTGTCAGCCCGGTCCTGAAGTCATTGGTCGATATCAAATTACCCTCTCTCCTTTCGGTAAATAAAAAAAATTTAAGTTAAATATCTAACCACAGAGCGCACAGAGAACAACCTTTATTATTGGATAACTTTATTTTATAATAAAATCTTATATTTTCTCCTCTGTGGTCTCTGTGGTTATTAATTTAACTGCCGCAGGCTATCAGGCTGTCCTTCGGCGACTTTGTGAACACCCGGCAGCCCTTTTCCTCCACCAGCACCGTGTCCTCTATTCTGACGCCGCCCCAGCCGGGAATGTAAATCCCCGGCTCCACCGTTACAACCATTCCCGGCTTCAGGATGGTGTTATCCCTGGATGAAAGCCTTGGATTTTCATGAATAGAGAGTCCCAACCCGTGCCCGGTGCTGTGGCCGAACTGTCCGCCGTAGCCCCTGCCCTCTATAACGCTTCTGGACGCCCGGTCCACCTCACTGGCAGTCACTCCGGCCCTTATAGTCTTTATTCCGGTCAGCTGCGCCTCCAGCACTATCCCGTATATCTCTTCCTGCCTCCGGTCGGGCCGGCCTATGACAACGGTCCGTGTAATGTCCGAGTGGTATCCCTCCAGCAGAGCGCCAAAGTCCATGGTCACCAGGTCTCCCCGGCGCATTATTCTTTCGGAGGCAGTTCCGTGAGGCATGGAGGACCTATGGCCAGAGGCCACTATAATCTGAAAGGCTATACCTTCCGCCCCGTTTTTCCTCATGAAAAATTCCAGTTCGAGGGCCACGTCTATTTCCTTCACTCCGTCCCCCATGAGGGGGAGTATGTGTTCAAAGGCCCTGTCGGACAGATCCACGGCCCGTGATATTTTCTCCAACTCGGAGCAGTCCTTGACAGACCGCAGGCTCTCCACACACCCGCTGACGGGTTTTACCTCCCTGCCGGGAAGCTTGTCTTTGAGAATGTTGTACTGACTGTATGTTAAATAATCCCCTTCGCAGCCCAGAATTTTAAAATCCATATCCTCAGCAAGGTGGCTTACGGTGTCGAGAATGGTCTCTTTCACCATCACAACCCTGCAGTGGGGACACTGTATCGAGGATTGCTGCTCATACCTGAAATCTGTGATCAGCACCACTTCACGGCCGTTTATCAGCGCCGCTCCCGAGGTGCCGGTGAAACCGGTCAGGTAGTACCTGTTTTCCGGCCTGGTTACTAAAAAAGAATCAACCCCTTCTTCGGAAAAAAGTTTTCTTATGCCCGCTATCCGGCTCTGAAACAGGACTTCCTCCAAAAGGCTCACTTCCCGCTGGTATTATAATTCCCCTGCCGGCCTTTTTTTCTGCCGGCCAGGGTTAGGGCGGCCCTGAACCCCAGGAGGTAGCTGTCAACTCCCAGGCCTGAAATCTGGCCCGCGGAAACCGGGGCGATCACCGACTTGTGGCGGAAGTCCTCCCTGGAGTATATGTTCGAAAGATGGACCTCTATCACCGGCACCGCTATGGAGGCCACGGCATCCCTGAGGGCGATGCTGTAGTGAGTGAAGGCCCCCGGGTTGAACACCACGGCGTCGAAGCTGCCTTCGGCCTCGTGAAGTTTGTCTATAAGTTTGCCTTCCTGGTTTGACTGGTAAAAGTCCATTTCCGCCCCAAGCCCGCCTGACAATTCCTCCAGCATGGACTTTATCTGATCCAGGGTTGCGTCCCCGTATACACCCGGCTCCCTTTTTCCCAGCATGTTCAGGTTGGGGCCGTTTAGAACAAGAATTCTCATTTATCCCACCGCGCTATAAACATGAATTATTTATAATAAGCCGGCACACTGGGGATATTTTACCACTATTTTCTTTGCATTGCAAAGGAATGAGTCATTAAGGCACAACATAAAAATTCCCCGGAACGGGGTATTCTGAATTCAGAATTCTGAATTGCGACCGGCAATTCCAGCCCCTGGGCCGCATTAATCAGTGCCCGCTCAGGGCCAGTCCGCCTATCAGCAGTGTAGGGGACCCCATTCCCCCGAAAAAAGTTAGGTCATTGCCTATATTTTCCACTTTTTTCAGCAAATCTATAATATTGCCGGCCAGGGCCACGCCCCTAACGGGGAAAGTCAGCCGGCCCCCCTCTATCATGATCCCCGAAGCTCCGAGGGAAAAGTCTCCGGAAATAGGGTTGGCGGTGTGCATTCCAAGTACCTCGGTGACAAAAAAACCCTTTTCTATACCTTGAATTATTTCGGCGGGGCTGGTATTGCCGCTGTCAATATAAAAATTTGTTGAACCCACCTCGGGAGTGGACTTGTAAGATTCCCTCACACCGTTGCCGGTGGATTTCACCCCGTCTTTAGCGGCGGTGTACGTGTTGTGCATGAAACCTTCAAGAATGCCGCCGGTAATAAGCTGCGTCTTAGACGTGGGCACACCCTCTCCGTCGAAGGGTGAGGACGCTATCCCGCCGGCCATTGACCCGTCATCAATTATGTTGATACTGTCTGACGCCACCTTTTGCCCCGTTTTACCCGCAAACAGCGACCTTCCCTTTTGCACCGCCTCGGCTGTCAGCGCCGGGGCCAAAAGCCCAAGAAAACCGGTGGCCACGTAAGGATCGAACACCACCGGCAGAGTCTGGGAGGGCGCGGTCCTGGCGTTAAGCATCCTTACCGCCCTCATGGCGGCCTCCCTGCCGGTGTACCCCGCGTCCAGATCTTTATACCTGACTCCGTATTTAAGGGCGAACCCTGTCTGGCTTTCCTCTCCCTCCACCGCCACCAGCGCTATGTAAATGCCGCAGTACGCCCCCCTGAAACTGAGATCGACTCCAAGGCTGTTCATGAGTATTACTTCGGTTTCAGCGTCGGTATATGTGGAGCCCTCAATAATCTTGACCCTGCTGTCATATTCCCTGGCGGACCTTTCCATGTCACGGGCCAGATCAATCTTTTCTTCCACCGAAGTGTCAATAATGGTGCTGTCAAACAGATTCAGCCGGGGATATGAGGGGGCGGGGCCGGGCATAAGCCTGTAGCCGTCCCCGGCCGACCGCGAGGCGTTGGACAGCGCCTGGGCCGGTATTTCTTCCACTGCGCCTCTGCTTAAATCTGATGTAAAGGCAAAACCCACCCGGTTTCCCTTAATCAGCCTCAGGCCAAGCCCTCTTTCCTCCGCCAGCTTTATTGTCTCAACCCGGCCGTCACGCACCTCCACCATCAGTTCCCTGTTGTTGGTGAGATAAACCTCGGCCATGTCGGCGCCAAGCCGCATCGCCGAATCAATGGCGCGGCCGCCCAGGGGTTTCAAATCAATGTTGCTGATTATGGATATCACCTCCACTGGCATGTGAATGCAAAAACCGTCAATATTCTACCTGATTATTATCATAAGTTATATTCCATATTTGCATACCTATTCCTCCGGACGAAAAGATAAAACTGCTTGTTAGGCAGTTTTATCAGGCGGTTGATATTAATGAACATGGGTGCTGGTGGTGGTGAGGGCAAACAGGTGTCTTGCCGAAACCGGAGCCAGGTCCTGAACCGCTGCTTCCATGATCAGGTTGGGATCAAGGAGGGCAAGTATGGCCACCCTCTGCCCCGTTTCCTGGTTGGTGTAAAATCCTAAAATACAGAATTGCATATCTTCGCCATATACTTTCCGGGTGACTATGTCACCAATTTTCATTTCAATACCCCCCAAGGTAGCAAAATGCTGTCCGGGGGATCCGCTCTGGCGGGTCCCTCCTTAACAAAAAAATATTAACTCCCAATAATGAAGGGCGTTTATATTGCAGGGCTCTTCATATTTAACATATGCCTTTTTCGGTGCAGTTGTGTATATTACTTTCGCTTGTTTGTTATTAAGATGCTGGAATACACACCAGATTTATCTGAAACAGGCGGCAGGGTTTTGCATAATTTAACAGTTTATGAAAACAATATAATCAGTGACCGCCCTGGCAAAGGCTGCAAGGGCGTGACGGTGCGGATCAAAACCAAGTTATCAGGGGAGGAATTAAAAATGATGGATTTGTTAAGCAATGCCAGAGCCGACTGGGACAACTGGAAGAAGTTTTTGTCGCAGGCGGTGGAATTTGCCGAGGAGCTGGGTATTTCCAGGGACAGGATTTCAGCTCTGGCCCGCCAGGCGGGGGATGTTTTGGCCGAGACCGTCCATCCGGCCAATCCCGAGCAAAAGGTGCTGAAAGAGCTGTGGAATGTGTCGGACTCGCAGGAAAAGCAGATGCTGGCCAACCTCATGACAAAACTATGCTCCGGCAACAGAAGGTAATTCCGCCTTCCATTACGGAACAAAAGGGGCTGCGCCCCTTCGGACGGTATAGACGTCCTACCCCCACTAAAGCAAGGGGGCACTCCCCCTTGGAACCCCCGTGAATAGGAAATTATCCACAGAATTCCTTTTGAGCATAATTTCCTATATCCAAGACTGAGGCGCCCTGGAACGGGCGCCTTGTTACTATTTTCCCATTTACAGTGAATAAAAAAGAATACAACACCGCTTTTCCGTAAATAATATAATAAAAATGTTGAACGGAAGTTTGCCGGTGACGCATATTATTATGGCGGCTGTCTCCTGGACTGCTGTCTTTTTTATTATAGGGAAAAGGCTTTCGGGACTGTGGAAGGCAGGGCTTTTAGGCATCGGGCTGGTGGTGCTGGTGGACTGGATTGGAACCGCTCAAAACCTGTACCAGTACCCCGGGGGCTTTTTTTACATCGGAAAACTGCCTTTATTCCACATATTGAACTCCTATGCCCTTGTCCTTCTTTATTTGAACTGGCTTCCCGCAGGCTGGAAAAAAAAGGCGCTGTACACACTTTACGCCTCGGCGGTTTTGCTGGCGGTGGAGGTTGCGGGATTCAGGTTTGGAGCAATAATATACACCGGCTGGCAGATCTGGCACAGCTATTTTCTTCTGGTGGCGGGACTTTTGTTGGTGGCCTTTCTGTCAGACGTTTTCGGGCTTTTGTAGCTGACAGCCTTATGGAATAGAAAAAAACATGGTTTAAGCCTTTGCTTAAACCATATTTTTTGGTGCGGCAGAAGGGACTTGAACCCCCACACCCGTACGGGCATAAGAACCTGAATCTTACGCGTCTGCCAATTCCGCCACTGCCGCATATCTTGTTTTCCAGCGCCTTTCCCGTGCGCAAGTATTATATTAACACATGGACATACCGGTGTCAACAGGAGCATCTCCATAAATTAAATACAACTCTGACAACCTTTACAAGCTGTCTTATGTTTCTGCTGAGGTTAATCTTCCACTATGCGCACCCATACCTTTCTTTTCCTGGGGCCGTCGAACTCGCAGAAAAATATGCCCTGCCAGGCGCCCAGGAGCAGTTTTCCCCCGCTGATAAAAACCGTAGCCGAGCTGCCCGTTAAGGAAGCCTTGATGTGGGCGTCGGAATTACCCTCGCTGTGGAGGTAGTCTCCATTCTCAGGGACCAGACCTTCAAGGGCGGCTATTATATCGCGGACCACGGTGGGGTCCGCGTTTTCATTTATGGTCACGCCCGCCGTGGTGTGGGGCGCGAAAACAGTGGCAACCCCCTCCCTTACCCCCAGTCCCGAGACCAGTCCCTGCACTTTCCCGGTAATGCTTATAAACTCCACCCTTTTGTTACTGTTCAAATCCAGCGTGGCCACCGCCGCCATAAAACCCCTCCTTTTTTTAGCCACAGAGGTTATAAGGATAATCTTTTAACCACATTAATAAGGCGCTTGTTTTGAAAATATATTAATATTATATAACAACCGGCCCTAATGGCCGGTTGTTGTTTTGGAACTTGTATATATTTTCATTAATACTGTCTCAAAAAAGTTTAGCTTGTAAGAACATCTGTAATCATTCTGGATTCTGAATTCTGGATTCCGCCGCCGTTACGGCGGCGCCGCCCGCA
>JBMOPC010000086.1:0-6112 GCA_049323915.1 Bacillota bacterium
GTAGTGAGTCAAAGAACCGTCCCCTGACTCACTATCAGCTGCCTTTCCCCGTAATCCTTCATTTCAATATGGACAAATCCCGCGCCGGTAATCCATTCTCTGTACTGTTCCATGGTCCAGGCGCCCCCGCCGGGGGTGTTCACCAGCATGTTCACTCCGAACATGGCCGCCCTGGGGCTGACGCCGCGCACGAAATCCTGAATTGCCATACGGCCGCCGGGGGCCAGCACATCATAAACCCTCCGGAAAAGCCTTTTGTTTTCGTCTTCGTCGAATATGTGACATATGTTGCCCAGGTATGCCAGGTCAAAGGGCCCCGGGGGAAGGCCCACAGTGAGGTCTCCCGCCAGCATTTCTATTTTTTCACCCTCCTTTATGGCAGGTTTCATTAACTCCACCACATCGGGCAGGTCCAGCACCGTAACCGACGATCCAAGGGAGGCGAATTCCCTTGCGTATGTAAGCGGGCCGCCGCCTATGTCAAGCACCCTGGGCGCGGTTCCCGGACTCCCGATGATGTCCCGGGCTATAACCGGCGCAAATTTTTTGGCGTGAACCGCCATTGACTGGATAAAACTCTTTAAAGCCTTCCCGCTTCTCTCCCTTTTAACAGGGACGCCGGTTTTGATCACCTCCGGGAGTTTCAGCCAGGAAGCGCAGAGTTCATATCCGTGCATAAATGAAAAACCTGTATATAATTCGCTCCCGGTATTGTAAAACATGTTTGCCGCGTCCGGGGAAAGATCTATCTTATCACCGTCCCCAGTCAGGTATCCTGCGTCCATAAGAGCTTCCAGTACCACCCGGAGGCTTCTGTAGCCGGCCCCTGTGGTGTCGGCCAGTTCTTGCACGGTCAGAGGGCCGCTTTTTAGAGAGTCAAACAGCCCGGCCTTTACTGCAGCTCCCAGAAGAAGGAGTTCCTGGGGCGGCCTCAGATCCCTTTCCCAAAGTTTCGATGCCATCTCGAAACCCCATTTCTTAATGATTTATCTGTGAAATTTAGCCACTCATTACAAAAGCGTTTTTAGTCAAAAATATTAGCATTAATATAAATATACGGAGGAACGAATTATGAAAACCATAAAGCCGTTTAATTTTTCACAGGAGATTCACGGTGTTCAGGTGAAGCCCATGTCCGAAAGCGGCAGGGAGGTCAGGATACGTTACAAGGGGATACTGGACGGGTCCGGGGCCACGGAAATCACGCTGCACTACGGCTTCGGAGATTCACTGGAGTGGCGGGGTATTGGAGACGCAACGATGGAGAAAACCCCGGAGGGCTGGGAGTCCTCTGTATCCATGGAAGACAACCAGCTTAATTTCTGCTTTCGGGATTCCGCCTTTAACTGGGACAACAACAGCGGGCTCAACTGGATCTACAGAATATCGTAAATTCAGCAACAGAGGTCACAGAGGACACTGAGTGAGTAAGAATTAGAATCAGCTTTCCTTCTTCCACTTTAAAAACTCTGTGACCTCTGTGTGGCTCTGTGGCTTAAAAATCTTTTGGTGCAAGGGATTCCGGCTTACTATCTCCTTCTCCTGGCAAATAATGCCCTGTCAAGGTACTTGTGGTAATACCATTCCCCAGCGGCAATAAGAGCCGCAACCAGCCCCAGCCCGGCCGGGCTGAAGCCTGTTCCCGTAACATACCCCAGTTCCAGGAGGACCAGTGTTGCTATTACGGCATCCAGCAGAACCGCGGTGAGGTTGCCGTATTTGGGATACACCACCAGGTCCGCCGTAAGGAAAGACGCCATAGATGCCAGTATTGCCCCCAGTATGGCAGCGGTGGTGTCCAATTTGGTGAAGTAAGGCAGTATAATGCCCATCACGGGAGCAAATAAAAAGAATTTTGTTATATAGGCGTTAAAATACCGTTTAATCTTTTTTCACCCCCTCAAGCCAGGTGATAGATTTATCTCTGCCGGCCTTTTCATCCAGTTGCCTGATCATCTTGTGGGCCAGTTCCACCCCCAGGACCCACAGCGCCGCCGTGGTGAGATGGGTGGGAGATACCGAGTCGAAGAGTATATTGCTCTTTGCCGCAAATTCGTCATCTCCTTCCCACAGCACCACTGCCAGCGGTATTTTGGGAAGGGCGGGTATATGGAACGAATAGTCTCCCAGGGTAAGGGGCTGTCCTCCAAGTGATAAGGCAGCCTCGGCAAAACTGTCGGGATATGTGCCGAATGCCTGGGCCAGCGGGGTGGTGGCGTCGGTTTGGAAGGGGGCATAATGGTGTATTCCCTCGGGCAGCTCCAGGAAAGACAGCCAGCTATACCTGGGAGGCAGTCCCGAGGACTCGCAAAGATACTGCACTATTAGAGTCCGGTCGTTGAAAGGGACTTCCTCGCCGGGAGCGTCAGCCCTCCATACCCTTCCGGCAGTATCTGCCTTGTATTTAATACCAAAATATACTATATCAAACGTGTTCCTGCTTTGGTCAAAAACGGCGCCGGACCTGGCGGCAATATCAGCCGGGTCAAGTGTCAGGAATTTTTTTACGGCCTCATGATAGGCGTTGACAGGACTGCACACAATACAACCCCTCTCTTCCGGTTCGAAAATCAATATTTGTCATAGATATTTCAGGTATAAAACTATGGCGGTAATTATGACCACCGCGAACAGCACCATGGAAAGCCCTCCAAAGCTGGTGAAGGCGCTTAACCTGACACCCTCCTTTTCAGATCTTTCCCTCAGTTTTTTATATACCTCCAGCCTCCCCACAACGTCCATCACAAAGCTGTCCAGGAGATCAGGGTCACCCTTTTTTTCCAGCATGCTGCTCACAGTATAGTTTACAACACTCTCCAGCCTGCCGTCCCCCCTTTGACAATACTCCCTTATAAAGTGTTTGATTTTGTCCTCCAGGGGCTTGACGCGCTGAAAATAATACCTTCTTTCATCCCGGCCAAGGGATCTGATGTTCCTTTGCAGCATTTCTCCGGCCCCGCTGTCGAGGCACAGCTCTTTGACCACTATTTCCGCCAGTTCCCGAGACATTAAGCACTATACCCCCGTAAAAATTTACTAATCAGAAATTCTTCAACAATACAAGAATTCCTGTTAATTTTCAGTAACGTTCAGCCGTCTATTTAATTTCAAAAAAATGGTTACCATAAAAATACCAGGCATAATATATTAGCCAAAAAGAATTTTTTCAAATGTTATTATGCGATATATCAGAAAAAAACTGACAAATCTTCTTTTCGTCGATTAAAGGTAATTCAGGGAGGTGAATAGAATAGGTAGCTTTAACGTTTTGGCGGAGGTAAAAGATGTGGAAGTTTACGCCCTTGTTGGCCCCAGCGGCACCGGCAAAAGCCACCGCGCCATCATGGTAGCCCACCAGATTAATTGCGATATAATAGTTGATGACGGTCTTTTGATAAAAGGCGATCAGATTATTGTGGGGCATACGGCAAAAAAACAGCCCACCAGGATAGGCGCGATAAAAGCCGCCCTTTTTCTTGACGACGGGCTGTCCACCCGGGCCAGGGAGGCACTGCAGCAACACAACCCGAAGGGAGTGCTCATCCTGGGAACCTCGGTGGGAATGGTTGAGAAAATAGCGTCAACACTGGGCCTGCCGGCGATTAAAAGGGTTATTGATATAAACGAGGTGGCCACCCCGGAGGAAATAAAAAAGGCCCGGATAAACCGCACCAGATTTTCAAAGCACGTAATACCCGCCCCCACCATGGAGGTAATAAAAAGTTTTCCCGGAACACTTATCGACCCGCTGAGGATAATGATAAGGAAGGATAAGGGCAGGCCGGGCGCCAAAAGCTGGCTGGAGCAGTCGGTGGTGAGGCCCACGTTCACATTTTATGGAAAGCTGACTATTGCGGAAGGAGCTGTTTCATCAATTGTCTCCCTTGCCTCAAGGGAGGTTTCGGGTGTGAAAAACCCGGGAAAGATACATGTTGCCCAGACCGCGGAGGGACTGTTGATTGATATATCCCCCGTACTGTTTTACGGCATTTATCTGCCGGGGGTGTCCAGGAAAATTCAGTCAGTGGTGAAGGAAAGGGTTGAGTATATGACCGGGCTTTCCATAAAGTCGGTAAATGTAATCGTAAAAGACATAGAGTTTAAAAAGTAGGGAAAAAGAAAAGGGTTTTAAGGCGCCGGGCCTAAACCCTTTTTTTCTTTTATCAGGCTTTTGTGGCGAAAACATGGTTTCCAATACGGGTCTGTATCTGGAGAGTCCTTATCCACTGGTCGGTGGCGATCTCCGGGTTGTAAAAGTACAGAGCGCCGTTGGTGGGGTCATGTCCGGATATGGCCTGAATAGCCGCACAGATGGCGATTTCATCAGGCTCAAGGTTGATGCTGCCGTCCTGTACCGGTGTAAACTGATAGGTTCCGTTATGTTTTTGCATGATTATTTCCCTTATGGACCCGGGAAAATCACCGCTTTTTTGCCTGTTGAGTATTACGGCCCCCACAGCCACCTGTCCTGTAAAACTTTCACCCCTTGCTTCGGCATGGATAGCCCTGGCCAGCATCATGACATCATCCCTGGTATAGCCTCTGGAAAGGGCGACTTCAAAATCAGGATTAGCGCCGGGTATTAACAGTACCTGCTTTGGGTGAATAACCGTCCGGGAAAGTCTGTTGACCCTGACGATGGACTGTAGCGACACTCCATGCCTGTCAGCTATGCTGTGCAGAGTTTCACCCTCCTTAACCGTGTAAAAAACAGCTTTATGGTTTTCCGCAGCCTGTCTGCCCGGCTCTTCTCCGGATGCCGCCCTTAAAATGCACCCCAGTGAAAAAGCCATCAGGGTAAAAATAAGGACGGCCCTGGTAAAATTGGTACTCATAAAACCTCCTTTCTATCTGAACGATATTCTTAACGTAAAATAGATCATTATATACATACCATTATATACCACATTGGCCATATATTGCCATATCATGGCAATAAAAAACCTCCTGTTTATACTACAACAGGAGGTTGGTCAGCAATGAGTCAGTAAATTAAGGGCCGGTCGCCTGAATGAGCAGGGCATTTACTATGGAGGCCGCTATGGTGCTGCCTCCCCTTGTGCCGGGCATGGTTATGTAATGCACACCTGTTTCCATGAGCATTTCCTTGGACTCGGCGGCGCCCACGAATCCCACCGGGGTTCCCACCACCAGCGCGGGGCGGGCCTCCCCTTCACTAATCATGCGGCAGAGCTCAAACAGGGCTGTGGGGGCGTTTCCCACCGCCACAATTCCGTTATGGGCCAGCGCCGCGCCTTTTTTCATAGCCAGCATGGCCCTTGTTATCCCGCTTTTTCTTGACTCCTGAATAACTTCCGGGTCGCTTATCAGGCAGTGCGCGCTTACGCCGAATGCATCCATCCTGGCCGATATAAGGCCTGTTTTCAGCATGTTGACGTCGGTCAGCACCGAACAGCCGCGCCTTATTGCATCCAGTCCGGATTCCACAGCCCAGGGGGAAATCCTCACCATTGACATGCAGGCCAGGTCACCGGTGGTGTGAATAACCCTTTTAATTATCTCCCTTTCAACCGGAGGAAAATTTTTTAGGTCCGGCAGGGATTCTTCTATTATGGACATGCTTTTTCTTTCAATCCGGCCCGGGTCTTTAATAATCTCCAAGATTTAAAACACCTCTCCTATCCTGTCAAGCAAAATCCCGGCCAGTTTTCTGTCTCCGCCAATATTCCTGGTCATCTTGAATTCCACTCCGGGATATTTTTTCTTTTCCTCCTGTATTATCTCGGGTATGTCCTCTTTCATGTGCAGCCCGTTGTACAAAAACATGGGCACCACTATAATCCTGTCCATGCCGGCCGAAACCGCCCCGGCCATGGCGGAGGGAAGGTCGGGCTGGTTAAACTGCAGCGAAGCCCCTGCAATATAGTCAAAGTCACAGGTTTCCCTAATATGGTCCAAAAGCTCCCTTACCGTAACCTGGGCCTCGGGCGCCCGGCTGCCGTGGCTTAATAATATTATTCCGGTTTTCATAATAACCTCCATCTCGCGCCGCCAGTGCGGGCGACACAAATAGTAATGAAAACGGGATGCGCACCCATCCTGGATTGCGGTACAATCAGTCTGAGGAATTGTTTTAACTCTTCGTTGAATG
>JBMOPC010000087.1:0-5923 GCA_049323915.1 Bacillota bacterium
GACCGGCGGGGCCGGCTCTCCCCTGGTCAACCCTGCCCAGGCCGGGGAATACCTCTTGAGCCCCAGGGATCTAAATATCAGCGCCCATATACCCGATCTTATCGCTGCTGGTATAAATTCTTTCAAAATAGAGGGGCGGATGAAAAGGCCGGAATACGTGGCCACCGTGGTAAGGGTGTACAGAAGCCTGATCGACAGGGCGCTTTCAGGAGAAGAATACTTTGTGGAGGAAAAACAGGAGGGTGACCTGGCCCAGATTTTCAACCGGGATTTCACCACAGGCTACTTTTTCGGCCCCCAGGGAAGGGACATGATGAGCTACAAGCGGCCCAACAACCGTGGGGTCCGGCTTGGCAGGGTCAAAGGCTTTGACAGGAAAACGGGCCTGGTGGATGTGGCTCTGGAGAGGCCGCTCAGGGTGGGCGACGGACTGGAGGTCTGGGTGACTGAAGGCGGCAGGGTCGGCTTCCAGGTGGGGGAGATTTTCGTGGGGGGCGCCAGGGTGGAGAGGGCAGGGGCGAACGATTTGGCCGGCCTTTCCATTCCAGGGCGTGTAAAGCCGGGGGACAGGGTTTTCAAGACCCACGACGCGGATTTAATGGAACTGGCCAGGGAGAGCTTTACCTCCCCCAGACCCAGGAGAAAAATTCCGCTTCTATTTAAAGTAACGGCTTCCCGGGGGGCTCCTCTGGAGATTTATGTGACCGACCCGGAAGGAAGGACAGCGGGGGCAGCCACCCGTTCTGCCGGCACTCCTGCGGAAAAGAGGCCCCTTGGCGCCGCTTTTCTGGAGTCTCAGCTGGACAGGCTGGGGAACACACCATTTTCCCTGGCCGGACTTGACTGTGAAATAAAGGGGGAGATAATATATCCCCTTGGTGAAATAAACGAGGCCCGCAGGGAGGCGCTGGCCAGGCTGGAAGAAATAATACTTAAGGACCGCCGCCGGAGCCCGGTGGACCGGGAGGAGTTCCGGGCAAGGTTGCTGCGCTCTCTGGCCCGGGATGGCGCCAGGGTTTCCGCAGGCCGGAGAGAAAAGCCTGTGCTGGCAGTGTCGGTGGGGGACATAAAGTCGGTGCGCTCCGCAGTGTCGGCCGGGGCTGATATTATCTATTTCGGAATGGACGGACTGGGGTCAAAGCCCACGGCGGGCAAGGAAGAATTGGCGGAAGCAGCGGAGTTTTGCAAAAAAAACCGTGTGGAATTCTGGCTGAATCCCCCCAGGATACTAAAGGACGGGGATATGGAAGAGCTGCTGGATGCTGTTGTGGGTGTTCCGGCCATGGGAATACTGGCCGGGAGCCTGGGCCTGATGTATGCTTTGGATCAAAGACTTCCGGGTCTCCCGGCTGCGGCTGATTTCGGGTTAAACGCCTTCAACCGACATGCTGTGGAATACCTGCTGGAAAAAGGGGCGGTGAGGGTTACCCTTTCACCGGAGCTGACCATGTCCCAGGTAAAGTATCTGGCGGGACAATACCCGGCGGAGGTGTTTGTGCAGGGGGCGCTTGAGCTTATGGTCTCTGATCACTGCCTTCCAGGGTCGGCACTGGGGGAAAGTTCTCTCGCCGGGCGCTGCGGCGGTGTTTGCAGGGGGCGCGGCTTCGGCCTGAGGGACAGGACCGGTGCTGTGTTCCCGGTGGAAACCGACCGGTACTGCCGCATGCACATTTTCAACTCCAGGGATCTGTGTCTCATTGACGATATGCCGGAGCTGGCGGGGGCCGGCATTTACAGCGTGCGCATAGAGGCCCGCCGGGAATCCCCCGGCTACGTTTCAGCGGCGGTGGAAATCTACAGGAAGGCGCTGGATGCCCTATTTAGTGGAAAAAGATACCAGTCGGACCCGGAAAAGACCAGGGAAAGGCTCCTGGCGCTCAGCCCCGCAGGGCTCACCAAGGGGCACTATTACAGGGGGGTATAGTGAGTCAGCGTGAGTCAGGGGACGGTTCTCTGACTCACACACCTGCTGCCCGGTTTGTGTTATTATATAGATCTAAGCAATAATCATCTTCTGCAGAGGTACTGGATGGAAGAGAAAACACTGAAAAGGCTGGAATACTACAAGGTACTTGAGAAGCTGGCGGGTTTCGCCGGTTCTCCCCTGGGCCGTGAAAAGGCCCTTGGGTTGATGCCGGTCACCGATATTGAGCTTATTAAACGTTGGCAGTGGGAGACCACCGAGGGCAGGGAGATGATGCGTCTTGACCCGGCCGCCGAGCTGGGCGGCTGGTATGACGTGAGGGAACAGGTCCGCCAGGCGTCCAAGGGCGTTATGCTGGAGCCCGAGGACCTGCTGGCGGTGGGCCGCACCCTCACGGCAGTCAGAAGGGTGAAAAGGTTTTTCGCCGAGAGGGCCGGCCGCTACCCGCTTATGTCCGATATATCAGAAGGGCTGGGTGTTTTCGGCGACCTTGAGCAGCGCATACTGTCTTCCATTTTGCCCGGCGGCGAGGTTGCCGGCACAGCCTCGCCTGCCCTGGGGCAGATCAGGAGGCAGCTGGCAGGCGCACAGGCGCAGATTAAAGCCCGCCTGGAGGGCTATATCCGGTCGGCCTCCTACCAGAAATACCTGCAGGACCCCATAGTAACCATAAGGGAAAACCGCTATGTAATACCGGTCAAGCAGGAATACCGGGCCCAGGTGCCCGGTATAATACACGACCAGTCAGCCAGCGGGGCCACACTTTTTATCGAGCCCATGGCCGTCGTGGAGGCCAATAACGAGGTTCGCCGCCTTCAGTCTGCGGAGAAGCAGGAGGTGGCCAGGATACTTTATGAACTCTCGGCCGGAGTGGCCAGATATTCGGAGGACCTGCTGCTGTCCATGGAAGCCCTGGGAAGGCTAGACCTGATCGTGGCCAGGGCAAGGTACAGTCTCAGCCTTGACGCTTGTGAGCCGGCAGTAGGTTCCGAACCCCGGCTGGACATAAGAAAGGGCCGGCACCCCCTGCTGGAGGGGGAAGTGGTACCCTCCACAGTCAGCCTGGGGCAGGATTTCGACACACTGGTGATCACCGGGCCCAATACCGGAGGAAAAACGGTGTCGCTGAAGACGGTGGGCCTCCTGGCGCTGATGGCCCAGTCCGGCCTCCACGTGCCGGCGGCCGATGGGACGGTTATGGGAATATTCAGCCGGGTGTTTGCAGACATAGGTGATGAACAGAGCATAGAGCAGTCTCTCAGCACCTTTTCCTCCCATATGACAAATCTGGTGGATATACTGAAAAAGTCGGGGAGGGGCAGCCTGATCTTACTGGATGAACTGGGGGCCGGGACAGACCCCGCCGAGGGATCGGCTCTGGCTCAGGCCATACTGGAGAGGCTTCACCAGTCGGGCGCCAAAACAATCGCCACCACCCATTACAGCGAGTTGAAGAAATTTGCCTATGCCAACCACCGGGTGGAAAACGCCAGCGTGGAGTTTGATCCGGTCTCGCTGAGGCCCACATACCGGCTTCTGATAGGCCGGCCGGGACGGAGCAACGCCTTTGAGATAGCCGCCAGGCTGGGGCTGGATCAGTCACTGGTGGAGAGGGCCAGAGAATTCATGTCCTCGGATAAGATAAAGGCCGAAGAGCTGATGGCAAGCCTGGAAACCACCCGGCACCAGGCCGACAGGGAGCGGGAAGATGCATCACGGCTTCTTGAGGAGGCCCGGCGGCTGAATGAACGCTACCGCAAGATGGAGGAGGAATTGTCTGAAAAGCGGGAGGCCATACTGACCAAGGCCCGGGAGGAGGCCGGGGCGCTGGTTCGCGCCTCCCGACGCGAGGCCGAGGAGATGATCAGGGATCTGAGGGAAAGGCTCTCCAGCAGATCTGCCAGGGACAGGGAGACAGGCATCAGAGATGCCCGGGAAAGGCTGTCAGACATGGAGCAAAAGGCAGCCGCCGCCACGCGGCGCTCCGGCCCGCCCCCCGGTGAGGCGCTGAAGGATGTACGCTCCGGCGAAGAGGTGTTTATACCGCGCTTTAACCAGAAAGGCATTGTGCTGGGAGCCCCCGGGGACGGCCAGGTGCTGGTGCAGGTGGGGATAATCAAGATAACTGTTCCGCTTTCCGACCTGCGGGCGGCGGCCCGTTCGGGGGCCGCCGGGGGAGGGGTTGAGGTGGCAGGAATAATGGCGTCCAAGGCCAGGGAAATCTCCACCCAGATCGACCTGAGGGGAATGACGTCGGACGAGGCTCTGGCGGAAATGGAAAAGTATCTGGACGACGCCGGCCTGGCCGGGCTGCCCAGGGTCTATATAGTGCACGGAAAGGGCACAGGAGCGCTGCGGGCCGCCGTGCAGCGTCAGCTAAAGTCCCACTGCCGGGTGAAGTCCTTCCGCTATGGGGAGGCCGGCGAGGGGGGAATGGGCTGCACCGTGGTGGAGCTGCAGTGAAGGTGTCCTCTACCTCAATGAGCGAGACAAAAATAATATAGAAATTGAAGGAGTGGTTTTATGCCGGCGATTACATTCAAGGCCACGTCAAGAAAACTGCCCGAGGGTATGGTTGTGGAAAGTGAGTCCAGGGGTTTTAAGGTTATAATGGACGAGCCCAGGAATCTGGGAGGCACCGACAAGGGCATGAACCCGGTGGAAATGCTGCTGTGCTCACTGGGCTCCTGCATAACCATAGTGGCTTCTTTTTTCGCAAAAGAAGCAGGGGTTGATCTCAAGGATTTCAGGGTTGAACTGGAAGGGGATCTCGATCCCGCCGGGTTTATGGGTAAGGGGACGGCACGGCCCGGGTTCATGGAAATACGCTACAAAATGTATATAAAGAGCGATTCCCCCACAGAAAATGTTGAAAAGCTGATGGAAATAATCAAGTCCAGGTGCCCGGTGGGTGACTCGCTGAATAACGGCGTAAAGCTCACTCCGGTGGGTTATCAGATAGAAAAAGGATAGGATGATGGGTGGTTCGCTGACAGCGGGTTAAAAACCGGTAAAATGGGCATTCTGAAATCAGGGTATTTTATTCTAGCTTCAGGAGGCAATATGCGGCAACCAAAATTCACCCGGCTGCCCAAGCATATAGGAGTGATTCCCGACGGAAACAGGAGATGGGCGGTTAAAAACGGCATGGAAAAACAGGATGGGTACCGGAGGGGACTGGATCCCGGCCTCATGCTTTACGAGATGTGCCTGGAACTGGGCATCCCCGAGATTACCTTTTATGGTTTTACCCAGGATAACACCAAGCGGCCGTCGGTGCAGATAGAGGCCTTCCGGAGGGCATGCCTTGACGCGGTTAATATGCTTTCCAACCGTGACGCAGCCCTCCTGGTGATAGGGGACCACTCATCCCGCTTTTTTCCTCCAGAACTTATTGGATACACAAAAAGGAAAACCTTTGGCAGGGGATTGATAAAAATCAATTTCCTGGTGAATTACGGGTGGAAGTGGGATTTAAAACATATGGCCATGGAGAGCAGCTCGGACGGGAGAAGGCGCAGCACAAACCCCTTAAAGAAAATCGCATCCTCGGATGTCTCCAGGATAGACCTTATCATTCGCTGGGGCGGCAGAAGAAGGCTTAGCGGTTTCTTGCCGGTTCAGACCATCTACTCGGACTTTTATGTAATCGATGACATGTGGCCGGACTTCAAGCCGGATCACCTTTATGAAGCCCTGGATTGGTATCAGGCCCAGGATATCACCCTGGGCGGGTAGTGACTCTTAAGGTCGAAACATAGAAAAGGGGGCCGTCTCCCTCAGGGAAAAGGCCCCTTTATTATTAGGTCGCTTTCGGGCCGGAGAGAGTGGTTTAATCCCGGCTCCTGGATTCCAGTCGCCCGTAGGGCGAATTTGTTCTCATTAAGGAAAGTATATGATGCTTTAACGTACTAAATCGCAAAAGCGCTTCTATGCAATCCAGACATCTTGAGGTCGCTATTAAAGCAGGCTGTCACTATTCTGAGTTCTGAGTTCCAG
>JBMOPC010000088.1:0-5921 GCA_049323915.1 Bacillota bacterium
CGCCAAGTAGATATCTTTGTTCATTTGACACCTAGTACATTTATGTATTGACTAATAAAATTAGGCAACACCTAATATATCACTACTAAAATCATGTGTCAACATATTCTTTCTCCGATGGTTGTGGGCCAGGATAAGGCTGGCGGCATTTACCATCACGGCCGCCTTGAACACCTCCCTGGGATGTACCAGGCTTGTGTTCAGCGTCCCCACGCTGACGGTGTGGATGGCGGTGGGCTCGTTTTTCGTGTTCAGGTAAATGACCATGAATATTTCCCGGTCGGCATCCTCCAGGATGTTCCTGACCAGCTCGAAGACGTCTTCGGGGCCGCGGATTTTCCCCGGCCTGTAGAGCAGCGAGGACTCCCTCACAAGTTTTAAACTAATTATGTTAACCCTTTTGGCCTTCATGGACACGGGGCGGGCCCTTCCGGCCGCCCCTTTCTCTCCTTTCAAGAGTAATCGGGTGGACCGGTAAGCCCTTTTCCGTCGTCCCGTGCAGGGACCATTTCAGAAAACAATAAAGACGGTCCCCCGGTTTGGAAACCGTCTTCAATATCCCCCGGGTCCGGTTTTAAAACCTTCCCCGCTTTAAAAGTGAAATCACTTTGGCCAGGATCTCCCCGTACTCACCGGGCTCAAATCCGGTCATATGCGGCATCCTCCGGATTGTCCCACTCCGAAAACGGGCTTTCGGCAACCCTGAGCCATCCCAGCAGCTCAAATCTTTCCGCCATTTTCGTCAGCAGCTCCCGGATCTCTTCAGCGCTGAAGCTTTCAATCTCCCGGAGAATTCTGTCAACCCTGTCTTCCGGTTTGGACACGGCAAACACCCGCCTTCACCTCCCAGAATATCACGTCGGGAATTACCTGACAAGTTTGACGCTGGTCGCGATCAGGCCCTTGTCGCCCCGCCGGTAGGATACCTGCACAAGCCCTCCAACCGCCCCGGCCAGTGTCTGGCCGTGGCCGTTTTTGGCGTAGACGGCCACCTTGTTGCCGTCCGCGGCCTGACAGTATCCCCTGACCGTTCCCGGTCTCGACTCCCGGGCTTCTAAGACCATGAAGGCGCCAGTTTGGAGTTCGCCGTCTTCCGGTCCGTCCGCAGCAGCCTGGCCGCAAGCCGGACCAGCGCCGGCCGGAACACGGCCGTTGTTCTTCCCGCTGTCCTGAGCCGGGGCTCTATCGCTCCGGCCACCGGCACCCAGGACCTCCCGCACGAACCTCTCCACGTCGTCAATTCTCCCCGCGTTCACCAACGCAGTTAATAATCCCGCCATGGCGACCATGCCGGCGTGGTTGGCCTTTTCCCTCTCCAGCTCGGCCTCGGCGAAGGCCAGGTTGACCCGGGCGTCCTGGAGCTTTTCTTTCAGCTCCCGGTATTCCGGATCAGCCTCAAGGCGCCTGACAACCTCCGCCTTCCTCATGTCCTCGTTGGGAAACGCCGGCTGGCTGTTTTTTCTCTCCGAGGCCACCTGCCCGGAGATGATCACCTCGTGCTTCTTGAGCGCCTCAAAGGTGTCGTGCAGCGCCTGCCGGGCGTCCGCCAGGCCGATGACCAGATTTTCAATGCGCTCCCCGCTTCGGGCCAGATCCTGAGCGAGTTTGAACACGTTAATTCCCCCCTTCCACCTGCCGGGGCCGCAGCGGCCCCCCAGCCGCAGGTGCCGCTCTCACTTGTGCCGCCGGCGTGCGACTTTCCGGCTGTTACCACAAGCCCCACTAAGGGCCTGCGGTCATGGCATCGCGGCGTACTGCCCACCGTCTGATGTGGCTTTTCCCGGAAACTCTCAGTTTCCCGCCGCCCCTCTCCAGAAGAAAGCCCAGCAGGTTGATGCTTTCCAGGGGTACCATGAGAAGGGCCGCAATCAGCCCGGCAAGGGCCGACAGCCATCTCAGCCAGGGGTTTCGCCGCCTCCACCGGCCCGCCTGATAGAGGGCCGGTTCAACTGCGTTGACCCCCTTTTCCCCGGCCGCCGCAAGCGAACGGCCAATCCCTTCCAGAACCGCCGCCGCGAAAAAGCAGGCCACGCTTCTCCGGAAGTCCGCATCCCTCACAAAAGTCCTGACAAAGAGCAATGCCACTGTATAGAGCAAGGGGCCCCGGCCGGCCCCCGCTCCAGTCACCTCCCGCAACTGGTTTTCGGTGGGCCCGCCGGCGGCCTTTTCCCATTTCCAAGGCGAATCCCCCGGGTGCCGGGGGATTTAATATATCTCAACAGCGCCGGCAATTCCGCCGGCACCGGGGTTTTAAAAAAGAAAGGCGACCTTCCCTGAATCAAGAAAGTCGCCTTAATCTCAAGTTTATGGGGGCATGTAGACTCTGCCCATAAAATTTGCGTTGCCGCGCGCGTTTATCGCACCGCAACTCTGCCCCTTGACGGAACAGCATGCGCCTCCGGAACGGAGGGATCGTGTTGCCGCATCCTTAAAAGCTAAAGCCAGCAACTCTGCCTATACAGGCAGCATGGTCCGCCCGGACGGGCGGAAAATCAGTGCCGCACACGGTACAATCACACTGTGCAGCTCCGCCCCAATTCGGGGCGGCATTGGCCTCCCGGGTGGGAGGGAGCAACTAGCCTTATTGAAATAATAACCAAGATACTTAATATGTGTCAATATATTTTATAATTGTATCCTGTCACGATGCTATCGGCTATGTGTATCAATATCCTCTTGCTACTCTACGCCTGAATCATAGGAGTTAAAGTCATTTCATAAAAATTTAATATAGCTTTAGCCTGTTCTAAAATATCCATACCAACAATCGCATCAATTTCAAACCCATACTGCATGGCTCCAACGTCAACCTTGAAATTCTTCAAGGTAGCAGTGTCCAAGATAATACTTTCTACATTCTTCTCATAAACGGATTCGACGCCGCCAACTCCACGCACAAGGCATAATTTATCATCCGGCTGAGGTCCCAGCCCCAAACCTATAGCAACTTCGGTTGAAATAATTGTTGTGGCCGAGCCTGTATCAATCAAAACCCTAGAAAGCTTAATCCTTTTGTCTCGATTGAAAAGCTCAATTTCAGTAAATGGTAGTCCATAGTCGTAATACAGTCTCAACTTATTGCCCTCACTCCTGTCCAATGTCTTTCTTTCACGTTCAACGCAGGGCGTGAAGTATGGACAACATAGTATTCCTTTTCAGGATGGGCCTTGTGGAGTTGCACATACCGGCGTAATGCTCCGTTATTATCCTCACCAAATACTTCAACAAGCTGAATGTTTTCTATGATCCGGTTGTCACCTTCTGTATGGGCTTCAACTGCTTCAATAATTACCCATTGCTGTGGAGTGGTTTTCTTTAAATCATCCCAACGCATATAATTCACCCCATTCTTGTTTCTTGCACTCCCAGGTTTCTTAAGCGGCCTTCCTCAGGTTTTGTACTCATTTTTTGAGGCTCTTTCCGTCTGAAACGGGATACTCCTATACGTATTATCGCATATTATCGCAGAAAGTAATTCCTTCTTTCTTGGGGTACCTGCAAACTACAATTTTGGAGGAACGACCTTTTGTAAGATCATACCATGAACTTTGCTCACGCTCAACTACTCCTATTATAGTGGCGACGGTGCGGTAATATGGGGAATTAGGCCGGGAAGCGACATGCTTATCCGTTTTTGGTGGGCCCGCCGGCGGCCTTTTCCCATTTCCAAGGTGAATCCCCCGGGTGCCGGGGGATTTAATATATCTCAACAGTGCCGGCATTCCGCCGGCACTGGGGTTTTAAAAAAGAAAGGCGACCTTCCCTGAATCAAGAAAGTCGCCTTAATCTCAAGTTTATGGGGGCATGTAGACTCTGCCCATGAAATTTGTATTGCCGCGTGCGTTTACCGCACCGCAACCCTGCCCCTTGACAGAACAGCATTTGCCTCCGGAACGGAGGGAATATGTTGCCTTGTCTTTAAAAACTAAAGCCAGCAACTCTGCCTATATAGGCAGCATGGTCCGCCCGGGACGGGCGGAAAATCAGAGCCGCACACGGTACAATCACACTATGCAGCTCAGCCCCAATTCGGGGCGGCATTGGCCTCCCGGGTGGGAGGGAGCCACTAGCCTTGTTGAAATAATAACCAGGATACATAATATTTGTCAATAATTTTTAAAGCTTGTATCCCGGAAAAACCACTGTTTCGCTCACAATGATTTGAGGCAACCGGTTAAGCCGCTATTTCATGATGAATTCCAGCTTCCGCCCGCCAAATGCTGTCAGGGGCCGTGTGGTATACCGTTCACAGGTGAAATCACAGTCATCGCAGTCTCTTTTTTCACAGTTGTTTTTTCGTTCAACTTCCAGGCACTCGGGATCTCTCAAGGTCATCGCGAATAAACATCGCGTACAGGTATAGCACAAACAAGGTAACGTCATTCCTTAACCCCCGAAGCAACTTACAGGTTTTAACAATATTCTACTTTTAGTTTTTCATATGTTCAATTCCTTTTTATACCTGATTTTGGGGGTTATAGCCATCAAATCCGGGCTGTTGAGCATATCAGTTTTACACTTAGGCTAACTGAGTCACGGTAAAACTGTACCGTGCAGGGGCAATAATGGTGTTTTCGCTGGCACTACCCCTAAAATTAGGAACAGATTCTTACTGAAAAAGGGCATCCCTCAGTTTTTTCATCATTGCCCGTTGTGGAATTTCAAAATTTATTTCCCAGCTTTTTGCCGGAATTATGTATCTTTCAATAATGTCAACAGCTTTTTGCCTTGAACATTTTTCAATAGCAGCAACATCTGCCGGCATATGACAACTTCGGTAAGCTACTCTTTTTCCGCACCTGCATGGCCCATCGGGGTTTAATCTAACCGCCATAAATTTATCATCCCTGGACGCAGCGCGTCCAATCCATAGACCAGGTTTTTTTTGCTTTCTGGTTTCCAACCATATCTGGTGTCGCAGCATCCATATGACTATTTCATCAAAAGTATTCAACAACCTCATATACTCGCTATCCCCGAGATCTGCCGGGTTTTCAATATAACAGATAGAATCCGGCATAAAACGTTCCCTGCCTCTGATGTTAGTAATTTGGCAAGTATTAATATGGGGATGGTCCGGATATTCAGAGTATGTTATGGCTGGATCTATGGCTACAGCAACTGGTTGTCCTCCTAAAAGTGCCGGATGACCCTTGTATACTGCGACTTTAAAGGTAACATCCTTAACAGTTTCCAGGGCCTTTTTAAACCTTTCAGGAAGCTCATGACAAACAGAACTGCACTTTTTTGAATGATAAACCCTTCCTTCGCTTACAGTAATAAACTGGTTATTAATGATGTCGGCAACCACATTTTGACGGGTTTTAAGTGATGGCAATGGGCTGATTTCAAGGAGAAACCAGCCCTGCCAGGGTACACCGCTGATATGGCCTTCAAACCATTTGACAGGTCCGAAAGCCTCCAGCAGTTCTGCTATAGAATTAAGCCGTGTATCTGACATCAGTTATAGCGTGTGACCTTCCGGGTTTATGGTCGCGCCCGGGCTTTTCGGGCTTGTCCTTGTCATGACCCTGATGATTTCCATGGTCTTCGTGGTTGCCGTCGTTATGGTTGCCGTTCCCGTGTTCATTACCTTTATTGTTTCTGCCCAGCCTAAATGCCATATAAATGCTCAGATTGCTTGACCGTTTGTGATTATGGTAATATATTCCCCGGAGTTAAGGACGGGGAGGACGCGAAAAGGCTTTGAGTTATCCGTTAAATGTTGCCGCATTTAACAACTCAAAGCCCCAACCAAAAGCATAATGATAATAACATATTTGGGGCGAAATGTTTGTTAGGAATCACTTTAATCTGGATTGAAATAATCACTTTAATCTGGAGTCAGTCCGTCCGTCAGTCAGTCCAAAACAAAGCTGAATAAAAGACCAGTCCCCATTAAAGAGACTGGTCAAGGAGAC
>JBMOPC010000089.1:0-5920 GCA_049323915.1 Bacillota bacterium
TGGAGTGAGTCAAGGAACCGTCCCCTGACTCACTCTCCCCATTATTTCCCTGAACACCGGGGCGGCTGTCTCTCCCCCGCTGACTCCCTCCCTGACCAGTACGGTAATGGTGTACATGGGGCTGCCCAGGGGGGCGTATCCCGAGAACCAGGCATTGACCGCTCCCCCGCTTTCCGACAGCTGCGCGGACCCGGTTTTCCCGGCCGAGCCTTTTCCTGGAACCCAGGCCTTTTGGCCCACGCCCTCTCTTGTTACCATCTCCATAAGCTGCCCCACCCGTGCCGCAATTTCAGGCGTAATCACCCTGACCGGCTCCGGGGCCCGTATTTTCACCGGAGAACCCCCGGCCGGGCGGATCTCGCTTACCAGCCTTGGCTGAACATAAAGCCCGCCGCCAGCCACCGAGTTAACCATGGCCGTTATCTGAACGGGGGTGGCCAGAAGCGGGCCCTGTCCCACACTGCTGTTTGCTAGATTGTATTTTCCGGCCACCAGGTCCAGGTTCTGGCGCCGGTCACGGGCCGCCGGGTAACCGGCGACGTCCTGGTTGTCCAGCCCCATAGCCCGGGCGTAAGCGATGAGCTTTTGCGGCCCCAGTTCCCGGCCCAGGGCCACAAAAACAGGGTTGCATGACTGGGCGAAGGCCCCGGCGAAGGTTATGGATCCGTGTCCCTCCCCGTGCCAGCAGCGCACCGGCTTATCTTCCCGGCCAAGGCAGGTGAAACGGGTATCGGCCTTAACCAGACCCTCGGACATGGCTGCCACCGCCACCACCACTTTAAAAATTGACCCGGGCTGGAAAAGCGTCAGCGCATGATTTATATACCTCTCGTCTCCGTCCGCCGGCAGGTGTCCCGCGGCGGCCGGGTCCGGGCTGTAAGACGGGCGTGAAGCCATGGCCAGTATGTCGCCGCTGGAAGCGTCCATTACCACCACGGCGCCCTTTTTAACGTACCTGTCCATAACGCCTTCCACCAGACCCTGAATGCCGGCGTCAATGGTGGTCACCACGTCGCTGCGGGAGGAGTCGGGAAGTCCCGTGTGCAATGTCAGAGGCAAGCCCTTTAGCGGCGCACCCCGGGCGTCGGTGTACAGAGCGGCCAGGCCGGCGGGATACTGCCCCTTCAATTCCCTCTCGTAAAAATACTCTATCCCCTGGCGCCCGGTCCAGTCGCTGAGACTGTACTCCTTGCCGTTTGCCCCGGCCAGTTGTTTTAGCTCATCCAGGTCCATTACCCTCCCCAGGTGCCCCACCACGTGCACAGCCAGGGGCCTGGGGCCGTAGCGGAGGCTGTAAGGGGCCACCAGTATCCCTTTCCAGCCGCGCTCCCCGATTGACCGGGACTGTTCGGCTGTTATTTTAAACGGCAGTACCACCGGTTTACCGCCCGAAAGCATGTCCCTCACAACCGGCAGCCCGGCGCCTGTAACACTGCTTATGCCAAGGGCCACCGAGCCGGGATCGTCCAGCAGCTCCGGAAACACCACTATCCTGTTGGAATTGTATGTGCCTGTCAGAGGCTGCAGGTTGCGGTCCAGCACACGGCCCCTGGGGTAATCCTCCAGGGACACCTCCACTGTTTCCCCGGCCAGGGCCTTCCGGGCGTAGTGCTCCCCCTGCGCAACCTGTATGTAGCCCAGTCGGGCGGCCTCCAAAATTAAAAAAAGGACCAATATGAATAATGTCCATATCAGCCTTCCTCTGTTTTCCATTTAACCCAGCCTTCTTTTTCTAATACTATTAATATCTTATCCGGAACATATTACCATTAAACAATACATTTAAAAAGAAAGCCGCTCAGTGGTTTTATAATAAACCAATCATCACTCCAGCCTCCGCAGAAGGCTGTATTCCCCCACCGGAAATGGGGAGGGGATGAACACACTCTGGCAGGGGTGGGGGGCCGAGTCAATTTCCTTTCCCTCCTGGTCGAAAAGGGCCTCAGCCACAAACTTTACCGGCGGGCCGCCGGGCCTTAAAACCTCCAGTTCCTCCCCACGGCAAAAACGGTTTCGCTGCTCCACCTCCACAACCCCCCGGTCCTGATGGTACCCCCTCACCATACCGACGAAGGTGCAGTTCCTGCTGTATATTCCCTCCACGTCCCCGTGGCCGGACAGAGTGCCGTCGCCGGCCAGGAATCCGGTGGTATAGTCCCGGTTGCTTACCTTTCCCAGCTCCCCCAGCCAGGCAGGCTCCACCCGGAACGCCTCGGGGTTTTCCATCATGCTGTCTATGGCCTCCCGGTACACCTTTACCACCGTGGCCACGTAATGAACGCTTTTCATCCGTCCCTCTATTTTAAAGCTGTCAACACCGGCGCCAATCAAACCCGGCAGGTGCGGCAGAAGGCAAAGGTCCCTGGCGCTGAGTATATAAGTGCCCCTGCCGTCCTCCAGGACCGGGAAGTATTGTCCCGGCCTTTTTTCCTCTACCAGTGAGTACCTCCACCTGCAAGACTGGGCGCAGTCCCCCAGGTTGGCGTCCCTGCCGGACATGTATTTGCTTAAAAGGCAGCGGCCGGAATACGAAATGCACATTGCACCGTGCACAAAAACCTCCAGGGCCACCGACACCCTTTTCCTTATTTCCCTTATCTCGTCCAGGGAAAGCTCCCTGGCCAGCACTATCCTGGAAATCCCCCGGGCCTCCCAGAAGGCGGCGGCGTATGAGTTGGTGGTGTTGGCCTGGGTGCTTATGTGAACCGGCAGATCCGGGGCCTCGGATTTTACCAGGCTCAAAACTCCCGGGTCGGCCACGATAAGGCCGTCAACCCCCATTTCCCGCAGAGCCCCCAAGTATTGGGGGAGGCCGTCAAAATCGCGGTTGTGGGCGAATATATTCACGGTAACATAGACTTTCACATTCCTTTGGTGGGAAAAAGCCACCGCCTCCGCTATCTCGTCAGTGGTGAAATTGTCCGCGCCCATCCTCAGGCCGTACCGGGGGCCGCCCAGGTAAACGGCATCGGCGCCGTAAACCACGGCTATTTTCAGTTTTTCCAAATTGCCGGCGGGAGCCAGCAGTTCCGGTTTTCTCAAAACAATCACCAACGCATATTATTCCTGATACTTCTTTCTGTTGATATTATGCTCCTCAAGGCTGGAGGAAAAAGCATGGGTCCCGTCGGGCTTGGCCACATAATACAGATACTCGGTTTTGGCAGGATTCAGCGCGGCCAGCAGGGAAGCCCGGCCCGGCGAGCTTATGGGGCCCGGCGGCAGCCCGCTGACACGGTAAGTATTGTAAGGCGAGTTTACTTCCAGGTCCTTGTAATATATCTTTTTGGGCTGCCCTCCAAGGGCGTATTTGACGGTGGCGTCTATCTGCAAAGGCATGCCCATGCGTAGCCTGTTGTAAATAACGCCGGCGATTACCTGACGCTCCTCGTTTACCGCGGCCTCCCCCTCTATCATTGACGCAACGGTTACGGCCTCGTGCAGGGTCAGGTTCTTTTCCAAGGCCTTTCTCTCGTAGTCCAGGGACATGATCTCGGCCTCAAACCTGTCCAGCATCATCCCGACAATTTCCTCCTCGGTGGTCCCGCTGCCGATGTGATAAGTGTCTGGGAACAGGTATCCTTCCAGCCCCTCGCCCTGGGGTATTTTTTTGATAAATTCGTTTTTATATCTTTGTTTCTCGGAAATCAGGGTTCTAAACCTTCCCCTGTCCACCAGCCCCTTCTGCGCCAGCAGGTCTTCCAACTGGGAAAGGCTGTAACCCTCCGGGACAGTAATTTTAATCCTGTCCTGGGACCCGGCCACCAGTACGCTTACAATTTCGGGCACCGACTGCCCCCTGTTTAAAATGTACCGGCCGGGTTTCAGTTTTTGGTCTACATTGTTAAGCCTTGCATAAATGGTCACCACGTCCGGCCCCCGCACAAGGCCTTTTTTATAGAGCATTTCACCTATGGAGGCTCCGGTTGCGTTTTCAGGTATGACGATGCTAACCTCACCGGAGTCCTTCCCATACCCCGCCGGCAAAAGGAGGGCCTTCCAGTAGAGCGCTCCCAGGAAAGAAAACACCGCCACCACCACAACCATAAAGGCTATAAAGGCCCGGCCCGTAATTAAACTGTTATGCCTTGATCTTTTCACACTTCACAACCCGTTTTTTTAAAATATACTGCTTAAATAATTATTGCCATAAAAAATGCGGAATTAAATCGTTTGCCGCAGGAAATAATATTTTCAGGTCACCAAATGATGCGCCGCAGGGCGCATAAGGCCTGGTGGTTGCCGCCGGGGTTCTGTGGAGCCCGGAGTATGTCAAAATGACGCTATCTGGCGTAAGGCTCTGACTTCTGGCCGGGAAAACCCGTTAATGACGGGTTTTCCTTTTTTTATTCGCACAGCCCTCCCATGCTGGGAGGTTCAACGCCCGGCCCGAACAGCACCACCTGGTCCACCGGGCGGTAGTGGCTTAATGGTAGAGTCTCCACAGTCACCAGTCCATTTTCCACCAGCAGCCTCTCGGCTGCCACCTTCAGGCCGGGAACTCCCTTTCTTTTAAGCCTGATCTCCCCCCGCCGCAAAGAGGGATCGTGATCGTAAACTTCCTTGAAGGGTATTGTTTCAACAATGTCTGTCCTTATAGTCACCTGTTTGCGGTATTTGGTGTCGCCATATATCTTTATGGCTAATCTCCCGTTGCCGTATAGTGTTTTCATATATAGGCAATTTGCTGTGGAATTCCTGAATTTAAAGTCGATAAAACTGTCGGACACCGTAGCGTCCCGTCCGGGCGGCACGTAAGACACCGGCAGCGAATGACTTGACCTTTCAATTATCTCCAGGTTGGCCAGTAAAACCGCGTTATAAAGTGTGGAGCTCACCTGGCAGACACCTCCGCCCGGCCCTTCCACGAACTCGTTGTTGATTATAACCTTTGCGTTTTTGTAACCCGCCTCGGAGCTGCGGGACCCAACCGCCCTGTTAAAAGAGAACGTCTCCCCGGCAGGCAGTATCAGCCCGTCAAGGGCCGAAGCCGCCATTTTAATATTATAAGCCCTGTCGGCCTCACCCGGGTCAAAAATGGTGGCAAAGCCGGCCAGGAGCCCGTTAACACCCATGGCGGCCACCTCCGCCGTGGTTTTACGGGGAGGGGATTTTACCAGTGACAGTTCCACCTCGGTAATCAAAGTATCTCTTTTGTATATCTCCGATATGTCCCGGAAGACACTCTCACTGTCCACCCTGATGCCGTCCCGCGAGGGAACCACCTCAACGGTTTCGTCCGGGTTGATTTTCAACCGGGCGTCCACCGGAGGAGAAGCGATCTCCGAGGCAATGGATTCCAATTCCTTTTCCAGGCTTGCACGGTCCAATTTAACATATATCGGCACCCTGAAGCCTTTCCTTGCCTTCCGCCATTCCTTCCAGCGGTCATAAAACGAACCGCGCCTTCCCACACCAAAAGCGCTGTCCAACACCTTTTCCCTGTCAACCGAAAGTCCAATCTTAGCTGGCTGAAGCCTCCAGTTTTTTTGGCCGTAACGGAGGACCAGCGGAGTGGAATGTATCACTTCCTTTTCCAGCAGAAGTATTTTTCCCTCGGCCATTTCCCTGTCAAACCCCGAGAGATCGGCATCAAGAACCCTGACGCCCGGGATAATTCTTTTTGACTCCGGGGAAAAGGAGCCGGAAGCGCCCGTCATGCCCAAGGCGCCAAGGAAGGCAAGGACAACAGCCATTAAAAAGATTTTTATCTTATTAATTCTAACCAACGGGCTATTCCCCCTGCCATAAAACATATGCCGCCGGATAAAAGTTTCCTTAAAAGAATAAGGGGCTACGCCCCTTCGGACGGTATAGACGTCCTACCCCACTAAAGCAAGGGGGCAACCCCCCTTGGAACCCCCGCACATAGGAAATTATCCACAGAATCCCTCTGGAGCATAATTTCCTATGTCTTTAA
>JBMOPC010000090.1:0-64943 GCA_049323915.1 Bacillota bacterium
TAGAAAAACATGGTTCCCTAACCAGTGCGGCAAGGGAACTCAAGATGTCTTACAGTCAAGCCTATAACCTTATCAAAAATATTGAAGAAAAACTTGGTTTTACGTTAATAACCAGCCAGACAGGGGAGTAGCCGAATGGATGTAAAGTCTGCCCGGTTACTCCTCTTTTATTAATATCCCTAGGAGGGTAAACATGGAGAGATTTGTCCGCCTTTGCGATGGCCTTTCCCTGGCTTGCGGTGTTCTTGCAGCTGTATTGCTTATTATTGGTTTGACTTTGATAATAATCGAGGTTGTGATTCGCACACTTTTCAGTATGACTCTTTATATTACCGAAGAATATACCGGTTATCTTATGTTAGCCATTACCTTTCTCGGCCTGTCATACACTCTTAAAGAAAAAGGCCACATTCGCATGCTTTTTCTTCATACGCTGCTGAAAGGAAAGGCGCGGATTGCCCTGGATATCTTCGCATTTTCCGCCGGCTTGGCCATTTGCGCCCTGATCACCATGACCACCGCCAATTTCTTTTGGGACTCCGTGGTTTCAAAGAGCCAATCGATGCAGATTTCCGGAACCTATCTGGCTATCCCTCAGTTCTTCATGCCCCTGGGATCCCTCATGATGACGCTGCAGTTCGCTGCTGAGCTGGGCCGGTCGATACTTCACATCCGCTCAGGAAACCTGGAGGAACCTGAGGTTGAGTCAAAGGCCCTGGGCCATTGATACCGAAAGGTTAACGCATGAATTTAGGGGGTAATAAATTTGGATTTAATGATCGTATCTCTCACAATACTGGGACTTCTTTTCCTGTTTCTGGGGAGCAGCATATGGATTGGCTTATCCCTGTTGCTTGTAGGTATTTGGGGGTTTACACTCTTTACAAGCAGTCCCCCTCTCACAATTCTTTCCAATATTCTTTGGAACAACACCAGCGGCTCCACCATGATCGCACTTCCGCTGTTTATCTTTATGGGGGAAATTCTTTTCCGGAGCAAAATATCCGAAAACCTGTTTAAAGGCCTGTCCCCCTGGATGAATAACCTGCCCGGCCGACTGATCCATGTAAATATTGCAGCCAGCGCCCTGTTTGCCGCTGTGAGCGGATCGTCGGCGGCAACCACAGCCACAGTGGGGAAAATTACAGTCCCGGAACTGCTAAAGCGAAACTACAGTGAGTCTCTCAGCCTTGGGTCCCTTGCCGGAGCCGGGTCCCTGGGGTTTCTCATCCCGCCCAGCCTGGTCATGCTGGTCTATGGAATTATGGCCGAGGTCAGTATAGGCAAACTGTTCATCGCAGGCGTCATCCCCGGCATCATCCTTGCCACCGCCTTCAGCCTTTTTGTAATGGTGCGGTGTATCATCAATCCGGACCTTGCACCCCGTGGAGAACTGCAGTATACCTGGGGGGACCGCATAAAGGCGGTCCCGCTGCTGCTGCCGGTAATACTGCTGATATTAATGGTGCTGGGGAGCATCTATGCGGGATGGGCCACTCCCACCGAGGCTGCTGCCGTTGGCGTGATCGGATCTGTCTTTTTTGCCGGGGTTACCGGCAGTTTAAACATGAAAATATTCCGGGAGTCACTGCTGGGGTCTGTGAAAATGAGTTGCATGATTATGCTGATTGTGTGCGGGGCCTCGTTTTTGTCTGTGGCAGTGGGATATCTGGGCATCCCGGCGGGCCTCACAAAATTCATCAGCACCCTCGGGCTTTCCAAGTACGAGCTGATAGTAATTCTGTCTGTCATGTATATCATTCTTGGCTTTTTGCTGGACGGCTTCTCCATGATCGTCATGAGCCTTCCACTGGCCCTTCCGCTCGTTAAGGCGGCCGGGTTTGATCCTCTTTGGTTCGGCATCTATCTGGTGATTATGATTGAGGTTGCCCAGATAACGCCTCCGGTGGGATTTAATCTTTTTGTAATTAATGGCCTGATGAACAGGAGTATTTTCAAAATTGCTTATTACGCACTTCCCTCCTTTTTGATCATGCTTGTCATTGTTGCATTATTAACTTTTTATCCGGAGATAGTGCTTTTGCTGCCAAACAGCATGATAAAATAATATTGTAAAAACCGATGGAGGTATTTTATGCTGCATATTGATTTAAACTGCGACCTTGGGGAGAGTTACGGCAGTTATAGGATTGGAATGGACGAACAAATAATGCCAATTGTTTCGTCGGTAAATATAGCTTGCGGCTATCATGCCGGCGACCCGACGGTGATGAGGAAAACGGTGGAAATGGCGGCCGCTTCCGGGGTGGCCATAGGCGCTCATCCCGGGTTTCCCGACCTTCAGGGTTTCGGCCGGAGGAGGATGGATATCGCTTCGGAGGATTTGACAAATATGCTGGTTTACCAGATAGGCGCGCTGCAGGCATTTGTAAAATGCCACGGCCTGACCCTGAACCATGTCAAGCCCCACGGTGCTCTGTACAACATTGCGGCTGTAAACCGGGAAACGGCCAGGGCTATTGTAAAGGCGGTCCGGATGGTGGACTCTGAAATAATACTGGTGGGACTGGCCGGCAGCGTGCTTGTGGACGAGGGGATCAGCAGCGGGCTTAATGTGGCCGGCGAGGTGTTTGCGGACAGAACTTACCAGGCTGACGGGACACTGACGCCAAGGACAAACCATAATGCTTTTGTTCACGATCCCGGGGAAGCCGCCGAAAGGCTGATGGAGCTTGTTTCAACCGGATGCATAAAATCAGTCGATGGAACCCCCATAAGGGTTGACGCCGATACTGTCTGTGTTCACGGGGATAATGAAAAAGCGGTCCAGTTTGCCCTGGCCGTACGGAACAGGCTGGGATTGGCGGGAGTCACCATTAAGCCGATGAGATGACATTTTGTTAATATATTGCTGCCAACTGCTTTTTTAAAATATGTGTTTTAATGAGTAGATACCGGGAGGGAATTGCTTTGTCGGAAAATGGCATTTTTCCTTTGGGTGACAGAGCTTATCTGATAGTTTTCAAGCCGGAGATTTCCCCGGCAATTCAAAAAAAGGTGGCTATGCTGGAAAGGCGCCTGAAAGACGAGGGCCCGGCCGGCATCGTCGAGACAGTGCCGGGCTACTGCAGTCTGGCTGTATACTATGATCCCGTGTCATTGTCCTGTGCCGGGATGCTGTCTTTGCTGAAAAAAATAATGGAAGACAGTGAAAGCAGCTTCTCCGGGGCAGATAACGATGTTGTAAGGGTTGTCGAGATACCTGCTTTGTACGGGAATGACTGGGGTCCGGACCTGGCCGACGTGGCCCGGCACTGCGGAATGACTCCGGAGGAAGTAATAGTGCGGCACAGTTCAAGGGAATACCTCGTTTACTTTATAGGCTTTAGCCCGGGTTTTCCCTATCTGGGGGGGATGGACCCAAAACTTAAGACCCCCCGCCTGGCAGAGCCCCGTCTTAACATTTGCGCCGGGTCGGTGGGAATTGCCGGGGAGCAAACAGGCATCTACACTGTGAACAGCCCGGGGGGGTGGCGGATTATAGGAAGGACTCCGGTGCCCCTGTACCAGCCCCGCAAAAATCCGCCCTCTCTCCTGGAAGCAGGTGACTATGTGCGGTTTATCCCTGTGAAAGAGGAAATGTACTGCCGCCTGGAAGAGGAAGTCCGCCGGGATTGCTGGGAGCCCAAGGTTGAGTTAAGGCCCCGGGTGGAGGTGGAAAACCCTCTTGTCTAATCATATGCTAAAAATAATCCGGGGCGGCATGCTTACAACCGTTCAGGACATAGGACGTTACGGGTATCAAAGGTATGGTGTCACGGTAAGCGGGGCAGTAGACACATGGTCCCTGAAGGTGGCCAATACACTTATCGGCAATGAGGAAAACTGTGCAGGTCTGGAAATCACCATAATGGGGCCGCAAATTGAGTTTTGCCGCGACTCGTTTATCTCCATTTGCGGGGGTGACCTGAGTCCCCTGCTGGACGGGGAAAAACTTCCTATGTGGGAGGGGGTAAGTGTCCGGAGGGGGCAAATACTTTCCTTTGGCGGAAGAATATCCGGATGCCGGGCCTACCTGGCGGTTTCAGGCGGAATTGACGTGCCCGAGGTTATGGGCAGCAGGTCCACCTTTCTCCGCGGATCAATAGGAGGTTTTGAAGGAAGGCCGTTAAAGGAGGGGGACGTGCTGTGCGGAGGGGCGGCAAAAGGCGCTGCCAGATTGATGAGACTGAGGCCCGGCTGCCGGCCAGCCTTCGACGGCAGTCAGAGGGAACTGCGCGTGATCATGGGACCTCAGGCTCATCATTTTACCGAAGAGGCTCTGAAACTTTTTTTAAGCGGAATATATACAGTTTCGATCAACGCTGACCGGATGGGAATAAGGCTGGATGGGGGTGTTTTACAGCACAGGCATGGGGCCGACATACTTTCGGAGGCCGTATCCTCCGGGTCCATTCAGGTACCCGCCCATGGCCAGCCCATCATACTGCTGGCCGAAAGTCAAACCACCGGGGGTTATGCTAAAATTGCAACCGTGATTACAGTGGACCTTTCTTATGTGGCCCAGTGCATCCCCGGCGACAAGGTGTTTTTCAGCCCTGTCACTTTAGAATTTGCCCGGCGGCTGTTGATGGAGAGAGAAAAAAGTTTGCACCGGGGCCTGGTTTTAATCAACTGAACATATTGAAGCAAACGCCCCCTGCGGGGCATTTTTATTTCCCGCCGAGAATGAGCAAGGTTTTAATAGATAGTGCGATTTATTTGGCTGTTTTCGGGTTAAAATAACACTGGAGCGCGCTTGTTAAAAAGAAAATTAACGGTAATAATATGGTTAAGGTCAGGCAAGGTCAATGACGAGGTCCGGCAAAAGTTGCTTCCGACATGAGAGGTGGTGGTAATTATGTCAAATATTTCAGACCTTATTGAAAGATATTTGAAAGAGCTTTTAAAAAGCAGCGTCGGCGGTCAGGTGGAAATCCAGAGAAATGAGCTGGCCGAAAAATTCAACTGTGTTCCCTCTCAGATCAATTATGTTCTTACCACCAGGTTTTCGGTGGAGCATGGATTCGTGGTGGAGAGCAGGAGAGGGGGCGGCGGGTTTGTGAGGATAATCAAACTGCCCGTGGATGATAAGGTCGATATAATTAGTTATTTTATTGAACTGGCCGGCCGGGACATAAGCCAGCACGGGGCTGAGGGCATCATCCGGAGAATGCGGGAAGAGGGTCTTTTAACCGAAAGGGAGTTGGCGATTATGAAGTCCGCTTTGAGCCGTGATGTTTTGCGGATAGCCCTGCCCGCCAGGGATCAGCTGAGGGCGCTTATTTTAAGGAATATGCTTACTGCCATACTCCAGCACGGTTAAAGGAGGACTATATATGAACTGCGAGCGCTGCCAGGAGAGGCCGGCCGTTGTACACCTCACCGAGATTATAAACAGTAAAAAAAGGACCCTGCACCTTTGTGAGCAGTGTGCCAGGGAGGTTCAGGCCGAAAGCCTGGGGCTTATACCCCAGATGAACCTGCACAATTTATTGGCCAGCTTTTTTTCCAACCAGATAACGGCGCCCTTCAGCCCCAATATGGCCCAGGGGGAAAAATGCCCCAGCTGCGGGCTGACCGAGGCCAAGTTTGCACAAAAGGGGCTTTTGGGCTGCGGGGATTGCTACCGGCAGTTTGGTTCCCGGCTGAATCCCGTTTTCCGGCGAATTCACGGGAATGCCAGGCATACTGGAAAAGTGCCTGAAAGGACCGGGGGCAGGGTTAAGCTTGCTAAAGACGTAGAGCGGCTGAAGTTGCGGCTCAGGGAGGTAATAGGCAGGGAGGAATTCGAGGAGGCCGCAAGGATCCGTGACGAGATAAGGAAGCTGGAAAAAGAGCTGGCCGGGGAGAGTGATTGAGGTGTCGATAAAAGATACGGTAAACAATTCACACAGCCACTGGATGGAGGCCGGCGGGCCGGAATCCGATGTCGTGGTCAGCAGCAGGGTGAGGGTGGCCAGGAACATAGTCAACCTGCCCTTTCCCCACCTGCTTTCCGAAGCGGCAGCGCGGGAAGTGGTGCACGCGGTAACGCTGGCCGTAGAGAACGGCGATCTCCACGCAGAGATTGGCAGTCTGGAGCTCACCGATATGACTGAATTGTCGCCTGTGGAAAGGCAAATACTAGTTGAGAAGCACCTTATCAGCCCCGACCTTTTGGAGGATTTTCAGAAAAAAGCCGTTATACTCCGGGGTGATGAGGTAATCAGCATAATGGTCAACGAGGAAGACCATCTTAGGCTGCAGTGCCTGCTGCCCGGGCTCCAGGTGAAAGAGGCATGGGAACTTATAAACAAACTGGACGACGCACTGGAAAAAACTCTGGAGTACGCTTACGACGAGAGTCTGGGCTATCTTACCGCCTGCCCCACAAATGTGGGGACCGGCTTGCGGGCCTCGGTGATGTTGCATCTGCCCGGGCTGGTGCTGGTAAACCGTATCAGGGACGTGCTGGGCTCGGTATCAAAGCTGGGATTGGCTGTAAGGGGGCTGTACGGTGAAGGAACCGAGGCCTCGGGAAACCTGTTCCAGGTGTCAAACCAGGTGACACTGGGCCAGACCGAGGAGGACATTGTAAATGCGCTTATTACTGTCACCGGCCAGATAACAGCTGGTGAGAGGGCGGCCCGTGAAGCCTTGATGAGAGAAAGAAGGGAGCACATCGAGGACAGGGTGGGCAGGGCATACGGGCTGTTAAGGCATGCCCGCATAATGACCTCGGAGGAGGCGGTAAGGCTATTATCGGACTTGAGGCTGGGGGTAAGCCTGAATATTATTCAAAACATACCGGCCAACCTCATCACCGAGCTGATGGTGGCCATAAGGCCGGCGTTTTTGGTGAAAAGATCGGCAAAAGAACTTTCACCCCTTGCCAGGGATGTCGCCAGGGCGGGATTGATCAGGGAAAAGCTTGATCGCTAAGAGGATGACAATTATTTTCAGCTAGGAGGAAACAATATGTTCAACAGGTTTACGGAAAGGGCACAGAGGGTGTTGCTGCTGGCCCAGGAAGAGGCAATGCGGCTTGGACACCCGTATGTGGGCACAGAGCATATATTACTGGGTTTGATAAGGGAGGGGCAGGGCGTTGCCGCCAAGGTGCTGGCAACCCTCGGGGTTGAGGCCGACAGTGTCCGATCCATGGTGGAACAGTCAGTGGGCCGGGGCCAGGGGGGCCTTTCCGGTGAAATCACACTGACTCCAAGGGGTAAAAGAGTGCTGGAGCTGTCCGTGGATGAGGCCCGGCGTATGGGGCACAACTACGTTGGAACCGAGCACCTTCTGCTGGGGGTTATAAGAGAGGGAGAGGGGCTGGCGGCCCAGGTGATGAGGGGGCTGGGCACCGATCTGGGCAAGGTCCGGCAGTCGGTAATGCAGATGTTGGGTGAGACCGGATCGCCGGGCGGCCGGGAGAATAATCATGCCTGCCCCGCCCGTGGCGCCGGGGGCAAAACAGGCACACTGGACCAATTCAGCCGGGATCTTTCGGCCATGGCCAGGCAGGATAAGCTGGATCCGGTGGTCGGAAGGGAAAAGGAAATAGAGAGGGTTATACAGATTCTGAGCCGCCGCACCAAGAATAACCCCGTGCTTATCGGGGAGCCCGGCGTGGGTAAGACAGCCATCGTAGAGGGGCTTGCCCAGAGAATTGTTTCCGGCAACATACCCGAAGTACTTATGGACAAAAGGGTTGTAACTCTTGATATGGCTTCCATGGTGGCCGGGACAAAATACCGGGGTGAGTTTGAGGAGAGACTGAAAAAGGCTATAGATGAAATAATAAGCTCCAGCAATATAATCGTTTTTATTGATGAGCTTCATACCATCATAGGGGCCGGGGCCGCCGAAGGGGCCATAGACGCGGCCAATATACTGAAGCCTGCCCTGGCCAGGGGTGAGCTGCAGTGCATCGGCGCCACCACCCTTGACGAGTACAGGAAATATATAGAAAAGGATCCGGCCCTGGAAAGGCGCTTTCAGCCGGTGATGGTGGAGGAGCCCAATGTAAATGAGACCGTGGAAATATTGAAAGGGCTAAGGGACAAATACGAGGCCCATCACCGTGTGAGGATAACGGATAAGGCGCTGGATGCCGCAGCCAGGCTTTCAGACAGGTATATCACCGACCGGTTCCTGCCGGACAAGGCAATTGACCTTATAGACGAGGCTTCTTCCAGGGTAAAGCTTAAGGCATATACCGCCCCGCCCGACATAAAGGAAGTGGAGAAGCAGCTGGAGGGAATCCGCAAGGAGAAAGAGGCGGCCATAAACAGTCAGGAGTTTGAAAAGGCCGCCCAGCTCAGGGATAAGGAGCAGAATCTCAAACAGCAGCTGGAGTCCAACCGGGAATCATGGAAACAGCAGCAGGGCGGGCTGGAGCTGACCGTGATTGATGAGGATGTTGCCCAGATTGTAAGCTCCTGGACCGGTGTGCCGGTGAAAAAACTGGCTGAGGAGGAATCCCACCGCCTTATCAAAATGGAGGAAGTGCTGCACCAGCGGGTTGTGGGGCAGGATGAAGCGGTCAGGGCCGTTTCCCGGGCTGTCAGAAGGGCCAGGGCCGGGCTCAAGGACCCCAGGCGCCCCATAGGTTCCTTTATTTTCCTGGGGCCTACCGGCGTGGGCAAAACCGAGCTGGCAAGGGCGCTGGCCGAGGCGCTGTTTGGCGATGAGGACGCCATGGTACGCCTGGACATGAGTGAGTACATGGAGAAATTCGCCGTCTCCCGCCTGATGGGGGCGCCTCCTGGCTATGTCGGGTACGAGGAGGGAGGGCAGCTGACCGAATCAGTCCGCCGCAAGCCCTACTCGGTGGTGCTTCTTGACGAGATTGAGAAGGCCCATCCCGATGTGTTCAATGTGCTCCTGCAGGTGCTGGAAGACGGGCGGCTGACCGATTCCAAGGGACGGGTGGTCGATTTCAGAAATACCGTGATAATAATGACCTCCAATGTGGGGCTGTCCACCATCCGCCGCGAGGCCACCATGGGTTTCAGGGCCGGCGATGGCCGGGAGGCCGGTTACGAAAAAATGAAGACCAAGATTACCGACGAGCTGAAGCGCACATTCAGGCCGGAATTTCTCAACAGGATAGACGAAACAATTGTCTTCCACCCTCTTACAAGGGAGCATATAAAAGAAATTGTCGGACTGATGGTGAGAGAGGTGGCATCCCGGATAAAGGAAAACGATATACACCTGGAGGTTACCGATGGGGCCAAAGAATTCCTTGCCGCCGAGGGGTTTGATGAAAACTACGGAGCCAGGCCCTTGCGGCGGGCCATACAGCGGCAGATTGAAGACCGCATATCCGAAGAGTTGTTAAAGGGGGCCGTGAGGCAAGGAGACCATGTGCTGATAGACAGGGAGGGAGACTCCCTTGCCATAAGGAAGCCGGTGGTGGTTTCCTGAAAAATAAAGGGGCTGAGCCCCTTCGGACGGTATAGACGTCCTACCCCCACTAAAGCAAGGGGGTGTGCCCCCTTGGAACCCCCGTGCATGGGAGATTATCCGCAGAATTCCTCTGGAGTATAATTTCCTATATCAAAAATAAAGGGGCCCGGCAGTTCTCGTACTGCCGGGCACTCTGTTGGTTTATGGAGAATATTGGTATTGAATCCTTGAGAATTTTAACATCTAAATGATATAATAAGAAATGCAGTTGTTAGAAACGTAATTTTCGGAAAGGTTTATCATGCCGCCCAAAACAAGATTTTCTTGCAAAGAATGCGGATATATTAACGCGCGCTGGCTGGGACGATGCCCCGACTGCGGTGAATGGAACAGCATGGTGGAAGAAAACACCGGCCGGCCGCAGTTTGCGGGCAGGAGGGAAGATTCACCGGCAGCCCGTCCCATCTCTCTTATTCCCCTGGCTGAGGAGGACCGATTCCCCACAGGGATACAGGAGATGGACAGAGTATTGGGCGGGGGTGTTGTCCCGGGCAGCCTTATTTTGCTGGGGGGCGATCCCGGAATAGGAAAGTCCACGCTGCTTATGCAGGCTGCTTTCCATGTGAGCAGGGCAGGCAGGAAAGTGCTTTACGTTACGGCCGAAGAATCGGCGCAGCAGGTGAAAATCAGGGCTTCCAGACTGAAAATAGGTGATGTGCCCCTGTACCTACTGGCCGAAACCGATATAGATGGCGTGGAGAGCAGTATTAATGGCGTTGCTCCCGATCTGGTGATACTGGATTCCATCCAGGCGGTGTTTAAGCCCGATCTCTCCTCTTCGCCGGGGGGGGTGGGTCAGGTAAGGGAATGCGCCGCCCAGATGATGAGGATTGCCAAGGCCGGGGGGATTCCGGTTTTCATGGTGGGGCATGTGACCAAGGAAGGGGCGCTGGCCGGCCCAAGGGTGCTGGAGCATATGGTGGACACCGTGCTTTATTTTGAAGGTGAAAGACACCAGTCCTTCCGGATACTGAGAGGAGTAAAAAACCGTTTTGGGTCCACCAATGAAATAGGTATTTTTCAGATGGACAGCGACGGCCTGAAGGAGATCTCGAACCCCTCGGACCTTTTTATGACAAATGGCCGCAGCGGTGCAGCCGGATCGGTGGTGGTATCCACCATAGAGGGCACAAGGCCGCTGCTGGTGGAAATACAGGCCCTGGTCTGCCCCACCGGATTCGGCGCCCCCCGCAGGATGACGGCGGGTGTGGATTACAACAGGGTGGCGCTCATACTTGCGGTGCTGGAAAAAAGGGTGGGCCTGCACCTGAGCGGGCAGGACGCATACGTAAACGCCGTGGGCGGGGTGAGGCTGGATGAGCCGGCGGTGGACCTGGGCATAGCCCTTGCCTTGGCGTCCAGTTTCAAGGAAGTTCCGCTGGCCGGAGGCCTGGCGGTAATAGGAGAGGTGGGGCTCACAGGCGAGATCAGGCCTGTGCCGCATCTGGAAAAAAGGATAAACGAGGCGGCCAGACTTGGATTTTCCATGTGTGTTGCGCCGAAGGGCTCCTCACTGCCCCCGGATGTGGACGGCGGTATGAGGGTAGTAGGGGTCGAAACCCTGGAGCAGGCCATAGAAGAGTCTTTGAGAAGTGAGATGTGAGAAGTTAGAAGTGGGATGGCCTTGGACTTCCATTTCAGGTTAGGGACGAGAGGGATGAAGTTGTTTGGAAAGTAATCTTTTAAAGGTGCTGAAAACAGTGGCGCCCGGGACTCCGCTCAGGGAGGGGCTGGAGAATATACTGCGGGCGAAGACCGGGGCTCTGATTATAATAACCGACAGTCCGGAGATACATGAGATTTCCGAGGGAGGCTTCCAGGTAAACGCTGATTTCACACCGTCGAATCTTTACGAGCTGGCGAAGATGGACGGGGCCATTATAATAAGCGGTGACATAAAGAAAATAATTGCCGCCAACACTCAGCTGGTTCCCAACCTGAGCATACCCTCCAGCGAAACGGGAATAAGGCACCGAACCGCCGAGCGGGTGGCAAAGCAAATCAATTCACTGTCTATTTCCATTTCCCAGCGCCGTAGTGTTATCACGATATATAAAGGGAATATCAAATATGTGCTAAAGGACCTGGGGGTTATTCTGACCAAGGCCAACCAGGCCGTGCAGACACTGGAGAAATACCGGACGGTGTTTGAAAGGGTTGTAACGGGCTTAAGCATACTGGAGTTTGAGGAGGCCGTAACCCTTTTTGATGTTACAAAGTCCATACAGAGGGCAGAAATGGTCTTGCGGGTGGTCAAGGAAATTGAAAAATATATAAGTGAGCTGGGGGTGGAGGGCCGGCTTATCACCATGCAGCTGGAGGAACTGGTGGCCAACGTGGAGGAGGAGGGACTGCTGGTAGTACAGGACTACGCTTCGGGCACCGGTGAAAAATCTCCCCAGGATATAATGGACATGATCAACAGCTGGCCGGCGGAGGACTTGCTGGACCTTTCACTGATTGCCAGGGCGCTGGGCTACCCGGGCAGCACCAGTATACTGGACCAGAATGTATCCCCAAGGGGATACCGCGCATTGGAAAAAATACCCAGGCTGCCGTTGCCTGTTATAGAAAACCTGGTCAAGGAGTTCGGATCACTGAAGAAAATACTGAACGCCACCATAGAGGAGCTTGACGAGGTGGAAGGAATCGGCGAGGTAAGGGCCAGGTCCATAAAAGAGGGACTGAACCGGTACAGTGAGCAGCTGGGGCAGGAAAGGCTTATATAGCCCCAGAGCCGGAATTGCGGGTCAGAATTCAGAATCCAGGATTCAGAAGTCGGAATGGAAAAGCTTCAGCCAATGCAGGCGGAAGCTTTTTAAGGATTCTGGATTCTGGCTCCTGGATGCCTGACCCGTAATAATTTCAGGCGAGGTTGTAGTATCCCAGTATTTTCATCTGCTTTTGTTCCTTCAACAGAATATCGTACATGTTTAAGTCCAGGAGATTGCAGACGGCCGCGGTGTACAAAAACATTTTGCCCACAGAGTTCTCTATGGCTTCACGGCAGTTTTGGCAGAGATCCCCTTTAATGTGGGAGTCCAGTATCTGCTTAAGGTCGGAAAGGGTTGCCCCGGAGGGAATGCTGGCTTTGGAGGCGTCAATTTTAATGCAGCCGCAGCGGGTAACAGCCTTTATAATTGACCAGTGCAGCCTGGCGTTGGTTTCCTGGACCCTGGCCATAATGTCCAGAATGCTTCTGTTATATATCATAACTTCGGAAACCGTATTCTGAAATTCATCAATAATCATATCTTTCAACAACGGTTTCACTCCTTAATATTTAAAATATTAAAACCTTTCACTAAATTATACCTAGACGGCGCTTGTCCTGTCAAACCGATAGGATTTTAAAAATATTATTGACACTGCATGGCAGCTATGCTAAAATTATAGATTGTTTGACAAGACCTCGCTGCTTATGCTATACTATCTATAGAATAGAAGTGGGAGGGGTCCGGCGTTGTACAAAATAGGGGATAGAGTCGTGTACCCCATGCATGGGGCGGGAGTTATAGAGTCCATTGAAGAAAAAGAGATCCTGGGTGAAAAGCGCCAGTATTATATACTAAAGCTCCCCGTTGGTGATATGAAGGTAATGATTCCCATCAACAACTGCCGGGAAATAGGGCTGAGAGAGGTAATCGACAGCGAAGGGGTGCAAAAGGTAATAAACATCCTTAGCGAACAAAGCACCAATATGTCGGCCAACTGGAACCGCAGATACCGGGCAAATCTTGAAAAAATAAAAAGCGGCAATATATATGAGGTTGCCGAAGTTGTAAGAAACCTGGTAAACCGCGAAAAGGAAAAGGGGCTGTCCTCAGGGGAAAGAAAGATGCTTGAAAATGCCCGGCAGATACTTTTAAGCGAGCTGGTGCTTGCCACCGAAATGGAAGAAGATGGAGCTCAGTCACTTATAGACAGCGCATTTGCCTAAAACGCCTTTAAGGCGTTTTTTTTTGAGCTAGGAGATTATGCTTTGTGGATAACTTTTTTAGTTTATCTTAAGACCGTCTGGGTATATTTGGGTCGCTTCGGAATTGCTTACGGGCCGGGGTTAAAGCACCCCCCCCACGTGCATGCCGCTAAAAGGTCGCCAAGACGCTGTAGGGCAGCTTGAAATGCAGGCTTCCAACTATTCTGGATTCTGGCTCCTGGATTCTGGATTCCAGTCGCCCGTAGGGCGATTTTGTTCTTGATATAGGGAATTATGCTCCAGAGGAATTGTGTGGATAATTTCCTGTGCACGGGGGTTCCAAGGGGGCGCCTCCGTGTGTTTTTTTATTTAAAAAGCATTTTGCTAGTTGAAGTGTCTATTGCTGGGCCATATAATAGAATAAGCCGTTCTGTAAATAATAGTAAAAGAAGGAGGTGAATAAATGATCAGGAAAACGGTTTTTTTTGTTTTGGTGCTGTTGTTTGCAGTCCTGGGGTTTTATGCCGCCGTATTTATTGTTTCAAAAGAAATAGTACAGATACCTTCCGAGATGGTCCAGCTTCGCTATGGCGTTTACGCGCTGGGACTGGCCCTGGGAATGGTGGCAGGGTTGTTGCTTTCGCCGTGGATCATGCGGGGTTCGCTCCTGCTGGTTTCACTAAGCGAACAGCTTATCCAGCGGACTCCTACCTATGATCTGGTAATGGGTTCGGTGGGTCTTATTCTCGGACTTATAATTGCTAATTTATTGGGTTCCGCATTGGCGTTTCTCGGTATTCCCGGCAAGATAATCTGGGTGTTGGGCACCATACTGCTTGGCTACTTGGGCATGAGCATCTTTATTAAAAAGAGGGAGGAGATACTGAGCCTCTTCGGCAACCTTCCCAAGTTCGGGAAGGACAAGCCTCCCAAGAATGAGAGCAAGCCGTACTATAAAGTTCTGGATACCAGCGTCATTATTGACGGACGTGTGGCCGACCTTTGCGAAAGCGGGTTCATTGAAGGAATACTTTTAGTGCCGGCATTCGTGCTTGAAGAATTAAGGCATATCGCCGACTCCTCGGACCTGCTTAAAAGAAACAGGGGACGGCGGGGCCTGGACATATTGAACAAGATGAGAAAGGACCCCAATATCAAAATCCAGATTTACGAAAATGTAAAAGGGCTGGAGGACCAGACCGAGGTCGACACCAAACTTGTAAAGCTCAGCCAGAAGCTTGGCGCCAAGATAATGACCAATGACTACAACCTGAACAAGGTGGCCGAACTGCACGGGGTAAAGGTGCTTAACATCAATGAGCTTGCCAATGCGGTAAAGCCGATAGTGCTGCCGGGCGAGGAAATGACGGTGCAGGTGGTCAAGGACGGCAAGGAAATGGGCCAGGGAGTGGGCTACCTGGATGACGGGACCATGATAGTGGTGGACGGAGGCAGGAGATTTATCGGCCAGACCATCCCCGTCATTGTCACCAGCGTACTGCAGACCGCCGCCGGGCGTATGATTTTTGCAAAACCCAGGGCAGGTGACCGGGGTGATAATAGTATCGGCCATTTAAATGAGGTGAACGTCATTGGCTAAAGCATTCGCGGTGGTGGCAGCCGCGGGGCAGAGCGCCCGTATGGGCGGAGTGAACAAGCAGCTGCAGCTCCTGGCGGGCGTTCCTGTCCTGGCCCGTTCGCTCCAAGCCCTGGAACAGGTTCCGGCTTTGGACGGAATAGTGCTGGTGGCTCCACCGCACAGCCTGGAGGAGTTTAGAGAAGCCGCCGCAGGGTGGGGCTTTAAAAAGATAGTGGAAGTTGTCCCCGGAGGAATTAACCGCCAGCAGTCCGTTTTTTTCGGGCTGCTGGCAGTTCCGTTTGGATGCCGCATAGTGCTTGTGCACGACGGTGCCAGGCCGTTGGTTTCCAAAAAGGAAATAGAAGATGTTATCGCGGCGGCGGAAGAGTATGGAGCCTCCACTCTGGCGGTTCCGGTGAAGGATACCGTGAAGGTGTCCTCTCCGGAAGGGTTTGTGGCAGAAACCCCGGACAGAAAAAAGCTCTGGCTGACACAGACCCCCCAGGGGTTTTTATTTGAGGTTGTTTTGGAAGCCCACCGCCTGTCCGCGGGCAGCGGAGTACTGCATACCGACGACGCCTCCCTTGTGGAGGCTGCCGGACACCGTGTAAAACTGGTGGCCGGCAGTTACAGCAACATAAAAATCACCACCCCCGGGGATATTCTGATAGCCGAAGCATTGCTGAGAAATAAAGGGTTAGAGATCGGGGATTAGCGGCTAGAAGCTAGAAGCTGTCAACGCCTAAGACGGAGGCAGGGCTTATGAGAATTGGTTTCGGCTATGACGTCCACCGTCTGGTGGAAGGGAGAAAGCTGATACTGGGCGGGGTTGAGATACCCTATGAGAAAGGCCTTAAAGGGCATTCCGACGCCGACGTGCTGGTGCATGCCATTATGGACGCCCTGCTGGGAGCGGCGGGACTGGGGGATATAGGAAGGCATTTCCCCGATTCCGACCCCGATTACAGTGGGATCTCCAGTATACTGCTGCTGGAAAAGGTAAGGGAAACACTGGCTGAATCCGGGTACGCGCCTCATAACGTGGACTCCACAATAGTGGCCCAGGCTCCCAGGCTATCCGGGCATATTGAGCTGATGAGGGATGTTGTGGCCGGTGCGCTGGGAATAGACCGGTCATTTGTCAATATTAAGGCGACCACCACCGAGGGGCTGGGATTTGCAGGAACCGGCGAGGGTATAGCCTCCTATGCCGTGGCCCTGGTTCGCAAAAAGAGATCACCTTGAACACTCGACAATTATAAACAAATACCTTGTTCATTTCCACCTGCATATGGTAAGGTTTCTATATGGAGGTGGGTTATGGAAAAAAAGGATAAGAAAATAGATGTCAATTTAGATAATGACTTTGAAGAGCTTAAAATATGTTTAAAAAGTTTTATCAAGGAAAACAAAGAAAAAGACCAAGAAACTGTTTATAAAGCTAGTGAGTTTATTAAGTGGTTAAAAAGGAAAGTTGAACTATATGCTGTGGAAAAAAGCTTTTCTCCTCCAGAAGGCTTTGATTTAAAAAGAACAAAAGTTTTTTGGATTGATTTTGGTTTTAATATTGGACAGGAATTTGGTGGGAAACACCCGGCAATAATTTTACGTGTAAGTGGTGAGCAGGTTTTTGTTTTGCCTCTGTCCTCTCAATCTCCTAACGAAGATAAAAAGGATAAGCCTATGTATGTAAAGGTTCCTATAGTATATGATTTTCCGCCGATGATTAGGTGGGCCAATGTTTTTAATATCAGGTGCGTGAGTGTTCAGAGAATAGATTTTTCAAGTATATCGGGAAGGGTTCCAGGTTTTGTAATGGATAATATAAGTAAGGCGATAGCCATTTGCGGAATACGATAAAGAATTTTTACCATTGGAACAATTGACAATGTAAAAAAATATGATATAGTAAGCTTAGATTATGTGAGAAGGCCTCCGAGCCTAAAGAGTAATGTGTGTAGAGCCGCAAAAGCGGCTCTTTTGCGTTAGTGCGCACAAGTTGCTTACGGAAAGGAGTACAAAAAAGTTTGCCTGCCAAACGCTTGAAGTGATATAATTTTGGCGAATTTAACCCGTTAGGAGGTCTCATTTTTTGTCTGGCTACAGAGTAAGATTTGCGCCCAGCCCCACCGGGCCCCTTCATATCGGAGGGGCCAGGTCGGCTCTGTTTAACTGGCTTTTTGCCCGCCGTCACGGCGGCACTTTTATAGTTCGCATAGAGGACACTGACCTGGAAAGGAGCTCCAGGGAGTCCGAAAAAAATATATTGTCATCCCTGCGCTGGTTGGGCCTTGACTGGGATGAGGGGGTGGATGCGGGCGGGCCCGACGGCCCATACAGGCAGACTGAGAGGCTGGACCTGTACAGCCGGTATGCGCGGCATCTGCTGGAGAGCGGCCGGGCCTATTACTGCTACTGTTCGGAGGAGGAGCTGGCCGCCGAGCGGGAAAAACTGATGGCCGTGGGGGAATTGCCCAGATACCTGGGCAGGTGCCGGAACCTGTGTGATGAGGAAAAGGCCCGCCTGGAGTCCTCAGGCCGCAGGCCGGTGGTACGGTTTAAGGTTCCCGGGGATAAGACGGTTGTTATAAACGACCTTGTCAGGGGCGAGGTCAGCTTTGAGGGATCCGGGATAGGCGATTTCATCATTGTCAAATCGGACGGCATTCCCACCTATAACTTTGCTGTGGTGGTGGATGACCGATCTATGAATATAACTCACGTTATAAGGGCCGAGGAACACCTGTCCAACACACCCCGGCAGGTGTTGCTGTACGAGGCTTTCAACTGGCCCCTCCCGGAATTCGCCCACGTGTCGCTGATACTGGGGAAGGACCGCAGCAAAATGAGCAAGCGGCATGGGGCAACATCAATTGAGCAGTACATGGAATTGGGCTATCTTCCCGAGGCGCTGGTCAATTTTCTGGCCCTGCTGGGCTGGTCGCCGGAAGGGGAAGAGGAGATACTGGACCTCAAACAAATCAGTGAACAGTTTTCTCTGGACAGGGTGGCAAAAAACCCGGCGGTATTTGATATTGACAAGCTGAACTGGTTGAACGGACATTATATAAGGCACGCCCCACTGGACAGGATAACCGAAATGGCCATTCCTTACCTGGAGGGCAAAGGCTATGTCAAAAAGGAGATTACCGGGGAGCAGTACTGCTGGCTGCAGTCACTGGTGTCCACGGTAAGGAATTACCTTGTGAACATGTCCGAGATTACAGCCTATGTGGAAATGTTTTTCACCGACACGGTTGAGCCGGTGGACGATGAGGCCAGAGAAATTCTGACCCAGGATCATGTTCCCGCAGTATTGAATAAGCTGAAAGAAAAGCTGGAGGCTGCGCCGGTCGTGGACGAGGACTCGGTAAAGTCCATGCTCAAAGGGCTGGGCAAGGAACTGGGCCTCCCCGGCAAGAATGTGTTTATGCCTCTCAGAGTGGCTATAACCGGGAGCGCCCACGGCCCGGAACTGCACCAGGTGATCACGGTGCTGGGGGCTGAAAAGACCATAAAACGCCTGGAAAAGGGAATTTTGTAGCGGAAAATACGAGAAGCCTCCTTTGCCATCTGCCCGGTAAGCCGTTTTTTAATCAGTTCAATGCCGAAAACTTTTGGCGTGGGCAACTGGCTGGGCCGCCAGATGACCGGGTAGAGTAAAGCCAGGTTTCAGCGGGATAAAAAATAGCGGATAAAACAATCCTCGAAAGCTGGGGGAGTGGCATGTTTGAAAGGCTGAAAAAAGATATACGGGTGGTGCTGGAAAGGGACCCAGCCGCCAAAAGCGCCCTTGAGGTGTTCTTGTGTTACCCGGGGTTTCATGCCGTAATAATGCACCGGGTGGCCCACTTTTTCTACCGCAGGAAAATGTTCCTCATAGCCAGGATTGTATCGCAGATTTCCAGGTTTTTCACCAATATTGAAATTCACCCCGGGGCCAGGATAGGCGAGGGCTTTTTTATAGACCACGGGGCCGGGGTGGTTATTGGGGAGACCACTGAGATTGGAAGCAACGTTACCATTTATCAGGGCGTTACCCTGGGGGGAACCGGCAAGGAAAAGGGTAAAAGGCACCCCACCATAGGAAATAATGTGGTTATCAGCACCGGGGCCAAAATACTGGGTTCCTTCACGGTTGGAGACAATTCAAAAATAGGAGCGGGGTCGGTGGTGCTTAAATCGGTGCCTCCCAACAGCACCGTGGTGGGTGTCCCCGGAAGGGTGGTTGTAATGGACGGCGTGAAGGTGGATTCTGCGGATGAAGGCTACATCGACCTGAGGCACGACCAGCTCCCGGACCCGGTTTCGGAGATGATGAACTGTATGCTTTTAAATATTGAGCGGCTTGAAAAACGGGTCAGGGAGCTTGAGCAGCAGCTTAAGCTCAAGCCGGTGGAGCCGGATTTGAAAGCATGCGAAGGAGGTTTCGGCAAAGACAATGCAAATATATAACACGCTTAACAGGCGCAAGGAAGAACTGGCGCCCCGGGAGCCGGGGAAGATATACATGTATGTATGCGGCCCCACCACTTACAATTTTATACATCTGGGGAATGCCCGTCCGCTGGTGGTTTTCGACACCGCCAGGAGGTATTTCGGCTACAAGGGCTACAAGGTCCGCTATGTGCAGAATTTTACCGACATAGACGACAAAATAATAAACCGGGCCCGGGAGGAGGGGGAGGACCCCATGCTGCTGGCCAGGAAATACGTGGATGAATACTACAGTGATGCCGACGCGCTGAATGTGATGAGGGCTGACGTTCATCCCAAGGTGTCGGAGCACCTTCCCGAGATAGTGGATATGATAAGAACGCTCCTGGACCGGGGCCACGCCTATGTGGTGGACGGGGATGTGTATTATGACATATCCTCTTTCCCCGGCTATGGAAAGCTGTCCGGAAGATCCCAGGAGGATATGCAGGCCGGGGCAAGGGTGGAAGTGGACGTAAGAAAGCGCCACCCGATGGATTTCGCCCTCTGGAAGGCCGCCAAGGAAGGCGAGCCGGCCTGGGACAGCCCGTGGGGGCCCGGACGGCCCGGATGGCATATTGAATGCTCGGCAATGTCCAGGAAATACCTGGGGGATAACTTTGACATACACGGCGGCGGATACGATTTGATATTCCCCCACCACGAAAATGAAATAGCCCAGTCCGAGGCTGCCACCGGAAAAAACTTCGCCCGCTACTGGATGCATAACGGCTTTATAACGGTGAACCAGGAAAAAATGTCAAAGTCACTGGGCAACTTCTTTCTGGTAAGGGAGATACTGGACAAATTCCCTCCGGAAACAGTAAGGTTTTTCCTTCTTTCCACGCACTACCGGAGCCCCCTGGACTTTGATGACGAAAAGCTGGCCGCTGCCGGCAGGGGCCTGGAAAGAATTAAAAACTGTGTAAGGCTTATTGAGGAGGCCGCCGGTGGGGTGGCCAGGGAAGCCATGAATGAAGAGGATGACCGGCTGGCCGGTGTCCTTGACAATCGGCGCCGGGAGTTTGAAAAGGCCATGGACGACGACCTCAACACCGCCCTGGCCATAGGAATCGTTTTTGACGCTGTGGGGGACATTAATTCCTACCTGCACCAATCCGGTCAGGGGGGAGGGCCGTGCAGCGGGATACTGGACAGATCCAGGATACTGCTGGAAGATTTCAATTCCGTTCTGGGTTTGTTTAAAACCGGCGCGTCGGGAAAAATAGTGCTGGAACGGCAGGACAAGGACGAAGGAAAGCTGGTGGGAGATCTTATGGATCTCATAATAAAAATACGCCGGGAAGCCCGGGCCAAAAAAGACTGGGCCACTGCCGACGGCATCAGGAACGGCTTGAAGGAGTTGGGCATAATACTTGAAGATACCGCCACCGGTGTGCGCTGGAAAAAACAGGTGTGATAAATGTCTCAGTGCAACAAACTTTTCTCAGTTGAAAAAATAGAAAACCCGCACCTGCTTTCCCCCCAGGTGCTGGCCTATGTCGGTGACGCGGTGTATGAGCTGAGCGTCAGGACCCATATAATCGCCAGAGGGTTCGCCCGCTCCGACAAAATACACAGCGAGGCCGTAAGGTACGTGTGCGCCAATACCCAGGCAGGAGTCCTGAGGGCCATTGAAAGTCTTCTTACTACCGAGGAGGCCGGGGTGGCCAGGCGCGGCCGCAATGCCAAGGGGGGGCACACCCCGAGGGGGTCCAGCGTTAACTCCTACCGCAGCAGCACCGGACTGGAATGCCTGGTGGGATATTTGTTTCTCAGGGGGGAGACCGAAAGGCTGTCTGAAATAATGGAAAAAATCTTTGGCCTAGTGGAAAAAGAGAAGTGAGTCAACCTCCAACCTCTTACCTCCCACGGCTATTTTGGGTGGTGCTGAAATGAAAACTTTTGAAAAGGCGGGGCCGGAGAATATACTGGCAGGCCGGAACCCGGTCAGGGAAGCTCTCAGGTCCGGCCGCCCCGTTGACAAGGTGCTGTTTGCCCAGGGGGAGAAGTCGGCGCCACTGGGAGAAATAATAAGTCTGGCCAGGGAAAAGGGGGTGCCGGTGCAGGCCGTTGACCGGGCCCGGCTTGACTCCCTTTCAGGAGATGTCAGGCATCAGGGTGTCATGGCCTATATCGCCGCCAGGGAATATGCCGATCTGGGGGATATGCTTCAAAGAGCCGGGGAATCCCCCTTTATATTATTGCTGGATGAGATAAACGATCCCCATAATCTTGGAGCCATACTGCGTACCGCAGAGGCTGCCGGTGTGGGCGGGGTGGTGATCCCCAGACGTCGATCGGTATCACTAACCCCTGTTGTGGCCAGGTCGTCAGCCGGCGCCGTGGAATATGTGCCGGTGGCCAGGGTGGCCAACATGGTGCAGACCATTGAAGCCCTGAAGGAAAAGGGGATTTGGGTGGTGGGGGCCGATGCCGGCGCCCGGGATTTATACTGGGATGCCAGGCTGGACGGCCCTATTGCGCTGGTTATAGGCGGGGAAGACAAGGGGTTGGGCAGGCTGGTAAAGGAAAACTGCGATTTTACTGTAAGGCTTCCCATGGTGGGCAAAATAGGTTCACTTAACGCCTCGGTGGCCGCCGCCCTGCTTATTTACGAGGTTGTCCGCCAGAGAAGAATTGAGAAGTGAGAAAGTCCGTATGCGAGAGGATTGCCCGTCCATGAAGGATACGAAGGATTACCTCATCGTCGACGGCTACAACATTATTTTTTCCTGGCCGGAGATGGAAAAGCTGAGGAAGGCCGGCCTCGATCATGCCAGGACAAAGCTCCTGGATATACTTGTAAACTACGCGGCCTATAGCGGAGAGTCGGTGGTGGTGGTTTTCGACGCCCATCTTGTTAAGAATAATTTGGAACATGCGGAATATATTGATAGTAACGTTGAAGTAATATACACCCAGGAGAAGGAAACGGCGGACTCTGTCATAGAAAGGCTGGTAAAGGAACTGGCCGTGAGGGGCAGGGTTCATGTGGCCACATCGGACTGGGCGGAACAGAGCATGGTTTTCGGCCTTGGGGCGTACAGGCTTACCCCCAGGGAGCTGTCGGACAAAATCAAAAGTCTTAAACAGGAAGGCGAAAAGCATTACGTATCCACCAGTCCTTCGGAGTCGTACCTTGAAAACCGGTTGGTTGAAGAGGTTAGAAAAGCCCTGGAAATGTGGAGGAGAAAAAAAAGATAGCCCCCGCTACGGGGTGATATGTCTTGACTGTATTTTTGACGTACGTTATAATAGGCTTGGCTACTCTGCATGAAGAAAGCTGGAATTTAGCCTTGCCCCGTTAAAAGGTATGAACTGTCTGGGCATGTCATTGTCCGGACATTAATTGTTATTGACGGAAAAGGCTTTTATTTTTCTACAACTAAATAGTTCAAAGGTATCGTTACTCAGGTTTGTTGGTTCTTCCACGGGAAGATTACTAGCGGGAGGGATATCGTTGAATCTTAATGCCCAGAAAGAGACCCCCGGCGGTTTTCACTTATTGATTGACGAGGATGTTGTAGAATACGCCCGGGAGGGCGACGATGTCGCACTGGAATACCTTATCAATAAGTACAAAAACTTTGTCCGGGCCAAAGCCCGTTCATATTTCCTGATAGGAGCCGACCGTGAGGATATTATTCAGGAGGGCATGATTGGGCTGTATAAGGCCATCCGTGACTTCAGGATGGACAAGTTATCTTCTTTCAGGGCATTTGCCGAGCTATGCATAACCCGCCAGATTATCACAGCCATCAAGACAGCCACCAGGCAAAAACACATTCCTCTGAATTCCTATGTGTCTTTGAATAAGCCCATTTATGACGAGGATTCCGATCGAACCCTTTTGGATGTAATTTCAGGAACCAAAATTACTGACCCGGAAGAACTCATCATAAGCCGTGAGGAATTCGACGATATAGAGGAAAAGATGGGGGAAATACTGAGCTCACTGGAGTGGAAGGTGCTTATGTCCTACCTGGAGGGCAAGTCCTACCAGGAGATTGCTGAGGATTTGAAAAGACATGTCAAGTCTATTGACAATGCGTTGCAGAGGGTAAAAAGAAAGCTGGAGCGCTACCTGGAAAAAAGGGAGGCGTGAGCTTCAGCCGGTTAAAACCACCCCTGGAATACCGGGGGTTTTTAACCAGGAAAAACCAATGCCATAGGTGTTGACAGTTTGGAGTTTTTCTGTTAACATAGATTTTGCGTCTGGAGGGTAACAGCAACCCGACAGCCGGTACGGATTACGCCGGCGTAGCTCAATGGCAGAGCAGCTGACTTGTAATCAGCAGGTTGCGGGTTCGAATCCCATCGCCGGCTCCAATTGAGAAGTGAGAAGTGAGAAGTGAGATGTTGGATTAAGAAGGAATTTGCTAAAAAGCAAATTCCAACAAGGAGCTCACCTTCAACCTCTCACCTCCCACATCTAAATATATGGAGGGGTTCCCGAGCGGCCAAAGGGAGCAGACTGTAAATCTGCCGGTAGACACCTTCGCAGGTTCGAATCCTGCCCCCTCCACCATAATATAATAATATATATAAATAAACGCCGCGGGGTGGAGCAGCTGGCAGCTCGTCGGGCTCATAACCCGAAGGTCGTAGGTTCAAATCCTACCCCCGCAACCATGCCGCTGTAGCTCAGTAGGTAGAGCGCATCCTTGGTAAGGATGAGGTCACCGGTTCAATCCCGGTCAGTGGCTCCATAAAAACGGCGGCGTAGCTCAGCTGGTCAGAGCACACGGTTCATACCCGTGGTGTCCGGGGTTCAAGTCCCTGCGCCGCTACCAGAATAAAACCGGTTATAAGCCGGTTTTATTGTTTTTGCAGCTCAAAGCGCTAAAGCAGGGATTTATTACAATTTGTTTAATAATAAGACAATATCTACAGTTGTATGATTAGTTAACCTGTGGCTAAGCAAGGGTTGATTTTTTTCAGACAGCCCACAGCACTTTTTGGGCGCCTGTAGGAGGTTTATAGACATGCCCGGAAGGAGTATCCGGCTGTTTGGCAAATGAATGAGAAAGAAGGGATTTTTTAATGGACCCGTACATGTCGGTATTTTTTATGCTGACTGTTTCCTTTCCAGAAGCCATAGTACTGTCATATTTCGTTATCACATTCATGGGGGGGAAGCCAAGGCTACCGGAAATAATTCTCATCGCATTGATCCAGGCGGTTGTTGCTTTTATAACAAGGTCCCTTCCTATACCGATGGGAATGCATACCATATTTCAGATGATGTCATACATTATCCTGATTTTTTTAATAGCCAGGCTTTCAATGTGGGCTTCATCAGTGGGAATTGTTGTTGTCGTAATACTTCTTATAATGACCGAGGTTGGAGTTACCCAGTTGGTTACGGCTGCCACGGGGCTGACAATGTCAGACCTTGTTAATGACCAGTATAAAAGATTGTTGTTTACCGTTCCGACTACAGTAGTGTTATTTGCCATTGCAGTCCTTTTAAAGAGATTTAACGTAACCTTTGCCAAGATAACCGGCTGGCAGGCAATAAAGGAAAAATACCAGGAAACTCCTGAGAAGGGGAGCAGTGTGCTATATAAAGAGTACCTGCCCGCCGTGGTGTTTATTCTTCTACCGCTGATGCTTTTATGGCTGCTCAATTTCACTCATGTATCGGTCCAGGTAAATGACAGCGGCGGCTACTACCCTGATTTATTCAAGATTTTGTTCAACTCCTTGATAATTGTTCTGGCCTTCATGTCTTTGTGGGCTTTACAGAGAATGCGCAAGTCCATAGAGAAAGAGATGGAGGCCGCCAGGGCGGCCGAGACCATAGAAAGGATGAAGGAGTTTATATATTCCATCAGAAAGCAGCGGCACGACTTCAACCACCAGCTCCAGGCGGTGTACGGGCTGATTGAAACGGGCAATTACGGCGGCGCCAGGGAGTACATACAGAACACCTACCACTACGTTTCGGGCACCGGGGAACTGATCAAGACCGACAACCCGGCGGTCAGTGCCCTGCTTTATACCAAGATAGGCATAGCCGAGACCAGGAACATCAAGTTTGACATAAGTATAGAGTGCTCACTGGAGGACTTCCCACTGAAAAGCAACGAATCCAGTTCGCTGCTGGGGAACCTTGTCGACAACGCCTTTGACGCGGTGGAGAAAAATGAGCCGGGGGACAGGCTGGTGGGGTTGGACATCACTGCCGAAAGAGGGGAGTATATAATGGAGGTGGCCAACCGGGGTCGCCTGGAGGCCGATATTAAAAGCAAAATATTCGCCCCAAACTTTACCACCAAGAAAGAACACGGCGGGCTGGGGCTGGCCATAGTCAAGGAGATAGCAGGCAAATACAAAGGGGACATTCAGGTGTCCTCCGAAGGCGGGGAAACGGTATTCAGGGTGAATATCCCCTTTAAGAGATGAGGGCGGGGGGAATAACGGATGAATATGTATGACATTGCAAATAGAATGGCGGTACATCTTGCCAGTGAGACCGGGATGGATAAGGCCAGGGTGGACAGGGTCAGATTCGGGCTGGAGATACTGCTGGGGGAGATAATAAAACTTGCTATACTTCTGGCCGGGGCGGTCCTTTTGGGGGTGCTCCCCGAAACCCTGGCGGCCATGGGGGGGTTTTCGTTGTTCCGGCTGGTGAGCGGGGGGCCCCACTGTGAGGATTACTGGCGCTGCCTGGTTTTTAGTTTGCTGGTATTTCTGGGTTCGGCGGCAATTGGCGTGCTTGTGGCCCCGTTTGTTACTGAACAGATTATGGCGAAATCTATAATCAGCGGTTTATTTGTTATGGCAGTGATGGTTTTGATATGGGCGCCGGGGGAGGTGCCTCAAAAAAAGATAATGCCGAGAAAGAGATCAATGTTCAAGGGACTTTCTCTTGTTTTTCTGGCCCTCTGGGCCTGGGTGCTGGCAATTTATGTTGCGCCCTACAGCATCGCGGCGGCGGTGGCCGGTCTGCTGGGTACGGCGGGGCAGGCATTGAGCTTTACACCTCCGGGCTACAGGGCCATGGACGGCTTTGACATTGCTTTATCCAGAATAATAGGTGAAAGGAGGTGTCCCACCCATGCGGAAAGCGCTTAAGAAGCTGATGTACTCCCCTCTGGTGCTGGCTGCCCTTTTTGTAGCAGCCATCGGCGTTACGCCAGCAAGTCTCTTATCGGGCTACCAGCCCGCTCCCCCGCGCCAGTAATTGAAAAATGGGGGTAATGCAATGAGCTTGACGGTATTGATAGCTGAAGACGATCCCTCTATGCGGCAGGTGATAAGGAATGCCGTCGCTGATGTGCCCGGGGTGGAGGTGGTGGGGGAAGCCGGCGACGGCGAGGCTGCGCTGGGGATGTATGAGAGCCTGCGCCCGAGGGTTGTGCTGGTGGATATCGACCTGCCAGGCAAAAACGGACTGGACTTGGCCCGGGAGATATTCGATATCAACCCCTGGACGTACATAGTCTTTTGCACGGGTTTTTCCCATTACAGGGACAAGGCCTTCGAGATTTATGCCTTTGACTACCTGGTCAAGCCCTTCAAGATTGAAAGGATAAGTCAGACCATGAGCCGGATCGTGTCGCTGGAAAGGGCCAAGTCCGGAGAGGCACGAAAGGTCGAGATGCCGGCTCCGCCTCCCAGGGTCACCTTACAGGGGGCCAAGCTGTTCAGGGGCGCTGAAAAGTACATAATGATAGACCTGAAGGATATTGTGTTTATCACAAGGGAAAACCGGAAGACTACGGTGCACTACGTCGGCGGCAAATTGATCACGGATGAAAGTCTGGGCGCGTTGGAAGAACAGTTGAGTGGTCAGATGTTTTTCAGGTCGCACAAGGGATTCCTGATAAATCTAAACCTGGTCAGGGAGCTTGTGCCCTGCGGAAAAAGCACGTACCAGGTGGTGATGGCCAATACCGGTGAAAGGCCGCTGATGACCTGGGACAAATTGCGGGAACTTGAAAACATGATTAAAACAACGAGAATAAAAATGTAAAAGGCCCGGAGGGCCTTTTACATTTCTCCGGTATTGCAGCCCCGGTACATCTCCCGGCGGTTTTGGACAGAAAAAAGCATGATTTGGGACAGTATTTCAGCATTTTAGACATGGCTTGTAGACATTCGACGTGGCTTTTGTTAAAATTACATCCACTAGGGCCGCCTTCGGTAGTTAGTCAGCAAACTGCCGCTTGCACGGGGAGGAAGGGATATGTCTGCGGATACCGCAAAAATAAAAAAAGATAATGTGGTAATCGTGGACAGCAGTGATTTTATGCGGAGAATACTGAAGAATATGATTCTGGATCATAGTTTTCAGATATTTGAGGCCAGCGACAATGCCAGCGCCTTGAGACTTGCTGCAAATCATAATCCCAAAGTTGTTTTTGTTTCGATGGAAGGGAATCAAAACTGGCCCAGTCTGGTTAAGAGTATAAAAAGCAGGGGTGCGTGCAGGGTTGTGGCCTATTCCACAGGTATTACCCGGGAATCGGTTGCCAGTGCGTACTTTGCTGGCGTTGATGAAATACTGGCAAGTCCCCAGAACCAAAAGGAGAGGGTTGAGAAATGCCTTATAACCGGTGCCGGGATTGCCATTGGCCGGTGAACTGTTTTTCTGAAATAAACTGACTAATTATTTTCCACCCGATGGGAGGAATTTTTTTTTTAAATATAGAATTATCTACTGGAATTTTCGGCCTGTATAAATTAGAACCATCTGGAAAAACTTAGATAGTGCCTTTATTTTCCGGAAGTTTCAAAGGGGGAATTTTTTTGGGCAAGGCGAAATTTGAGCGTACGAAACCGCACGTAAACATTGGGACCATTGGTCACGTCGACCATGGCAAAACAACTCTTACCGCAGCCATAACAGTGGTGCTGCACACCGTGGGGAAGGCCCAGATTAAAAAATACGACGAAATTGACAACGCACCTGAAGAGCGCGAGCGCGGCATCACCATCAACACCGCCCACGTCGAGTACGAAACCGACAACAGGCACTATGCGCACGTTGACTGCCCGGGCCACGCCGACTACGTGAAGAACATGATCACCGGCGCAGCCCAGATGGACGGAGCCATACTGGTGGTATCGGCGGCCGACGGCCCCATGCCGCAAACCCGGGAGCACATACTGCTGGCCCGCCAGGTGGGAGTTCCCTACATTGTGGTTTACCTGAACAAGGCAGACATGGTAGACGACCCCGAGCTCTTGGAGCTTGTCGACATGGAAGTGCGGGAACTGCTGTCGGTGTACGAGTTTCCCGGAGACGACACACCCATCATAACCGGATCGGCGTTGAAGGCATTGGAGTGCAGCTGCGGCAAGCGTGACTGCCAGTGGTGCAAGTCGATATGGGAGCTGATGGACGCGGTGGACAGTTATATACCGACCCCGCAGAGGGATATAGACAAGCCGTTCCTGATGCCCGTGGAGGATGTGTTCAGCATCACCGGCCGCGGAACAGTGGCCACCGGCAGGGTGGAGCGTGGGGCGGTGAAGGTTGGCGAAGAAGTTGAGATAGTGGGACTGCAGGATAAGCCCAGGAAGACCGTGGTAACCGGGGTAGAGATGTTCAGGAAGCTTTTGGACCGGGGCGAGGCCGGCGACAACGTCGGATGCCTTTTGCGCGGAGTTGACCGCAAGGAAATCGAGCGGGGGCAGGTATTGGCAAAGCCGGGCAGCATCAGGCCGCACACCCACTTCAACGCCGAGGTGTACGTTCTTTCCAAGGAAGAGGGCGGAAGGCACACGCCGTTCTTTAACGGATACCGTCCGCAGTTTTACTTCAGGACCACCGACGTTACCGGAGTGGCCCAGCTTCCCGAGGGAGTGGAAATGGTAATGCCTGGTGACAACATCAGGATCAACATCAAGCTGATCACCCCCATCGCCATTGAAGAGGGACTGCGCTTCGCCATCCGTGAGGGCGGCCGCACAGTGGGCGCCGGGGTTGTAACCTCCATAATAGAGTAAAGTTAATCCCTATGCGAATTGGCCAGGGAAACCAATTGGTTTTAGGTCTTTTGGTTACCTGGCCAGTTTTGTTTTTTAATATTTAGGGAAAAAATGGTATAAAAACCTGTTGCAGGAGGAAAACTAAAACCGCATTGGTAATGGAAGCCCTCTGATAGGGCCGGCATTTTTGTTTTTGGCTCACAGTCAACTATTGACAGGGAAAGTTAATTATGATAGATTGTTTAAGGTTATCTTCAAAAACGATCTTCCAGGTTTTTTTTCTATAGGAGGTGGCAATTGTTATGCGGGTTGGGGTTACTATGGCCTGCACCGAGTGTAAGCGCCGCAATTATACAACAACCAAAAACAAAAAGAACGATTCCGGCCGGATTGAGCTGAAGAAGTACTGCAGATTTTGCCAGACCCACACAGTTCACAAAGAGACACGCTAAGCCAGCAGCTAATAGCACATCCGGCTTTGGTAAGCAAGCGGGGCAAGGGTAAAATACTTTCCGTAAATTATAAGGATGTGGCGAATTTATGGCCTTGATCAGGAAACAGAACAATGATCAAAACGGTAAAAAGCCGGCGGAAAAGGGCGAAGAAGGCTTAAAGAAAGAGCCTGCAAAAAAAATAATGCCAAAAGTGGAAAAGAAGCCGGCAGTTGTAAAAAAAGACACGGTGAACCGTCTTGAAAAGGCCAAGAAGTATTTTCGCGGCGTATACAATGAGCTTAAAAAGGTACACTGGCCTAATCGTAAAGAAGTGCTCACCTATACCTCGGTAGTTGTGGTGGCTGTAATTATCGTGGGCGTGCTTATTTGGCTTTTTGACTCGCTGATGAGCAGGGTTATTCAGCTGATAATCCGTTAGGACCGGGGAGGTGGGGGACCTAATACGGGTCCCTTGAATTATGAGCAAGCTTTGGTATGTAATCCATACCTATTCAGGATATGAAAATAAGGTTAAGGCAAACCTTGAAAAGAGAATCGAATCCATGAACATGGAGGAAAAGATTTTCCGGATCCTCGTGCCCATGGAAGATGAGATCGAAATAAAGGACGGCAAAAGAAAGGTAAGCAAAAAGAAGGTTTTTCCCGGTTACGTTCTGGTTGAAATGATTATGACCGACGACTCCTGGTATGTGGTCCGAAATACTCCGGGTGTGACAGGTTTTGTGGGAAGCGGTTCCAAGCCGATACCCCTTACGGATGGAGAAGCCAAACAGATCATGAAGTCCATGGGGGTCGACGAGCCCCGGGTGCGTTTGGACTTCGCGATAAATGAGCACATAAGGGTTAAATCCGGGCCCTTTGAGAATTTCGACGGCGTTATTGAAGAAATTTTCCCTGATAAGGGCAAATTGCGGGTCAGGATTTCCATGTTCGGCAGGGACACCCCTGTTGAGCTGGAGTACGCCCAGGTTGAAAAGATAAGCTAGTTTATGCTTATACTGAATGTCTCTTTCTGTCAGAATTCAGAATCCAGGAGCCAGAATCCAGAATGGGAGTGATGGCGCCACTTGCGGAATGGAAGTCCTGCTTCTATATTCTGACTCCTGACTCCTGACTCCTGGATTCTGGATTCCGACAGTTATTAATAGCTATTTAGGCATTGCAAGGAGGTGTGAATATATGGCAAAAAGGGTTTCCGCTATTGTAAAGCTTCAGTGCCCCGCCGGGAAGGCTACTCCGGCTCCGCCGGTAGGCCCCGCTCTGGGTCAGCACGGGGTAAATATTATGGCCTTTGTGAAAGAATATAATGAACGCACTGCCGCCCAGGCCGGAATGATTATCCCGGTGGAAATTACCATTTATGAAGACCGTTCCTTTACTTTTGTCACCAAAACCCCGCCCGCCGCGGTTCTGCTCAAAAAGGCAGCCGGGATTGAGTCGGGTTCCGGTACCCCCAACAAGAAAAAGGTTGCCAAGGTGCCCAGGGCAAAGGTCAGGGAGATTGCTGAACTTAAGATGCAGGACCTTAACGCGGCTTCTGTTGAGGCAGCCATGCGTATGGTTGAGGGTACGGCCCGCAGTATGGGCATTGAAATTTCGGAATGACAGCGATTAACGACTAGCGACTAGAAACTGGTAGCTAGCAACTGGAAGCTAACAGCTAAGAGCCAAATAACGTGGGAGGATCGGGTAAAATATATCGAGGCCCGTATCTGTTTGTACCACAAGGAGGATTTTATATTATGCCAAAGCAAGGCAAAAAACTTACCGATGCTGCCAAGCAGGTTGACCGCCAGAAACTGTATGAACCCGCAGAGGGTTTTGAGCTGGTAAAAAAACTGGCTCCGGCCAAGTTTGATGAAACTGTGGAAGCCGTTGTCAAGCTGGGTGTCGACCCCCGTCATGCCGATCAACAGGTAAGGGGTGCCGTAGTGCTTCCCCACGGTACCGGCAAAACCCGCTCGGTACTGGTGTTTGCAAAGGGAGACAAGGCCAAGGAGGCCGAGGAAGCCGGTGCGGATTTCGTGGGCGCCGAGGATATGGTGGAAAAAATCCAGAAAGAAGGCTGGCTTGGGTTTGAAGTGGCCATCGCCACCCCGGATATGATGGGTATGGTCGGTAAGTTGGGCCGGATTCTTGGGCCCAGGGGATTAATGCCCAACCCCAAGACCGGAACGGTTACCTTTGAAGTTGCCCGGGCCGTTCAGGAAGTTAAGGCCGGCAAGATCGAATACAGGGTTGACAAGGCCGGCATTATTCACGCGCCGGTTGGTAAGGTTTCTTTCGATATTGAAAAGTTGAGCGAAAACCTGCGGACTCTGGTGGAGCAGCTGATCAGGGTTAAGCCCCAGGCGGCCAAGGGCCAGTATATTAAAGGGGTTTCGGTATGTTCTACCATGGGGCCGGGGATTAAGATAAACTCCCAGAAAATCACATCTTAGATTTTTAAATAGTACAATACCATAAAGCTTTTACAAGCTGTAGACAGCTGGCGTCCACCGGACATAATGGCGTAAGCCCCCAGCCGAGGCCTGGATTACCAACCGCCATGGATTTTGATTTTAAGGCGGGTCCTTGGGCTTTTCTACAGGATCCGTCTTTTGATTTTAGACTTAGGAAATTATGCTCCAGAGGGATGCTGTGGATAATTTCCTAAGCACGGGGTTCCAAGGGGGCGTCCCCCTTGCTTTAGTGGGGGTAGGACGTCTATACCGTCCGAAGGGGCGGAGCCCCTTTATTTTCGAAAGGAGGTGCTGTTGTTTGCCAACCAAGCAGGATAAAGAACTGGTACTGGACGATCTCAGGGATAAGTTTAAGAATTCAAAGGTTGCCGTAATGGCCAATTACCGCGGTCAAAGTGTGGCTTCCATGACAAAACTGCGGAAGCGGCTGCGGGAAAAGGGCTGCGAGTTGAAAGTGGCCAAGAATACCCTTACATTGAAAGTTACCCGGGAACTGGGCATGGAGGGAATGGAGTCGATTCTGCAAGGCCCCACCGTTATTGCATTTAGCCGCGAGGATCTTGTAGCCCCGGCAAAGGTGCTTGCAGACTTTGTAAAGGAAGCAAAGACTTTTGAGATTAAGGGCGGAATACTGGAAGGACGCGCAATAGGCGTAAAAGAGGTTCGTGACCTTGCAGACCTGCCGCCCCGCGAAGTTTTGTTGGCCAAGGTCCTGGGCGGTATGCAGGCCCCGATGTATGGTTTTGCGTCGGTGCTGCAGGGTACTTTGAGAAGCTTCGTGTATGCGCTTGAAGCCATACGCAAGCAAAAGGCCGGGGAAACGGCCTAGGCCGTCAGGTGGCAAGTAGCAGTCAGCTACAAGCGACTAGCAGTTAGCAGCTAAAGCAGAAACCAATAACCAATTTTTAAAATAACAGGAGGTTTTTTAAAGATGTCCAAGGTTGCAGAAATTCTGGAAGCGGTAAAAGGTTTGACCGTTCTTGAGCTGGCAGAACTGGTAAAGGCTTTTGAAGAGGAGTTTGGTGTAAGCGCGGCAGCTCCCATGGCCGTGGCCGCTGCCCCCGCCGCCGCAGCAGCTCCGGTTGAAGAAGAAGAGCAGACTGAATTTGACGTAATACTGGCAGCTGCCGGTGACAAGAAGATCAATGTCATCAAGGTGGTGCGCGAGCTAACCGGCCTCGGCCTGAAGGAAGCCAAGGACCTGGTGGACAACGCCCCGAAGCCCGTTAAGGAGAAGGTCAGCAAGGAAGAGGCCAACTCTGTAAAGGCCAAGCTCGAAGAGCAGGGCGCAAAGGTGGAAGTAAAATAGCACTGCCTTTGGTAATTTTGGATTTAGTGGAAGGGATTGGCGTTTGTCAATCCCTTCCTTTAAAGATATAGGAAATTATGCTCAAGAGGAATTCTGTGGATAATTTTCTGCACGGGGGTTCCAAGGGGGAGCGCCCCCATGCTTCAGTGGGGGTGGGACGTCTATACCGTCCGAAGCTGCGCAGCTCCTTTTTCAATGAAATTCTTGACAAAAGAAAAACTATATGCTAAGATTATTAAATCGTTTGCAAAAATAAATTCTTCCAAATAAAGGATTGACCGTGGTAACATTGTGTATCCGGTGGTTTTATTCGGGGAATAATATTCTAGATATGGTTTTAGTTTTTTGAATTGAAGCGAGGTTTTTGGTTATCGAGGACCTTGCTTTTCGTTGTTTGCATTATGAAGTTTTAATCTGTTGGGGGTGTGGCTCATTACATGTATTCTGAAATGATGGGAATGAGGAAACGGAAGAATTTCGGCAAGTTGAGGGAAGTCCTGGAACTGCCAAACCTCATAGAGGTTCAGAGAAATTCGTACAACTGGTTTTTACGGGAGGGCCTTAAAGAGGTTTTTAACGACATTTCTCCCATTCAGGATTTTACCGGCAACCTCGTTCTGGAATTTCTTGACTATACCCTGGGTGAACCCAAGTATACAGTCGAGGAATGCAAAGAGAGAGATGTTACATTTGCCGCTCCCCTGCGGGTTAAGGTGCGTCTCATAAACAAGGAGACCGGCGAGGTCAAGGAGCAGGAAGTCTTCATGGGAGATTTTCCCCTGATGACGGAAAAGGGAACCTTTATTATAAACGGGGCCGAAAGGGTAATTGTCAGCCAGCTGGTACGGTCACCCGGGGTTTATTTCGGGGATTTGGTGGATCCCAGCGGCAAACGGCTTTTTACCGCCACCATTATTCCCAACAGGGGAGCATGGCTGGAGTTTGAGACCGATGTAAATGACCATATATTCGTCCGCATCGACCGGACCAGAAAGATTCCGGCCACGGTGCTGGTCAGGGCTCTGGGGTACGGCACCAAGGCAAAAATAGCTGAGTTGTTTGCGGATAATCAGCATATTCTGGAAACGCTCACAAGGGACAATTCCGATTCCGAAGAAGAGGCGCTGGTTGAGATATATAAGAGGCTGCGTCCCGGCGAGCCGCCCACGGTGGAGAGCGCAAGGTCTCTACTGGACGCGCTGTTCTTTGACCCCAAAAGGTATGACCTGGCCAATGTGGGCCGGTACAAGATACAGAAAAAGCTGAAGCACGGTATTCTTTACCGTTATAAAGAAGACGGGAGACCCGGAGAAGAGTTCGACCAGCACCTGAAAACAATGGTTCCTGTGGACCGGGAGTTCATCAGGGAACTGGTGCCGCAAGATATAATCGAAACTGTTAAATACCTCCTGAAGCTGATCGAAGGGCAGGGGACGGTTGATGATATAGACCATCTGGGCAACAGGCGGCTTCGTTCAGTGGGCGAGTTGCTGCAGAACCAGTTCAGGATCGGTCTTTCCAGGATGGAGAGGGTGGTCAGGGAGAGGATGACCATCCAGGATGTTGACGTTATAACACCCCAGGTGCTTATCAACATCAGGCCGGTGGTAGCCGCCATCAAGGAGTTTTTCGGGTCCAGCCAGCTTTCTCAGTTTATGGACCAGACCAACCCACTGGCGGAACTGACCCATAAGAGAAGACTTTCAGCCCTGGGACCGGGGGGCTTGAGCCGTGAGAGGGCGGGATTCGAGGTCAGGGATGTGCACCACTCCCACTACGGCCGGATGTGTCCCATTGAGACCCCTGAAGGTCCCAACATCGGACTTATAGGGTCGCTTAGTACCTACGCCAGGATAAATGAATTCGGATTTATTGAAACTCCGTACAGAAAGGCTGATAAGGAAAGCAGGAGGGTGACGGAGGAGATACTGTACCTGACGGCTGATGAGGAAGAAGGGCATATAATCGCCCAGGCCAACGCCCCGCTGGATGAGGACGGCTACTTCCTGGAAAACAGGGTTAATGCCCGGCACGGCCGCGACATACTTGTGGTATCAACCGACCGAGTGGAATTTATGGATGTGTCCCCCAAGCAGGTGTTCAGCGTGGCTACCTCGCTTATCCCCTTCCTGGAGCACGACGACGCAAACCGTGCCCTGATGGGAGCAAACATGCAGCGCCAGGCCGTTCCCCTTCTCAAGGCACACGCCCCGCTGGTGGGAACCGGCATTGAGTACAAGGCGGCCAAGGACTCCGGGGTGGTTGTGATCTCCAGGACCGACGGGGTGGTGGAGAGGGTAACCGCCAATGAAATAACCATAAGATCTGATGACGGAAGGGTTAATATATATAAACTTCATAAATTCAAACGGTCCAACCAGGGAACCTGCATAAATCAGAAACCCATTGTGTCAAAAGGTGATAGAATCACCAGTGACCAGGTTATAGGCGATGGACCTTCAACCGATATGGGAGAGCTGGCCCTCGGCCGGAACGTGCTGGTGGCCTTCATGCCGTGGGAGGGCTACAATTACGAAGACGCCATACTGGTAAGCGAGAAGGCTGTTAAAGAAGATTTTTTCACTTCCATTCATATAGAGGAATATGAGTGTGACGCCAGGGACACCAAGCTGGGCCCCGAGGAGATAACCAGGGATATACCCAACGTGGGCGAAGAGATTTTAAAAGACCTGGACGACAGGGGCATCATCAGGGTGGGAGCCGAGGTCAGACCCGGTGATATACTGGTGGGCAAGGTCACTCCCAAGGGGGAGACCGAGCTGACCGCGGAGGAGCGTCTCTTAAGGGCCATTTTCGGTGAGAAAGCCCGGGAGGTCCGGGACACTTCCCTCAGGGTTCCTCACGGTGAGTCCGGAAAAGTGGTGGATGTAAAGGTTTTTTCCCGTGAAAACAGCGATGAGCTTCCCCCGGGGGTAAATCAGCTGGTCAGAGTTTACATCGCCCAGAAGAGGAAGATTTCCGAGGGTGACAAAATGGCGGGCCGCCATGGAAATAAGGGCGTTATTGCCCGGATACTGCCCGAGGAGGATATGCCCTTTCTTCCCGACGGCACACCCATCGAGATAGTTCTTAACCCGCTGGGGGTTCCTTCAAGGATGAACCTGGGTCAGGTACTTGAGTCCCACCTGGGGTGGGCGGCTAAGGCGCTGGGGTACCATGTGGCCACTCCGGTTTTCAACGGTGCGCTGGAGGAGGATATTTTAAACTCCCTTAAGGAGGCGGGGCTTCCCGAAAACGGGAAGATAACGCTGTATGACGGGCGGACCGGAGAGCCCTTCGACAACCCGGTTACGGTGGGATATGTATACATGCTTAAGCTGGCTCACCTGGTGGATGATAAGATACACGCCAGGTCCACCGGACCATATTCACTGGTGACACAACAGCCTCTGGGCGGTAAGGCCCAGTTCGGCGGACAGCGTTTCGGCGAGATGGAGGTATGGGCGCTGGAAGCCTATGGAGCGGCCTATACCCTTCAGGAAATACTTACGGTCAAGTCCGACGACGTGGTGGGCAGGGTGAAAACGTACGAAGCAATCGTCAAGGGGGAAAATGTTCCCGAGCCGGGTGTGCCGGAATCTTTCAAGGTACTTATCAAGGAATTGCAAAGCCTTGGCCTTGATGTAAAGGTGCTGTCCGAAGATGACCGGGAAATTGAAATAAAGGAAATCGAAGAGGATATCGGTGAAGCTGCCAAGGACCTTGGTCTGGATCTGGCCGAAGGCGATTTCTTCCCCGAAGCCGATGACTATGACAGCGAAAGCGAAGAACCGGAGGAAGAGGAAGACTTCAATGACGAGTTCCTGGAAGAAGACTTTTCTGTTGATGAAGACGAAACGGTATAAGCCAGGAAGCGAGAATTATGGGTCAGGGCAGTCCCAGAATTTTGAAGGGAGCGTGGTTCCTTGCTGGATTTAAATAATTTTGACCGGATTCGAATCGGCCTGGCCTCCCCCGACCAGATCAGGGAGTGGTCCAGTGGAGAGGTAAAAAAACCCGAAACTATCAACTACCGCACCCTCAAGCCCGAAAGGGACGGGCTTTTCTGTGAAAGAATTTTTGGACCCACCAGGGACTGGGAATGTCATTGCGGCAAATACAAGCGCGTAAGGTACAAGGGCGTTGTTTGCGACCGCTGTGGCGTTGAAGTCACCCGCTCAAAGGTAAGAAGGGAGCGGCTGGGGCACATTGAACTGGCCGCCCCTGTTTCCCATATCTGGTATTTCAAGGGCATTCCCAGCCGCATGGGGCTTTTGCTGGACATGTCGCCCCGGGCCCTTGAAAAGGTCCTCTACTTTGTTTCTTATATTGTTATTGACGGCGGTGATACCGGGCTCATCAAAAAGCAGCTTTTGACCGAGACCGAGTACCGGGAATACCGTGAAAAGCACCCCACCGGTTTCAAGGCCGCCATGGGCGCCGAGGCAATTCTGAAACTGCTGGAAGAGATAGAGCTTGACGAACTGAGCCGGGAGCTTCGCCAAGAGCTGAAGGAGGTTACCGGGCAGCGCAAGATAAGGGCCATTAGAAGGCTGGAAGTTGTGGAGGCCTTCCGGAAGTCCGGGAACCGCCCCGAATGGATGGTAATGAAGGTGATCCCGGTTATTCCCCCGGAACTCAGGCCCATGGTGCAGCTGGACGGGGGCAGGTTCGCAACCTCGGACCTCAATGACCTGTACCGGCGCGTTATAAACAGGAATAACCGCCTCAAGAGGTTGCTGGACCTTGGCGCCCCGGACATTATTGTGCGGAATGAAAAACGAATGCTTCAGGAGGCCGTTGACGCCCTTATCGACAATGGCCGCAGGGGCCGCCCGGTAACCGGTCCCGGCAACAGGCCGCTTAAATCGCTGAGCGATATGCTTAAAGGAAAGCAGGGGCGTTTCCGCCAGAACCTTCTTGGAAAGAGGGTCGACTATTCTGGACGGTCGGTTATCGTGGTCGGGCCCACTTTGCATCTCCACCAGTGCGGGCTGCCGAAGGAGATGGCCCTGGAGCTGTTTAAGCCCTTTGTGATGAAGCGGCTGGTTAATGACGGCCATGCCCACAACATCAAAAGCGCCAAGAGAATGGTGGAGAGGGTCCGCCCCGAGGTTTGGGACGTTCTTGAGGAGGTTATCAGCGAGCACCCGGTGCTCTTAAATAGGGCGCCGACACTGCACAGGCTCGGAATCCAGTCCTTTGAGCCGGTGCTGGTGGAAGGCAGGGCCATACAGATACACCCCATGGTATGTACAGCTTACAACGCTGACTTTGACGGCGACCAGATGGCCGTGCACGTCCCCCTGTCATCCGAGGCCCAGGCTGAGGCGCGGCTGTTGATGCTGTCGGCCCACAACATACTGAACCCAAAAGATGGAAGGCCTGTGGCCATTCCTACCCAGGACATGGTTTTGGGGAGTTATTACCTGACCATGGAAAAACAAGGTGCCCTTGGGGAGGGAAAGGCCTTCATGGACCCCGACGAAGCCATACTGGCCTACGATAACGGCGCTATAAGCCTTCATGCCAGGATTAAGGTGCGTATAGACGGCAAGATGCTGGAAACAACTGTGGGGCGGATTATTTTCAATGAGGTAATACCCGAGCAGATTGGCTATATTAACCGCGTGGCAGATAAAAAGGAACTGAGCAGAATAGTGGATGAGTGTTACAGGGAGCTCGGCTTCGCGGACACGGGCACCCTCCTGGACGGGATTAAGAAACTGGGATTCCACTACGCCACCAAGGCCGGTGTAACCATCGGCATCTCAGATATAACCATACCGGAGAAGAAAAAGGAAATAATTGTTCAGACCGACCAGGAGGTAGAAAAGGTTGAGATACAGTACCGCCGGGGGCTTATCACCGACGATGAGCGTTACAGGAAGATTATTGGGCTTTGGAATGACGCCACTGAAAACGTGACCAGGGCGCTTATGGATACGCTGGACCGGTTCAACCCGGTCTATATGATGGCTACATCGGGAGCCCGGGGTAATATTCAGCAGATCCGCCAGCTGGCCGGGATGAGGGGATTGATGGCAGACCCGTCCGGCCGCATCATCGACCTTCCCATCAAGGCCAACTTCCGTGAGGGGCTCACCGTTCTGGAATACTTCATTTCCACACACGGCGCCAGGAAAGGTCTTGCTGATACCGCCCTGCGGACCGCCGACTCCGGATATCTTACCCGGAGGCTGGTAGACGTGGCCCAGGATGTTATAGTGCGTGAGATTGACTGCGGAACCACCGAAGGAATAGAGGTTTCCGAGATTAAAGACGGAACTGAGGTTATCGAAAAGCTGGAAGACAGGATCAAGGGCCGTGTGTCACTCGAGGATGTTTTTGGCGGGAATGGTGAAATACTTGTCGGCAAGGGCGATGTCATTTCCAATAGACAGGCGGACGAAGTTGTAAAGTCCGGAATCAAAAAGGTTAAGATACGGTCGGTGCTGACCTGCAAATCCCGCTACGGCGTATGCATCCACTGCTACGGAAGGAACCTGGCCACCGGCCAGATGGTGGACATAGGGGAAGCGGTGGGCATTATCGCCGCCCAGTCCATAGGCGAGCCGGGCACCCAGCTTACCATGCGCACCTTCCACACCGGCGGTGTGGCCGGTGATGACATCACCCAGGGTCTGCCGAGGGTTGAGGAGCTGTTTGAGGCCAGGCGTCCCAAAGGGCAGGCTATTGTGGCGGAATTCAAGGGAGTGGTGGAGGTCAGGGAAGTCAAGGGCCGCCGTGAAATAGAGATTGTGGGCCAGGACGGTGAAAGGGGCGTGTACCAGGTTCCGTACGGCGCCAGACTGAAGGTGCATGACGGAGACAGGGTGGAAGCCGGGGATGAGCTGACCGAAGGTTCGGTGAACCCCCACGACCTGCTTAAGATTAAAGGGCCCCAGGGAGTGCAGGTCTACCTGCTCCAGGAAGTGCAGAGGGTGTACAGGCTGCAGGGGGTTGACATCAACGACAAGCATATAGAAGTTATGATCAGGCAGATGCTCAGAAAGGTTAAGGTGGAGGAGCAGGGTGACACCGATTTGCTCCCGGGAGGGCTTATCGATATATTCGAGCTGGAAAAAGAAAACCAGCGTGTTGAAGGCGCGGGCGGCGAGCCCTCAGTTGGAAAGGCGGTGCTGCTGGGTATAACCAAGGCCTCGCTGGCAACGGATTCCTTCCTGTCGGCGGCTTCCTTCCAGGAAACCACCAGGGTGTTAACCGAGGCGGCCATCAAGGGCAAGATGGACCCGCTGCTGGGCCTCAAGGAAAACGTTATTATAGGCAAGCTGGTGCCAGCTGGGACCGGCATGAGCCGCTACAGAAACATAGAGGTTTTGGATGAATCTGCGGCCTATGACAGCGATGACGGCATGAAGGACATGGATTACGGGATGGGCGGCAGAGGCCAGTTTGCTCACAGCGATTACGGATCTGCGGCCGATTAAAACGAGTCCCGGAAAAACAATTATTGTTGACAATGGTAACTGTAGGTGGTAAGATATAAAAGTGTCTGGATTTGGGAGGTGTGGCCTCCATGTCCCTGGAACGCCTGTCCAAGGCCCGAAAGAAGACTGTCGGGTCAAAACAGACGTTGAAGGCGATTAACCATAATCAGGCCAAGGTAGTTTATGTGGCCAAAAATGCCGAAAAACATGTGGCGGATCCAATAATTCAGGCATGTTTGGCCAGGATGACGCCTCTGATTATGGTGGAAAGCATGCAGGTGCTGGGAAAGGCCTGCGGAATAGAAGTGGGCTGCGCCTCAACCGCTATTTTGGAAGATTAAAAAATACCGCTCGGGGCTTTTAAAAAGCTTCCGGGCGGGATTTGGTTTAACAAGGTTTGGCATTGGCAAAAGCCGGGCGAAGTTTATCACGACCCCAGTAGGGCTGTCAGAAACGAGCACCGGCGCGAAAGGACTGGCGGCACGAAGCGGAGCGTATATAGAAATACGTGAGCATTCGGGACGGCAGTACTGACAAAGCCGGGCGAAGTTTATCACGACCCCAGTAGGGCTGTCAGAAACGAGCACCGGCGCGAAAGGACTGGTGGCACGAAGCGGAGCGTATATAGAAATACGTGAGCATTCGGGACGGCAGTACTGACAAAGCCGGGCGAAGTTTATCACAGCCCGTATGAGGAAGGAGGTGTGTGTTGGTGCCTACCATCAACCAGTTGATCCGGAAGGGCAGAGAGGAGTTGGCCAAAAAATCCTCGGCTCCTGCATTGAAAGAATGCCCGCAAAAAAGAGGGGTGTGCACAAGGGTTTATACCACCACGCCAAAGAAACCCAATTCGGCCCTTAGGAAAGTGGCCCGAATAAGACTGACCAACGGCATTGAGGTTACTTCTTACATTCCCGGAATAGGGCATAACCTGCAAGAGCACTCGGTTGTTCTGGTGCGTGGCGGCAGGGTGAAGGATCTGCCTGGAGTAAGATATCACGTGGTAAGGGGAGCCCTCGATTCGGCAGGGGTGCAGAATAGGAACCGCAGTCGTTCCAAGTACGGTACAAAGCGTCCCAAGAAGTAAGTATTAAGCGTGTGTATATCAAGGGCTTACTGGTTAATATACAGTTCAGGGCCCGTATTCCTTAGGTAAAGGGGGGAAAATTGTGCCCAGAAGAGGAAATGTCAAAAGGACAGAAATAGTTCCTGATCCGGTATACAATAATAAGGTTGTGACAAAACTTATTAATCAGATGATGCTGGATGGCAAAAAGGGGACTGCTGAAAGAATAGTCTACGGAGCCTTCGATATCGTCAAGGAAAAGAGCGGCAAGAACCCATTGGAGGTTTTTGACCAGGCCATGAAAAATGTGATGCCTGTGCTTGAGGTCAAGGCCCGCAGGGTGGGTGGCGCCAACTATCAGGTTCCGGTGGAGGTAAGGCACGAGCGCAGGCAGACGCTGGGTATCCGCTGGCTGACAAATTACGCCAGGGCCAGGGGCGGTAAGTCCATGGAGGAAAAACTGGCGGGTGAGATTTTGGACGCTTCCAACAGCACTGGAGCTACCTTTAAGAAAAAGGAAGACACGCACAAAATGGCGGAAGCCAACAAGGCATTTGCACATTACAGGTGGTAAGGAGGGAGTCTTGATGGCGCGGCAGTTTCCGTTGGAAAAGACACGCAATATAGGCATCATGGCCCACATAGACGCCGGCAAGACTACCACCACCGAACGCATTTTGTTCTATACCGGAAGAGTTCACAAAATCGGAGAGGTCCATGATGGCGCCGCCACCATGGACTGGATGGTCCAGGAACAGGAGCGGGGGATCACCATAACCTCCGCCGCCACAACATGCCAATGGCGTGATCATTGTATTAATATTATCGACACACCCGGGCACGTGGACTTTACGATGGAAGTGGAGCGCTCTCTCCGTGTGCTCGACGGGGCGGTTGCAGTCTTCTGCTCCGTGGGAGGGGTGGAACCCCAGTCCGAGACTGTCTGGAGGCAGGCAGATAAATATCAGGTCCCACGGATAGCTTATATAAACAAGATGGATCGTGTGGGTGCCGATTTCTTCAGGGGAATGCAGATGATCCGGGACAGGCTTGGCGCCAATCCGGTGGCCTTGCAGCTTCCGCTGGGATCTGAGGAGAATTTCAAGGGTGCAATCGATTTAATAAAAAACAGGGCAATTATATATATCGATGACCTGGGCACAGCCAGCGAGGAAGCCGAAATACCCGGAGACATGGCGGAAATGGCCGCCCTGTACAGGGAAAAGCTGATTGAAGCGGTGGCCGAGTCCGACGAGGAGCTGACGCTTAAATACCTGGAAGGCGAGGAGCTTACCGACGAAGATATTAAGACCGGTATACGCAAAGCCACCCTGGCGGTGAAAATGATCCCGGTGCTGTGCGGGTCTTCGTTTAAAAACAAGGGAGTGCAGTCGCTTCTGGACGCTATAGTGGACTACCTGCCAGCTCCCACAGATGTCCCGGCCATACGGGGGGTAAACCCCGAAACCGGGGATGAGGACCAGCGCCTTGCCGGTGACGGCCAGCCTTTTTCGGCCCTAGCTTTTAAAATTATGGCAGACCCTTATGTTGGAAAGCTTACTTTTTTCCGGGTATACTCCGGAAAGCTGAAATCGGGAACATACATTTACAATTCCACCAAAAACAAGAGGGAAAGGGTCGGGCGCATACTGCGTATGCACGCCAACCACCGTGAGGAGATAGGGGAGGTTTATACCGGCGATATAGTGGCCGCCGTCGGTTTAAGGGATACCGGCACCGGTGACACGCTATGCGATGAAAAGAGCTCCATTGTGCTTGAGTCGATGGAATTTCCGGAGCCGGTCATTGATGTGGCCATTGAGCCAAAAACAAAGGCTGATCAGGATAAAATGGGGATTGCACTGATGAAGCTGTCTGAAGAGGATCCCACCTTCAGAATGCGCACTGACCCTGAAACCGGACAGACTATTATTTCCGGGATGGGGGAGCTGCACCTTGAAATAATTGTGGACCGTCTGCTTAGGGAGTTCAGGGTTGAGGCCAATGTAGGAAAGCCCCAGGTGGCCTATAAGGAAACCATTAGGGGCAAGGTAAAGGCCGAGGGCAGGTTTATAAGGCAGTCAGGCGGCCGGGGGCAATACGGTCACGTGGTGCTGGAGATAGAGCCCAGGGAGTCCGGGAGCGGCTATGAATTCACCAATAAAATCATAGGCGGTGTTATCCCCAAGGAATATATTCCCGCTGTGGATTCAGGCATAAGGGAAGCTATGGATAACGGAGTTCTGGCGGGATTTCCCATGATAGACCTAGGGGTGATCCTGCTGGACGGATCATATCACGAGGTGGATTCATCCGAGATGGCCTTCAAGATTGCGGGTTCAATAGGCTTTAAAAACGCCGCCGCAAAGGCTCAGCCGGTTCTACTGGAGCCGGTCATGAAACTGGAAGTGGTTATCATGGACGAGTACATGGGAGAGGTTATCGGCGATCTTAACTCAAGGAGAGGCAGGATTGAGGAAATCGAGCCCAGAGGGAACACGCAGGTCATTCATGCAGTGGCCCCGCTGTCCGAGATGTTCGGTTATGCCACCGGCCTCCGCTCCCTGACCCAGGGAAGGGGTACGTTTACAATGCAGTTCAGCCATTACGCAGAGGTGCCCCAAAACATTGCCGAGGGAATAATTGCCAGAAGGTGCGGATAGCATTCGCTTAAGAAATTCTTATAAGGAATGGGGACACACCGAACAAGGAAAGGGGACACACCTGCTGAAGGCTGGGTCATCCTCTTAAGACAGGAATGTCCCCGAAATATGGTTAAAATTCTAGGTGTCTATTAAAGGAGGAAGTTTTAAAATGGGCAAGGCGAAATTTGAGCGTACGAAACCGCACGTAAACATTGGGACCATTGGTCACGTCGACCATGGCAAAACAACTCTTACCGCAGCCATAACAGTGGTGCTGCACACCGTGGGGAAGGCCCAGATTAAAAAATACGACGAAATTGACAACGCACCTGAAGAGCGCGAGCGCGGCATCACCATCAACACCGCCCACGTCGAGTACGAAACCGACAACAGGCACTATGCGCACGTTGACTGCCCGGGCCACGCCGACTACGTGAAGAACATGATCACCGGCGCAGCCCAGATGGACGGAGCCATACTGGTGGTATCGGCGGCCGACGGCCCCATGCCGCAAACCCGGGAGCACATACTGCTGGCCCGCCAGGTGGGAGTTCCCTACATTGTGGTTTACCTGAACAAGGCAGACATGGTAGACGACCCCGAGCTCTTGGAGCTTGTCGACATGGAAGTGCGGGAACTGCTGTCGGTGTACGAGTTTCCCGGAGACGACACACCCATCATAACCGGATCGGCGTTGAAGGCATTGGAGTGCAGCTGCGGCAAGCGTGACTGCCAGTGGTGCAAGTCGATATGGGAGCTGATGGACGCGGTGGACAGTTATATACCGACCCCGCAGAGGGATATAGACAAGCCGTTCCTGATGCCCGTGGAGGATGTGTTCAGCATCACCGGCCGCGGAACAGTGGCCACCGGCAGGGTGGAGCGTGGGGCGGTGAAGGTTGGCGAAGAAGTTGAGATAGTGGGACTGCAGGATAAGCCCAGGAAGACCGTGGTAACCGGGGTAGAGATGTTCAGGAAGCTTTTGGACCGGGGCGAGGCCGGCGACAACGTCGGATGCCTTTTGCGCGGAGTTGACCGCAAGGAAATCGAGCGGGGGCAGGTATTGGCAAAGCCGGGCAGCATCAGGCCGCACACCCACTTCAACGCCGAGGTGTACGTTCTTTCCAAGGAAGAGGGCGGAAGGCACACGCCGTTCTTTAACGGATACCGTCCGCAGTTTTACTTCAGGACCACCGACGTTACCGGAGTGGCCCAGCTTCCCGAGGGAGTGGAAATGGTAATGCCTGGTGACAACATCAGGATCAACATCAAGCTGATCACCCCCATCGCCATTGAAGAGGGACTGCGCTTCGCCATCCGTGAGGGCGGCCGCACAGTGGGCGCCGGGGTTGTAACCTCCATAATAGAGTAAAGGTGCAGGGATCAGGTATTTGGGATCCCTACGTATAAGGAGGTCTGCCTGTTGAAAAGGCAAAAAATTCGTATCCGGCTTAAGGCCTATGACCATCACATGCTGGATCAGTCGGCACAAAAAATAGTGGACACGGCGAAAAGGACCGGGGCCTCGGTGGCCGGACCCATTCCCCTGCCCACGGAGAAGAATATATACACCATCCTGCGTTCGCCTCATGTGAACAAGGATTCTCGCGAACAGTTCGAAATGAGGACGCATAAACGCCTTATCGATATACTCGATCCCACTCCAAAGACAGTGGATGCGTTGATGCGCCTGGATCTGCCGGCTGGCGTGGATATAGAAATAAAGCTTTAATTTATAGCTCGCACGGAGACTACGTTCACCGCGGGACGACTTAACCTGTCGGATCAGCGCTTGATGGAAGGGTGAACCTCTTGTTTCCGGCCGGCACTGGAGGTGCTAAAAGTGAAAAAGGCTATACTGGGTAAAAAAGTGGGGATGACCCAGATTTTTACCGGTGAAGGTTTGGCAGTGCCCGTAACCGTAATTGAAACAGGCCCGTGCTTCGTGGTTCAGAAAAGGACATTGGAAAGAGATGGCTATGGGGCCATTCAGGTAGGTTTCGGGGAAAAGCGCGAAAAATTGTTTAGTAAACCTGTAAAGGGGCATTTTAACAAGGCGGGGGTAAGACCGCTGCGCTTTCTGAGGGAGTTCAGGGTCGAGGACTGGGACAGCTATCAGGTGGGCCAGGAAATAAAGGCTGACCTGTTCAGCACCGGAGAAAAGGTGGACGTTGTGGGTACCTCCAAGGGGCGGGGTTTTGCCGGAGGTATCAAGAGACACGGTTTTCACAGGGGGCCCATGGCCCACGGATCGAAGTATCACCGCCGTCCCGGTTCCCTTGGCGCCAAGGGTCCTGCCAGGGTGTACAAGGGGCGCAGGCTTCCCGGGCACTACGGAGCCGCCCGGGTTACCGTGCAAAACCTGGAAGTTGTAAAAGTGGACGCCGACCGGAACCTGCTGGCGTTAAAGGGCGCCGTTCCGGGGCCCCGCGGAGGGCTGGTAATTATCAAAGACAGCGTAAAGGCCGGTAAATAGGCGGGCGTGCAGAAAGGAGGAAACTGAGAATGCCGAAGGTTGCAATTTACAATACCAACGGGGAACAGGTTGGGGAGATAGACCTCGCCGACAGCGTTTTTGGCGTTGATGTTCACCAATCCGTGCTGCACGATGCCGTTGTGGCCCACCTTGCCAATCAGAGACTGGGGACCCATGACACCAAAACACGTGCCGAGGTCAGTGGCGGCGGCCGCAAGCCGTGGCGCCAGAAGGGTACCGGCAGGGCCAGGCACGGAAGCACACGTTCTCCAATCTGGAGGCACGGTGGAATAGTTTTTGGCCCTCACCCCAGGGATTACAGCATAAGGCTTCCTAGGAAGGTAAGGCGCCTGGCTATGAAATCCGCGCTCTCTTCCAAGGTGGAAAGCGGAAATATAATTGTGCTGGACGATTTGCGCATTGAACAGCCGAAAACCAAGGAAATGGTTAAAATACTGGACAATCTCAGGGTCGGCCACAAGGCTCTGGTGGTAACGGCGGAGAAGGACGAAAACGTTATCAAGTCTGCCCGTAATATTCCGGGGGTAAAACCCTCTTCAGCCGGTATACTGAACGTATATGACATTCTGGCACACCAGACTCTGGTGATAACCAAGGACGCGGTGAACCGGGTGGAGGAGGTGCTGGCGAAGTGAAAAACCCCAGGGATATTCTGAAAAAGCCCCTCATCACCGAAAAATCCATGGATTTGGTGGCGGAAAACAAGTATACTTTTATAGTCGCTCCCGATTCCAACAAGATAGAGATCAAAAAGGCGGTTGAAGAGCTTTTCAAGGTAAAGGTTGATAAGGTTCACACCATCCGCTACAAGGGCAGGGTAAAAAGGGTAAGGGGCAGGTTGGGCCGAACCTCGGCCTTCAAGAAAGCCATCGTCACACTTAAAGAAGGTAAGATAGAGATCTTTGAAGGAGTTTAGATTAGGGATTAGGGATTAGGGATTAGGATTCCCAAACCCAAACCCCTTGTATGACAAGGAGGTAAACCAGGTGGCAGTTAAAAAGTTTAAGCCCACTTCGCCTGGTCGCAGGTTTGTAACTGTTTCGACCTTTGAAGAAATTACCACGGATAAGCCGGAAAAATCCCTTCTGGAGCCCCTTAAGAGAAAATCGGGGCGCAACAGCCAGGGAAGAGTTACGGTAAGGCACCGTGGCGGTGGGCATAAAAAGCAGTATCGCCTGATTGACTTTAAAAGAGACAAGGACGGCATTCCTGCCAAGGTAGCCACCATTGAATACGATCCCAACAGGTCGGCCCGCATTGCCCTTCTGAACTACCGGGACGGGGAAAAAAGATACATTCTGGCTCCGCTGGGGATGGAAGTGGGCATGACGGTTGTTTCCGGACCCGATGTGGATATCAAGGTGGGGAATTGTCTTCCGCTGAAGAGCATTCCGCTGGGAACACTTATTCATAATATTGAACTATATCCAAAAGGCGGCGGGCAGTTGGTAAGGTCTGCCGGCACGGCGGCCCAGCTCATGGCCAAGGAAGGCAAATACGCTCACGTGCGTATGCCTTCGGGTGAAATGAGGCTGATACTGCAGGAGTGCAGGGCCACCATCGGTCAGGTGGGCAACGTCGATCATGAAAACATCACCGTCGGCAAGGCAGGCCGCAAGCGCTGGATGGGCATAAGACCCACAGTGCGCGGCGTGGTCATGAACCCTGTGGACCACCCGCACGGTGGTGGTGAAGGCCGTTCACCCATCGGCCGCAACCCGGTGACTCCGTGGGGCAAGCCGGCCCTGGGCGCACGTACCAGAAAAAAGAAGCCCAGTGACCGCCTGATTGTCAAACGGAGAACCAAGTAGCGAGGAAGGAGGCTAGCACATGGGCCGTTCCCTTAAAAAAGGGCCGTACTGCGACGAAAAGCTTCTAGAAAGAATAGAAGAAATGAACGCCAAGGGCGAAAAGCGGGTCATCAAGACTTGGTCCCGGCGCTCCACCATATTCCCGCAGATGATAGGTCACACACTGGCCGTTCATGACGGGCGGAAACACATCCCGGTATATGTGACCGAGGACATGGTGGGACACAAGCTTGGCGAATTTGCCCCCACCAGGATGTTCAGGGGGCACGGGCATCACACGGAGAGATCGACATCGTTAAAATAAGGTTGCTTAAAGCATCTTATATCAGAAAGCGCAAATGTTCGACCGACAGTTTGCCAGGGGGACCCCGAGGAACCTTTCCAGGAGGCGCTCCCCAAGCGGCTGTTTGAAATAAGGAGGTATACCTGTGGCAGGTACCAATTCGGAAGCAAGGGCGATTGCCAGGTACATCCGCATCTCTCCCCGAAAGGCCCGCGAAGTGGTGGACTTGATTCGCGGAAAAGATGTACGGGAGGCTCTGGCCATTTTGAAATTCACCCCCAGGAAAGCTTCGGTGCCGGTTGCCAAAGTGGTGCAGTCGGCTGCGGCCAATGCCGAGCACAATTATGAAATGGACAAAGAAAACCTGTACGTTGCCGAATGCTTCGTGGACCAGGGGCCCATCATCAAGCGTTTCCAGGCCAGGGCTATGGGGCGCGCTGATGTGCTTCGCAAGCGCACAAGTCATATAACCGTTGTGGTAAAGGAAAAAACGGTTAAGTAAGCCGGAATCATGGGTAAGGGGCTCCCGGACCTGAAAGTAAGGCGAATAAGCCAGTAAAAGGAGGGCTAGTGTGGGCCAGAAGGTAAATCCAAAGGGTTTGCGTATAGGCATTATTAAAGACTGGGAAGGGAAATGGTACGCAAATAAAAAGGACTTTTCATCCCTGCTGCAAGAGGATGTAAAAATCCGTAAGTTTGTAAAGAAAAAGCTTTTTGCGGCCGGCATTTCCCGGATGCAGATAGAAAGAGCCGCCAACCGCGTCAAGGTTACAATCCATGCCGCAAAGCCAGGCATAGTTATCGGCCGTGGCGGGACAGAGGTTGAAAACCTTCGCAAGGAACTGGAAAAACTGACCGGAAAGCAGGTTCATGTAAACATCGCGGAAATTAAAGTTCCTGAGACTGACGCACAGCTTGTGGCCGAAAATGTGGCGGCCCAGATTGAAAAAAGGATAGCATTCCGCAGGGCGATGAAACAAGTGGTTTCCCGCAGCATGAAAATGGGAGCAAAAGGTATCAAGGTGGCCTGCTCGGGACGGCTGGCCGGTGCGGAAATAGCCCGCACGGAGTGGTACAGCGAGGGAAAAGTGCCCCTTCATACCTTAAGGGCTGACATTGACTACGGCTTTGCCGAAGCAAACACCACATATGGTAAAATCGGAATCAAAGTATGGATGTATAAAGGGGAAGTTTTGCCGGAAGCCAAGCCCGCTGCCGGACAAGGAGGCGAATAGGCTTTATGTTAATACCTAAAAGGGTTAAGTACCGGAAACAGCACCGTCCAGGCCTTGCCGGAAAGGCTAAAGGTGGCACTCAGATAGATTTCGGAGATTTCGCCCTTCAGGCGGTGGATGCGGCGTGGATTACAAGCAGGCAGATTGAAGCGGCCCGTATCGCCATGACCCGTCATATCAAGCGGGGCGGTAAGGTTTGGATAAGGATTTTTCCCGACAAACCCATTACCCAGAAGCCTGCTGAAACCCGTATGGGCAGCGGCAAGGGCGCTCCCGAATACTGGGTCGCCGTGGTTAAGCCGGGCAGGGTTCTTTTCGAGCTGGCCGGCGTTACCGAAGAGGTGGCCAAGGAAGCCATGCGCCTGGCGTCTCATAAGTTGCCCATCAAGACAAAGTTTATTAGACGTGGGGAAGTAGGTGAGGCCAGTGAAGGTTAAGGAAATCAGGGATATGTCTTCCGACGAATTGAGAAAGGCGCTGGATGATAACAAGGATGAACTGTTCAGGCTGAAGTTTCAACTGGCCACGGGCCAATTGGATAACGCTATGAGAATAAGGGAAGTTAAAAAGAACATTGCCAGGGTAAAGACAATAATGCGCCAGAGGGAATTGGGATTATTCCAGGCATAGGGCAAAGGGGGTAGGAAGGTGGAAGGCCGAAATATGCGCAAGACCCGTACAGGTTACGTGGTCAGCAATAAAATGGATAAGACCGTGGTAGTTTCCGTCGAGACTCTGGTCAGACATCCCCTGTACCAGCGTACCTTCAGGCAGACCAAAAAGTTCAAGGCCCATGATGATCAAAACGCCTGCAACATAGGCGATAAAGTAAAAATCATGGAAACCAGGCCCCTGTCCAAGGATAAAAGGTGGCGGGTCGTGGAAATACTGGAGCGGGCACAGCAGATCTAGGGTGCAACGGTTAAAGGGAGGTTTTGAAACATGATACAGGTACAAACCATGCTTAACGTTGCCGACAATACCGGGGCCCGCAAGTTGATGTGCATCAGGGTTTTGGGTGGTTCGCTCAGACGGTATGCCAGTGTTGGTGACGTGATCATCTGTTCTGTCAAGGAAGCCACGCCCGGTGGCGTTGTTAAGAAAGGCGACGTGGTCAAGTGCGTGGTGGTAAGAACAAACAAAGAAGTTAGGCGCCCGGACGGGTCCTATATAAAGTTCGATGAGAATGCGGCCGTGATCATCAAAGACGATAAAAGCCCGAAGGGAACACGTATTTTCGGGCCGGTGGCCCGGGAGCTGCGTGACCGGGACTTCATGAAAATAGTCTCTCTGGCCCCGGAGGTTCTCTGAGTTCGGAAACCGGTTCTAAACAGATACTCAAGGGCCACACATAGGAGGTGTAAAAATGCCTAAAGTTCATGTGCGCAAGGGAGATACCGTCCTGGTGACCACGGGCAAGGAAAAGGGGAAAAAAGGTAAAATAATAAGTGTTGATCCCGAAAAGGGCCGGGTTATCATAGACGGTATAAATGTTGTGAAGCGGCATACCAGGCCGACCCAGAAAATGCCGCAGGGCGGGATAATAGAAAAGCCTGCGCCCGTTCACAGCTCGAATGTAATGCTCTTTTGCACAAAGTGCAACTCTGTTACCCGGATTAAGAAAAAGGTTCTGGGAGACGGTGAAAAAGTCCGGGTATGCAAGAAATGCGGGGAAGTTCTTGGTTAACTCCGCCGGAAAGGAGGGTACGCTAGGTGGCAAGATTAAAGGAAAAGTATAAAAACGAAGTAGTAAAGGCCATGATGCAAAAGTTTGGCTATAAAAATATAATGGAAGTGCCTAAGCTGGAAAAAGTAATAATCAACATCGGCGTAGGCGAGGCCATACAGAACAGCAAGGCTCTGGATGCGGCGGTTGGCGACCTTACAACCATAACCGGGCAGCGTCCGGTTATCACCAAGGCCAAAAAGTCCATAGCCGCCTTTAAGCTGCGCCAGGGTATGAAAATAGGCTGCAAGGTGACTCTGCGCGGCGACAGGATGTTCCACTTTGTGGATAAGCTTTTTAATGTGGCCCTTCCAAGGGTGAGAGACTTCCGGGGAGTATCCCCGAAATCCTTCGACGGGCGGGGTAATTACAGCATGGGACTGCGGGAGCAGCTCATATTCCCCGAGATTGAATACGACAAGATTGACAAGGTCCGCGGCATGGATATCATTTTTGTAACCACCGCCAGGACCGATGAAGAGGCAAGGGAACTCTTAAGACTCATGGGTATGCCCTTCAGAGCCGCTTAATTCCTGTCGGGAAAAAATCACCGACCGGTCCCGAAAAGGAGGGATAAAATGGCGAAAAAGTCAATAATTAATAAAAACTTAAGGGAGCCTAAATTTAAAGTGCGCCAATACAACAGGTGCAAGCTGTGCGGCCGCCCCCATGCTTACATGCGGAAATTCGGTATTTGCCGCATATGCTTCCGGGAGCTCTCCTATCGCGGTGAAATCCCGGGCGTCCGTAAGGCCAGCTGGTAATGTGGAAGGAGGTAGTAACGCATGGTAATGACTGACCCCATCGCCGACTTCTTGACACGTATACGCAACGCCAACATCGTTTACCATGAAAAGGTCGAGGCGCCGGCTTCCAAGATGAAAATGGCTATAGCCGATATTCTGAAGGAAGAGGGCTTTATCAAAGACTGTGAATACGTAGCCGATGGTAAACAGGGCGTAGTCAGGGTATACATGAGGTACGGCAACAACAAGGAAAGGGTTATTACCGGGCTGAAAAGGATCAGCAAACCAGGGTTGAGGGTATACGCCCGTAAGGACTCGGTTCCCAAGGTGCTGGGGGGGCTGGGAATAGCCATCCTGTCCACATCCAATGGGATTATGACCGATAAAAAAGCCAGGAAACTGGGGCTGGGCGGAGAAGTTATTTGCTATGTCTGGTAGTACCTTTTCGTCGCAGGAGGTGTGAAAATGTCAAGGATTGGAAAAATGCCCGTACCGCTTCCCCAGGGAGTCGAGGTAAATATAGAAGGAAATGTGGTGGCGGTGAAGGGGCCTAAAGGGACCCTCCAGAGAGAGTTTCACAGGAATATGAACATCAAGGTTGAGGATGGCAGGCTGCTGGTGGAAAGGCCGTCGGACGAACCCGCCGACATGTCACTGCACGGGCTGTCCCGCGCCCTGCTTAATAACATGGTTGTGGGAGTCACCACCGGATTTCAGAGAACACTGGAACTGGTGGGGGTGGGTTACAAAGCGTCAAAACAGGGCAACAAGCTTGTATTGTCGGTTGGCTACTCCCACCCGGTTGAAATGGATCCTCCCGAGGGGATTGAAATAGAAGTACCCGTACCCGGCAGGGTTATTATAAAGGGTGTGGATAAGGAAAAGGTGGGAGCCTTTGCGGCCAACATCAGGGCGGTAAGGGAGCCGGAGCCTTACAAGGGCAAGGGCATCAAGTACGATAACGAGCGCATTCGCCGCAAGGCGGGCAAGACCGGCGGTAAAGGCAAAGGCAAGAAGTAAGTGGCGAAGGAGTTGAGAACCGGTGATTATTAAACCCGACCGCAAACAAGTGCGGGCCAAGCGGCAGCAGCGGGTTCGCAACAAGATATACGGCACCGCCGAAAGGCCCCGCCTGAATGTTTATCGTAGCCTCAACAATATATACGCGCAACTGATAGACGACGACAGGGGAGTCACACTGGCGGCCGTATCAACCCTCTCGCCGGAACTTAAGGCAAATATGGGTAACGGCGGGAATTTGGAAGCCGCAGCTGCAGTGGGAGGGCTTATTGCAAAGAGGGCTCTTGAGAAAGGTATATCCAGTGTTGTTTTTGACAGGGCCGGATATCTGTATCACGGGCGTGTAAAAGCTCTGGCTGATGCGGCCAGGGAAGGCGGCCTGCAATTTTAACGGGTGTGACCCGTGAAGTAAGGAGGGAAATAGGTGTCCAGGATTGATGCTGGCAAGCTGGAATTATCCGAAAAGGTCGTATACATCAACCGGGTGGCCAAAGTGGTAAAAGGGGGACGGAGATTCAGTTTTTCGGCCCTGGTGGTCGTAGGCGACGGTAGTGGCCACGTAGGATCCGGTCTGGGAAAGGCCGGTGAGGTACCCGAGGCTATCCGCAAGGGAATAGAGGACGCCAAGAAGAGTATGATAGTAGTTCCCCTTTCCGGAACTACCATACCTCACGAGGTATTGGGGCACTTCGGGGCCGGCAGGGTGCTGTTGAAGCCCGCCGCTCCCGGTACCGGTGTTATTGCCGGGGGGCCGGTAAGGGCTATCCTGGAACTGGCCGGGGTAAGGGATATTTTGACCAAATCTTTGGGATCAAATAACGCCAACAACATGGTACACGCCACCATGGACGCCCTTAAAAACCTCAAGACACCGCAAGAGGTTGCCCGGCTCAGGGGTAAAACTGTTGAAGAACTACTAGGTTGAGAAGCGTCACACCTCTCAATTGTTAGGAGTGAAAGAATTGGCAAGATTAAAGATCACCCTGGTCAAAAGTCTGATTGGAAGGCCAGAGGAACAAAGGAGCACCGTCAGGGCCCTTGGCCTCGGCAAGACCAACAGCGCTGTTGTTAAAGACGACAGCCCCACCATCATGGGTATGATAAAAAAGGTTTCCCACCTGGTCAAGGTGGAAGAGGTCTAAAGGAGGTGCAATTTCTTGGTCCACTTAGGTGAATTGCGGCCAAACCCGGGTGCCCGTAAAAAACCCAACCGAAAGGGGCAGGGCATCGGTTCAGGAAACGGTAAGACCGCCGGCAGAGGCCATAAGGGACAAAATGCCCGTTCGGGCGGCGGGGTGAGGCCCGGCTTCGAGGGTGGCCAGATGCCCTTGCAGAGGCGTATGCCCAAAAGGGGATTCACCAATGCGCCTTTCAAAAAACACATAGTGACCGTCAACCTGGACATCCTCAACAGGTTTGAGGCCGGGGCCGTGGTGACTCCGGAAACTCTCCTGGAAAACAAGGTTATTAAAAAAATATGTGACGGTGTAAAAATACTCGGCAATGGGAACCTTGAAAAGGCTTTGACAGTAAAAGCCCATGCCTTCAGCAAATCTGCCGCCGAAAAGATAGAGGCTTCAGGCGGTAAAGCTGAGGTGATTTAATTGATCAGTACCCTGCAGGCGGCCTGGAAAATTGATGAGCTGAGAAGAAAAGTACTGTTTACTCTGGCCATACTTTTTGTATTCCGGCTGGGCGCCCATGTGCCTGTGCCCGGTGTGGACGCAAGGGTTTTTGCGGAACTTGTGGACAGCAACACCCTCTTCGGCTTTTTTGATGTTATTTCTGGAGGGGCCTTCAAGAACTTCTCGGTATTTGCCATGAGCATAACCCCGTACATCAACGCCTCCATTATCATGCAGTTGCTGACGGTGGTTATACCCCACCTGGAAAGGCTTGCCAAAGAAGGGGAAGAGGGTCGTAAGAGAATTACCCAGTACACCAGATACCTGACGGTGGTGCTGGCATTCGTTCAGGCAATAGGGACTACCGCGGCGCTGAAGAGGGCCATGGTGGACCCCTCAATATGGAACTACCTGCTGGTGGCGCTGACGCTTACTGCAGGCACAGCGCTATTGATGTGGCTGGGTGAACAGATTACCGATAAAGGAATAGGAAACGGCATTTCACTTTTGATATTCGCAGGTATTGTTTCCGCCCTGCCATCAGCACTGATGAGTCTGGTGGAGTACATGCAGGCCGGAACCATCAATTTTTTAAGCCTTCTGCTCCTGGTGGTCATCGCCACTGTGGTTATAATGGGAATCGTGACCGTGCAGGAAGGGCAGCGCAGGATACCTGTCCAGTACGCAAAGCGAGTGGTGGGCCGCAGGGTTTACGGGGGACAGTCCACCCACCTTCCGCTCAGGGTCAATCAGGCGGGGGTTATTCCTGTGATTTTCGCCTCTTCCATAATGCTGTTTCCTGAGCAGATTGCAAGGTGGTTCACCGGCAATGTTGTGGCCGACTGGTATCTTTCAGTGTTCAGCTGGGGGACTTTTCTGCACACAATGTTTTATGCCCTTCTCATCATAGGGTTTACGTACTTCTATACCGCAGTGATAATGAACCCGGTGGATATGGCCGACAACATAAAGAAATACGGCGGATTCATCCCGGGAATCAGGGCCGGCAGGCCCACTGCCGAGTACATCACCCGGGTGATGTCAAGGGTTACTCTGGCTGGCGCAGTATTTTTGGCGCTTATAGCCATACTGCCCAACTTCGTTCTGATAGCCACCAAAATTCCCAATATCTATTTTGGCGGAACGTCCTTACTTATTGTGGTTGGCGTAGCGCTGGATACAATGAAGCAGATGGAGTCGCATATGCTTATGCGCAGCTACCAGGGCTTTATCAAGTAAGGGGTTAATACCATGATAACCTTGAAAACCGAAAAGGAACTGGCATATATGAGGGATGCCGGGCGTGTGGTGGCCGGGGCGCTTAAGGAAATTGGGCCGGCGGTGAAACCCGGGGTGACCACCGCAGAGCTGGATAAGCTGGCGGAAAGCTTTATCATCGCCAGGGGGGCCAGGCCGGCGTTCAAAGGGCTTTACGGCTTTCCGTCCACAATCTGCTCATCCCTAAATGAGCAGGTGGTCCACGGCATTCCCAGTTTAAGGGTTTTGGAAAATGGTGATATTATAAGTATTGATGTTGGGGCGGAAATAAATGGATATTTTGGGGATAGCGCCGTTACACTGCCGGTAGGTGAAGTTGATGATGAAACCCGCCTCCTTCTCAAGGTGACGGAGGAGTCCCTTTATCATGGTATTTCCCGGGCGGTTCCCGGAAACCGGCTTTCGGATATATCCCACGCCGTTCAAAAGCATGTGGAAAGCAATGGTTTTTCCGTGGTACGGGATTATGTAGGTCACGGGATAGGCAGGAGCATGCACGAGGAGCCGCAGGTTCCCAATTTCGGCCGTGCGGGGAGAGGCCCGAGGCTGCAGGCCGGAATGACTCTGGCCATTGAGCCGATGGTTAACATGGGTACCCACGAGGTGTGTACACTCCCGGACAACTGGACGGTAGTCACCAAGGACAGAAAAAAATCGGCCCACTTTGAACATACCGTTGCCATCACCGAGAGCCAGCCGGAAATTTTGACAAGGTTATAACCGGGGCGGAGGTGGCAGGTTTGCAGAATTATCTGGAGCCGGGACAGTTGGTAGTGTCCACCGCCGGCCGTGACAGGGGCAAGTTTTACCTGGTGCTGGAGGAAACCTTGGATAACAAGGTAAATGTTGTAGACGGTGAGATACGTAAGGTTGCAAATCCAAAGAGAAAGAACAAAAAGCACCTGAGGCCGTATCCGGAAATATCGTCGGAAGTAACTCACAGAATAAAGGCAGGTCTTAAAATTAACGACCTGGACGTCCGGAAGGCGCTAAAAGAGATGATCACCAACTATACCTGAAAAACCTTGTTGTGAGGAGGTTGGAGCGAAACTAATGTCAAAACAGGATGTTATCGAAGTTGAGGGTACTGTTATCGAGCCTCTGCCCAACGCCATGTTTCGCGTGGAACTCCAAAACGGGCATAAGGTTCTGGCCCATGTCTCGGGTAAGATTCGCATGAATTTCATCCGAATTCTGGCCGGCGACCGGGTGATGGTCGAATTATCCCCTTATGATTTGAGCCGGGGCAGGATAGTGTACCGCTATAAATAACCTTAAGCCATAGATTATTAAGGGGCTGATTTAAGGAGGGGTTCAGGTGAAGGTACGCCCATCAGTAAAACCTATATGTGAGAAATGCAAAATCATTCGCCGTGAAGGCAAGGTAATGGTTATTTGCGAAAATCCCAAGCACAAGCAAAAGCAGGGATAACACCCTGCAGAATTTACAACTCAGAACTCAGAATAAATATGCAGGACTTCTTTAATTCTGATTTTTGAATTCAAGTTCTGAACTCGTTGCTGCCAATAATACCGATAAAGTCTATTTAAAAAAGTGGAAGATGACAATGGTCGGAATCAATTTTTATTCTGAATTCTGACTTCTGGATTCTGAATTCTGACCAAATAGTGTCGACTTTTAAGCTATATTAGGAGGTGTTTATAAAAGCATGGCACGTATTGCAGGAGCCGATCTGCCCCGGGACAAGCGGGTTGAAATCGCCCTGACCTATATATACGGTATAGGAAGGACGACGTCCCAGAAGATTTTGGAGCAGACCGGGATTAACCCGAATACCAGGATGCGCAACCTGACCGAGGACGAAATCAACAGGCTGCGCGAGGTAATTGAAAAGAACTACAAGGTTGAGGGTGACCTGCGCCGGGAGGTGGCTCTCAATATCAAGAGGCTTATTGAGATCGGTTCCTATCGCGGGTTGAGGCACCGCCGGGGGCTGCCGCTAAGGGGTCAGCGGACAAAAACAAACGCCCGCACACGCAAGGGTCCCAAGAAGACCGTTGGCGTACGCCGCAAGAAATAGAAAAAGGGGGTTAGTAAATGGCACGTCGCGCCGTTCGCACCAAAAGGCGTGAAAAAAAGAATATCGACCGTGGGGTGGCTCATATAAAATCCACCTTTAACAATACCATTATAACCATTACCGATGTAAAGGGGAATTCCATATCCTGGGCCAGCGCCGGCGGAGTGGGCTTCAAGGGCTCCAGGAAAAGTACTCCCTTTGCGGCACAGATGGCTGCTGATAAAGCCGCCAAGGAAGCCATGGAGCACGGACTCAAGGAAGTGGAAGTGATGGTCAAGGGCCCCGGGGCGGGCCGGGAAGCGGCCATTCGCTCACTGCAGGCTGCCGGTCTTGAGGTAAACCTTATTAAAGATGTAACACCTATTCCACACAACGGGTGCCGGCCTCCCAAACGCCGGAGAGTTTAAGGAGGTGCAGGTGTTTTAAATGGCAAGGTATACTGAAGCTCAATGCAGGCTCTGTCGCAGAGAAGGCGCCAAACTTTACCTCAAGGGTGACAGGTGCTATTCCGGCAAATGCGCTGTGGACCGGAAGAGCTACGCTCCCGGAATGCACGGGCAGGGCAGGAAAAAAGTAAGTGAATATGGTATCCAGCTGCGTGAAAAGCAGAAGACCCGCCGTATATACGGTGTTCTTGAAAAACAGTTCCGCACTTATTTTGAGAAGGCTGAAAGGCAGCAGGGAATTACCGGTGAGAACCTTTTACGCCTCCTGGAAAGACGGCTGGACAACGTTATTTACCGTCTCGGGCTTGGAGCTTCCCGGGTTGAGGCCCGACAGCTGGTAAGGCACGGGCATTTTACCGTTAACGGAAGGAAAGTTGATATCCCCTCTTACATTATCAGAATTGGGGATGTTATCGAGGTCCGCGAGAAGAGCAAAGAGTCCCCCCGACTGAAAGAACTGATGGAGCGGGCGGCTGACAGAACTCCTCCGCCTTGGCTGGAATATGAACCGGATCAGGCCAGGGGCCGTATTGTAGCGCTTCCCACCAGGGATCAAATCGACGTACCTGTGCAGGAACACCTCATTGTCGAGCTGTACTCCAGGTAATCGGTGTGCAGGCCAACGGGTTATTCCGGCCGTTAGGGAGGTTACCTTAATATGTTGGAAATAGAGAAGCCGAAAATTGAATGCGTTGAAATGAATGACGACAATAATTATGCCCGCTTTGTGGTGGAACCCCTGGAAAGGGGCTACGGCATAACCCTGGGCAACTCCCTTCGCAGAATTCTGCTTTCCTCATTGCCGGGAGCAGCCGTGACCTCGGTCAAGATTGACGGGGTGCTGCACGAGTTTTCCACCATCCCGGGAGTAAAGGAAGATGTAACCGACATCATTCTGAACCTGAAGAGCCTGTGCATCAAGATGTACACCGATGAGGAAAAGATTATGCGCATTGAGGCAAAGGGCGACCGTGCCGTACGGGCGGGGGACATAATCTACGATGCGGATATAGAGATTTTGAACCCCGAACTGCATATAGCAACTCTGTCGGGTAACTCAAGGCTTTATATGGAGATGTCGGTGGCCAAGGGACGGGGCTATGTCTCCGCCGAGAAAAACAAAAAGGGCGACCATGTAATCGGGGTGATTCCGGTGGATTCGGTCTTTACCCCGGTCCGCAAGGTGAACTATACCGTCGACAACACCCGGGTGGGGCAGCGCACGGACTACGACAAGCTTACCCTGGAAGTGTGGACCGACGGAAGCATAAGGCCTGACGAGGCTACCAGCCTGTCGGCGAAAATACTCGGGGAACACTTGAGGCTCTTCATCGGACTTACCGAAACTGTAAACGATGTGGAAATAATGGTGGAGAAGGAAGAGGAACAGAAGGACAAGATAATGGAAATGACCATCGAGGAGCTTGACCTTTCTGTCCGTTCTTACAACTGCCTGAAACGCGCAGGAATAAACACGGTGGAAGAGCTGATCCAGCGAAACGAAGAAGACATGATGAAGGTAAGGAACCTGGGCAAGAAGTCACTGGAAGAAGTGATCAACAAGCTTGCCGAACTGAGGCTTTCACTTCGAAAAGACGACGATTAAGGAGGGATGAGAGGTGGGTTATCAAAAACTGGGGTTAACGACCGGGCACCGCAAGGCAATGCTGCGGAACATGGTCACCTCCCTCATCAAGGAAAACCGCATCAAAACCACCGAAACCCGTGCTAAGGAAGTAAAAAGCATAGCGGAAAAAATGGTCACACTGGCCAAAAAAGGGGATCTGGCGGCGCGCCGGCAGGCCCTTGCCTATATGTACGACGAAGAAGTGGTTAAGAAGCTGTTTGATACCGTAGGGCCCAAATACGCCGGCCGGCAGGGCGGATATACAAGGATTATCAGGGCCGATCACCGCCGTGGAGACGGGGCGCCCATGGTCATCCTGGAAATGGTCTGATCCGTGCCGGGGTAGGTGCGGTAAGAGCGGTAAGCTCAGGGGAATCGAAGGGCCTGAGAGAGGACTATATACGCTTTAATGATGTCTCTTTTAGCTATAACGGCTCCTGTGGCAATGCTCTTAGCGGAATCAACCTGTCCATCAGCCGTGGATCTTTTACGGCCGTAATAGGACCCAACGGATCGGGAAAATCCACCCTGGCCCGCCAAATCAACGGACTGTTGTTGCCTTCATCCGGTACAGTGACAGTGGAGGGCATGGAAACCGGAAATGCCCTTCTGATACCGGAGATAAGGCGGCGGGTTGGGTTTGTTTTTCAGAACCCTGACAACCAGTTAGCAGGCACCACTGTTGAGGAGGACATAGCTTTCGGACCGGAGAACATCGGGATGGAGCCGTCCGCCATAAGGGAGTCGGTGCAGTATGCAATGGCTGTGGCCGGGCTTGCAGGACTGGCCGGGCGTCCGCCCCACACCCTCTCGGGCGGTCAGAAGCAGCAGCTGGCAATAGCCGGGGCGGTGGCCATGAAAACCGAATGCCTGGTTTTGGATGAGCCTACATCAATGATCGGCCCGGCCGGAAAGAGATCGGTGCTGGCCCTTCTTGTCAGGCTAAAGAAAGAACTCGGCATGACTGTTATACTGGTGACCCACTCAATGGAGGAGGCTGTTTCCGCTGATCGTATTCTGGTGGTAGACAGGGGGCGCATTATCATGGACGGTGCGCCGGCGGAAGTGTTCAGGCGCCGGGAGGCGCTGACCGGAATGGGACTGGAGGTCCCCGGCCCCACGGAGCTGGCCTTCAGGCTTAGAGAACGGGGTGTGCCGCTGCCGGATCCGGTACTTTCGGTGGATGAACTGGTGATCTTTTTATGCCGTCTATAATCCTTGACAATGTCTGGCACTGCTATTCCAGGGGCACACCCCTGGAAACGGTATCGCTTTCGGGAGTGAGCCTGTCCATAGGGGAGGGCGACTTCCTTGCCCTGGTGGGGCCCACGGGATCGGGCAAATCCACTCTCCTTCAGCTTTTAAACGGCCTTTTGCTTCCAGACAGGGGAAGGGTTTTGGTTGAGGGGAAAAACACCCGGGATAAAAGTACCCGGAAGAATCTGTGGAGCCTTGTGGGTCTTGTTATGCAGTATCCCGAGAGGCAGTTTTTCGAGGAAACTGTCTACCGTGAAATATCCTTCGGCCCCAGGAATCTCGGGCTTGGCGAAATGGAAATCTTTGAGCGGGTAAGCGAGGCCCTGGACATGGTTGGGCTGGACCGGGATGCCGTACGGGATGTGTCGCCATACGCGTTAAGCGGCGGCGAAAAGCGCAGGGTGGCACTGGCCTCCATACTGGCCATAAAGCCCCGGGTGCTGGCTCTGGATGAGCCTACGGCCGGAGTCGATGCGGCGGGCAGAAGGAGAATCTGCCAGACCCTGAAAAGGCTTAAGTCCGATCAGGGAGTAACAGTAGTCATGTCCAGCCACAACATGGACGATGTTGCCCTGCTGGCCGACCGGGTGGCGGTGCTGAAAGAGGGCGGAATAGTGCTGGAGGGCGATACAAGGCAGGTTTTTTCAAATTTCCGGATCATAGAGGAGGCAGGGCTGGAATTGCCTTTTCCCTGCCGGGTGGATTGCAGCTTAAAGGAAGCCGGTTTTGAAGTTGAAGGAAGGCCTCTGGACTTTGAAGAGGTTGTCGAAGGCATTTTAAAACGCCTTGCCGGAAAGAAAAGTAGAAAGGCTGACTTCAGGGCGTAAAAGGTGGTGGCCTTTGTGGAAGGTATAACCCTGGGACAGTACCTGCCAGTACAGTCCGCCATTCACCGGCTTGATCCCAGGTCAAAATTTATTTCCGCGGTATTTATAATTGTGGCCGCCCTTACTGCGGGATGGGCGGGACTTGGATCGGCGGCGCTGGCTGCGGGGGCCGGGGTTTATTTATCCCGCATTCCTGCCGGCGTGCTGTTGCTGCAGATAAAGTCACTTTGGTTTATAATCGTTCTCACCTTTTTATTGCAGGTACTCCTCACGCCCGGAGAAATTCTCTATGCCGCGGGACCACTTTTGATAACGGCACAGGGACTTTACGCAGGGCTGGATTTACTGACAAGGCTGATCATAGTAATCTGCGCAGGAATTATTCTCACTGCCACCACGTCTTCACTGAGCCTGGCGGCGGGAATGGAAGCTCTTTTTAAACCTCTGGGCAGGCTGGGAGTACCGGTGCACGAAATTGTAATGGCCGTCACCATAGCCATGAGGTTCGTTCCCGTTATACTGGAGGAAGCCAGGGTCATTATGAATGCGCAGGCTTCCAGGGGGGCCGGGTTTTACGGCCCGGGCCTGGCGAAAAGGGCGGGCGCCCTGGTTTCAATTATGGTTCCTCTTTTAGCCGGGGCCTTCAGAAGGTCCGAGGAACTTGCAACGGCAATGGAAGCCCGCTGTTACAGGGGCGGGGCCGGCAGGACCAGAATGAACGTTCTTTCCTTTTCGGCGGGGGATGTTGTCTTGATGGCGGTTTCCGGCTTTATACTGGCCGTGGCGGTGATTGAAAGGGTGGCGCCGGTCCTGTAAATAAGGATCTTTTATGAGAAATATCAAACTTACCTTAGCCTATGACGGAACCTGCTACCATGGATTTCAGGAGCAAAGAGGCACAGGGCTGCCTACCATACAGGAAGTGCTGGAAAAATGCCTTTGTGAACTTGCTGGAAGGAATGTTCAGGTAATAGGGGCCTCCCGCACCGACGCCGGAGTTCATGCCCGGGGGCAGGTGGTAAACTTCGACGCCACGGGATGGAATATCCCGACGGAAAGAATACCCCTGGCCGTAAACGGGCTTCTGCCCGGTGATATAGCGGTGCTTGAAGCCTCGGAAGTCCCTGATCTTTTCCACTCAAGGTTTTCCGCCAGGGCCAAGGAATACAGGTATACCGTTTACAACTCCCGCGTTCCCGACCCTTTCCTGCGGCGCTACAGCTACTTTTTTCCCAGGCCGCTGGATATGGAGGGAATGGCCGAGGCGGCTTCCTATCTACAAGGGGAGCATGACTTTTCAGCCTTTAAGGCCGAAGGGTCCCCGGTGAAAAGCACGGTGAGGCGGCTTTACGACATCAGCATAGAACCGGGCGGCAACATACTGCAGTTTATACTCCGGGGAGACGGTTTTCTTTACAATATGGTGCGAATAATAGCCGGCACCCTTCTGGAGGTGGGACTGAAGAAATATCCCCCAAAAACGGTTCTGGAAATACTGTTCTCAGGGGACAGGGCCAGGGCGGGCCCAACAGCTCCGCCCCAGGGATTATGCCTTATGAGGATCTGGTATGAAAACAGCCCGGACACATTAAAGCCGTAAATTGTAATTAGAACGGATAAATGAATGAAAATGAGCAAAGAGTCCCGTTTTTGAGATTTCTTGACACCGGTATTCAGTAGTATTAAAATACTTGTGTGAGACGCTCGGGCCATCAATAAAACCGGGCAGGTAAGGTCTTAAGGTGCCGCATCCCCGG
>JBMOPC010000091.1:0-5529 GCA_049323915.1 Bacillota bacterium
TCGGGAGAGTAGATCGCCGCCGGAATTAATTTTAAAAGTCCCTGCAGTTTTATAAACTGCAGGGACTTTGTTTTATGCTGGATTCTGAATTCTGTATTCCAGCCTGCCCGAAGGGCGGCTAATATATAAGAATATTTTTAACCGAAAGCGGCTGTTATTATAACTTGTTTTTGGTACTGAAATATTGTAAAATACTTTGATAGTGGTAAATACAGGTTTTAGGAGGAGAAGCAGGTGGCTGAGAAAGGTACCTGGACTGTTAAGGTTGGATTGGCCGAGATGTTAAAGGGCGGGGTGATAATGGACGTAACCACCCCGGAACAGGCAAAAATAGCCGAAGATGCCGGTGCTTGCGCAGTTATGGCGCTGGAAAGGGTTCCGGCTGATATAAGGGCGGCCGGGGGAGTGGCCCGGATGGCTGACCCAACAGTTATCAAGTCCATTATGGAAGCAGTAACAATACCGGTGATGGCAAAGGTGCGTATTGGGCATTTTGTTGAGGCTCAGATACTTGAGGAATTAGGAGTCGATTACATAGACGAGAGCGAGGTTCTGACCCCGGCTGACGAGCAGCATCATATTGACAAGCATTCTTTCAAGGTGCCCTTTGTCTGCGGAGCCAGAAACCTTGGGGAAGCGTTAAGGAGAATTGGTGAGGGTGCAGCCATGATCAGGACCAAGGGTGAGCCCGGCACCGGCAATGTTGTGGAGGCCGTAAGGCACATGCGGATGGTCATGGGGGAAATAAGAAGGCTGCAAAACATGCCCAGGGAAGAGCTTATGTCTGCGGCCAAGGAAATGGGGGCCCCGTATGATCTCGTACTCAAGGTTGCCGAATCGGGCCGGCTGCCGGTGGTGAACTTCGCCGCCGGCGGGATAGCCACTCCGGCCGATGCGGCCCTTATGATGCAGCTGGGATGTGACGGCATTTTTGTGGGATCGGGAATATTCAAATCAAATAACCCCGCCGCCAGGGCAAAGGCAATAGTTGCCGCCACCACCCACTACAACGACCCCAGGATATTGGCCGAGGTGTCGAGGGATCTGGGAGAGGCCATGCCCGGGCTGGAGATGGCCACGATAACTCCTGAACAGAGAATGCAGGACAGGGGCTGGTAGTTTGGAGGCTGGAGGCCGGAGGTTGGTTGTCGGAATTGTGTATGACGGGCCTAACTGCAAACTACAACTGATTTAATATAAGAATCAGGTTTTTAAGGCTATGGGAAGGGGATATAATGTTAATTGGAGTGCTGGCCCTTCAGGGCGCTTTTCGTGAACACGAAAAGATGCTGCGTTCTTGCGGTGATGGGATAAAGACCAGGCAGGTCCGGCTGCCGCAGCAGCTGGAAGAAATTGACAGGCTGGTAATACCTGGTGGGGAGAGCACCACCATGGGCAAGCTGATGATAGAGTACGGGCTGCTGGATGCCATACGGGAATTTGCCCAAAAAGGAAGGCCCATATTCGGGACATGCGCCGGCTTGATAATGCTTGCAAAGGATATTGCCGGGTCGGAACAGCCAAGGCTTGGATTGATGGATATGTCGGTGGAGAGAAACGCCTTTGGAAGGCAGATAAACAGCTTTGAAGACCAACTGGACATACCCTGCCTGGGGCCGGAACCTTTCCAGGGGGTTTTTATCAGGGCACCGTACATTTTGGATGTCAAGCCCGGGGTTGAAGTGCTGGCGAGGTATGGGGGAAAAATTGTCTGCGCCAGGCAGGGCGGGCTTCTGGCTGCGGCTTTTCACCCGGAGCTGACCGGAGATACCAGAATGCACGAATACTTTCTGAAAATATGAATTTTAATTGAGTTGGTTTTTTATGTTGCAAATTTAAAATTATTGTAGTATTATTTTTTGCAGGTTCATTATTGTAAACCCGATGCAGGGGAAGGGATCCGGTAAATTCCTCCCAGAGAGCCGGTGGTGGTGTAAACCGGCAGGAATTCTGGTGAAAGGCGCCCTGAAGGGGGGCCCGCAGAAGGCAGCAGTAGGGCTGTCAAAAACGAGCATGGCGCGGAAGCGCTGACGGTGCGGAGCGGAGCGTATATGGGATACGTGAGCATCCGGACCGGCAGAGGTGACAAAGCCAGGCGAAGTTTTTCACAGACCGTAGAGTATGCGGGCACGGTTGTTCCGTTACCACTGGCGAGCGGGAAGGATGCTTTTTATCCTTCCAAAAAGGGTGGCACCGCGGGAGAATAACCTCTCGTCCCTGTTATTAAATTTCAGGGAACGGGGGGTTTTTTATTATGTAGGGTCAAAGCCTCAACAGTTACATTTTGCTGAAATAAAAGGGGATGGTTGATTATGATGCAGGATAAACAATATCTGATGATCCCGGGGCCCACGCCGGTTCCACCGGCCGTGGTGAACGCCATGTCAAGGCCCATGATAGGGCACCGTACTGATGAATTCGCCAGTATGCACAGGCGGATTGTGGAGAGGCTGCAGGTTGTGTTCCAGACCAAAAACGATATTTTTGTGCTGACACACTCGGGCACAGGCGGTATGGAAACGGCGGTGGCCAATACGTTGGAGCCGGGTGATAAGGTGCTGGCGCTGGTAACTGGCAATTTCGGCGAGAGATTCTCCAAAATTGCCAGGGCTTACGGGGCCGATGTGGATGAGATTAGTTTCGGATGGGGAAAATGTGTGGAACTTAAAACCGTGGAGGAAAAACTGGCGGCGGGCAGCTACAAGGCTGTGCTGGCCACACAGAACGAGACTTCCACCGGTGTGACCAACGACATCGCCGGCATTGGCGCCCTGGTGGCGAAAACTCCCGCCCTTCTGCTGGTGGACGGGGTCAGCGGTGTTGGCGGTATAGAGATTAAAATGGATGAGTGGAATGTGGACATACTGGTTACCGCCTCGCAGAAGGCCATGATGCTGCCTCCGGGTCTGGCTATGGTGGCGGTGAGCGACAAGGCCTGGAAAGTGGTGGAGGGCAACAGTTCCCCGAGGTTTTACCTAAGCCTTCCGGCGGCCAAAAAGTCCTATGAAAAGTGGAATACGGCGTACACCCCCGGGGTTTCTCTTTTCGCCGGGCTTGACGCGGCCCTGGAGATGATGATGGCGGAGGGAATGGACAATGTCTACGCCCGGCACAAATTGCTGGCCAAAGCCTCCCGGGCGGCTGTAAAGGCTATGGGACTGGAGCTCTTTGCCGGAGAAGAGTTTTCATCTCCGGTGATTACAGCGGTAAAGAGCCCGGAAGGAACAGACGGGGATGATATCCGCAAGGTGCTGAAAAAGGAATTCGGCGTCACCTTCGCCGGCGGGCAGGGAATTCTGAAGGGAAAAATATTCAGGATTGCGCACATGGGATTCTCGGACAAAATGGACGTAATAATAGCTGTCAGCGCTTTGGAAATGGCTCTGAACCGCATCGGGCACCCGGTGGAACTGGGCAGCGGCGTCAGGGCGGCACAGCAAGTCTTTCTCGGAAAGGAATGATTACATGAAAGTACTGGTAATGGATGGAGTATCTGAGGAGGGGCTGGTTCCACTCCGGCAGAATAAAGAGATAGAATTGGTCATCGGCAGCAAGATGACCGAGGATGAACTGGTTCAAGCAATCCCCGATTTCGACGGCATAATTGTGAGGAGCGCCACCAAGGTAACGGAAAGGGTTATTGAAAGCGCTGGTAAGCTTAAAGTTATTGGCCGTGCCGGGGTTGGCGTGGACAATATTGACCTGCAGGCGGCCACCCGCAAGGGAGTTCTGGTTGTAAACGCTCCGGACGGCAATACCATCGCCGCCACCGAGCACACCATCGCCATGATGTTGGCCCTGGCCCGCAGCATTCCCCAGGCGGTAATGAAAATAAAGGGCTGCGTTTGGGATAAGAAGGCATTCCTCGGGGTTGAACTGAGAGGCAAGGTGCTGGGAATACTTGGCCTTGGCAGGATAGGATCGGCGGTGGCAAAAAGGGCCCAGGCCCTGGAGATGGATGTGGTGGCCTACGACCCGTTTATAACAGAGGAAAAGGCGGCCAGCATGGCGGTGGAACTGGTTACTTTGGAGGAATTGTACAGGAGGTCCGACTTTATCACCATTCACATGCCCAAGACCAAAGAATCCTATCATATGATTAACGACCAGGCTTTATCACTGATGAAAAAGGATGTCCGCATAATCAACTGTGCCCGGGGCGGCATTATTGACGAGGAGGCCCTATACAGGGCCATGGTGGAGGAAAGAGTGGCCGGGGCGGCGCTGGACGTTTTTGAAAAGGAGCCGAATACCGAGAGCCCCCTGCTGCAGCTGCCCAATTTTATAGCCACCCCGCACCTGGGGGCATCCACCAGGGAAGCCCAGCTTAACGTGGCAGTGGACGTGTCCGAGGAGATCGTTGCGGCCCTGACTGGCAATGTGGTTAAGAACACTGTGAATATCCCCTCCATCAGCCCCAAAACTCTGGTTCTGGTCAGGCCCTACCTGGGATTGGCGGAAAAACTGGGACGCTTCCAGTCGTATCTTGTGTCCGGCCGTATAAAGAGGGTGGAGGTAATATACAGCGGGGAGCTGGCCCGGCAGGAAGTGGCTCCTATAACCACAGCTGTGGTAAAGGGTCTCCTGGACCCCATACTGCAGGAGACGGTCAATTTCGTAAACGCCCCCACCTTGGCCAGGAGCAGGGGTATCCAGGTGCTGCAGGCGGTAGACGGTATTGGAGAAGGATATTCAAGCCTGATTACTGTCAAGGTATACTCCGATAAGGAGGAAAAAACAATATCAGGAACCCTTTTCGGCGACAACGACCCGCGTATTGTGATGATAGACAGATACAGGGTAGACGCCGTTCCCAGCGGCTACATGCTCTATGTGCCCCATGTTGATAAGCCCAGGATTATCGGCCCGGTGGGGACCCTTATCGGGGATCACAATATCAATATAGCCTCCATGCAGGTGGGGCGCAAGGTGATCGGCGGTAAGGCCATTATGCTCCTTTCCGTGGACTGTGAGGTTCCGGAACCCACTCTGAAGAAGATTGCAGAGATTGAGGGCGTACTTGACGTCAAAATGATAAAGCTGTAGAGTCCGTCAGACTGGCCGGTGCGGGGGTTTAAAGGGGCATGGAGCCTCTGGCCCCCGCTTTTATTAAGACTTAGGAAATTATGCTTTGTGGATAACTTTTTTAGTTTATTTCAAGACCGTCTGGGTTATTTTTAGTGGCTTTGGGGTGGCTTACGGGCCGGGGTGGGTGGTTTAATCCCGGCTGCATGGATCTTCGGCTGTAACAGTCTCTAAAACTCGGTCACCAAAGGACTGCCGACCGCCTTCAACGCTGCGTCCATGCGTCGGTTCAGGCTTCCGTCCGCGTCCTGCGGCCGGCTCGTCACTCCTTAGGCTCGGTCGTTAAGAGACTGTAACATCCTACGATAAATTCGGCCCGGGCTTAAATCACCCCCCCCACGTGCATGTCGCTTGAGGGCCGCTGCTTATGCGGGCTGTCACCATTCTGAGTCCTGAGTTCTGTGTTCTGAGTTCCAGTCGCCCGAAGGGCGAATTTGTTCTTAA
>JBMOPC010000092.1:0-5373 GCA_049323915.1 Bacillota bacterium
TATCCATGCCGCTCTCTTTATATATGCGCCGTCGCCCCCCGTGCGGGGGCGTGGGTTGAAACCCCACCAGTGCGGCCTACATCAGCCTGCCGGTGGAGTCGCCCCCCGTGCGGGGGCGTGGGTTGAAACATTCAAAGGAAAGCTGGTCCGGTGATCACCTCTGTAAGATGGGAGAGTCAGTACCCTTGACTCACCATGACTCACTTATGGAGCATGGGTGTTCATTCACCGGACTTGAAGTGGAGATAAACGGCGGTTCCGGCCGGGCCTGTCTGGAATTTTATATTGGCCTTGTGCCTTGAGGCGATGCTGTAGCAGACTGCCAACCCCAAGCCTGTGCCGTTTTCCTTTGTGGTAAAAAAAGGATTTCCTATCTTGTCAATTATGTCCGGGCTTATTCCCTTTCCTTGATCCTGCACCATCAATACTGTTTCATTTCCGTCTTTGAATGTTTTTATTGTAATGGTCCCGTCAGAGTCCATAGCATCCTTGCCATTTCGCACCAGGTTGAGGATAAGCTGACGGATTTGTTTTTCATCCAGAGGCAGGTCTCCAATATCTCCAAGCTCAATAATGTAATTTAGTTGAGAGTTAATTGAGTCGGCGGCGATAAGAGGTCCCATTGCATTTATTATATCGTTTAAATTTTGGGACCTCAGGTCCAGGGGATTGTTTTTGGCAAGGGAAAGATACTCTGTAATTATCGAATTTGCCCTGTCCAGCTCCTCAATCATAATCTTGAAGAAATCCGAGTATTTACTGCAGTCTTCCTTGGTGCTGAGCATCTGCAGGAAGCCCCGTACCGACGTCATCGGGTTTCTGACCTCATGGCCGATTCCCGCCGCCATTTCCCCAATCAGGTTCAAGCGCTCCAAACGCGCCATTTCCTGCTCCATTACCTTGCGCTCGGTAATATCTCTTACGGTGCCGATAAAATTTCCGTCGGGAAGTTCTGTGGCATTGATTTCAGCCAAAATGGAGCTTCCATCTTTATTCTTCAAGCTGATCTCGCCAAATACATGCCCCTGTCTGAGCAAGCTGTCAAAAAATGGATTTTTGTCGCTGTCTGACGACATCAGGTCAAAGATAGTCATTTTCATCAACTCATCCTGTTTGTAGCCAAGCATACGGCATGCCGCGGGATTAACCTTGATGTAGCGTGCTTCAGGAGTTACAGCAAAAACGGCGTCGCGGGAATGCTCAAACAATATACGGTAGTATTCCTGGCTGTCTGTGGCCTCTTTTTCCACCATTTTTAAATTGGTTATGTCAATGACATTTCCCAGTATTAATTGTCTTGACGAGTCCTGCACGTACATTACGGTCTCCATAACCCACCCGGCGCCGCCGTCCTTTTTGACATACCTGTACTGATAGGGTTCATGATCACTGCCTTCCAGCATTTCTTGCGCTTTTTCCCTTACATGGGCCCTGTCTTTGGGGTGCACCAGCCTTAAGGGGCTGGTTAACCCCCGCAGTTCAGCAAGGTTATATCCGGTCATTCTCTGAAACTGAGGATTGGCCAGCTTAAACCTGCCGTTTTGTATTGTATAGATGCCGGACGGCGAGTTGTTAAACAGTATCCTGAATAATTTCGCAGCCATTTTGGGGTCTATATCCGGCTTTTCAAGCTCAGCGGCCTCATATTCGACAATACTATCGTTGAGGGTTTTTTTGTTCCAGTATTTGTCTGCCATAGTTATGCACTGCTCCTACGGGAAATAAATATGAGTTTTTTCCATGGCTTTATAAAAAATCCCTTCGGGAAATATGTCGAAAACGGTTTTTGTCAAAAATTTTAGACGTATGGAAAATTAAGGGGGCAAATATAGGCCCGGAATGATTTATAATGGATGTGCGTACATCAGTTTAAAAAGCCGGAAGAGGCGGTGCATAGGTGGAAAACAATGAGATGATGCAGAGGATTGAAGAACTGGAAAGGGAAGTAAGTTTACTGAAGACGAGGCTGGCCAGGCTTGAGCAAGAGGCCGGTTACAAAACGCCTGGGGATGAAGGCGCGATGAAGGCCCGCCGGCAGGCGGCGGAGAAGTTGAGCGGGGCCTCCAGGGCGGGGATAAAGGATGTTTTGACCAGAGAGGGGCTTGAAAGTTTAATAGGGGGAAAGCTTTTAAACAGGGTCGGCATTATTGTTTTGCTGGCCGGCATAGCTTATTTCCTTAAGTATTCCTTCGACAACAACTGGATAAACGAGACCGGCAGAATAATAATAGGCCTTTTGGCCGGGACCTCTCTTATGGTTGCGGGTGATTTGGCCATGAAGAGGGGGTACAATTATTTTTCGCAGGGGCTGAGCGGCGGGGGTATTGCGGTAATCTACCTTACCGTTTATGCCGGAACCAACTTTTACCAGATATTTAACCCCGGTATATCTTTTACCCTGCTGGCGCTGACGGCTCTGTCCGGGGGAATACTGTCGGTGCGGCAAAACGCCTACGGGGTGGCCTTGCTGTCAACCCTGGGAGGTTTAATGTCCCCTTTCCTTATAGGTAGCAGCGACCCTCACCCGGTCCCTCTTTTGGGCTATGTGGCACTTTTGGACCTGGCGGTGCTTTTCCTTGCCTATTACAAGAACTGGCGCAGCCTGAACATCATTTCCTTTATCGGAACTGCCCTGGTGTACATTATCTACATGTCGTCTTACAACTCTCCCGCCGAAGCGGCTGTGAACGGCGTATTCCTATTGGTCTTTTTTGTCATTTTCGGCTCCCTGGCTTTCCTTTACAATGTACGGAACAGCAGGCCGACGGAAATATGGGATGTTTTGCTGATTGTGCTTAATACCGCCTTTTTCCTGGCCGCCAGCCTGGAGAACCTCCGTCAATACGACGGCTGGCACGGGCTGTTTGCCGTTTTTCTGGCGGCTGTATTTCTCCTGACAAGCCTTTGGCTTCAGAAAAGGAAAACCGGGGATTCGCTATTGACCGGCGCCATGCTGGGGACCGGCCTGGCCCTTGTCACCGTGGCCATACCGCTGCAGATGGACGGGGAATGGTGTGCGGTGTTCTGGCTGGCCGAGGCCATAATACTATTTTACCTGGGAGTCAGGGCTCGGAATATTTGGGTGCAGAGGGCCGGACTGTCACTCCTGGTATTAACATCGGTCATCCAGATGTCCGAACATGTATATAGGGCTGTGCCCGTTGTCAACCTGCACTCCCTTGGCTCCTATCTGGCCATAGCCGGGCTGTTTTTCGCCTTTTCGGTACTGTACCGCGACGCCGGGCTTAAAGACCGCAAACTGGTCTGGCCCCTGGCGGTCTTTGGAATTATTATGGCGCTGGACCAGCTTAGCTGGGAGGTGACCAATTTTTACCGGTATTATAAATTGGGCTATCAGTACGATTTTGCCGTTTCACTGGTTTGGGTGGCGGTGGCGCTGGTGTTAATGCTGATAGGCATGCTGAAAAATATAAAGGGGCTCCGCTTTGCCGCCCTGGCATTGTTCGGGCTCACCGTCGGCAAGGTGCTGCTGCTGGACCTGCAACACCTGGCAATGGTGCTGAGGGTTATAATACTGCTGGTGGTGGGAGTTATTCTGGTGGGGGTGTCTTTTGTTTATCAAAGAAAGGACGGCAAAGGCAAGGGGGATGGGAATGAGAACGGCTAAAAGGCTTCTACTTGCTTTGGCGGCGCTTCTTATGGCGTCGCTCCCGGCCCTGGCCGGCTTTCAGCAGCAGCAGTGGCAGTACAGCAAGGAACTGTATTCTGAAAAAGACGGGTTTGCCCTTATAGAGCTTGATAAGGAAGTGCTGGAGCACGGCCAGCCTGACCTCCGGGACATAAGGATTTTAGACCGGGACGGGCGGGAAATCCCTTTCCAGGTGGCCGGAAAGGAGCCGGTGAAGGAAGAAACACTTAGCGCCATGTTGATTGACAGGGCTTACGGAAAGGACTTCTCAACCGTAACGCTGGATATGCGGAAAGAGAACGGCCTTCACAGTGAAATAGCCCTGACCGTCAGCAATAAAGAGGACTACCTGCGGGATGTGAAAATAGAGGGCAGCAGCGACAATAAAAACTGGGCGCTGCTGGCCCGGGGAAAAATCGCCCATGTGTCCTCCGGCTTCAGGCAGGACGTTATTCCCTACAGCCCGGCCAGCTTCCGTTATATAAGGCTGCAAATTGAAAACAGGGATAACATCCCTCTGGAGGTTACAGGGGCCAGGGTGAGATTTGTCCCGGGGCGGGACACACATGGGGAAAGGCAGCTTTCATCAACCCTCTTGTCCGTTAGAACGGACAGGGAAGCAAAAAAGACCGGGGTGATAGTGGACCTCGGCGCCAAAGGATACTTTGTGGGAAATATACTGCTGGAAAACAGCGGGCAGAATTTCGACAGGCCGGTGCAGTACTATGACAGCCCCGACGGGGAGAAATGGAGCGGGGCCGGCCAGGACAGGATATATCATTATAAATGGCCGGACTACCAGTCCTCCAAGAATACCGTTTCTGTAAACCGGTATATGGGAAGGTATATAAAGCTGGAAATAAACAACCAGGACAGCCAGCCTTTGCCTGTCGAGGGGGTCAAGGTATACGGCGGTCCTCCCAGGCTGCTTGCCGAACTGAAAAAGGGAAACTCCACGCTGTGGTACGGCAGTCCCGGGGCGGAGCAGCCCGGCTATGACCTGGCCCGGTTTTCCCACCTCATAGACAGGGGCGGACTGCCGGTGATAGGTTTGGGCCCGGAAAGGGCTAACAGCGGCTACTCCCCCGGGGTGCGGGGGGTGACCGAAAAATACCCCTGGCTGCTGAATTTAATCACCGCAGTATGCGCGGCCATTGTGGGCCTTTTAATACTCAGGAACATGAGGTTGAAAAAGGTTGACGGGTAAATTGCCTCTTGACAATAAAATCTGAGCAATTCGAGCAGTTCGGGTTCAAGAAAACCACTGTGGACGAGATAGCCCAGGGAGCCGGCGTCTCCAAGAGGACGTTGTATGAGATGTTCGAAAGCAAGGAGAGGATAATGTCCGATCTGGTTATGACCGAGGCGCTGTTGGTAAGGAAAAGCATTTTAAGCCAGTTAAAGACTATAGACGACCCCCTGGAGAAGCTGAAGACCTTTACCAAAATGGCTATGGACTATTTCCGCCGCAATTCATTTCTTGGAAAGGTGCTTAGCGGCGACGCCGGGCTGTACGCGCCTTTTTTAAAAGATGAGATAAAAGCCATAGAAGAAGGACATATTCTCCAGGTTTATGTGGTGGGTAAGGGCTCTTTTAAGCCACCTCATATCCCTTCTGTTTAAAGGGTTTGGAATTTTGAAATTGGCTCATTATCCGGAAATTTGTTTTAAATGAGTGTCCCAGAGACGTGGTGATGGGGCTTGACGGCAGGGAAGAATTTCCC
>JBMOPC010000093.1:0-61012 GCA_049323915.1 Bacillota bacterium
TATCCTACTGTCAGCGGCCCCGCAGGCTTGATGTAGCCGTATCCCGTATGCGGCTTTTCCGGGCGTATACCGTAAGTCACCAGATACTCACCGGCCAGACGCTCACTTTTTTTCACTGTTTCGATAAACCTGTCTTCTTCCTCTATTAAGTGGTCCGACGGAAACACAGCCACAACCCCGCCGCCTTTTTTCTGTATCTCCTTCACCCCGTAATAAATAGCAGGAAGCGTGTTTTTGCCCATAGGCTCCACCAAAATACGGCCCTCGTCAAATTTATAGTCAAGTTCTTCGATCTGCCCCATAACCAGGAATTTGTAGTTGCTGTTGGTTACAATATATATTTCGGAGAGCCCGGAAAGTTTGACGCACCTTTCGAAACACAGTTGAAAAATGGATCTTTCCATTTTCTTAAGCTTTAAAAACTGTTTTGGATAATAGTTTCTGCTCAGTGGCCACAGCCTGGTCCCGCTGCCGCCGGCCAAAATAACAGATTTCATTTTTCAGCCTCCAGGAAAGAATAAACAGGTCCCGGCCTGCCGGGAGCTGTTAATATTATATGCCGGGATTGAAGAATCAGCTTATCCCATTCCCCCAGCTGTTTAAAAAGGTGAGCTCCTGCAGAGATTTCCTGGGGCGGGGCTTTGGCTGGTAAGAGGGGTAGCCCAGTGGGGTGATGGCCACCACCTTTAAATTCTCCGGAATGCCGTAGTTCTTTTTTATCAGCTCATCGTTAAGGCCCCCGGCCACCCAGCAGGTCCCCAGACCCTTTTCTATGGCCGCCAGCATAAGGTTCTCCATGGCGCAGGCGGCGTCCACCATGTAATACTCCTTGCCGTCGTAGCTGCCCGACTGTGCCGGGTCGGCGCAGAGCACTATACTCACCGGGGCCTGCAAGAGGGCGTTCCTGGCCGGATTTGCCTCATACAGGCAGTCAGCCAGCAGTTTTCTTCTCTCGTCGGTAAGCACCAGGAAGAAAAACCCCTGCTTGTTGTGCCATGAAGGGGCCAGCCTGGCTGCCTCCAGCACGTGGAGCACCAGATCCCAAGAAACGGGATCCTCCTTGTAGCGCCTGAAACTGGACCTGGCCCTGATTGCCTCCATTACTTCCATTTAAACATATCCCCTTTCAATAAGTGTGCAACCATCCTCTCCGCGTTGCCCCAAAAAACCGCCTCTGTAACATTTCCGGGAAGGGAGAGGTTTATTATCTTTTCCACGGTAAGGCGGGGGTCCTCCATTATGATCGGGAAGTCCGACCCGTACAATATTCTTTCCGGAAACTCCATTATCAAGTCCCTGACAGCCCCCAGGTCCACCTGGAATACGCTGTTGCCCATGGCCCAGGCTGTATCCAGGTAGAGGTTGGGGTATTTTCTCATCAGCCCTGCGACCCTGTCCAGCTCGAAATGACCCAGGTGGGCCAGCTGGACCAACATGCCCGGGTGGGAGTCCAGCACTCTCTCAAAAATCTCCAGCCCCAGCCAAGGCTTTGGCAACGGCGCCGTGCCGGCGTGGGCCACCAGTATTTTGCCCCGGCTTTCCAGCGCACGGTATACGGGTGCAAAACCAGGATCGTCCGCCCTCATTCCACAGACCATGTAGTGTATTTTAAATCCAAGCAAACCATGTCTGTCCAGGGCATCCTCCATAACCCCGCCAAGGCTGCGGTCTCCGGGGTGCACGCAGCCGAAGGGCAGGTAAATGGGGTTATTCTGGCAGAACCGGGCCGCCCAGCTGTTCATTTCCGCCGAGACGTCCGGCTTGTGGGCATAGACCAGGAGAAAAGCCCTTTCCACTCCCATATTTGCCAGGTGCCCGGTCAACTCCCCGCAGTCCCGCCCCCTGTATGGCATGGGTACGCCATTCTCCTCAAACCATCCCCATATCGCGCGGAAAAGCCTTTCCGGAAACAGGTGAACGTGAGCGTCCCACAGCCTGTATTTTTTCTCCATATTTCTTGCATCACCCGCCTGCTTTATATAACCACTATTTGCCGCCGGACGCCATATTTCCTTTTAATAATAAAAAAAAGGGAAGCCTGCCGGCTCCCCCTAACGCTAACTCCTGATAGCTCCAATTATCCCGCGCACTGCACCATGGTGGGAATTTTATTGGTGCACCTCCAGATTCTCATTTTTTCGGCATCCTTAATCAGTTCCTCCCTGAACATGGGATGGGAGATGTTTATAAGGGCCTCGGCCCTTTCCCATGTGCTCTTGCCCTTTAAGCAGGAGATGCCGAACTCTGTCGCCACGTACATCACCGTTGACCGGGTGGTGGTAACTATGGTCCCGGGGCTCAGGGTGGGGGTTATCCGGCTGTGCAGCACACCGTTTTTGTCGGTGTACGTGGAGCTCAGTGCGATAAATGACTTGCCTCCCCTTGACATGAAAGCCCCCTCCACAAAGTCCACCTGACCGCCGGTGCCGCTTATATGCCTGTCCCCCGAGGACTCGGCCGCCACCTGTCCGAACAGGTCCACCTGGAGGGCGTTGTTTATTGACACAACCTTGTCGTTTTTGCCAATCCGGTGCGGATAGTTTGTGTAATCCACCGGGTAAGAGGCCACTCCCGGGTTATGGTCAAGGAAATCGTAGAGCTTTTTGCTGCCCAGGGCGAAGGTAAAAGTCATCTTGCCCCTGTCAATATTTTTTCTGTTGCCGGTTATCCTTCCCGCCTCCCACATGTCCACGAAGGCGTCGCACATCATCTCGCTGTGCACCCCGAGGTCCTTCAGGTCCGATTTTGCTATGAGCTTGCCCAGGGCGTTGGGCAGGGACCCGATCCCCAGCTGTATACAGCTCCCGTCCTCAATTTCATTGAGTATAAGGCTGGCAATTTTTTCGTCCTCGTACCTGACTGGTATATCCGGTATTGAAGTAAGCGGCCAGTCGGCCTCCACGATATAATCAACCTCTGAGATGTGGATACACTCCTGGTTTCCCCCCGGAACCCAGGGAATGTTGGGGTTCACCTCAACTATCACGTGCCTTGCCAGGTCACAGGTTTTTTTGGTGTACACATTGTTAAGCCCGAAATTGAAGTACCCGTGCCTGTCCATGGGAGTGACCGCAACCATGGCCACGTCCACGGTATTGTCATACTGGTAGTAATTGGGCACCTCCCTGAAAAGGAGCGGGACGTAATAACACAGTCCGAAGTCCCCCACCTTGCGGTCCAGAATGCTGAAGTGGCCGCTGTTAAAAACGAATGTCTCTTTTGTGGGGTCTGCCATGGCCACAGCCGGAGGGCCGGCCACCCGGCATGCAGACCTTATCTTCACGTCCTTCAGCTCATCTTTTCTGGCAGCCAGGGCCCTGTCCAGCTCAACCACCTGGCCCTGGAACGTTCCGAAATCAACCCAGTCTCCGGATTTTATAATTTTTACCGCATCCTCCGCTTTCACCAGCTTGCTCCTGTACTCCTCAGCGTACCTCATTTCTACCCCTCCCCGTTAAATATACATACAAGTCAGAAATATATATATTTACACAATAACGCAAGAACAGTGCCAAAAGTTAAGATTGTGCAAATAAAGAAAAGGCCCTGTAAATAGAGGCCTTTAACAAAATTATTCAACAATTTTCCCCCTTAACCGTGCATGGCTGTCGCATAAAGGCATCATAAGCAGCGGTATTGCCACTGGCTGCCCATGTCCCGCCGGCGGGACATGTCGCATCAAAGCTACATCCCGGGGGCCATGCCGGTATGAAATCAGTTTAATTTATATTTTTCCAGCTTTCGGTACAGTACAGACCTGTGAATATTTAAAAGCCTGGCCGCCTCGCTCCTGTTATTCCCTGCTTTTTTCAGCGCCGCGGCCAGTATCTCCCTCTCGGCTTCCTCCAGGGCCACCGAAAGGTGTTTAACCCCGGACCTTGCTTTTTGCCTGGAAAGCCTCTTGATCAGTATCGGAAAGTCATCGGGAGTGAGGTGCTGGGAATCACTAAGGTTTATGGCCTGCTCCAGAAGGTTTTTAAGCTCCCTCACATTGCCCGGCCAGTCATACTTCTCAAACATCCGGAGGGTCTCGGGCGTGACTCCCCTGGTGCTGGTGCCGAGAGCCCCGTTTAGCTTTTCAATCAGGTAATCGGTAAGAAGTGGTATGTCCTCTTTCCTGCTGCGCAGGGGGGGCGTCCACATCAAGACCACATTTAGACGATAATACAGGTCCTCCCGGAACAGATTCGCACCAATCATCTCCTCCAGATTCCTGTTGGTGGAGGCGATGACCCTGACGTCTATCTGTATTGGCTTGCTGCCCCCGATGCGCTCTATCTCCCTTTCCTGCAGCACCCGGAGAAGCTTGGCCTGCATCGACTGGTTCATATCCCCGATCTCGTCCAGCAGTATGGTACCTCCCTGGGCCAGCTCAAATTTTCCGGTTTTTCCGCCTTTCTTGGCCCCGGTGAAGGAACCCTCCTCGTATCCGAACAGCTCTGATTCCAGCAGGTCTTCCGGTATCGACGTGCAGTTTATCCTTACAAAGGGCCGGTTCCGCCTGGGGGACACGCTGTGAATGGCGTGGGCCAGCAGTTCCTTGCCGGTCCCGCTCTCGCCCGTGATAAGCACTGTGGAGTTTGTCTTGGCCACCCGGGCCACCTTTTCTTTCAGCTTCACTATCAATTCCGACCTGCCGATTATCTCGTCAAGGCCATACCTGGCCCTGCGCTCCTTTTCCAGCTCGTCCCGGTAAAAGGCCAGCTCGTCCTCCAGCCACTTCACCTTGCGTATAAAATCCCTGGCCAGGGAAAGCTCGTCCTTGAACAAACTCTTGCCGAGGCAGCCCACCACGCGGCCGTCCCTGAATATGGGCCAGCGGTTTACCAGCACCCTCTGGCCGTTGATTTCCCATACATCTCCAAACTGCGGCCTGCCGCTTTTCATTACGTCAACCAGCCTGGACTGGGGTATAATATCATTTATATACCGCCCCAGTATGGCCTCCCTGCCTATATTCAGGAAATCGGCATAGCCCCGGCTGATGAAGCGGACGATACCGTCCGAGTCCACATAGATAACTCCCTCGTATTCGTTGTCGGCTATGGTTAACAGAATTTCCTCCATCTCACGGCCAAAATCCCCCAACACAAACACCACCGCATAAATGTACTTATACTGAAGAGCTTTATGGTCGGAATACAGAATCCAGGAGCCAGAATTCAAATCTTCTGTGCTTCTGACTTCTGACTCCTGTATTCCGACGGGAAAAATCATCAGAATTAGATAAGCAGATATTCCAGGCGGTGAAGCGGTTGTCCTGCCTGTGCAATATCCGCTGTCAAAAAAAGAAAAACCCTGTCAGCCAGGGCTCATATACAGGCGGGAAACATTATAACTCCATAACACGCAAATTCCTTAAGGATCTTTTACCGTCAGTCTTGTCGGTAAACTTCTCGCATGTAAAGTCACAGTCATAACAGAACCTTTCCCTGCAATTATTCTTCTCCACCGAAAGACAGTAAGTGTCCTTCAGCGAGTCGAGGCTTATGCACTTTGCACACTTGTAACAAAAACAGGGCAGCGCCAAAATGAACCCTCCTACTTTTTTTTAAATATTTCCTCATATTTGATATCTTTGAAGGTCCCCAGTATTCCGTCGATAAATTTTCTACCCGGCTTTCTCTTACCGCTCAGCACCTTGGAAAGGTAAGAGTGGCTGATGCCCATGGCCCTGGCCGCCGTTCGCTGGCTGGAGTACTTTCCGGCTATAAGCGCCGACAGCTTTTCAATATCCACTTTCAGTACCCTTGTCATCTGAAAGGTTGGTAAAACCGGCCACGCGACACATATCAACCACCTCGGGTAAACCATTATACAATATAGTAACACCGACGTTTCTTTTTGTCTACAGGGAAATGAAAAATTTTCCACAATGACTTTATTAATGTTGCCAATTGTCACCACCGGGGTTATAATCTCCATCAAGGAGGTTCGACATGGATTTTTCTTCTTACCTTAACAGCGCTATAAAAAAAAGGGGCTACTCCTATAGGAAGCTGGGCAGCCTGTCCGGGGTAAACCACACATATATTTCAAAGATATGCAACGGGACCTCGGGGGTCCCGTCCCCCGAAATATTAAAAAGGCTCTCATCCCCTCTGTGCATCCCCTACCAGGATCTCTTGAGGGCGGCCGGCTATCTGCTGAATGAGAATGAAGCAACCTATTCCGCAGGCCCGGCTGAGGACCTGCTGCTGCGGGTCGCCGCTCTGTCCCCCGGGGGAAAGGAAAGACTGACGGAGTTTGTGGAATTCGTGGAGTACTGGGAAAAGGCTCAAAAGAGGAAAAAAAGGAAAAGAAAGCAGGAAACAGCCACAGCCGAATAAATAAAATAGCCGCCCTGTCGGGCGACTGGAACTCAGAATACAGAACTCAGGACTCAGAATGGTGACAGCCCGCAACTAGAGCCGCCTTCAATCGGGGACATTCCTCTATTCGGGGACATTCCGATACCCGGTACCGGAAATTTGTTACAGTATATTTTCATACTTCTGCGCGCCATAGAGCACACGCATAATAACAACCTGCTTTTCTACCTGGTCAATCAGGTGAAAGACAATATAGCTTTTGACAATCAGTTTGCGGTAGCCACGGCTATTTAGAATATCATCCGTAACAGGGCTGCCAGAGTAGGGAAAATCCCTGAGCCGCATGATAGAGGTTTCAATATCATCCATCAGGTCATTGGCGGCTTTTGGGGTGGACAGGTGTTCTGAAATGCACCGGAATATCCCATCTAAATCAGCGTTGGCGATTTGGGAAAACTTAATCTTATAGCTGTTTTGCATACTTTTCCCTCAAACGCTTGAACACCTGCTCTCCCTCCAACGGGGGGACTCCGTCTGCAATCTGCTTTTCGGCTTCGCCCAGCTTTTTATATACATCTACAAGTGCCAGATGCTTTTCATAGGTTTCCATGCTCATAATCACTAAATCGCCATATCCATTTTTAGTGATGAATACAGGCTCCGACTGTTTGTGGCAGAGTTCTGAAATTTTACTTGTATTCCTTAATTCAGCGATGGGCCTTATCTGTGGCATACGCCCAACTCCTTTGCCATAATTTGCAACATAATTATAGCATAATAATGCTGTGATTTCAAGCAGGCGTCAAGGCAGCCCGATGACCTTTAACTTTTGCCACCACTTCAACAATTCAACAAGCGGCACCGCCAAATTCCCAGTTAATCACTTCCTCCAGACCAAGCTGCCTCTGCTTTTCGGCCAGTACCCGGCCCTGGCGGTCCAGTCCCCTCACCTGGTAATACTCCCTCAGCATCATTTCCATATCCGGCACCGATCCGGCGCTGCTTCCCTCTCCCAGGGGGGTCATTATGGGCTCCGGCAGCATGTCATCAGAGGCGGTTACACCGCAGAGACTGCCGATGGCCCTTTTAAGGCACCAGATACGCTCTCCGCACTCCATCAGCCGTTCAATGCTCCAATCCCGGCCCGTAACCGACTGCATGGCGTCCACCAGGTCGGCATCGTCAAAAACCATGCCCCCCAGCAGGCAGAAAATTGCGGCCCCGCCGAATACCATGCCCAAATCCTGGGTCTTTTTCACCATTTCGGCCTTGCCCTCACTGGTCTGCCCGTTGTAGGACTCTTCCCCGAGGCCCAGCAGGGGGTAGATGGATGCTCCCTGCTCAACGTGCATGGTAAGGGACGACACGTGGCAGGCCCCCCTTACAGAAGTGGCGTAGCCCAGCCCCAGCCCGTGCCCAGCCCTGGGGTCATGCATGGGAGACTCGAGCTTTTTCACGGTGGTCAGGTATTTTTGCGACTCCGGCCCCAGTTTTTCAGCCAGCGCGGCGCTTCCCCGCCCCAAAAGACTCAACAGGCCGGTGCCGTTTCCTATCTGTTTTACCAGTTCCACCAGCGTGGAAGGATCGGACCATCTCAACTCAATGCCGCCGGTGTCGGCGGAGGTCAGCAATCCATCTTCAAAGCACTGTAAGGCAAAGGCCAGTGTGGCGCCGCAGGTAATGGTGTCCATACCGTACCTGTTGCAAAGATCATTCAGCTTGGCTATGGCCCCGGGGCTGTCAATAAGGCACATTGTGCCGAAGGAGGCTACGGTCTCGTATTCGGGCCCCGGCCCGGCCTCCATGGAATAGGGGCCCTCATCCACCCTGGACTCCCTCTTGCAGCCCACCGGGCAGGCAAAGCAGGTGGCCCTCCCCACCTGAAGCCCTTCCTCGAAAGCGGTGCCGTTTATTTTTTCCACACCGTCCCACTGTCCCCACTGCCAGTTTTTAATGGGGACATCCCCCAGCATCATACCCACATCCACATTGCAGGCGGTCCCCTGGGCCGACAGTGCCTGTATTATATAGCTCTCTTTAAGCTTTTCATTCAGGCGGCGGCGCAGGGCCGCCACTTCCTCCGGGCGGCCGCAGGAGACCCTGCCCCCGCCCCTTGCCGTAACGGCCTTTAACAGCTTGCTCCCCATCACCGCCCCCATGCCGGTGCGGCCGAATATATGCCTCTTGTCGTGCACTATGCCGGAATAGGCAACCCCGTTCTCACCGGCCTGGCCGATGGCAAGAACCCTTCCCCGGTGCTTGAGCGCCTGGCAGGCCTCATAGGAATCCTTGCCCCATAAATCCCCGGCGCCGGCAATAACTGCCTCCCCGTCCTCAATATGAAGCACCACGGGCTCCGGAGACCTGCCGGTTATAATTATGCCGTCGAAGCCTGCCTTCTTCAGCTCCGCACCGAAAAAGCCGCCGGCGTTGGACTCTCCCCAGATCCCGGTAAGGGGCGACCTGGCGCAGGCCACCATCCTCCCGCTGCACGGCAGCGAGCTGCCGGCCAAAGGGCCGGTCATGAAAATAAGAGGGTTTTCCGGGCCGAGGGGGTCCACGGAACCGCACTCCCTGCCCAGCCGGCTGATAAAAAAAGCCGCCGCCAGACCGCTGCCCCCAATGTATTTTTCCGCCAGTTCCTCCTTCAGCGGCAGTATGCCTGTTTTTCCGGCTGAAAGGTCAACCTCCAGTATTTGACCGCAATATCCGTACAAACCTCCACCCCCTTTACTCAACCAGGTGGCCGTACCCGATTTTCCGCAGATAATCGGGATACAGCGTATAGGCAGGCTTAATGGCCGGCAAAAGCTTCAATATTTCCTGTATGGGCCCCTTGGCCTTCATCTGCCCCCTGGTGAGGGCGGCGGTGAGGTTTACCTTGCCCAGCCAGAATTTATGCGCAATATCCGCAGACATTGTCATAAGAACTTTAGGCTCCATGTCGTTGGGCCCGAAAAGCACATTATAATAGCAGCCCTCCTCGGGGTTTGACGCGTCTATGGTGATTTCGGACTCCGGGTCCGAGTACCTGAACTTGATTATCAGCCCGGAAGACTTGATCCTGGGGCCCATCTGGCTGTGAGTGCGGGCCTCCGTCATCATGCCCCCGATGCATTTATAAAGCTCCTCCGCATTTTTAAACAAGCCCATGCCACATTACCTCCTATTATTTATTTAACGTATGCTTTTTCAAGCAGTTCCAGTATTTCATCCGGCTCAGCCGGGCGCGGATTGTTGAAAATCGCCCCGTCCACCGCGGCCAGCTCGGCCACCCCGGCCAGCCCTTCGGCGGGCACCCCGGTGTCTTTCAGTCTTTGGGAAATGCCACAGCTGGCGCACAGGTCCCTTACCGCCTCCACCGCCCTGGCCGCGCCTTCCTCCGCCGTCAGGCCGGACAGCGCCACTCCCGCCGCCCCGGCGATGTCGGCCAGCCGGGCTGCCGAAGTGGGGATGTTATACTCCATTCCATAGGGAAGCAGTATGGCGTTGGCCAGTCCGTGGGGAACGCTGTACAGCCCGCCGCAGGCGTGGCTCATGGCATGGACTATGCCCACCATGGCGCTGCTGAAGGCCATCCCCGCCATGGTGCTGGCCACCAGCATGGCATGCCTCGCCTCCAGGTCGTCCCCCCGGGCGGTGGCCGCCGGCAGGTTCTGAAAAATTATGCGCGCAGCCTCCAGCGCAAGGCCGGAAGCCACAGGGTTGGAAGCGTTGGACACGTGCGCCTCCACCGCGTGGGTCAGGGCGTCCAGCCCGGTGGTGGCGGTAAGCAGAGGAGGCATCCCCGCTGTCATTTCGGGGTCCAGCACGGCAACGCTGGGCACCAGATAGGGGCTTAAGAAACTCAGCTTGGCATTCCTGGAATCGTCTTTTATTACCGCAAACTGGGTGACTTCGCTGCCGGTGCCGGCAGTGGTGGGCACGGCTACCAGGGGGGCCAGGGGAGAGGAAAGAAGCCCGAATCCCTCGTAATCCAGCAGTCTGCCGCCATTGCTCAGTATGATATTTATAGCCTTGGCGGTGTCAATGTTGCTTCCCCCGCCCAGTGCCAGGAGGAAATCCGGTTCGGCTTCACCGGCCAGGGCCGCTCCTTTTTCCACCAGGGAAACCTCGGAGTTTGGCACCACCTCGTCAAAAATCCCCACCACCTGGACATTGCCCTCAGTGAGAGCCTTAATCACCCTGTCCACCAGCCCCGCCTTCCTCAGCACCTGGTCGGTGACTATAAAGCACCTTGACCACCTCATGTTTTCCACTGTCTGGCCCAGGCTGTCTACAACTCCTGCCCCGGCGATAATCCTGGCAGGGCAAAAGAACTCAAAAAAGTCGGTTTTCAATCAAAACCCCCCTTACCCTGTATACCTTCGTATTCAAACAGGGCCTTAAGCGCCCACTGAAAGTGATCCCTTGTCAGGCGGGCGGACTGCCTTTCCTGTCCGGATTCAAGGGCCTGTATTATTTTAAGGTGGTCTTCAATACACTTCTCCCTGTTTTCACGGACACCGAACAGAATTATGGCATACCTCTCCACAATCACCCACATTGTGCTTGATACGCTCTGCAGAACAGGGCTCTTGCCGGCCCTTCCCAGCGACAGGTGAAACTCCTTGTCCATAGCCGTAAAGTGTTCCCCTGACATTGCCGCTTTTTCCATATTGCGATGGATTTCCTTTATCTGCCTAACCTCTTCCGGCAGTATTCGCTGTGCCGCCAGCCCGGCCATGACGCCCTCAATGCTTGTAACGGCCTCATGGGCGCCGGCCAGGGAGCCGGGGTCCAGTCCATCCTCGGACATAAACCGGAATATCACTGTCTCCAGCCCGAAATCATTGTTGTCGGCCACAACGAATATACCCTCACCCACCCTCTTTTCTATAACGCGCATGAACTCCAGCACCCTCAGCGCCTCCCGCAGAGTGCCCCGGTTCACCCCCAGCAAATCGGCCAGCTCACGCTCGGGAGGAAGCCTGTCTCCCATCCTGAACCTGCCTTCAATTATGAGGCTGAGTATCTGCTTGGCCACATCCTCGTACAGTGACCTCTTCCTCAGGTGTTTTATGTAACTGTTAACCTCCTGACCCTCCCCACCTTAAGATTGGCTCAGCGGTTGAACCAGTGTATAAATTTAGAATATTATAGTTCCATGCCAATTACAACCATTAAAATTTTTACACCTAAAAAGAATCCCAACTCCACCCTCCCGTCAGAATACAGAGTAGCCCCGAATCTCTTCAGGGCTACTTCAGTCAACCAGTTATCAGTTTATTGAGAACTTTCCGAATACAAACTTACTGCCCCCTGCAAACAACGCCTAACAAAACATGATCACGGATCAAAGAAGCTTTATCTCTATAAGCCAAGCCTGCGGGCAATGATGATGCGCTGCACCTCGGAAGTGCCCTCGCCTATTTCAAGGAGCTTATTGTCTCTGAGATACCGCTCCACAGGAAATTCCTTGATATAGCCATAGCCGCCGTGGATCTGTATGGCGTCCAGCGCCGCCTTGGTGGCCATTTCCGAGGCGAAGGCCTTGGCTATGGATGCTTCCATGGTGTAGGGCCTGCCGTTGTCTTTAAGCCAGCCGCCCTTTAAGTACATGAGCCGGGCAAGCTCTATGTTCATTTTCATTTCCGCTATCTTGAACTGTATGGCCTGGAACTTGGAAATGCTCTGCCCGAACTGCACCCTCTCCTGGGCGTACTTGATAGAGGCGTCCAGGCAGGCCTGGGCGATGCCCACAGATATTGCCGCCACTGCCAGGCGCCCGCCGTCCAGCACCTGCATTATTTGCCTGAAGCCGTTGTTGAGGGGCCCAAGCAAATTCTCTTTGGGTATCCTTACATTTTCAAAGAAGAGCTCGGTGGTGTTGGAGGAGTGCAGCCCCATTTTTTCATAGCCGCTCCTTATTTCAAACCCGGGAGCGTCGGTGGGCACTATGAATGTGCTTATCCCCCTGGTCCCAATCCCTTTTTCGGTCACAGCAGTGATGGTGACAAACTTGGCGTAGCTGGCATTGGTGATGAAGCACTTGGACCCGTTTATGACCCAGCTGTCCCCGTCAAGGACGGCGGTGGTCTTGGTGGCCCCGGAATCGGATCCGGCCTCGGGCTCTGTCAGTCCCAGGGCGCCCATTGCTTCAGCGCTGCACAGTACGGGCAGGTACTTCATCTTCTGATCTTCGCTTCCGGAATAGTAAATGGGGGCAATTCCCAGAGCTATATGGGCGTCGTAAGTGAGCCCCAGCGATCCATCGGCCCTGGATATTTCTTCGGTTGCCAAGAGGTAGCTTATATAGTCGGCCCCCGCGCCGCCGTACTGCTCAGCCACCGGCAGGCCCATAAGCCCAAGGTCGGCCATTTTCTTTATGAGATCCAGGGGAAACTGTCCGGTCCTATCCCTTTCCGCCGCCCCTGGGACGATTTCATTCTGAGCAAAATCATACACATTATCCCTGATTAGCTTTTGTTCTTCAGTAAGGTCGAAGTTCATTTAATTAAGCCCCCTCTCATTTTTCAGGCGGCGGGGAGGCTTTTGCCACCCGCCCCGCCGCCTTTTTCTCTATAGTGCCGTTTCCCCTTCTCCGCAGTGAGTAACCCGCCACCCCCCTAATTAAGACTATTCATTACAAGGCTGACCCCCGCAAGGCATAAGTCATGTCTAAAATCCAGTGGCCTCTTTGGGAATGCGGCCGGTCCTGATGCTCTCGCTTCTCAGCCGGCGGCCCACTATTTTTTCCACCATTCTGCCTATTTCAAGAACCCTGTCCACGTCCACTCCGGTGTCTATTCCCATTTCGTCCATCATTACCACCATGTCCTCGGTGGAGACCAGCCCCACAATATTGGGGTCCTGGTAGTAGTAGGCCCCTGTTCCGGACACCGGACTCCCGTCCACAAAGTTGGCAGGCTGCCCGCCGATACCCCCCATGGTGCTCTCGAAGTGGGTGATGCCGGCCTGGAGCGCCGCCAGCACATTGGCCTGCCCCCAGCCCCTGGTGACGTGGAAGTGGGCTATATGAAGGTCGGGGTTGGGAATGGCGTCCAGTATCATGGAAAAATACTCGTACACCTTGTTGGGAGGGGCCGATCCGTCATGGTCGGCGTGCTCGATGTCGTCCGCCCCCAGTTCCAGGTAGCGCTTGGTGAATTCCACCGCCTTTTTCAGCTCGGTGGGGCCCTCGATGGGGCAGCCCCAGATGGTGCTCACGGTGCCGTTTACCTTTAACCCGGCGTCGTGGGCCTTCCTGATGCACTCCTCGGTCATCTTCCAGTAGCCCTTGTGGTCCAGCCCGGAGTTTTTATACATATGGGACGGCGAGGTGGAAACCATCTGCAGTATCCTGTCGGGGCCGCAGCCCTCCTTTTTAAGCTCAATGGCCCTTTCCACCGCTTTTTCCCTGATGGTGATGGCGGTCAGCTCCACCTCGTGAAGCTTTTCCCTGACCCTCTTGCTGTTCCTGATCAGCTTTAGAAGTTTGTCTCCGTCGGCAAACTGGGGCATCCCCTTGGGATTGCCCAGGTTTGTGACCTCCAGACGCCTGAACCCGGCCAGTATCATCTCTTCCAGCAGCCACAGCTTGGCCTCGGTGGGGATGGTCTTTTCTTCATGCTGGAAACCGTCGCGAACCGTTATTTCTCCCAGAACCACCTTTTTCGGATACTTCATTGTGAACATAGACATTTCTCCTTTCGTAAATTTTTTGATGGAAGGTAGTAAGTAACAGGTAATAGGTAATTGGCAATAAGAATTAAGCGCCAGATGTGAGGTGTTGGCTTATAACATATAGCGTATAGCCTATAGCTAACAGCCAATAGCCAATAACCTATAACCTATAACCAATAACCTTTAAAGCCCTTTGTAAACCGGCTTCCGCTTTTCGTTGAATGCTTTCAGCCCCTCGTCCCTGTCCTCGGTGGCCAGGCACACGTTGTAGCATTCGGCCTCCAGTGCCAGGGCGGTGTTCAGGTCAAGCTCCACCCCCAGGTTTATCGACCTCTTTGCCTGCTGGAGGGCGATGGGGCCGTTCCTGGTTATTTCCCGCATTATCTCCATGGTTTTCTCCATGAGCTTTTCATGGGGCGCCACGTGGTTTGCCAGCCCGATGCTGTAAGCATCCTGGGCCGAAATGCGCCTGCCGGTGAAAATAAGCTCCTTGGCCTTGTTCCTGCCGATCACCCGGGGCATGAGCTGTGTGCCTCCGCCTCCCGGTATAATGGCCAGCCCCACCTCGGGCAGCCCGAAAGCGGCTTTCTCCGAGGCGATTATGAAATCGCAGCACAGTGCAAACTCGCAGCCTCCGCCCAGGGCGAAGCCGTTGACCGCCGCCACCAGCGGCTTGGGAAATTCGGCCACCGCCGTGAAGGTCTTGACAAAGAGTGATCGCTGCCTTTTCATTTCATCCCTGCTCATGGTCTTTCTTTCCTTCAGGTCGGCCCCCACGCAGAAAGCCCTGTCACCCTCGGCGGTCAGCACTGCGGCGAACACATCCCGGTCCAGCTCCAGCTCCTCCAGCGCCGCCAGAAGGTCTTTGGCGGTCTGGGTGGAGAGGGCGTTCATGGCGTCGGGGCGGTTGAAGGCCACCACGGCTATATGACCCTCCCTGGTCAGCTTTAAGGTTTCATAACCCATGTTCGTTGCCTCCTTATATAGGTCAGCTCCTGGATTCCGGATTCCGATCAGACTGGATAAACCGGGTGTTTGCGGCGGGTAAAGGGCTGGTCCTTGGAGGAGTACATTTCAAAGCGCTTGATCAGTTCCTCCCGCAGCTCCTTTCCGCTGATGATGTGATCCACCACCAGTTCGGAGGCCAGCCGGTATATGTCGATGTCCTTCTTGTACTCCTGCCTCAGCTGCTCCACGTAGGCCGGCCTTTCTTCCGGGGGCAGAGCCATTATCTTGTTTTCGTAAACCGCGTTGACAGCTGCCTCGGGGCCCATAACCGCGATCATGGCGGTGGGCAGGGCCATGCAGACATCGGGCTCGAAGGCGGGGCCGCACATGGCGTACAGCCCGGCGCCGTAGGCCTTTCTCACCACCACGGAAATTTTGGGCACAGTGGCCTCGGACATTGCCGAAATCATCTTGGCCCCGTGGCGGATAATCCCCTGCCGCTCCACATCCTTGCCGATCATGAATCCGGGGACGTCCATGAGGAAAAGGAGGGGTATGTTGAAGGCATCGCACAGATTCATAAAGCGGGCTGCCTTGTCGGCGGAATTGACAAACAAAACCCCGCCCTTTTCCATTGACTGGTTGGCCAGTATTCCCACGGCCCTGCCTCCTATACGGGCAAGGCCCGTTATCAGCTCGGTGGCGAACAGCTTCTTGATTTCAAACCAGCTGCCCTCGTCTATCAGCCTGAAGATCACTTCATACATGTCAAAGGGCTGGTTTTCATTGAGAGGCACAATCTCATCGATGTCCCTGCCCGCAGCGGGGGGAACGGCCTCCACAACGGCGGGCTTTTCACGGTAATTCTGGGGGAAGTAGGCAAAATACTTGCGGCAGGCGGTTATGGCGTCTTCCTCGGTGGCGGCCAGCAGGTCCCCGCAGCCGCTGACGGTGCAGTGCATCCGGGCCCCGCCCATCTCCTCCAGGGTGACCTTTTCAAATATAACCATTTCTGCCATGCGCGGCGACCCGAGGTACATGCTGGCGTTGCCGTCAATCATGAAAACCACGTCGCAGAACGCCGGTATGTAGGCGCCTCCGGCAGCCGATGGTCCGAACAAAAGGCATATCTGCGGTATCATGCCGGACATCTTCACTTCATTGATAAAAATCCGTCCAGCCCCCCGCCGGCCGGGAAACATCTCTATCTGATCGGTGATGCGGGCCCCGGCGGAGTCAACCAGGTAAATCATCGGCACCATCATGTCTATGGCGGTTTCCTGTATCCTGACTATCTTCTCCACGGTGCGCCATCCCCAGGAACCGGCCTTTATGGTTGAGTCATTGGCCATAATGCATACTGTGCGTCCGTGTATTTTGCCCAGGCCGGTGACAACTCCGTCCGCCGGAAGGTCCCCGGCCAGGTTGTTGGCATAAAGGGCGTCCTCCACAAAGGTGTCGGGGTCAAGCAGAAGCCTGATCCTCTCCCGGGCGAAAAGCTTTCCCTTTTTGGCGTTGCTTTGGTGATACTTGGGATGGCCTCCGGCTTTGGCCTCGGCTTCCTTTTCCTTTAAAATGGCATTAAGGTCTTTGACATTGTCTCCCATTAAAATTATCCCTCCTTGTCTAATTAGGTGCTGTATCAGAAATTTTTAATATTTCACTCACTTTTATCAAATACAATAAACATGCCAATGGGGCAAAACCTTAAAAACGTGCAAGGGCGAAGGACTTTCGCAAATTTCACCATAAAACAAGATGTTTTTGTGTTGTTCATATTTCTGTACAATTGTAATAATTTCATATCAGCTGTAAGACCCCCGGAGTAAACACAGTCGTACCCCGCACTGCAATACGATTGACATTTGTTGTTAATAACTGTTTTAATAAAGGCAGGCACTGCTGCAGGGATTTATGGCTGAGTAAAGAATGAAAAGGTTATTGGTTTTTTCAGGAGGGATATTAATGAAGATTGCTTTTCATTTTGACGCCGACCATGAAAGGTTTGACAGGTATTACGGGCTGCCGGTGATAAAAGAGATTTTCTGCCTGCTGCTGCAAAGGGACATTTCCAGCCTGCACCTTAAGTTATTTACCGGCAGCATATGCGTCCTTGATTACCTCAGAGACAAAAAAAACCGCGAGGAACTTTTAAAGGGGCTTTTCACCCCCCCACGACCGGTCTGGCAGTCACTGCGCCCGGACTTTATAGATTACCTTTTTAACAGGAAGATATTTGTAATCGCCTTTGAGGGAATGAGCGCAAGGCTCAGAGATACCATGCACGACGCCCTGCTGAACGACGAGACATACCTGGGCGCGCAGCAGATACACGAGGCCAACCCGGTGCACTGGGTGCTTTACGGTGCTTCCCTGATGCCTTCGTACAGGGTTGCAGGCCCGAACCTTCGCCTGTTTTACTCCCTGGGGCAGGGGGACGAAAAGGACGAGGGGCTGGCCGAGGACTTCAGGGCCGACCTGCCCTTCAAGAGCGTCACCTTTGAGGAAATGGAAATCCCCCATACAATACTGGACAGCTACAGCTCCTACGAACACGCATCCAGAGTAGCCAACCTGTCCAGCAAACTTTACGACCACCTAAACCTGGTGGCCGATCAGCTGATGCTGAAAATAACCGACCTGTCCCCCAACCTGTACCAGGACATGCACACAACCCTTACCGGATTTGAAGACATAGACACCCCGGAGGAACTGTCCAGGGCGGCAATGTCGTGCCGTAAAATGATTGAGGCCCTGGCCGACCGGCTGTCCCCTCCGGAAAGCGGCCAGGAGGCCGGGGGCGATATGATGAAAACCAGCCATCCGGAAAGACTCCGGCAGTATATCGCCGGCTCCGGGCCAGGCAGCGATGTACTCCTCTCACAGCTGCAGGACATAACCTCAAGGTCCTTCACTATACTTGACCAGACCTACAGGGGGAACTACGGAGACGACCCGCGCATGGATGCCGGCCGGCTCTTGATCGGGCTGCTGGTTTTCATATACGACGTCATCTCGCTGGACATCCGGCCCCCCGGGCAACCGGCTTGAACCTTTAAACCCTGTTGTCAATAATCATATTAAGAACTCCTCCGGATAAACCAACATCCCGGGGGAGTTTTTTGGTGACAAAAGCATTATGACACCGAAGAAAAGACTAAATTGATTAAAAGAAACTTCAATGCACAGGAAGGTATTTAAACGGTCCCAGCAAATATTTATTAGGTCGTGCAACATACAGCAACGGGAGTGGTAAACCTGAATAAAGTATTACTGGCTTTTTTATTATCTGCCGCCATCAGCCTGGCGGGATGCTCCGGGAAGGCAAACAACACCGGGACCGACGTGGTGGACCCCGGCTCCCGCAAGGTATTGAAACCTGCTCTGATCCGCCTGGAGGACGTAGGTCCCGGGGGTCCGTACCAGAGTGAAGAAAACCTCCATAAGCTTTATACCATTGCAGTTTACCTCCATCAGGAGGGAGTTCCTTTTCACATTTCACTTATTCCCAGGATTGTGGTTCCCTCAAAGAATTATGACGTAAGTATCGGCGACGACACACCCTATACCAGGACATTCATCAATACCATAAAGAATATGGAAAAACTGGGCGGCATCGTGGGAGTCCACGGCTATACCCACCAGAGCGGCAAAGATAACAGCGCTGCAGGCTTTGAATTCTACGACCGGGTGGAGAACCCCTCGGTGCCGGATGCTTATGAATTCGCCAGGGAGCGCGCCGACAAGGCGTTCGCACTGTTTTTAAAGACCGGAATAAAGCCGGCATACTGGGAAACACCCCACTACACCGCATCCATAAAGCAACACCCTGCTTTTGAGGAGCAAACAGGGCTGTTATACGAAAACAATCACCGGGGCGAGGCGGCCGGTAATTATAAGGTCATCGACCACCACGGCAACGGCTTCAGGGGGTATATAACCGTCCCGGCGCCCCTGGGGAATATCGACAAGAGCACCGACGTGGAAAAGATGATAAAAAGGCTCGACAACATGGGCAATGACCTGGCCTCTTTTTTCTATCACCCCTTCAGGGAATTCAAATACATGTACAAAGAGTACAACTCTAAAGGAGAGCCTTACTACGTGTATGACCAGAACTCTCCGCTTCACGTCCTGATCAGGTCATTCAGGGAGAAAGGCTACACATTCGTGCCGGTTTATTCACTGGCCCGGTTTGTCCCCGCCCAGAGGCTGGAATCAATTCCCTTCAGCGAGGGCGACGCGGTAGTGGCCGGACAGTTTGTGCCAGGAGGCGGCAGCGAAATACTGGTCTGCAACAAAACTTCAAAACAGTGGCATATGCACCAGTACACGGCACAGTGGTATTCCCCCAGAAGGGAGAAGGCATTCGCGGACCTCGGGGTCTGGCTTAAAGACTGGGCGCCGGAAAAAGATTCGGTATTGCTGGCCGGAGACTTCACCGGCAACAAAAGGGACGACCTGATGGTATTCAGCCCCGGCCAGGGAACATTCAGGCTTTTGGAAAATCAGGGCGGCAGACTGTCGCCCGTGGAAAGGATCTTCCTTTCCACGGGAAATCTGAAGCCGGCAGATGTAATGTCGGGGGATTTTAACGGAGACGGGCTGGCCGATCTGGCCGTTTTCGACCGGGAAGGCGCCAGGATTGGACTGTCATTCAACACGGGCAACGGTTTCAGGCCCATATTATGGCAGTATTCCGACCTGCTGAAAGAAAAAATACACCGGCCATTCACAGGTGATTTCAACGGTGACCGCAGGACCGATATAGTTTTGTATGATTCGCTTAAGGGCCAGTGGAACGTCTATCTTACCGGCCCAAGGGGCACTCTGCATCACGGCGGACAGCCCTGGATAAAAAACTGGGGAAGCGGGGACTCATGGCATCCGATAATCACTGACATAAACGGCGACGGAAAAAGTGACCTGGCGCTTTATAACAGGACAGGACACTGGCAAACAGCCACCTCCGACGGCAGGAGCTTTGTGTTCAGGGGTGATTTCGGGCCGTGGGGGGCAGGCCCCAAGGCATTGACCCTGGCTGCCGACCTTAACGGAGACAGGAAGTCAGACCTCATTATAGTGGACGGCGCCAGAGGCAGGGGCTATAACCTGGATACCGCAATTTCGGTTATGGATATGCGTTAAATCCCCCCCCCGTGCAGCACCAGCCTTCCCGGGTCGGAAATATCCATCGTGCCAAAGGCATCCTTTAACTTAAGCAGTATCTCCTGTCTGTTCCCATCGGCACAAGCGCTGACGGAACAATGTCTTCCCTGGTCTTGACGCTGGAGGAGCCACTTATTAAAAACGCTTCCCAATCGCTCAAAAGCCCCAATACAATCCCTCCCCCTTTTGATTATATCAAAAAATTTTTACTTGTGAAATATATAACATATTAAATTCTGACAGGAATGACAGCGGGGTTAACGACCCCGGAGCGACCCCGAAAGTCAGAAATTTCTTCGAGTATTGCAAAAGTTATCCACAAAACATAATTTCCTATACAAAAAAAAGGGGCTGCCGCCCCGGGTTAAAAATACAGGTCTCTTTCCCCAGCCCTGATCCTCTCCAGCCTGGCCTCGGTTTCACTGCGGACCGAGCTGTTGGGTATCAGCAGGAGGTGATCCCTTATTATGCTTTCGGCAATCTCCAGGGTTTGCGGAGAGGCGTAATCAATTAAATACTCCTTGAATGTAAGTATGGCGTTGGGCTGGCATATATCCCCAATCCCCCCGGATTTGGCCAGGGCCATAAACCGGTCCCCGGTCCGGCCCCTGCGGTAGCAGGCGGTGCAGAAGCTGGGAATGTACCCGGAAGAGCAGATGCTCTGCACCACCTCGTCCGGGCTCCGGTGATCCTCCACATTGAACTGGGCTGTGTTCACCCTCTCCCGGGAAATGTCCCCGCCGTACTCTTCCTTGTATCCCCCCACACCGGTGCAGGACCCGGCGCTTATCTGGGACACCCCCACCGACAGAAGCTGGTCTCTGAAAGAGGGCCTTTCCCTTGTAGACAGTATGATACCGGTATAGGGCACCGCAAGCCTCAAAACCGCCACCAGTTTTTTAAAATCCCTGTCCGGCACCAGGTATGGAAAGTTGTCCACCGGCACCCCGGAGGCCGGCCGCAGGCGCGGCACAGAAATGGTGTGGGGCCCCACCCCGAAAACATCCTCCAGATGCCGGGCGTGTATCAAAGTGGCCAAAACCTCGAATTTATAGTCATAAAGCCCGTAAAGCACCCCAAAGCCCACATCGTCAATACCCCCCTCCATGGCCCTGTGCATGGCGGTAAGGTGGTAGCCGTAATCCGATTTGGGGCCACTGGGGTGCATTTTTCGGTAAGCATCCCGGTGGTAAGTCTCCTGAAAGAGTATGTACGTGCCGATTCCCGCCTCCTTTAACCGGCGGTATTCCTCGGCCCCGGTGGCGGCAATGTTTATATTTACCCGCCGGATGCTGCCATTGTTTTCTTTAACTGAATAAATGGTTTTAACAGCTTCCAGTACATAGTCCAAAGTGCACTCCTCCGGGTGCTCTCCGCACTCAACGGCCAGCCGTTTATGGCCCAGAGACTGGAGTATTCGCACCTCCTCCTCTATTTCCGGCATGGTCAGCCGCCTTCGGACCATATCACTGTTGCTGCGGCGGTACCCGCAGTAGTGACAGTTGTTGACGCAATGGTTGCTGATGTAGAGGGGGGCGAAAAATACCAGCCGCCGGCCGTATATACTGTCCTTAATGGCCCGGGCGGTGGAATACATCATCTCCAAAAGTTCTTCGTCCTCCACATTCAGCAAAACCCCGGCCTCGGCCGGGGTGAGCCCCTCGGCCCGGCCCGCTTTTTCAATTATCTCCAGCGCCTCCCGGTTGGAAGTTTTGCTTCCCTCTTCCAGCAGGCTGTAAATTTCATTCTCGCTGATAAAATCCGAGGTATAATTCTGAACCATGGCTCGCCGGGCTTCCCGCCTGAGGAATGCCCTTTCCCCTCCTTTTGAATTACTATAAGTCCTCCAGCAGCCGGAGCGCCGAAGGAAAGGGCGACAGCGCCCTTTTCAGCATCCCGTGCAGGTAAGCTATCAATACACCGTAATTGACCACGGGCACCCCGGCCTCGGCTGCCTGCACAATTCTGTGCAGCATCTCCTTACGGTTGATCATACAGGCGCCGCAGTGGACAATGAGATTGTATTGCCTTAGGTTTTCCGGCAGCCCGGCGCCGCTGGACCACTCAAACTGAAGGTCGCCGCCCACCCTCTGCCGCAGCCAGCGGGGAATCTTCACGGTGCCGATATCGTCCGCCACCCGGTGGTGGGTGCAGGCCTCAGCCATCAGCACCCTGTCCCCGGGCTTCAAATGGTCAACCCCCCGGGCCCCCGACACCAGCGCCTCGAGGTTTCCCTTGTACCGGGCAAAAAGGATGGAAAAGGAAGTCAGCATTATATCCCGGGGAGTATCGGCATCCACCTTTAAGAACACCTGCGAGTCGGTAACAACCATCCTTGGCCTTCGGGCCAGATCGGACAGTGCCTTTTTCAGCTCCCTCTCCTTTACCACCAGCGCCATGGCATCGTTGTCCAGTATGTCCCTTATGGTCTGCACCTGGGGCAAAATCAGTCTCCCTTTGGGCGCGGCCAGGTCTATGGGGACCACCAGCGCCACAATATCACCGGGGCTGATCAGGTCCCCGATTATAGACGGGGCAGCCCATTCCCGGGGAGCTGAACGGATGATTTCTTTCTTTAAGTCCTCCATTCCCCGGCCGGTAGCCGCGCTGACCGGGACCAGCCGGATTCCCAGCCTTTGCTCAAGCCCTGCGTGTCCGTGTTCGGGATAAAGGTCGGTTTTGTTAATAACCCCCACCACCGGAAGGTTAATATCGCCCGCTCTTTTAATGAGTTCCATCTCATACCGCCCCGCCTCCTGCCCGGGGTCAACCACCAGTACCATCAGGTCCGCTTTATTGAGAACACCGGTGGTCTTTTTGACCCTCAGCTCACCCAGTTCCCCCACGTCATCTATTCCGGCTGTGTCAATAATCACAACCGGCCCTATGGGGAGAATCTCCATGGATTTGTATACAGGGTCGGTGGTGGTGCCGGGAACTTCGGAAACAATGGCCACCTCCTGCCTGGTCAAAGCGTTTATAAGGCTGGACTTGCCCGCGTTCCTCCGCCCAAGAATAGCTATATGAAGCCTGCTGCCCCTGGGAGTTTCACTCAGCCCCCCAACACCCATTAAAATCACCCGCTTTTTTAAAATTCCCGGCCCCGGCCACCCCGGGCCGGGTCAACTGGCCGGGGGATAATATTCTCTCAAGATCTTCACCGCTCAGAAGTCCCGTATCCACCACCAGTTCCCTCAGTTTTTTACCTTCAGCCAGAGACTTTTCCACCAGCCCCGTCGCCGTCTGGTATCCCAGATAAGGCACCAGCGCGGTTATAAAGCCGTGGCTCTTTTCCAGCCAGCCCCTGCACCGGCCAATGTCGGCCGTTATCCCCCTGATACATTTTTCTGCAAATATGTCAGCTGCATTTGCAAGTATATCAAGAGACTGCAGCAGGTTATGGGCGATAAGGGGCATGAAGGCGTTCAGCTCCAGCTGCCCGCCTGATGCAGCCATAGCGGCTACCTGATCGTTTCCCATCACCTGGAAGGCTGCCTGGGCAACCATCTCGGGTATCACCGGGTTAACTTTTCCCGGCATAATGGAAGACCCCGGCTGGCACTGGGGAAGTCTGATTTCAGCCAGCCCCCCCAGAGGGCCCGAGGATAAAAGCCTCAAGTCCCCTGCAATCTTGGCCAGATTTACCGCCGCAGCCTTGAGAAGACCCGATACCTCGACAAAAACATCGGCGTTCTGGGTAAGGTCCACCGTGTTTTCCGCCCTGGAAAGGCCATGGCCGGTAATGTCCCGCAGCACTTCAATCACTGTGAAAATATACTTTCGGTCGGCGTTCAGTCCTGTTCCGACGGCGGTGCCCCCCAGATTGACCTGCCGCAGCCTCTCCTCCGCCTTGTACAGCCGCCAGCGGTCCCTGGCCACCGCCTCGGCGTAGGCGCCGAATTCCTGGCCCAGTGTTATGGGCACCGCATCCTGCATTTCGGTGCGGCCAAGCTTGAGGACTCCGGCGAATTCACTTTCCTTTTCCTGCAGCGCGGCCTGAAGGCCGGCCATGGAATCGCTCAGCCGTAAAACCATGCCGGTGGCCGCAATCCTTAGGGCGGTGGGATAAACATCGTTGGTGGACTGGGAAAGATTTACGTGCATCAGAGGGTCCACCACGCTGTACTCGCCCTTTTCTCCCCCCAGTATCTCTATGGCCCGGTTGGCCAGCACCTCGTTCATATTCATATTGGTGGAGGTTCCCGCCCCTCCCTGGAGGGCGTCCACTATAAACTGGTCAGCCAGAAGGCCCCCCGACACCTCCTCCGCCGCCCGGGCGATGGCCTGCCCTTTTTTGGGGTCCAAAATACCGGCCCTTACATTGGCCGTGGCTGCCGCCTGCTTTACCATGGCCAGCGCCCGTATAAGGGCGGTATGTGTTTTTATCCCGGACACGGGAAAATTAGCGGCCGCCCTTGCTGTATGTATTCCGTAATAGGCATCCCGGGGAACCTCCACCGGTCCCAGAAAGTCAGTCTCAACCCTGAAGCTCAAAACCGTTTCCCTCCCCCCGGCCGTCCGGCGGTCCACACCACCTTGGGCTGTGCCCGTAGCCGCTACCGGGGATACGGCCCATACCGGTGACAAAGGAACGGATTTCTTTCACCGATCTTTCCGGATCTTTATCGTAACCCAGCTTATTTGGATAAATGCTGTAGTGGGGCCGGTATTTTCGCGGTGTTACATTTGGCATTACCACATTGGCGCCACACTGAAGCGCCAGCCTGCGCCCATGGGGGTGCATTGTCCCCAGGGCGGTGGTGGCCGGTATATGAGCATGGGGCAGCAAAAGGCGTGTTATGGCGATGGCGGTCAGGGTGGCCTCCAGCCCCCCCCCGGGGCATGATCCCAGCGGTGTATCGGGGCTTGGAACGAAGGGGCCGATACCGGCCATTTCCACATCCAGCTCCCTGAGCAGCAGCAAATCTCCGGCCAGCGCTTCTGCTGTCTGACCGGGCAGCCCTATTATATTCCCGGATCCCACCTGGTAGCCCAATTGCTTGAGAGTCCGCAGGCACCCTATGCGATCCCCCAGGACGGTCCCCGGCCGCAGCGCGGCAAACAAATCCGGGTCGGCTGTTTCATGCTTTAAAAGGTACCTGTCGGCGCCGGCTTCCTTAAAGGCCGCCAGTTCGCTTCCGGGCCGCATGCCGATGGAAAGTGTGACGGCAACATCCAGCTCCCCCTTTATGGCTGATATGATGGCAACCAGAGCCTCCTTAGTATAATACGGATCCTGGCCGCTCTGTAAAACCAAGGTTTTCAGCCCCATGGCGGCGGCATTACGGGCAGCGGAAATTATTTCCCCGGGATCCATCCGGTAGCGGCCAACTGCCCTGTTCCCGGCGCGGAGGCCGCAATACATGCAGTTTTGGACACAGTGGTTGGAGAACTCTATAATACCCCTTAAATGAACCTCGTCCCCCACCCAACCGGACCTGACGGCATCCGCCCGCTTATAGATATGTTCCTTTTCCCCGGGGCTGGCCCGGAGAAGGGCCAGTATATCCTCCCCGGTCAGGGAATCACTGTGTGTCGTAGTTTTTTCCAGTAGTTTCTCGATACTCATCGGATACTCCAATAACTTTGTTCATTTTTTAAAATATACGATTGATTTATTCCCAAAGTATGATTATTATGAAATATAACATCATTCACAATATTTATCAACATCTATTAATAATATTTATTATAATTGGTATATATTCATAAGAATTATTTATGGGCAGGTGGCTTTTATTGAAACTTGCTGATGTTAAGAGCATTTTGGATGCGGAAGTGATTACCGGGGAAGAGTTGCTGGATACCACGGTAAGTTCGGGTTTTGGATGCGATTTGATTAGCGACTCCCTGTGCTTTTCCAGGCCGGACTGCCTGCTTCTCACCGGGCTGACCAATATTCAGATTATCCGGGTGGCGGACATGATCGAGGCCAGGGCGATCGTATTTGTGCGCGGCAAAAAGCCGGGGCGGGAAATTGTTGAAATGGCCAGGGAAAGAAGAATACCGCTTTTGGTGACCAGACTCTTTCTTTTTGAAGGCTGCGGACTTTTGTACAAGCACGGCCTCCGCAGCTCCTGACCTTTTGGGGAGTGAAAATGTTGAAAATGGAGTTCAGTGTAAAGGGAAACGATTTCACCCGGGCCGGAGAGGCGGCCACCAAAATCAAAAAAGCTCTGCAAATGGTGGGAATGGATGTCAACACCGTCAGAAGGGCCGTTATAGTTGCCTACGAGGCCGAGCTGAATATAGTCATTCACGCCAGGCAGGGAATATTGACCCTTTCCGTGCACCCGGACAGGGTGGAAATACGGGCCGAGGATGAAGGCCCCGGCATACCCGACATTTTACTGGCCATGCAGGAAGGTTATTCCACCGCCCCTCCCCACGTGAAAAAAATGGGCTTCGGGGCGGGAATGGGTCTGCCAAACATCAACCGCTGTTCTGACAGACTTGAAATTGAAACCGAGGTCGGCCGGAGAACTACGGTCAAAACGATAATTTTTAATCAGTAAGTGGTGAAAAAAATGCAACCGTACTTTCATTCGGTAATGCTTGACCGTGATAGCTGCAAGGGCTGCACAAACTGCATAAAGCGGTGCCCCACCGAGGCCATAAGGGTCCGGGAGGGCCGGGCCAGGATAATAGAAGAGCGCTGCATTGACTGCGGCGAATGCATACGCATATGCCCCAACCGGGCCAAGCTGGCCATCACCGACCCCCTGGACAGGCTTAAAGATTACAAATACACCATCGCCCTCCCGGCGCCCTCGCTGTATGCCCAGTTCGGCCCTCAGGCAATGCCCGCCAACATATTGGGAGCGCTTCTGGACCTGGGCTTTAATGATTTTTACGAGGTGGCGCTGGGGGCCGAGGCTGTTTCGGTAAAACTGCGCCAGTTTATCAGCCCCCCCGGGCCCAGGCCCATGATTTCCTCTGCCTGCCCGGCGGTGGTGAGGTTGATGCAGGTCCGTTTCCCCGGGCTTTTAGACAATATAGTGCCCCTGGAAACCCCCATGGAGATATCGGCCCGCCTGGCCAGGGAGAAAGCTATAAATAAAGCTGGGCTAAAAGATGAAGAAATAGGGATCTTTTTTGTAACTCCCTGCCCCGCCAAAGTGACTGCCGTGAAACAGCCCTTCGGGCCCAGGTCGCACGTGGACGGCGCCATTTCCATGTCCGAAATATACGGGGAAATACTGGCAAAACTTGAATCCCCCCGGTTCATCCACCAATACGTATATTCACCTCCCAGGGGTGTGGGCTGGGGCAAGTCAGGGGGTGAGAATCATGCTATTATGAGCCATTCTCTGCTGGCGGTGGACGGTATTCACAATGTAATCAACCTGCTGGAAGAAATCGAAAGGGGCGGGCTGAGAGACATCGACTATATCGAGGCGCAGTCCTGCTCGGGAGGCTGTATAGGCGGCCCCCTGGTTCCCCAGAACCCCTTCGTGTCAAGGGTACGCATGGATAATCTGGTCAGAAAGCTCAGCCGGCAAAAGGTGCCGCTGCCGGAATTTCCCGCCGACCCCGATTTCTACCGGCTGAAAAAAGGGATTACCCCTCTGCCGGCCTTACAGTTGAGCGGGGATATTGACCGGGCCATTGTAATGCTTGAAGATGTTGAAAAAATTTCTGCCGAACTTCCGGGGCTGGACTGCGGGTCCTGCGGATCGCCCAACTGCCGGGCCCTGGCTGAAGACATTGTACGGGGCTACGCCGAAACATCATATTGTGTGTTCAAGCTCAGGGAAAGGCTTCAGCAGCTGGCGAGGGAGATAGTGGACCTCTCACACATGCAGCCCCCGGCCATGTTCAGGGAAAAGGCAGCCGCCGGCAAGGGGGATATGGAATGACCCTTTGGCAATCAATCATCAATTCACTGGAATTAAAACTTGAAACCAGTCCGGAGACGGTCCGGCGCAAGGTTGCGGGCGCCTACTGCGGCGACCTGCTGAGCGATGTGCTGGCACGGGCGGAACAGGGAGACATTTGGATTACCATCCACCGGCACCGCAGCGTGATTGCGGTGGCGTCGCTTCTAAACCTTAGCGGCGTGGTGGTAACGGGCAGCCGCAAACCCGATCAGGACACGCTTGAAGCCGCCGAAACAGAGGGAATACCTCTTTTCACCACCCGGCTGGATAATTTTCAGGCCTCCGGGCGGCTGTACGGAATAATCTTTTCAACCGGTAAGGACAAAAAAAACCAATAATAGAGAACCAAGGAGGCAGACAAAATGTCACACAACTGCTCTTGCCGCAACGAGCTGACCCAGGAGCAGCTAGATGAGGTATACAGCATACTGGATGCACACCGGGGGCAACCCGGCAGTTTGATACAGGTGCTCCACAAAGCCCAGAATATGGCGGGCTACATCCCCAGGGAACTTCAGGCCAGGGTGGCCGAAACACTTGACGTTCCCCTGTCCAGGGTATACGGGGTGGTATCATTTTACTCCTTTTTCACCAGCGTCCCCAAAGGCAGGCACAAAATCAGCGTTTGCGCCGGCACGGCCTGTTACGTCCGGGGCGCCAAGCAGTTACTCAATAAGTTGGCAGAAGATATACGGATAAAACCCGGTGAAACCACCGGCGACGGATTTTTTTCACTGGATGTGGTCCGCTGCGTGGGAGCCTGCGGCCTGGGGCCGGTGGTAACGGTGGACAATGATGTGTATGCCAGGGTTCACAACGGCAATCTGGCAGATATCCTTTCCATGTACACGAAGGAGTGAGGTGTTTTGGAAGAACTGTCCCAGCACATACTGGACCTTTCCCTCAATGGTCTGGAGGCCGGCGCCACCAGGCTGGAAATATTGGTAAGGGAAAACACCGCAGAAGATTTTCTGGAGTTTAAGGTGAGGGACAACGGCCTCGGGATTGCCGACGAGGACATCCCCAAAGCAATGGACCCCTTTTATACCACAAAAAAAAACAAGCGGGTGGGGCTGGGCATTCCACTTTTGCGTGACGCCGTGGAAAGATGCGGGGGCAGCTTTAGAATAAGGGGAATGCCCCTGGCGGGGACCACCGTCACTGCGGTCTTTCCTCACGGACACCCGGACCGGGCCCCCCTGGGAGACATTGCCGGAACACTGTATGTATTAATAGCGGGCAACAGAGACCTTCACCTTGTCTACAAACACGAATACAACGGAAACAGCTTCTTTTTCGATACAGAGGAACTGGTCAAAACACTGGGGTGAATACCCATACAAACGCCGGCGGTGCTGGCGTGGATTAATAATTACCTTTCCTTGAAAATCAAGGAGCTGAGGGAGGCAAAAAGAATTGAAAAGCTTGGAAGAACTGGATAAACTGCGGGAGAAACTTCAGCAGGACCTAAAAATAAGGGAAAAAAGCCCGGATGTATCGGTTACGGTAAGCATGGGCACATGTGGCATCGCGGCGGGGGCCAGGGAAATTGTCAAGGCCATGCTGGAGGAGTTAAAAGAACAGGGGCTGAACGGTGTGGCCCTGACCCAGACCAACTGCATCGGCCTTTGCCAGCATGAGCCACTGCTGGAGATAAAAAAGGGCGATGAAAAGACCACCTACATAAATGTTGACCGGGAAAAGGCCAGGGAAATTGTAAAAAGGCACCTTGCCAAAGGCGAAGTCATAAAGGAGTGGACCACCAGTTGATACGGCCAGGCGGCAATTATTCAGCCCTTGAATACACACACTTTTTTGAATTGTTGAACTAAGCCGGAATTTGTATTTTTACCCAGGCCCAACCGTACAAGGAGGATAAACGAACAATGGAAATGTACAGATCGCATGTCCTGGTCTGCGCGGGGGCAGGCTGCATTTCATCCGCCTGCAAGTCGGTGCAAGCCGCGCTTCAGATCAGTATAGACAAACACGGACTTGAAAAGGAAATAAAAGTGGTGGAGACCGGGTGCATGGGGCCCTGCGACCTTGGCCCGGTGATAATGGTGTTCCCCGACGGTGTTTTTTACCGCAGGCTGAAGCCGGATGACGCCGAGGAAATAGTAATCCAGCACCTTTTAAAGGGGAAAGTGGTCACAAGGCTTCTGCACCAGCCGGACGGAACGGCAGAGGTGGCAAGCTATGAACAGCTTGAATTCTTCAGGCGGCAGACTCGGGTGGCCCTGCGCAACACCGGCGGCATAAACCCGGAGTCGGTGGAAGAGTATATCGCCCGCGACGGCTACCGCGCACTGGGCCAAGCCCTGTCGCAAATGACGCCGCAGCAGGTGGTGGACGTTATAAAGGAGTCCGGGCTGCGCGGACGGGGTGGCGCGGGATTCCCCACCGGCCTCAAGTGGGAATTCACCGCCCGTTCTCCGGGATACCCCAAATACGTGGTCTGCAACGCGGATGAGGGAGACCCCGGGGCGTTCATGGACAGGAGCATACTGGAAGGCGACCCTCATTCGGTGCTTGAGGCCATGGCCATCTGCGGCTATGCCATAGGCGCACCCAAGGGTTACGTCTATGTCCGGGCGGAGTACCCGCTGGCCGTGGAAAGACTGGAAATAGCCATTGAAAAAGCCAGGGCGTACGGGCTACTGGGAGAGAGTATATTTGGAACGGGATTCAGCTTCGACATTGAAATAAGGGTGGGCGCCGGGGCATTTGTGTGCGGTGAGGAGACAGCCCTGCTGGCTTCCATTGAGGGGCGCCGGGGCGAGCCGCGCCCGAAGCCTCCTTTCCCTGCACAGGAGGGCCTGTGGGGCAAACCCACGGTAATCAACAACGTTGAAACACTGGCCAGCATACCCCCCATTATTTTAAACGGTGCGCCGTGGTACGCGGCGATAGGCGCCGGGAACAGCAAGGGCACCAAGGTTTTCGCACTGGCCGGGAAGATAAACAACACCGGACTTGTGGAGGTGCCCATGGGAACCAGCCTGAGAGAAATAATATTCGACATCGGCGGCGGCATCCCGGGCGGCAAGAAGTTCAAGGCGGTGCAGACCGGAGGGCCGTCCGGCGGCTGTATTCCGGCGGAATACCTGGACACCCCGGTGGATTACGAGTCCCTGACCAAGCTCGGCACCATAATGGGATCGGGCGGGATGATAATAGTTGACGAAGATACCTGCATGGTGGACCTCGCCAAGTTTTTCCTGGAGTTCGTGCAGGAGGAATCCTGCGGCAAATGCTCCCCCTGCCGCATCGGCACAAAGCGCATGCTGGAAATAATGGAGAGAATCACAACCGGAAAGGGGCAGGAAGGGGATATCCAGCTTTTGGAAGAGCTTAGCCAGGGCATCAAGAGCTCGGCCCTGTGCGGCCTCGGGCAGACCGCGCCCAACCCCGTACTGAGCACCCTGCGCTATTTCCGGGATGAGTACGAGGCCCACGTACACGATAAAAAGTGTCCGGCCGGGGCCTGCTCTGAACTGCTGGAATACTACATAGACCCCAAAAACTGTCAGGGATGCGGACTGTGCGGCAAGGTATGCCCCGCCGGGGCCATTTCCGGGGAGAAGAAAAAGCCTCACCAGGTGGACGCCGCAAAATGCGTCAAGTGCGGCTCCTGCAGGCAAAAATGTAAATTTGGCGCTATTATCACCCTTTAATCAAATGGAGGAATAACACATGGCTTCAGTTACAATAATCATAGACGGAATTAAAACAGAAGTGGAAAAAGGCTCCACCGTTCTTGAGGCCGCCAGGCAGGCGGGCATAAAAATACCTACCCTCTGCTACATGAAAGAAATAAACGAGATAGGCGCCTGCCGGATATGCCTGGTGGAAATACAGGGAGCGCGTACACTACAGGCTTCCTGCGTGGCGCCGGTTACGGACGGAATGGTGGTCCGCACCAGCACCCCGGCGGTAATGCAGGCCAGAAAATTAAACCTGGAACTTATACTGTCCAACCACCCCAGGGAATGCCTTACCTGCCCCCGCAGCACAAACTGCGAGCTGCAGCAGCTGGCCCTGGAGATGGGAATAACAGAACTGAGATTTTCCGGAAAACTGCCGCCCTATGAAAAGGACGACTCCAGCCCCTCCATTCTCCGGGACCCCCGGAAGTGTGTGCTTTGCCGACGGTGCGTGGCGGTATGCGAAAAAGTCCAGGCGGTAAGCGCCATCGCCCCCCAGGAGCGCGGCTTCGACACCATTGTGGCCCCTGCCTTTTTGGAGCCCCTGGGCAGCGTGGCCTGTGTCAACTGCGGCCAGTGCGCCCTGGTATGCTCCACGGCGGCAATTTGCGAAAAAGACGACACAGAACTGGTATGGGCCGCACTGGCCGACCCCGATAAGCATGTGGTGGTGCAAACCGCCCCGGCCACCCGGGTCAGCATAGGCGAAATTTTCGGTATGGAGCCCGGCAGCGTGGTTACCGGAAAAATGGTTGCAGCCTTGAGGAGGCTGGGCTTCGACAGGGTATTCGACACCGACTTTACCGCCGACCTTACCATAATGGAGGAAGGAAGCGAGCTGCTGGAGAGGATACATGAGGGTGGAACGCTGCCGCTGATAACCTCCTGCAGCCCCGGCTGGATAAAATTTATAGAGCACTTCTACCCGGAAATGCTGCCACATCTTTCCACATGCAAGTCCCCTCAGCAGATGTTCGGGGCACTGGCAAAGACCTATTACGCACAGAAGGCGGGCATCAGCCCGGCGGACATATTCGTGGTCTCCGTCATGCCCTGCACGGCCAAAAAGTTTGAGGCGGGCAGGGATGAAATGGCGGACAGCGGTTACCGTGACGTGGATGTGGTGCTGACCACCCGGGAGCTGGGCAAGATGTTCAAAATGGCGGGAATTGATTTCAGCGCCCTTGTGGAAGAAGAATATGACGACCCCTTCGGCATCTCCACCGGCGCAGGTGTTATATTCGGCTCCACCGGAGGCGTTATGGAGGCGGCCCTGCGCACCGCGTACGAGCTGGTCACCGGACAAACCCTGCAGTCTCTGGACTTCCATGAAGTACGGGGACTTACGGGGGTCAAGGAGGCCTCCGTAAGCCTCGACGGCACCGAACTGAAGGTGGCCGTAGCCCACGGGCTGTCCAACGCCAGGGAAATAATGGATAGAATCAGGAACGGGGAGAAATACCACTTCATTGAAATAATGTGCTGCCCCGGAGGATGTATCGGCGGAGGCGGACAGCCCATCCCCACCAACAGGGAAATCAGGGAAAAAAGAGTGGCCGGCATCTATGACGCAGATGCGGCCATGGTACTGCGCAAATCCCACGAAAACCCGGCGGTTCAGGAGCTGTACAAGCAATTCCTGGGCAAGCCCCTGGGCCACAAGTCCCATGATCTGCTGCACACCGAATACAAAGAGAGAAACAAACATTAATATATTTTCAACCAAAAACCCCTATTCTCCCTGGAAACCCCCATCCCAAAACGGATGGGGGTTTTCAGCCCCCCAGTATAAGGCGCGCGGTGATATCCTTATCGGTGATAAAAGACCGGAAGGCCCTGGAAGCAAGCCCCTCGTTGCCGGAACAGTTCCATGCGGTATAGATGTCATAGTTTATGCTGAGGTCGGGCACAGTAACCTCGCCCAGGGAACCATTCTCCAGCAATTCCCTGGCCGCCCGCCGTGAAACCACGCTTAGGCCAAGCCCCATGCGGACAGCATTGATCTGCGCCTGTACACTTCCCAGCTCTAGACAGCCGGCAAACTGGTCCGTGGAAACGCCATGCTTTGAAAACTGCCTTTCCACGGCAAGCCTTGCGCCGGACCCGGCCTCGCGCATTATTATGGTTTCGTGCGTAAGGTCTACCAGGGGGACCTCCCTGCCCTTATACGGGTGCCATGGGGGGGTGATTATAACCATGTCGTCCATTATCCAGGGCTGGCACTCAATGCCATCGGCCTTTACCGGCACCCCCAGTATGCCCACGTTAACATCCCGGTCTTTAAGCCACTGGGAGACCCTGACGCCGGAGCCTATCTGCAGGCTTACCGTAACCGCCGGGTATTGCTCCCTGAACCCGCCTATAACCATGGGCAAAAGCCACTCCCCGGCCACCGGGGTGGCCCCCAGCATCAGGTGTCCGGCCTTAAGCTCCCGGAGGCCGTCTATGCCTGCCCTGATCTTGTTGTACTGGCGCACCATCTGCATGGCTATGGGATAAAGCAGCCTGCCCGCCTCAGTCAGAACAACCTTTTTGTCATTGCGCTCAAAAAGGGTTATGTTCAGGTCCTCTTCCAGGGATTTGATCTGAAAGCTTACGGCGGGCTGGCTCATGTCCAGCTGAGAGGCCGCCCTGGTGAAATTTTTAAGCTGGGCGATGAGTAAAAAAGCTTCCAGCTGCTTAATATTCAAATTTTCATCACTACCTGATTGTATTTTCAGAAAATATAGTTCTGCATCGATGGCCGGTACTCCTTTTTTTCATTATCAGACCTCCATGCCATAAGCAGCCAAAGTAAATTATGATATACGCCTACATCGGCCTTCCGGGCCGGGCTGCAGCCAATAGCCATTTTCAGGGGTAACGCACTGATCTACCTCACCGACATCAGCACCCAGTACCCTGTTTTGTCGGTGCTGAACCGGTATGCGCCGGCGGCCTGGTCGTACTCTCCGGCCACTGTCTCCCATTTCTGGGTGCTGTCATTAAACCTGCCCGCCAGCAGCTTTCCGTCCTTTGCTGCTTCCACAGCGTTAGACGGAACCGGTATAGCCATCCCGACGAGGCCGTTGAAACTGTCGATTTTTTCTTCAGTGCTGTCCTTCTTCAGAGTTTTCAATCCTATCTGGTACACATCGCTCAGCAACACATATTGCCTGCTGTTGAGGGACCTGGCCTGCAGCCCCAAAGCGCCGGCGTGGCTCAACCTGGCGGCCTTGAGGGAGATATACCCCCTAAGGCCCTCCACCCTTAGGACGGACGTGTACATATTAAAGATGACGCCGGATATCTGTATTTCCAGAGGCATTGCCCTCGTCAGCATCCTGTCTGTCTGTTCCGCCGTCAGCGTCAGCACCGTGCCCGCCGACGGGGCCAGCAAAAGCACCATGCCGGTGGTATTGGCGCTGTCCAGGGCGCTGTCAAGCGCCGGGTCGTCCAGCAACCCCTCCACCCCCTGCAATTCAGCCGCAGACCCTGCCTTCTGCGCCCCCGGCTGCCCCAATGCCCGGGGGTATACCAGTGAAAAACCGGACAGGTGATTGGTGTAGCCCCTTATGCTGCGGCCGGCCACGTCGTTTGTGGCGGGTATTGCCACCCAGTCTTTCACAGCCTCGTCCCAGTATGCCAGGTGCAGGTGCCTGGAAATAGCATCCCTCAGGCCCGCGGGCCAGGTGGAATACTCTCTGCTGTAATCCATAACTATTTCCACGGGTTTGTTCAGTATTTTAATCATATTGCCGCTGCCGTCCACAGCGGTGATATTCCTGGCGGCACAGGCCGTTATGAACGACGTTGTCTCCCCGACATAAGACGCCGACAGTGAAGTCTTTACAGAAACGTTTGATAATGAGCTTCCCATGGCATAGGGCGGAACCATAATCTTTAGCCCCAGCCCGCCGTTGCTTACCGCGCCTCCCAGGGCCGGATGCAAAACCTGCACGCTTTCCCTGCCGGGGACCAGATGGTTCATTGTAATGGTAACCGTGTCATTAACCTTGCTGGACACCGTAATTTCATCGCTGATATAATCCTCGGCGGCCGCCCTGAAAACATACATGTCATTTAAAGGCAGCCTCATTTTGATGCCCGTGGGGGTTTGTGAGCGGACAGCCGCAACAATCCCGGTTTCAAGGTTTCTTGCCCAGACCAGGTATTCCCTGTTCCCGGCGGATACCCCCCTGCCGCCGAGATTTACGGTTATTGTCTTTCCCGATGTTTCGGGGTACAGTTCCACCTCATTGTTGGTCGAGTCTGTATTAAAGACCCTGCCGGCGGGGAAATAGCCCTCTTTGTACACTGTAACTCCCACATTAACACCCCTGGGCAGACTGAAAGAGGCTCCGTCGTCGGAAGTCATTTTGCCCGTGGCTATATTCCTGCCGCTGGCTGTATCCGATACAACCGCCCATGCTGTGTCGCCGCCGCGGTTTACCGTAAGGTTAAATGGGACTGTATTATCCGTTCTAACCTCCTTAGTCAGGTTCAGGGTTCCGGGCGCCTGTACATTGTCACTGTAAACATGCCCGAAGCCGTCTATATAACAGTCAACCCTGTAGGCCCCGTTTGGCGCGTTTAATGTAACCGTGCCCGAGTTGACGAATTCCTTCCTGGCACTGAAGCCGGCCCCCTGCTTTCCGGGCTGGTAAACCGCAGCATGGCCGGAAACCGGCCGGCCAAAGTTAATTGTCAGTTTGGACCATACCACATTGAAATCCACGGCACTTCCGTATGCCTTCCGCGCCAGTTCCCCCACGCCCGGCACAAAGCTGTGAATGGTGGACCCGTATGTTTTCCGGCTGTCGATCCTGAGTGAATACTTTCCATCAGGGCCGGTGGTGGTGGAGTCCAGAACTTCCCTGTTTGCCGACTGGGCCCATACCATGGCGCCCGGCACCGGACTGCCGCTCTCGATGACTGTTCCGGTTACCGTGGAAAACCGGGCCGCCGCAGGAAGGGTCAGGCCCGCCACCACGCTGCCGTTGGTTGTATCCGTATTATTGGTTACCACCCGGGTCCCGGAGCCGGGGGCATGAACTTCAACCGTCCAGTTTCCGGGCATAACCCAAAGTGTGTATTTGCCGCTGCTGTCGGTGACACAGGGCAGGGGCCCGCCGGCAGCCGAGTTGTTGCGCCGGCCCGTTACCGTCAGCCCGGCCGCGGGGGTGCCGTCAGAGTATCTGATATATCCCGTTATTTTCATGCCTGGATTAATAAATCTCAGGGGCACCAGGCTCACGCTTTCCGGTGATCCGTCCACATACACGTCCCCGCCGCCGTCAACGTAAACCTTCCTTTCCGGGAAAGCGGGCATGCCGGGGGCGCTTCCGCCGACTATATATAATGAGCCCTTTTTAAGTTTCAATGTGGCCTGTCCGGATGATCCAACCTTTCCGCCAGTGACGCCGGTATCCGAGCTGGCGGGTGAATAAGCGTAGACACTGCCGTCAACAGGGATTCTGCCATCTGTATCCTTAAGTTCAAACTTTACATCAGCCAGCATTGACCGGGGGACAAGCTTTATGTTTATAGCTGTGTTATCAACTATATTATAGATTTTGGCAGGAGGGGCCAAAATCTCGGGAGGAGAGTCCGGCATGCCCGGAATGGCCGGAGGGGTGTAAGGGTAAACCCCCACCCTGTATTCCCCGGGAGCCCGGACATTAAGCCGGTAAATCCTGGTGGACCCCTTGTCTTTCACTTCGGCGGGAGTGGCGGACTCTTCATAGGAACTGGCCCCTGCGGCGAATACCACCGCCCTGCTGCTCAGGTCCTGGGGAAGGTTGTTTACGGTTACCTCCAGTGTTTTAACATTCCTGGAGTTTATCCTGTCCAGGATGAACTCCAGTGAAGAGGCCCCATCCTTTGGCAGCCATGCCGGCAGAACCTCCTGAGGGGCTTTAAACCCCGCCGGGGCGGATGTGACACGGACTTTATATTCGGCATTGTCAGGGATATTGTCGAAGGTAAAGGTTCCGGTTTGACCTGTTTTACTCAGCCCTCCCGGCGGCAAACCGGGGCCGCTGACAGTGACCTTAGCCTCGGTCCCTGAAATAAGCGGCTTGCCGCTGTCGCCCCCGTCTCTTAAACTAACCGTGAGAATGCCCTTCCCGGCAGGCTTTACGAAGGCCGGGAGAATCACCGCCCTCCCGGAAGATCCGGGGGCTGTAATACTGAACTGGTAAGACTGGCCGGAAGACGCGGGCGAAAGGGGGTTGGTTATGCCGTCAAGAATAAAGGCCAGATGGTCCCCTGCTGCAGCTTTTTCATTTAGCGTAAGAAAAACAGTATTACTGCCGGGATTGACCTGGACACCTGATATTTTCACCTTTCCGCCATAGGGGCCGTTTATATCCCCGTTGACATCACGGGGGCGGGATGAAGTGTCCGGGGCGTTGATTTTTTCACCGATTGCATAGTCCGCCGGAAATTTTATAACAATTTTTCCCCCGGCCGGAACGGCTTCCTTCAGTTTAAAGTGAAAAAGATACTCCGTTGTCTGGCCTCCGGTGGGGTTGGCGGGAACCACTTCTCCCTGCCCGCTGGAAAAGCTCTCCTTTAAAACGTGGTTGTTCAGTTCACCGCCGATGAAGTTGCGGGGGCCTCCGGGAGCGGTGTTCATAGGTTCCCCGCCGGGACCGGTTATGTTAAAGGCCGTTATCTTTAATGGCTTGGACGGTTCCGACGTACTGAGGTCCGTGTCCAGGGCCGCCGAGTTTCTCACGGGGTCGAAAACCGCTTTACCTCCCTCCGGCCCCTTCAGGTTTACCGGGTTGTTATCAAAAAATACTTTGTAGTTGGCCGCATCCACCGCGGCGCTGCGGCTGACGGAGCCGCTGAAAAACACCTCCAGTGCATATTTCCCTTCGGTGAACAAGTCCGGTATCAGGGCAAAATCACTCAACCCCAGCAGGCTTTGCCCCGGAACCCTGAAAGGATAAGGAATTTTTGATATCCCGGAAGTTTTTCCGCCGCTTATGGCCCTGATGCCGTACACATACTCCCTGCCGGGTTCGACATCCACCAGCAGCCGCTGGTCGGAACAAGTGGCGTAAATCTTCCAATTCATCTCAGCGCTGGCGGGGTTGGTAACAGTGAGAATAGGCCAGCGTCCCCAGGCGGCGGTGTCGGACCAGTCCACCCCTGAATTGGCCCTGGCCCGGTATATTTCATAGGTTTTTACCGGACTTTTACCATCCAGTACCTGTTCCCAATATAATGTAAGCTTTTTTCCATCAAAATCATAAGGGTGATACCCGCTGGGGCTGTCAGGTTTGACCCTCCCGTCGTAGCGCCATTCCGCGGGTGGCAGGGCGCCTTCGCCGGCGGCCGCAATAGCCGGCGCTTCCGGCCGGTTCTCCGTTTCGGCAAAAACAGGCTTTGCCTCGACAAAAGCCAGGGCCAGCAGAAAAACCATGGCAAGCAGCAGCACCGGATATTTACCTGATTTTGAAATCATGATCATACCTCCTCCCCTGAATAGCCATACAGCATCATACTGCCAATAACTAAAAACGGGGATCTCTATGACGGTTTTTCAGGGCTTTGCTCCAAAGACCCGCCACTTACGCCATTTCGTAAACCCCTACCAAATTATATCATGGTTTTTTTTAATAACACCTCTTTTCCAAACTTACTATACAATGGCCCAGCAGGATATATCTTGATTCAACTTTCTGGTAAAATAACCTAAATACATTTTTCCGCAGGTGATTTCGTGGAGATCAGGAAGCTTGCCGAATTTAAAAAGGAATACATTTACAACCAGTGGGCTCCCCAAATAATCCCCTTCCGCAGGGAAATCGAATACCTTGACAGGGCCTTCGCCGAACTTTCGAAGAGGCCGAACATACCGGCCCTGGCCTGGGTGCAGGATGGATTCCTCGTTGCCTATGTACTGTACTGGGTTTATAAAATAGGTGACGGCCTGTGGATTGAATTCATAGAAGTGGCGCCCCACTTAAGAGGCCGGGGAATAGGGAGGCTCATTCTGGATGACATGGTGGAGGTGTCCCTCCTGGAGGGGTGCGGCGGAATACTGCGGTGCTATGCAGATTTCAGGGCAATGCCCTTTTTCATTCAGTATGGCTTTGAGCAGATGGATAAAGACCAGCTTTACTATATTCCCGCTCGAAAATAAAAAAGCACCCATGGTGCTTGCCCTTCCTGAATGTCATAATGAGGAAGCTTTTTTGAAACGCTTTTAACGGAAAGTCGGAAACAGAGGAGAACTATACTTTCCTAAGCGTTATAAAAAATGTCATTGGTACTTTCGACATCGATTATAAAAAGCAGTGGCTATAATTAAAAGTATAAGTGGGAGTTTTTTCATGAGAATCAGTTTTAAAAAAGAAATTATAACCACGGTGTTCCACAACCCGAAGCATGGTTTCCAGCTTACCCCGGCCCACTGTGAAATAAGGTATGATCCCCTGACCGGCCAGCTTTCACGTATATTCCCCTCCAAGAGAATAAACTTTCACCAGCCCGGTCCGAAATCAACAGCCGGTGAATCAGAAGGCACATGCCCTTTCTGCCCGGAGAACCTGGAAAAATCCACACCGCGCTTTCCGGAGGACCTGATCCCCTCCGGCAGGCTTAAGTCAGGCAAGGCCTGCGTAATCCCCAACCTCAGCGTATATGAGTCTTACAACGGAGTGGTGATAATGTCCCCGGACCACTACGTGGGCATGAAGGAAATATCGGCTGAAATGATTTCCCAAAGCCTGCGGGCATCGCTGGAATTCCTGGTGACAGCGGGCCGGAAGGACCCCGGCAACGCCCGCTACGGCTCTGTAAACTGGAATTACATGCCCTGTGCGGGCGGCTCCTTAATTCACCCCCACCTTCAGGTTATTGCCGGAAGGAACCCTTCAACATACGCTCAGTCAGTTATAAAAGCAAGTGATGAATACTATAAATCAAAAGGGTCGGTTTTCTGGTCCGACCTTGTTGAAACCGAGTCCGGAGGAGACAGGCACCCGGGGAACACCGGCAACATAACATGGCTTTCCACCTTTGCCCCCAGGGGGCTTGCCGACATCACCGCAATAATACCGGAAAAAAGGTCAGCGTCGGATATCAATGCAAAGGACATAGCAAACCTGGCTTCAGGTTTGCTGAAAGTGATAAGTTATTACCACCGGTGCGGCATCCCTGGGTTTAACACCTCACTATACCTGGCCGGCAGGGAGGATGAAGGCTTTTGGTCCACCCTGCGGATAATCGGAAGGTTTAACACCGCCCCCCTGGCCGGAAGCGATGTAAGCTATATGCAAACACTGCTTGGAGACCCGTGGTCTTTCCAACTGCCCGAGGTTACCGCCGCAGAGATGAAAACGTACTTTGACCGCCCCCGGTGACCACCTGGGCCATTTGTCCATTTTAGGCAAAATGTCCGACCTGATTTTCAACCTCTACGGGCATAGCATACGGCCCGGAACCATGCTAGAATAGCTACTGAATATTCAGATAGTTCAGTTAATTGTAAAGGGATGGTAAGTATGGTTAGTATGGTGACTGACCTCGCAGTAACTGAACTCTTTGACATAAAACCTGACGAGGGGAAAATTGATTTCCGGGGCGACCGGATGCTGTTGTTCAGGGCCGATGTCCTTTTCCGGCTCAGGGAGGAGCTGGTGAGAAACCTGGGGGCGGACATGGCCAGGAATATACTGACGCGCTTCGGCTACCGCTGCGGAAGCAACGATGTTAATGCATTCCGGGAGTTCTTCAGTTTTGAAAAGGACTCCGACTGGATGCTGGCCGGAGTCAGGATGCATTCCCTGAAAGGAATGGTTTACTCAACCTGCACCGATCTGACGTTTGACAGGCAGGCAGGGAGCTTCCTGATGCGGGGAACCTGGCACAATTCCTATGAGGCTGAAAACTACCTCCGCATGTACGGCCCGGCCAAAGAGCCTGTCTGCTGGACCCTGACCGGGTACGCCAGCGGGTTCGCCACCGGGTTCATGGGCCGGGATGTGGTTTGCGTTGAGACCATGTGCCAGGGTATGGGCGACCCCTATTGCACGTACGAAATAAGGACCGTTCAGGACTGGCAGGGAAAGGCCAACCGAAACATAAAGGACCTGCAGAGGAACGCCATATTAAAGAATTTCCAGACAATGCTGGAAGAGGAGCGGGAAAGGGTAAATTCCTGGCAGCTTTTAAACCAGGCCATAATTGATATAAGCACCAGCCTCAGCTCCATAAACATGCCGGCCAAAACGGTGGGCTACGCCCGGCAGCTGCTGCGGGCGGAAAAGGCCCTGATGGCGGTGGTAACCGAAAGGACTAAAAGGATACTGCTTTATGAAACCGTCAATCCCGAAAAGATAAATACCAGGGTGCTCACCGGTCCCTGCAATGTAATCAACTCCATTCTGGAAAGCCGCAGCCCGGTGGAAATTTACGGCAGGCCCCTCACCATCCGGGGTGCCGGTGTTACGGCCACAAACCTCCTTGGGGCGCCCCTGTACTTTAAAAACGAACTGATTGGGGCGCTGGTGGTGCTGAACAAAATGGGCTGCGAACGCTTCACACAGCATGACAGGGAGATTCTTCAGTTCCTGGGGGCCCATTCAGCCCTTGCCATAGGCAACGCCAGGACCTATGAGGATACCAACCAGAAACTGCAGGAGAACATATCCGAGCTGTACCGGGTCAACAGCCTGCTTCTTTCCCGGCACGACGAGCTTGAAAAATCAACCCGCATCCACAACAGTCTCACTTCGCTGGTCCTGGAAGGCCACAGCCTGGAGGAAATAGGCCGCAACCTGTCCGGCATGATAGCCAGACCGGTGCTTATCGCGGACCAGTTCTTGCACGTTATATCCCACGCTGAACCAGCCGCCCCGGAGGCGGACATAAAAACATTGTGGCAGGAAATAACACAGGAAAGCATGTTTGCAGAAAAGCTTTCCTTACTTTCCTCCGACCAGCGTTTATGCACCCTGGCCGCCCGCAATGAGCCAAACCCGCGGTGCAACCTGGTTGTGGCGCCGGTAATAGCCGGGAAAGAACATCTTGGTTTCGTGGCCACACTGGAGGGGAATCAGCCCTTAAGCCATCTGGACTGTATAGCCATGGAGCACGCCGGCACTGTAATAGCACTTGACCTGCTGCGGCAAAAAGCCTCCTTTGAAACCGAAAGAAGGCTGAAAAAGGACTTCCTGGAGGAAATACTGGAAGGCAGATACGAAAACGAAGAAATAATAATACGCCGGGCCGAAAAATTCGGGATTAACCTTACCAATGCATTCAGGGTCATAGCCTTTGACTTCGCACCCAGGAACAATGATAACCGCAGTGGCGCCGGGGGCAAATCCTCCGGGGTTTTTTTCCAGGCCCTGGACCGGGCTGTGAAACAGGTATCTCCCAATATGGCGGTTATAGGGAAAAAGACAAACATTATAGGGCTTCTGGCAATGGACGGAGACCTTGGTGAATACCCCGCCGGTGATTTGAAAAAGATGGCCGGCCAACTGGAAAACAGGCTAAACAGCACCTTTCCGGATTTTGTCTGGTGGGCTGGAATAAGTTCTCCGTGCAGCGGCATATCCGGTTTTTCGGTTTCATACCGGGAGGCCTGCACCACCATTGACATAATAAAAACCTTGAGCTGCCGCAATAAGTGCCATGCCCATGAGTTGCTGGGAATATACGGTATTTTGAACATCAACCCGGAGCAGTTCAAAAAATTTGTCGGCCATGTCATAGGGCCGCTCTTGGATTACGATGAAAAGCACAACACACGGCTGGTGCACACGCTGAACCTTTATTTCAAAAACAACGGAAACCTGCAAAAGGCTGCAAGGGACGGTTTCATGAACTCCAGCACCATGAAATACAGACTGAGGCGCATACATGAGATAGCAAATATAAACCTAAGCGACCCGGAAGTGAACCTGCAGGTGCAGCTGGCTCTGAAAATAATTGAAGGATTAAGATAGCTTAACAGCACTGCTTTCCCGTCAGAATCCAGAATCCAGAAGACAGAATCCTTATTAAAAAAGCAGCCGCCTCCAGTCCTCCCGGCCAAGGAAACAACTGGTGGCGGCTCCCGCGACACTGTATACCCCGGCCTGGCAAGCCGTTGTTTACAGCGGGCTTTCTGTTTTCAATTTATAGCAGAATGACAACCCGTGTCAAGCTGTTCAACCTGTCCGTCCCCGTGGAAAAAAGCGGCAAAAAGCCAAAAGGAAGTGATTATCGCCTTAAAAATCCCAAAATAATCCCCTTTCCTAACCTTATTTAAAGGAGGGTGGCCATGTCCACACAACGCCGGTTTATTAAGCCCGGAGACGTCCCCCAGATTCCCGGGACCGAGGGCTGGGAAAGAATGTACCCCTACTATTACCGGTTCACGACGGATGACAAGGAACGGGAAGAATACGAAAACAGCATGCTGTGGTTTTATGACGGACTGCACTACCCTGAACCCATGTACCCCTTTGACCTGATCTGGGATGAGGCATGGTATCTCGGACTTTCGCAGAACAACACCCGCATCTTTATAGTCCCTCCGGCCTATGGGGTGGACCACCGGATCATTAACGGTTATATTTACATAACCCCGGTGCCGGTCACCGACCCGAAGATTGTGGAGGAAAGAGTGCAGCACTTCATGGAGAGGGCCGGGTACTACTACGAAAACTGGGACAGCCTCTACGGCCAGTGGAAGGGGAAAATGGAAGACCTCATCACTGAAGTTGACAGCATTGAAATAAAAGACCTGCCGGAAATGGAAGACATATCGATTGTACATGACGGGGTGGGGCTCAGCAGCGGCTACCACCTGGTGACAAAGTACGATCACCTGATCAACCTGGGACTGAAAGCCTGGCAGTATCACTTTGAGTTTCTGAACCTGGGCTACGCGGCTTATGTCACCTTTGCGGACATCTGCCGGAAAGCCTTCCCGGGAATAGAGGACAGCACCATAACCAAGATGATCTCGGGCATAGACGTGATACTTTTCGAGCCCGACCGGAAACTCAAGGAACTGGCCAAGGAGGCCCTAAAACTTGGCGTCGCCGGTGTTTTCAGGTCTACTGAAAACCCGGACGAGGTCATAGAAAAGCTGAAGGGCTCGGACCGGGGAGCCGAGTGGCTGGAACTGCTGGAAAAGTCCAAGCATCCCTGGTTCTACATATCCTCCGGCACCGGCTGGTATCATGACCACTGGAGCTGGTTCGACAGGCCGGAGATCCCCTTCATGTCCATCCGGAGCTACATAGGCAAGCTGGAAAACGGCGAAAGCCTTGAACGGCCGGTGGAGGAAATCCGCAAAGAGCGGGACCGTATAGTGGATGAATACTACAGCCTGCTGCGGACCGAAGAGGACCGTCAGGCCTTCGGCCAGCTGCTTAAAATTTCCCAGACTGTATTCCCCTACGTGGAGGAGCACCTGTTCTTTGTGGAGCACTGGTTCCACACCAAATTCTACATGAAGGTCCGGGAGCTTTCCCAAATATTCGTCAGCCACGGCTTTTTCAGCGATGTGGAAGACATCTGGTACCTGAACCGCTTTGAGTTACAGCAGGCGCTGTACGACCTGGTCTGCGGGTGGGCCACCGGCGTCAAGTCCCGGGGTCCGTCCTACTGGCCCAAAGAAATAGAGTGGCGCAAGGGAGTGCTGCAGAAATTCAGGGAAAACCCGCCCCCGCCGGCGCTGGGAATTCCCCCCGAAACAGTGAATGAGCCCTTTACCATCATACTTTGGGGAATCACCACCGAACGTATCGGCGCGTGGCTTGACGCCGACACCACCGCGTCCGGCGAGATTAAAGAACTTAAAGGTTTTGCAGGGTCGGCCGGAGTGGCCGAGGGAGTGGCCAGGATGGTCCGCAGCCCGGCCGAGCTCTCCACCCTGCAGGAAGGCGAAATACTGGTGGCCCCAACCACCTCACCCAGCTGGGCGCCCATATTCTCCAAGGTTTCCGCCGTGGTCACCGACGTGGGAGGCATAATGTCCCACGCCGCCATTGTCTGCCGCGAGTACGGCCTGCCGGCGGTGGTGGGCGCTGGATATGCCACGGCAGCCATAAAAACCGGGATGAAAATAAGGGTGGACGGAAACAGCGGTGTGGTAACCATACTGTAAGCCCGCCCGCCGGCTTTTTTCCTTAAAACAAAGGGGGGTAATCAGTGGACGAAAAAAAATTCGTATACTGGCTGGAGGATCTTGATAAAGAAGACCTCTACCTGGCCGGAAGAAAGTGTTGCGGCCTCGGTGAGATGCTGAGATCCGGACTGCCGGTACCCCCTGGCTTCGCCGTTTCACTAAAAGCCTACGAAACCTTTATTGACGAAACCGGGGTTGGTCGGGCCATACTTGAATACCTGGAAGATAAAGCCGACAGGCTGAAAGAAGACGTGGGCCTCATGGAAGAGATCAGCGTTCACATCAGCCAGTCAATAGAATCAAAGCCAATGCCCGACAAAATAAGAGACGTTATTCTGGAACACTACGAAAAGCTCTGTGCAAAATCCGGGGTGCCGGACGTCAACGTTGCTATACGTTCCAGCGGCCCGGTGAGCATGCCCGGGCAGTTCGACACCTTTTTAAACATCCACGGGCCGGAAGCAGTGATACAACATGTTAAAAAAGTATGGGCCAGCTCCTTCAACTCCAGGGCGGTAGCCTACCGGATGCAGCGGGGCATGAGGGTGGAGAGTTCCCCCATCGGGGTGGCCGTGCTTAAAATGGTCAACGCCAAGTCGTCAGGCGTTATGTTCACCCTGGACCCTCTTAATGGCGATCTTTCGAGAATTTTCTTAGAAGGAAGCTGGGGGCTGGGGGAAAGCCTGGTCAGCGGCCAGGTCACTCCCGACAAGTATACCGTAGACAAGGTAACCCTTCAGATAGCAAAGAGGGTAATCTGCTCAAAGAAAATTAAAATGGTGTACGATCCCAGCGGCCACATAATGTCTGTGGATGTGCCGCCCGAGGAAGCCGACATTCCCTGCCTGGAAGACAGAGAGGTTATTCAGCTGGCTAAGCTGGGCAAGAAAGTGGAACAGCATTACGGCGTTCCCCAGGACCTGGAGTGGGCAGTGGATAAAGACCTGCCTCCTCCCGACAACATCATACTTCTGCAGACGCGGCCCGAGACGGTCTGGAGCAAAAAAGAAGTCCAGCCGGTGGTTAAATCCAAATCCAGCGCGCTGGAGCATATCACCAGAAACCTGCTGGCCGGTAAAAAATTCTTCTCCTAGGGAGCGGGCCGGTCTATTTTACAAAATATAATCGGAGGTTTGATATATGGATTTAAGAGATTTTATTCAAAAATGTGACGAGATCGGAGAACTTAAGAGGATAGAGGCAGAGGTCGACTGGAACCTGGAGCTCTCCCACATCGCAAAGATAAACGAAGAAAAAAAGGGCCCGGCCCTTCTTTTCCAGAAGCCCAAGGGATATGGCATACCGGTGTTCACCAGCGCCTTTACCACCTCCAAAAGGCTTGCCGTGGCCCTGGATATGCCGGTGAACACCAGCATGTGCAATCTGTCCCGTCACTGGATGGAAATGTCCATCAAACAGCTTATACCTCCCCGGGAGGTTCCTACCGGCCCGGTGATGGAGAACATAATCGAGGGCGATAATGTCAACCTCTTCGACTTCCCCACCCCCAAGTTTTATCCCATGGACGGCGGAAGGTTCATCGGGACGGCGGTGGCCATGATCACCAAGGACCCCGACACCGGCTGGGTAAATCTGGGCACATACCGCATGATGATACTGGATGACAAATGCGTCGGAGTACAGATCATCAAGGGCAAGCACGCCGACTTTCACCTGAACAAGTACAAGGCCCTGGGCAAGCCCATGCCCGCCGCGGCCGTGATAGGCGGCGACCCCCTCAATTTCCTTACCGGAAGCACTCTGGTTTCCGCCGGAGTGTCTGAATACGACGTAATCGGGGCGCTGAGGTGCGAGCCGGCCGATGTGATTATAAGCGACCTCACCGGGCTGCCCCTGCCGGCCACCGCCGAAATAATACTGGAGGGCGAGATAGACCCGGTGGAGCGCCGGGAGGAAGGACCCTTCGGGGAATACACCGGCTACTACTCCGGCAAAAAGAGTGATGAGTGGCCAAAGCCCTTCATCAAGGTGAAAAGGGTGCTGCACCGCAACAACCCGATACTGTGGGCCACCTCGGTGGGGAAACCCATCACCGACACCCACATGATCCAGTCCCTGAACCGCACCGCCACGCTCTGGACCGACCTGGAGAACATGAAGATACCCGGCATCAAGTCGGTATACATACCTCCGGAGTCCACCGGCCGGTTCTGGGCCATAGTTTCGGTAAAACAGATGTACCCGGGCCACTCCATACATGTGGGCACCTCGGTCATCTCCACCACCACGGGACATTACGGCCTGAAAGGGGTCATAGTGGTGGATGAAGACATCCCGGCCGACGACTGGAACAAGGTCATGTGGGCGCTGAGCACCCGTTACGACCCCTGGAGGTCCACCGAGCTGATCAAGCGGGGGCGCTCCACCCCCCTTGACCCGTCACTCCCCATCAACGCCAGGGACATTTGCTCCAGGATCATAATGGATGCCTGCATCCCGCACGAGTGGGACCGCAAGCCCATCGAAATCCAGCTGGACGGCGATATGGTCAAACAGGTGCTCAGTAAGTGGAAAGACTACGGGTTTGAAGATTAAAAAATAGTTTCGCCGGTCCGGGCGCCCGCAACCGGGGGCGCCCGGGCAAAGGCGGCATCGGGGCAGGCCTCTGCCCAAAAGCGGCCTTGCAGCAGATACGCATGTTACCAATTTCACATACTGCTGCAATCCCGCCCAAGAGGGGTGATAAATTGAGCAAAACCATTGTAATAATCAGCACCCTCGACACCAAGGGGGCCGAGACACAGTACCTACGGGAGCAGATTGAAAAAAAAGGATACCGGACAACAATAATAGACGTTGGCACAAAGGGTTCGGCCGCCATAAAGGCGGACATAGGCAGGGATGAAGTACTGGCCGCCGGGGCCGGGGAAAATGATCCGGAAAAAATAAAGTCCGTAAGGCCAAGGCTGATTCAGGCCATGTCCTCGGGGGCCGCCGCCAGGGTAAAGGAACTTCACTCCGCCGGCAGCCTTGACGGAATCATAAGCATAGGCGGCGCCACCGGAACTCTGATGGGCACCAATGTAATGCGGACCCTTCCATTTGGCGTTCCCAAGCTGATGGTATCCAGCGTGGCCGCGGCCAGGGGGCTTACCAGCAGGTATTTTGGCTCGTCGGATATTGAAATAATGCATTCGGTCATTGATTTCACCGGTATGAACGACCTGATGCGAAACGTGCTGGACAGGGCGGCCGGGGCCATAACGGGAGCGGTTGAGGGCGGCGGGCCCTGCGCGGAGATACTGAAGAAAAGACAAAGGGGCCGCATTCTGGTGGCCATGACCCAGATGAGCATGTCCGAAAGATGCGCCTCGGTGGTCAGGGAGCAGCTTGAAAGCGAAGGCTGCCAGGTGGTGGGGTTTTCGGCCACCGGTGTGGCGGATAAGGCCATGGAGGAACTGATAGAAAAAGACGGCCTGTTCGACGCCGTTATAGACCTGGCCCCCGGGGGGGTGGCCGAGGAAATTCTGGGAGGGACCCGGGCGTCCGGCCCCAACCGGCTGGAGGCCGCGGGCAAAATGGGCCTGCCCCAGGTGATTGCACCTTCCTGCGTAAACCTTATGACCCCCCCCAAGAGTAAATACAAACCTGACTATTACAATCGCAAAAAATACGACCTTGACGAACTGCGCACCTTTCTGCGGTGCTCCCCCGAAGAGCTGGTCAAAGTGGCCGGTGTCTTCGCCGAAAAGCTCAACCGGGCCAGGGGGACGGTGAAGTTTCTGGTGCCGCTCCGGGGCTGGTCCGGCATAGACGATGTCAACTCGGTGCTTTATGAGCCTGAAACAGACCTTATATTTGTCCATGAGCTGAAAAGGCGGCTTACCGGCAGGATAGAAATCAGGGAAATCAACGCCAACCTGGAAGACCCTGAGTTTGCCCTGGCGGTGGTCAGGGCCTTTAAAGACGTGATGGTTATGCGGCGCTGGCCGTGCGAGCCGGCAGCCGTGGAGAAATGAGAATTATAAGGAGGAGACGGTATTGAAACCTATCAGGCACATTGAAAAAGAGGTTGAGGAGTTTTACAGCAAAGGGTACTGGACCGACGAGATCTTTACGGATTACTGGGAGCAGAACGCCCAGAAGTATCCCGACAAGGAGGCCCTGATAGACTCCATCGGCAACAGGCTGACCTGGTCCCAGGCAAACCTGCAGATAGACCGCCTGGCCATGGCCTTTATCGAACTGGGGCTGGAAAAGGATGACCGTATCGCAATACAGTTGCCCAACAGGGTGGAGGGGTTTATCGCCAGGGCGGCCTGCGAAAAGGCCGGGATAATTTCCATAGCCCTGATGCACGTGTACCGGCACGCCGAATTAACCGAAATAATGGGTAAAATAAATGCCTCTGCAGTGATAATACCCTGGAAATACAGAAATTTCGACTACTTCGAAATGATAAAAGAAATACGCCCCAACCTGCCCGGGTTAAAGCACGTTATTGTTGTGGGAGATGAAGTCCCCGAAGGGGCGGTATCGTATTCGGAGTTTATCAAAAAGCCGCTGGAAGAAAAATATTCAAGGGAGTATCTGAACTCCAGGAGGCTTAAAGCAACCGAGGTGGGTTTCCTGACCAGCACCACAGGCACCACCGGCCTTCCCAAAATTGTGGAATGGACCATCGCAGCCCGCCTCTGGAGCTCCAAGACCCATGCAATCAACTGGAAGCTCACCGAACAGGACGTGGTGTGCGCCGTGGCGCCCTGGCCCGGCTCCCCCGGAGGCACCCCCACATATTTCGTCGCTCCGCTGGTCGGGGCTAAAATCGCGCTTTTATACGAATACACACCTGTTGGCGCCCTGGAATTCTTTGAAAAGGAAAAGGTGACCGTTCCCAGCGTTGTTCCGGCCCAGCTTGCCGCCATGGTGCAGGAGCCACTGGAAAAGTACGACCTGTCGTCGCTGAGGATAATAAGGTGCAGCGGCGGCTACCTGTCCCCCACACTGGCCGAGGAAGTGGAGAGAAAAATGGGATGCCCCATACTTAGCACCTACGGCTCCCAGGACACCGGGTCCATCTCCGGCACCTCCATTGAAGAGCCGCCTGAAAAAAGGCGCACAACGGTGGGCAGGCCACTTATCGGAAACCAGATAAAGCTGGTGGATGATCAGGGTCAGGAGGTCCCCCGGGGAGAGGTGGGCCAGCTGTACTTCAGGGGGCCCCAGAGCTCCAGCGGGTATTACAGGGACCCCGGCAAAACGTTTTCCGAGGCGGTTGACGAAGAAGGCTGGGCAACCCCCGGAGACCTGGCCAAAATAGACGATGACGGATTTATTGTAATAGCGGGGCGCAAGAAGGACATTATCATACGGGGCGGCCAGAATATTTATCCCGGTGAAATAGAGAGCCTGCTTATTGGCCATCCCAAGGTTTCCGACGCCGCCGTGGTCGCCATGCCGGACCCGATAATGGGCGAAAAGGCATGCGCCTTTGTAATACCGGCCAGCTCCGGCGACCCCCTCACCTTTGACGATATGGTCAGTTATTTAAAGACCAAGAAGCTGGCTATGTATAAGCTGCCGGAAAGGCTGGAAGTGGTCGAAAGCTTCCCCCTGGCCGGCGACTCCAAGATAAACAAGGTGGCCCTGCGCCAGGCCGTGGCACAAAAACTGAATGAAGAAGTAAAGATCCAATAGCGCATCGCCCCCGGGAAACCGGGGGCAAATAAAACTTTTTTAAAGGAGGTGCCTCCCGTGAGGATTATAGTGGGCATAAGCGGCGCCAGCGGGGCCATATACGGCATAAGGCTGCTTGAGGTGCTGGCCTCGGACAAGAATATCGAGACCCACCTTGTTATCTCAAAAGCGGCCGAGATCACCATAAAGCATGAGACCGCATACAATCCGGACTACGTCAGGGGGCTGGCCCACAGGGTGCACGGGATGGAAAACATCGGCGCCCCAATAGCCAGCGGCTCTTTCCGCACCGACGGCATGATTATAGCGCCTTGCTCGGTAAAAACCCTTTCGGCCATAGCCTCCTCATACAACGACACCCTTATGGTGAGGGCCGCCGACGTGGTCCTCAAGGAAAGGAGAAAGCTGGTCCTTCTTATCCGGGAAACTCCTCTTCACCTGGGCCACATAAAACTGATGGAGCAGGTGACCATGGCCGGCGGGATACTGCTTCCTCCGGTTCCGGCCTTTTACCACCATCCGAAGGAACTGGACGATATAATAAACCAGACCGTCGGGAAGACCCTGGACCTGGCGGGGGTCCCCAATGAGCTTTTCTCCCGCTGGAAGGGGCTGGACGAGAAAAGAAATGCCCCGGTAAAGGAAATGGGCCAACAGTTCCCCACCGAAAGGGTGCGTATCTCAAGGCTTGTTTAGTTCTAAAGGCGGAAGGGCGGTGGTTGGAATAAGGTTGATCTCGTTTGATTTTGAAGGCACCCTGGTTGACTTCCAGTGGAAGCTGTCCGAAGCGGTCGGCGAGGCTCTTCACACCCTTGGCAAAGCCGGCGCCCCTGCCAATGCCATGGCCGGGATGAACTACTCCGCAATATACAACCTGGTCCGGCAAAAAGAGCATGAATGGGGGTTCCCCGGTGATTACCTCACCGGCCTTTTGGATGAAGTCTACGACAAATACGATCTGGACGCGGCCTCCAGATGGAAACCTGTTCATGATATTCACTCGATGCTGGATAATCTTGGAGGCTATAAACTGGCGCTGGTGTCCAATGTGGGAAAAAAAGCCCTGTATGAGGTTCTTTTAAAATTCGGGCTCCGGAACAGATTCGGGCTCATAGTGTCCCGAAATGATGTAAAGATGCTTAAGCCGTGTGTAGAGGGGTTACAAAAAGCCATGGAGTGGGCCGGGACTGACGGGGAGAACACCATCCACATAGGAGACAGCCTTTCCGACATACTGGCCGCCAGGAGCGCGGGAGCAAAGGCCTGTGCAGTGCTTGGGGGAGAAGACGCCCCGGAGGCACTGCTCAGGGAAAAGCCGGACCTATTGTTAAAAGCATTGTCAGACCTGCCCGGCCGGCTAAAATCGTCCGGGTTTTAAGTATATCGGATCAGACCCGATGAAACCGCCCGGAAGGTATTGCCTGCATAATAAAAATACTATATAATACTTTTGAATATACTTTTAAAAAGAATAATTTCTCTCCACGGGTTAGGCAAACCTGGCGAAAGCCGGGGAACGCCAAAGCTATGGGTCTAAGGGCTGCAACAGGCCTATGATCGCCAGGCTATAACGGTTTCAGGCTGCTGGGGGGGGTAGTCAGTTTATCTGGCTACCCCTCTTTTATTTTTCTTTCGGGGGAGGTGCCGAAAAAGTATCAAGCAAACTTAAAGCCGCTGATTTATTATAGCTTTAGAAAGGGGACGACCAATGTTTGCCGATAACCAGGTAGTTTTCGCAACCGCTGTCTTTTTGATAACATACGCCATTATCGTGTCGGAGAAAATTCACCGGGCGGTGGCCGCCTTTTGCGGCGCGGCAGTGGTGATAATCGCAGGTATCGTTGATGCCGATAAGGCGGTGCATTTTATCGACTTCAACACCATCGGCCTGCTGGTGGGCATGATGATAATCGTAGGTGTAACGCGCCAGACCGGGGTATTTGAGTATCTTGCCGTAAAGGCCGCCAAAAAGGCAAATGGAGAGCCTATCCGCATTATGGCCGCCCTGGGCCTGATCACGGCAGTGCTGTCCGCATTGCTGGACAATGTAACCACCGTGCTCCTTATTGTCCCGGTGACCTTTGCCATTGCCAGGCAGCTGCAGGTTAATGTAATACCTTTTTTAATCGTGGAAATACTGGCCTCCAATATTGGAGGAACGGCCACTCTGATAGGCGACCCGCCCAATATTATGATTGGCAGCGCCACAAAGCTTGGTTTCATGGACTTTGTAATAAACCTGACCCCGCTGGTGGTGGTGGTTTATGCGTTAACTATTTTTATTTTAAAAATTATATACAGGCGGCAGATTAATACCAGCCCCGAGCTGATGCGAAGTATTATGGCCATGGACGAAAACGCCGAGATAAAAGACCACGCCCTTTTGAAGAAGTGCCTTATTGTCATGTCCCTGACCATTTTGGGGTTTGTCCTACACCAGTTCATACACCTGGAAAGCTCGGTCATAGCCCTGTCCGGCGCCTCGCTGTTGCTCCTGGTGACGCGAATGGACCCCGAGCACGCCTTTCAGGCGGTTGAGTGGCCGGTTATCTTCTTCTTTATCGGCCTTTTCGTAGTGGTAGGAGGGCTGGAGGAAGTGGGCGTCATTGAGGCAATAGCAAAATTCGCCCTGGAAGTTACCGGTGGCGATCTACTGCCTGCGGGCCTTTTGATTCTGTGGCTTTCGGCCATTGCCTCGGCCTTCGTGGACAATATACCCTTTGTGGCCACGATGATCCCGCTGATTCAGGACATGGGCCGCCTCGGGGGCATCCAGGACCTCAACTTTTTGTGGTGGTCCCTTTCCCTGGGCGCCTGCCTGGGAGGCAACGGCACCATCATCGGCGCCTCGGCCAATGTGGTTGTAATTGGCATGGCCGAAAAAAGAGGATCCCACATCAGCTTCATGGGATTCTTAAAAGTGGCCTTCCCGCTGATGCTGCTCTCCATAGTCATTTCAAATTTTTACCTGATGGCCTGGTATTATTCAACCACCATTACTCTGGTGGGAACCCTGGCCCTGGGCCTGGTCCTCAGCCTGATATTAAACAGGCTGGATAAATCTGACCGCAACCAGTTGCCTGGTTCCAAAGCTGCTACGGGGTAAGATATTTAGCTGACATTGGCGGGGCTTCAGCATAACTCCGACGGTTATGCCGAAGCCCCGCTTTATTATATGACTCAGTAAATTTACATAATACTTCTTGAAATAATTTCACCGATGAGGTTTAATTATGATTGATTCTGAAACAAAAAGCTGACAGCGGTGGGGAGATTGAGTAATGACGGCGACAACAATAGTTTTGGTTTTTCTGGCGGGCATAGCATCGGGATTCGTGAACACCGTGGGCGGCGGGGGATCACTGATATCCCTTCCGGCGCTGATTTTTGCGGGGCTGCCGTCGGCAGTGGCAAACGGTACAAACCGCATAGCGCTGATGGCGCAAAATGTTGTTGCTATAGAGTACTTCCGGCAAAAGGGCTTTTTTTATCCAAAGCTGAGCATTTTACTGGGGATACCTGCGGTTTTTGGGTCCATCCTTGGCGCAAAATTCGCCATATCCCTGTCGGATGAGATGTTCAACAAAGTGCTGGCCTATGTGATGCTTACTGTTATGGTCCTGATTATCTGGCGCCCAGAAAAATATTTTCTCAATTCCGTGGAGCAGGAAAACCTTAAAAGTCTGCGCCTTGTAGGAGCTATACTGGTTTTCTTCGGGGTTGGTTTTTATGGTGGCTTCATCCAGGCCGGGGTCGGATTTATAATTATAGCGTCCCTCACGCTCATTACCGGCATGTCGCTGGTCAAGATAAACAGCCTTAAGGTCTTCATAAGCATTATATACATGCTTTCTTCGCTGCTGGTTTTTGTTTTCAGCGGCAAGGTGGACTGGGTGCTGGGGCTCATTCTGGCGGCCGGCAACGCCATTGGCGCATATCTTGGGAGTATCTTCACCGTTCACAAGGGAGACAAATGGATCCGTGTGTTCCTGGTGGTCACCGTGCTGATACTTTCCGGAAAGCTTCTGGGAGTTCAGAGATTTATCGGGCTTTAAAACCCGGTTTGACCGGGCTTTATTACTCCTGGCTAATTTTATCAGCATCAACAATTGCCATGGTGCACCTTGAAATACAGATGAGCTTTTCCTCCTCATCGGTGATTTTTATTTCCCAAACCATGGTAGTCCGGCCTTTATATAAAGGTATGGCTCTGGCCCTAACCAGGCCGCTCCTCTTTGAACGCAAATGGTTTGCGTTTATTTCCAGTCCCACCGGAAGCTGCTCCCGGGGATTCAAATTCAGGTATGTTCCGGTGGAAGCGGCGGTCTCGGCCAATACAACCGAAGCCCCTCCGTGCAGCAAACCCAGCGGCTGGTGGGTCCTTGCATCCACAGGCATGGTCATGACCACCAGATCCGGACTCAAAACCTCACTCCTTATCCCAAGCAGCCCCACCATACTGTTTTGAACAATGCCCTGAAAGTCCGAGTCGCTTATATCAGCCATACCATCATCCCTTTCATGCCCACTGCACCCCAAAATGAACTTTCATTCAATTATATACCAAAATGTGATAGCCGGGTATTTAAACTTATTTATAGGGTGCACAACAAATTTTGGCTGCAGGAGTTTAGTGAAAATTATTGAAATAATATAAAAAAGCACCTGTGGTGCTGTAATTAAAAACATATCCATCCGAAATGCTGTCAAAAAAAAACATGAGGTGACAAAATGACTTCTACAGCCCTGCTCCTCCTGGCGGTAATAGGCATTATTATTGCTGCCGTTATACTCTTCAAGGGAAAGAAACTCTTTCTTGCATGTTTAGTTGGAATTATGTCTATAATGTTATTTGTTTCCGGTCTCAGCGGATATAAGGAAATAAAAAGAGATGCCGGCATATACCAACCCCTTGCGGCCCAGTGGCTGGAGGCCCAGATTGCCGGCAACCCGGGGGCGAAGGCAGGGGAAGTAAACATAACTTTTTCAGACAGCAAAAATATCTTACGCAATTATTCCGTTTATTGTATTTATTACCCGCCGGATAATACGAAGGCAGTTGTTTACGTTGAGCTTCCCTCATCAAATGATGATCTTGTAATGGCATTCAACAGGAATAATAAGAAATTGGAAGAAATACATTACATTCCCAAAAAAATGAAGCCGGAACTTAACTGGCAAAATAAACTGGAGCCGTCAATCTTTTTCTATTAGGATGGGAATAAAACGGCGTGATGGCCGTATAGCGAGGTGTTATCATGTCCACTGAAAAAACCGGATCTGAAAAGGAAATGGCCAATATCCAAGCTGACACCGGCACTGAGAAAAAAGAAAGCATTTCAGCTGAAACAAAAGATGAACCAAAGGACTGCAAAGAAGACAAAAACGAAGAAGCCATTGAGGAGGAAGAGGGAGAAGATTTTGAGGATGAGGATGAAGATGAGTACGAAGATGAGGATGAGGATGAAGATGATGCCGGGTATGATGTCGATATAGAAACGGAGATTGAGCACCAAACCCCGGAAGTAATTGCCAAAGAGCTGCTGATTACTTATCTTGAGACAAACCCTATGGCCCACCCGGACACCCGTCCAAACGAGACCAGATACCAGGCGGTCGGCAGGGCCATCGGGGAAATGTATAACGCGCTGCTAAAAGAGATTCGCAAGAAAGATCCGGTGCCGGGCCCTTAACATGTTAACCTTTTGCAGCAGGTCCGGCTTTTGGCTTAAACAATTCAAGCAAGCCGCGATAATAGAGAGCCATCCCCGCATGTCAACTTATTACAGAATAAAGAGAGAAGGCTTAAAAGCCTTCTCCCGAAACAACCATCCTTACAGTTTGAACGATCATACTACCAATGTTAAAACTGGAACAGGATACGTTCTTTACCCTCCTTGATTCAGAAATAATACTGAAATCCAGGATTCATAACCAAAAACGGGACTGCAGGTTAATACTCTCCAAACTTAAAGAAAAAACACTACCCTTTGGACTAGTAAAACGCTTTCGTTATACCGAGAGTCTCTGTAAGGATGGTGCTTACTTAAATAATATCATGCCTTATAAAAATGTCAAGTCACTAACAACTAATTATTTCTCGTCTGTGCCATGTCATACTGTAGGCGGCCTGTGGGAATCCATGTTCTTTGTGCTTAAAAAAATACGCCGCTATATTAGAAAAAGCTTCCGGGCGGGCAGGAAATTTATATGCCATGCCGAAACATATGAGTTAAGAAGTTCTGAAGTATGGAAGTATTGATAGGAATCGTCCTTTCAGGGAAGGCTGGAAGGTCTTTCAATCGGGAGTAAAGGGCGTTTTAAAGCTTTTGTAAAAACTGTTATAAAAATGGTAGGGAAGTAGGACGGTAGGTAAAGTAGACGCGTTATCAGGGTATTGCCATTTAAGCCCCCGGGTGTGTGTTTTGCGTATGGGGAACTTTGACCGCTCACTTTAAACTCCTGCGGGAGTTTTTTTTATTTATATAGAATAATTATCAAGGAGGTTAGGACGTTGAAAAAGCTATGGCGGAATCAGGGGTGGCGCGGATATTTAGTATTGTTACTGTCGCTGCTGGCGGTTACGCTGGCAGGATGTTCATCCGGCGCTTCTCAAACGGATCAGGGCAAAAAAGCAGCTCCCGTGGAGCTAAAGCTTGCTCATTTCTTCCCGGCAACCCACCCGGCTGAGGTCCAGCTGATCAAGCCCTGGGCAAAAGCTGTTGAAGAGGCCACCGGCGGCAAGGTTAAGATCACCAGCTACCCCGGAGAGACACTGCTCAAGGCGGATGGAATCTATGACGGAGTGGTGGGCGGCATCGCGGACATCGGCCTGTCCTGTTTTTCATACACCCGTGGCCGCTTTCCGGTGCTGGAGGCCTTTGAACTGCCCGGAGTAACCTACAACAATTCCAAGGTGGCCAGCAAGGTGGCGTGGGAGGGAATAAAGCAGATAAACCCCAAGGAAGTGCAGGATACAAAGCTTATGATGGTGTTTTCCACCGGCCCTGGCGACCTGTTTACAAGAGTTCCGGTTCAGGGACTTAAAGACCTGCAGGGGTTGGAAATCAGGGCTACGGGCCTGAGCGCCAAAACCCTGAAGGCCCTGGGGGCCAACCCGGTGGCCATGCCCCAGTCTGAAGCATATGAGGCTCTGTCCAAGGGCGTAGTCAAGGGGAACCTTTCCCCCGTCGAGGTCCTGCAGGGCTGGAAGCATGCAGAAGTCACCCAATACCTGACCCGGACGCCGTTCCTATACAACACACTGTTCTTTATAACCATGAGCCTTGATAAGTGGAACTCACTGAACCCCGATGTACAAAAGGCCATCGAAGAGGTCAATAAAAAGTATTTTGAAGAAGTTGCCATCGGCTTGTGGGACAAACAGAATGAGTCAGCCCTTAAATGGGCGGTGGAACAAAAGGGAATGAAGGTTATAAAACTTCCCGAAGGGGAAGACGGCAAATGGATACAGCTTGTCAAGCCGATACAGGACGAATTCGTGACGAAAAACTCTGAAAAGGGGCTGCCCGGCCAGCAGGCGCTGGATACGGTGAAGGCGCTGGCCGAGAAATATAACAAAGAGTACAAGTAAAAATCCGGAGGGTGCGAAATGGATCATCTGACCGGCCTGGTTAACGGGCTTAGCCGGGTTATGGACAGAATAGCCGGTTTTTGCATGGTTGCCGTAATGGTGCTGGTTGTTGTAAATATTCTGCTTCGGACTATATTCAACCGGCCAATTCTGGGAACATACGATTTCGTGATGCTGCTGACTGCAGTGATAATCGGTCTGGCGCTTGCGTACTGCGCAGTTCAGAACAGTCATATAGCAGTTAGTTTTTTGGTTGACCGGCTACCTGCCAGGATACAGACGGCAGTAGATATTGTTATGAACATGGCGGCCCTGTTTTTCTGGGGCTTATGCGCCTGGCAGGTGGCCGGCTACGCGGGAGCAATGGCTGCCAGCGGCGTGGTTTCACCGACCTCACAAATACCAATCTTTCCGTTTATTTACCTGGTGGCCTTCGGCCTGCTTGCGCTAAGCCTGGTTTTACTTACAAACACGTTAAAATCTATCAAGAGAGCGGCAGAAAGATTATGAGTGCACTGACAGTTGGGGTTATCAGTATATTTGCCTTTTTAGCGCTTTTGCTCCTGAGAATACCCATCGCCTACGCCATGGCGCTGGTGGGATTTATCGGTTTCAGCTATCTGACTTCGCCTTCGGCGGCTTTCAAAATGGTGGCCAAGGAGATATTCTCCACATTCTCCTCGTATACTCTCAGTGTAATCGCCATGTTTGTCTGGATGGGCTTTTTGGCCTTTTACTCGGGTATAGGCTCCAGGCTGTATGTTTTTGCATACAAACTTATCGGCCACCACTCCGGGGGACTGGCCATAGCCACCCAGGCGGCATGCGCGGTATTTGGAGCCATCTGCGGCTCAAACACTGCAACGGCGGCCACCATAGGCGCCATCGCACTGCCGGAAATGAGAAAGTACAGGTACGATCCCTCCCTCGCCACAGCCAGCATTGCAGCCGGCGGGGTTTTGGGGGTTCTCATCCCTCCAAGTGTGATTTTTATAATTTACGGCATGGCCACAGAGCAGTCGGTGGGGAAGCTTTTTATGGCAGGAATTCTGCCGGGGGTTCTTCTTATGCTGCTGTACATGGGAGCCATATACCTTTGTGTGGCACGAAATCCGGCGCTTGGGCCCGCCGGGCCGAGGGCCACCTGGAAAGAAAGGCTGGACTCCCTGCGCGGGGGGCTTGGAGAGGTTTTAACCATTTTTGCCATATCCATGGGGGGACTTTTCGCCGGCTGGTTTACGCCCACTGAAGCGGGGGCGGTGGGGGCTGCGGGAGTTCTGGGGGTGGCGCTTTTAAAAAAGCGCCTTACCTGGGAGGGATTTAACAGGTCTCTACTGGATGCCACCCGGACAACCGCCATGATAATGCTGCTTATCGCGGGAGCGATGATTTTCGGCCGCCTTATGGCCATAAGCCGTGTGCCGTTTGAGGCCGCCCAGTGGGTAAGCCTGCTGTCACTGCCGCCCTATGCGGTCATGTTCATTATACTTTTCATATACCTGGTACTTGGCTGCTTTATTGACGCTCTGGCCCTTGTTCTCCTTACCATACCCATATTCTACCCCATCGCTGTAAACACCCTGGGTTATGATCCCATATGGTTCGGCGTTATAATCGTCATGACGGTGGCCATGGGCGTAATCACGCCTCCGGTGGGCATGAACGTCTATATCATCAAGGGGGTTGCTCCGGACATACCCCTTGAAGTCATCTACAAAGGGATATGGCCTTTCCTTGCGGCTCTGATCATCTGCCTGATTATTTTGGTGGCATTCCCACAAATAGCCACCTTACTTCCGTCAACCTTTATGGTTAAATGAGCAATTTAGGTCTGTCCCCTAACTTATTAACTTATTGCTGATGAAAAAAGCACTTTCTGTTAGAATATGGCAGGAGGTGTTTTTCTTTGGTCAGGCGGGCCAGGGCGGAGTGTCAGGGGGCGATATACAGGTATT
>JBMOPC010000094.1:0-57871 GCA_049323915.1 Bacillota bacterium
ATGGACGCGGCGTTGAAGGCGGTCGGCAGTCCTTTGGTGACCGAGTTTTAGAGACTGTTACAGCCGAAGATCCATGCAGCCGGGATTAAACCACCCACCCCGGCCCGTAAGCGACCCCGAAGCGACATAATAAAAAAGTTATCCACAAAGCATAATTTCCTAGATCAGAACAAAATCGCCCTGTCGGGCGACTGGAATCCAGAATCCCCTTCTAAACCCCCTCCCAGGAAATTATAAATCCGGATTCTGGCGGGAAAGTCTCTCATGATTGGCAGCCTGCAGCGGCAGCAGGTAAAACCTAACCGGCCCGTAGCCGTTGGGAGGCAGGGTAAAGCGCAGCACATGGCGGTGGCCGCCCCTGTCGGGATATACGGCTATCACCCTGCCGTAGCCCGGCGGGCGCAAAGAAGAATAGTCCTTGTAATAATTATCGTAATTGGGGTCCCTCATCTGTACCGTGCTGACCTTTCCGTCAAGGCTGAAGGTAAGTATCTGGTTGTACAGGTCTATGAAGGCCTCGTGGCTGCGGGCGTCGGGGTGGGATGCCCCCTGCAGCGCAATAGCCGCCGGCCCGGTCAGGTTAAGGTTTATAGTATAGTCAATTCCGTAATTTCCGCCGTTTACCCCTTTGGAAGCCCTGCTGTACGGGTCAATGCCGTTGCGCATGCGGTCGTTTAAAAACACGTCTGCAGTGTAATACGGAGCCGAGGGATCCTCCCCCTGGTCATTCTCCCCGGCGGCGAGGGCAAAGCCGGCCGCCTTTCCACCGGCAGCGTCGTACGTTATGTCAAACCGCTTGGATACCGCCTCGCCGGAGGGATTGTCGGGGTAGCTGCCCGGAACAAACAGGCCCCTCATGTGCACCATGTCATTCCTTCTGAGGGGAAGGACCCTCCCCAGCCTTTCCTGCTGGTCCAGGAAAGGCCCCAGGTCGGTATATAAAGGGGTGATAAAACTCTTTATCCCCACCGACTCCCCGGCTTTCAGGTCACCCTTCCCCACCGTCCGGCCGGTTTCGGCGTCAATAAACTTAAGGTCGTACATTCCTGCGATCCATCCCCGTCGCCCCACATCCCCGCTGACTATAACCCGCTCCCCGGGTGAAACGGTTCCCAGGTGAACCGGCGGCCTGCCCCCGGAAAGAAACCACTGCTGGACCACCCAGTTGCCCACCGCCGACCCGAAGTACAGGGGCTCACTGTCTCCGGGCCGGACAGGGGCCGCGTCCTCTAAAAACATGTACTCCCCGTCCGGAACCCGGCTGGCCCCGATGGCCGAACGCACGGCGTAGACCTCCAGCCGCCGTCCCGTGCGGTTGTCCACGCTGAAACCCGCTGTGGCCGGCATATTCTCGATGGGGCGCTTAGTCCAGTCTATGAGCAGGTTCATATGGCTGAACAAAACCCTCACCATGCCGGACGGGGACAGCACATCGTCCACCCGGCAGAGTATGCCCGGCTCGGTGGGCATCTCCGGGACATTGCTGAAAAACAGATAATATGTATCGTCCAGTATCAGTTTCTGCCCGGCGCTCAATGACACCGCCCCCGACAGCACATCGGGGCTCACTTCCTGCCCCACCTCGTACCCGGGGTTCATTATTACAGGTTCTTCAGGAACGGGGTCTCCCCGCAGGTACACCGGCAGAGCCAGCGCCACCGCCAGAGATACTGCAATAAAAAAAGGCAAAACCGTCACTTTTCTCATAAAACCGACACCCTCTTCAAAACACCAATTATAGTTTCAACACAGCACAAAGCTTTCCTTCACCGCTATTAAAAAAAGGGGCCGCCGCCCCTGAACGCATTTTAATAAATTTGGACCTCCCCTTACCTTTGTCGTATTTTATCACATATTTCGTTTGACATTTAATGGCTGTTATGTTTAAGTATAGTCAGTTAGCTGACTAACTGGGGGGGGAATATATGGCAAAACCCGCAAATATAAGCAATTCGGAGATTATAGCCGCGGCCAGGACCTGCCTGCAGCAGAGGGGTCTGGGAGCCACCACGCTGAAAGAGGTGGCGGCGCGGGCGGGGGTGACCCAGGGAACGGTCTATTATCACTTTAAAACAAAGGAAGATCTCCTTCTGGCGGTAATTCAATCCACGATATCGGACCATCTGGGGACGGTCTCACAGATCTGGGACAGCCACAGCGACCTGCAGTCAAAAATTAGCCGGGCCCTGGACGCAACCCGGGATTCATACGGCAAGGACCAGAGCTTCCACCGCCTTTTTTTCAACATGGGGGCGCTGGCGCTGCACAACCACCGGGCCGCGGAGGTGTTCAGTTGCGAGCTGGATAAAGTGAATGAGGTGATAGAAAAATTTTCCTGCGGGCTTATGGAGGGGTGTAGCACCGGCAGCACCTCCCCCGGGAATATAAGCAGCATTATAATAGCCGTCATCACCGGCCTTGCCCTGCAGTCCCTATTCCAAAAGGATATGGACATCGACGGAGCTTACGAGGCATTTAAACAGATGCTGCAGGGGCTCCAGACCTGCACCGGTGCCGAAGCCGGGAGGAGGTGAGGGAATGACCGCATTACCTATACGCGCCCGCCATAAAATGGGTATGGTTATGGCCTTTATACTGGCGGTGATTCTTTTGGCTGCGCCGGGATGCCAGAAGCAGGAGGCCCGGAAAACCCCTCCACCTCCCCTTGTAACGGTGGAGGAGGTGATACCGAAGAGCACCCTGCAAACCATACAAACCACAGGCATGGTGGAGCCCTGGGAAGAGGCCAGGCTTTCCTTCCAAGTGGCCGGAAAAATACTCTCCGGCCCCCCGGAGGAGGGGATGGAGGTGGCGGAGGGCTCAGTTCTGGCCAGGCTGGACGACTCGGACTACCGGGCTCAGCTGGAAGCCGCAGGGTACCAGCTTGAACTGGCCGGGGTGGAGGTGGAAAGGGCCAGGTCCGACCTTGACCGTTATGAAAAGATTTTCGCCCAGGGAGGCATCTCCCAAAAAAACCTGGAAGACGCCCGTTTGGGGCTGAGGGCGGCCAAAGCCCGGGAGGGGCAGGCGGCCAGCCTTATGAGGCAGGCCGGCCTGGCGGTGGAACACACCGGCATCATAGCCCCCTTCACCGGAACAGTGCTTAAAAAACTGTTCCGGGAGGGAGAAATGGTGGCTGCCGGAACTCCGGTGGCGGTAATGGGCCGGATGAGTCCGTTCAAGGTTTCGGTGACGGTGCCCGCGGCACAGTTGAAAAGCTGGGCGCAAGGGAGCGAGGCCTGGATCACACCAGGGGTGATATCATCCCCCGCTCCCGGCCCGGAGCAAAAAATCCGGTCCGTAATTCACAAAATCAGCCCCTCGGCCGAAGGACTGTCCGGATCCTTCAGGGTTGAACTGAAGGTGGACTCCCCGGTCCCAAACCTGCGCCCCGGGCAGATGGTGGGTGTAAGCCGGACAGTCACCACCGAAAAGGGGCTGTGGGTGCCTCTTAAGTCTGTGGTTAGCCGTGGAGAGGGGCTTAAATACATATTTGTATTGAGCGGTGAAGAAACGGTCATACAAAGGGAAATAACACCGGGGCCGGTGGCCGGGGACAGGGTTCAGGTGCTGTCAGGGCTGGAAGCCGGGGAACAGGTGGTGGTTCTTGCCCCCGAGGACTTAAAGCACGGCGACAGGGTGGAGGTGAAAGCCGTTGGCACTCATTGAAGCCGGGCTGAAATACCGGAAAATCACGGTAATGGTGTTTATACTACTCATCACCGCCGGAGTGATTGGCTTCATCAACATGCCCGTGTACGAAGACCCCCAGTTCAGGGTTTTCACCGCCAGGGTGCTGACGCCGTACCCCGGAGCCGCGCCGGAACAGGTTGAAGCCCTTGTCACCCGGCCTCTGGAAGAAAAAATAAGCGAACTCAAAGAAGTCAAAACCATAAACTCCAGCTCATCAAACGGTGTCTCCAGCATAATTGTCGACCTTGTGGACAGCGCCGATCAGGACAAGGCATGGGACAGCCTGCGCCGGAAGGTGAGCGAGGCCGGAAGCAGTCTGCCGCCCGGCGCGGGAGACCCCAGAGTGGAAGACGAACTAAACAAGACCAGCTCGCTGATACTTCACCTCACCGCCCCGCCCGGAAAACCGGCCTCGGGCTTGAGGGAAACGGCGGACATCTGGGAGGACTCCATAAAACAACTGCCGGGGGTGGAAAAAGTGGAGGTTGCCGGCCTGCCCCGGGAGCAGGTACAGGTGATTATCGATCCCGCAGCCCTGGCCGCAAGGAAAATAAGCTGGGCTCACCTTTCCGACGCACTGCAGAAAAGGAACGCCGCCATCCCCGGAGGCACCCTCAGAGAAGGGCGAATGGGCCTCCTGGTAGAGTCCTCGGGTGAATACCGCTCCCTGGAAGAAATAAATGAAACAGTCATCTTCCAGCCTCCGGGGGGAGCCCCGGTAAAGGTTAAAGAAGTGGCCGCAGTGGAACTGGCTCCGGCCCCCGCAGAAGAGCTGGTAGAAACCAATGGCCGACCTTCCGTTGCCCTGACGGTCTTCCCCAAGGAAGGCCGCGCCGTCTCCGGGGTGGAAAAAAACGTTGCCCGTAAGGTGGAACAGCTAAAACAAAACCTTCCCCCCGGTGTCGAGGTGGTTACCGTTTTCAGCCAGTCGGAAAGCATAGAAAAAAAATTCGGCCAGCTTTGGCGGGAGCTTTTAACCGGGATGGCAATGGTGCTCCTGGTATGCGTCATGGGGCTCAACTGGCGCACCGCCGTGATGGTGGCCCTGGCCATTCCGGCTTCGGCGGCCGTCGGCTTCGGCCCCCTTTCCTGGATGGGGGTGAACCTCCACCAGGTAACCATTGCCGCGCTGATTATCGCCCTGGGAATACTGGTGGACGACGCCATAGTGGTTAACGACAACATTGAGCGCCACCTTGACCTGGGCCATGAAAGGTACAGTGCCGCGCTCAACGGCACCAGAGAGGTGACGGCGTCGATAATCACGGCAACGGTGGCCACGGTTTCGGCCTTTGCCCCGCTGATGATGCTCAAGGGGAACATTGGCGAGTTTGTGCGGACACTGCCGATGGTGGTTTCCGTAACCATGCTGGCTTCAATGGCGGTCTCCCTCTGGCTTACCCCTATCCTTCGCTACTGGGCGGTAAGGCCCGGCCATCCTGAAAACCGGAAAAGTCAGTCCATCCGGGGAGGATTGGCGGGCCCCGCACTGGACCGGCTTGGCGTCTGGTATGAAAAAGGCCTGGCAAAAACCCTCAGGAGCCCCCTGGCGACGTTATTCACCGCCCTGGGCCTGAGCGCCGCCGCCCTGGCGCTGCTGCCCCACACCGGGGTGCAGTTTTTCCCTTACGCCGAGAGGTCGCAGTTTATCATAGACATTTCCACCCCCAGGGGGACCAGCCTGTACGAAACAGCAAAGGTGGCGGAGAAAGCTGCCGGGATAGCGCGGGAAAAGCCGGGGGTAAAAGACGTCTTCACGTATACCGGGATGCAGATACCAAAATTCTATTACAACGAAATCTCCGGCAACCGGGGCGAGAACATGGCCCAGCTTTTGGTTGTCACCGCCGGTGACAGCCGGGTCACCCCCGAACTTTTAAGAGGCCTGAGGGAAGACCTGTCCCGATCCTTTCCGGGAACCAGGGTAATAGCCCGCCAGCTGGAACAGGGACCCCCGGTGGGCAGCCCCATTGCCGTGCGTGTTTGCGGGGATGACCTGTCAAAACTCAGAGTGCTGGCCGGCCAGGTGGCTGATATACTGAAACGGACCCCCGGGGCGGTGAATGTCCATGACAATATGGGACCGGACTTGTATACCATAAAGGTCAATCCCCTGCCGGACCTTACCGCCCGCTGGGGAGTAGCCGAAAAGGACATAGCATACTCTGTCCGTATGGCTGTGGACGGCCTCAAAATATCCGATTTTCGCAAGGGAGACAAGATATACCCTGTGGTGCTTAGAACAAACCGCCCCGGCGCAGCCTCCCTGGCGGACATAACAAATGTATGGGTGCCTTCCTGGAAAACCGGGATGGCCTTACCGTTAACCCAGGTGGCATCGGTGGAGGCCGGATGGACCTCGGGCACGGTCAACCGGCGTAATCTGGAAAGGGTCATAACCGTGAGGGCATACACCGACGGGATACTCCCCGATAGTGTGATAAAGGCCGCCTCAAAGGAGTTTGACTCCATACCCCTTCCTGCCGGGTACCGCATAGAGTATGGAGGGGAGGGGGAGGAAAGACAGTCGGCCTTCGCCAGCATAGGAAGGCTCTCGATAGCGGTGGGGCTGCTGATATACCTTATAATAGCCATACAGTTCTACTCCCTTTCCAAGCCGGCCATAATTTTCCTCTCTGTTTACCTGGCCCTCTCGGGAGCGGTGCTGGGGTTGTTTATAACCGGGACTCCCCTGGGATTCATGGCCCTTTTGGGTGTTGTAAGCCTGTCGGGAATAGTGGTGCGAAACGGCATAGTGCTGGTGGACTTTATAGAGGTGGGTTTGAATGAGGGGCTTAACTTGCGGGAGGCAGTACTGCGGGCCGGAAAGGTGCGGCTGCGCCCCATACTGCTGACCTCGTCCACTGCGGTTTTCGGCCTCATGCCCATGGCCCTGACAGGCGGCAGCCTTTGGAAACCCATGGCCATAAGCATAATAAGCGGGCTGATTTTCTCCACAATGCTGACGCTTATAGTGGTCCCCAACGCCTATGTCATTTTAGCCGGCATTAAAAACCGGAGGAGGGAAAAGCATGGACCCGCGCTGTGAAAGCTGTGGCCATCTAAATATAAAGCCGCCCTGCGGGCGGTCTGGAATTCAGAACTCAGAACTCAGAAGTGACAGCCCAAATTAACAGCGACCCTCAAGCGACATGCACGTGAGGGGGGAGTGCTTTAAGCCCGGGCGGAATTTATCGATAGGCTGTTACAGTCTCTTAACGACCGAGCCAAAGCATAAATTTACTAGATCAAAATAAAGCCTTCTCTGAGGAAGGCGGGAAATCACTTACCCTTACTTTTTTGTAAACACTCAACGCATACCAGGTTTTGTTTGGTTTCCGGTTGAATTGGCAGGATAAACTGTTTGCCGCAGGAAGAACAACTTACAGTGAAGGTCCTTGATTTAAATGTCCTGTCTCCCGCGGTTTTTTTATTAAAACTCTTCTTTTTAATAATCAGACCTCCTAAATACCTAATTAAATCAAGGGGCTATTTACTTTAACATATTGCTATTTTTTTGTAAAGGGCTATATATAAGGAAAGGGGACACACCTCCTCTTCACGGGCTCGGGTCCGGGGTAGTCGTAGGAATGTCCCCAATTGGCTTTAATAATTTATTGCTGCCGTCCCCCGCCGGGAGCCTTCGGCATCTGAACCCCTTGAGGCATTTGAGCCCCCTGGGGCATCTGGGGTATTTGCTTCATCATTTCGCCCAGGTCCTGTACCTGCACCCCGGCCGGCAGTTTGAATGTCTCCGGAGGCTGCGCCCCCACCTTGAGGTTCTTAATCTCCATTACGGCCTTTTCGCCGCCGGGACCGGTGGACTCCACCCGGACGGGAATGCCGCAGTCCTCCCTGATCCACATCTTTTCCTGCTCCTTGCCTTCAGGGCCTGCAACCTGAACCACCTTGCATTTGGCGCCGTCATACGTCACGGTCTCCAGCACCTTGACTTTATCGGGCCTGGACCCGGCCTCCCTGGAGTAATCCATGGGGTTTCCGAATATCTTGGCCTTGTCCGGAGGTATCTTCATGGCCATGTTTTCTTCCGGAACATATGTGTACGCCGCATCACCATCGAGTATGGTGATCATTTTGCGGCCTTCGGCCATCATCTCGGTCTTAACCTTTGACCCGGCCATCCAGACCTTGCCGCTGACATTTCCGTCCTTTGCTGCAAGGGTAAAGTCATAGTACATACCCTCAATTTTTTTGCCCTTGGCGAAAAGGTCGGCCACAGAGTCCTCCGGCTTCTTCGGCGAGTCCTTTGAGGCGGGCTGCTGACTTCTAGCCTGCCCCACGGTGTCCTTTTTCTCCCCGCCGCAGCCGGCAAGCAGAAGGGTTGCTGACATCACAAGCATTACAACAAACAACGGCAAAACTCTTTTCACCCGGTTAATACACCCTCTTTTTTTGTATATTTCTACCATGCAGGACTCGTTTTCCTTGCTAAAAAAATGAGATATTGATAAGTTATGCAGCATCACGACCCCAGTAGGGCTGTCAAAAGCGAGCATTGCGCGAAAGCGCTGGCAGGACGAGGCGGAGCGTACATAAACGTACGTGAGCACTCGGACTGACAGGGCTGACAAAGCAAGGCGAAGCTTTTCACAGCCCGTGCTACTAGAGTCCCATGTCTTTGGCTATTATCAGCTTCATCACCTCGGTGGACCCGGCATAAATGGTCTGCACCCTTATATCCCGGTAGTCCCTGCTGATGGGGTACTCCTCCATGTACCCGTACCCGCCGTAAAGCTGCAGGCACTGGTAGGCCACCCGGTTGGCCATCTCGCATACCCAGTACTTGGCCATCGACACCCGCCTGACAATGCTTTTGCCATCCATGTGTTCCTCTGTCAGCCGGTCCACGAACACCCTTCCCAGTTCTGTCTCGGTGGCCATCTCCACTATTTTGAAGGTGTTGTGCTGGAACTTGGATACCGGCTTTCCGAATACAGTCCGGCTGCTGCAATAGTCTATGGCCTCTTTGATCATCTTTTCGGCCCCGGCCTGGGCTCCGATGGCGCAGACAAGCCTCTCCTGCTGCAGTTTCTGCATCATGTAGAAAAAACCCATATTTTCCTGCCCCAGCAGGTTTTCGGCAGGCACCCGGCAGTCCTCGAAATAAAGCTCGGTGGTGTCCTGGCTCTTAAGCCCCATCTTATTGAGCCTGCGCCCCTTGATAAATCCCGGGGTTCCGTCCTCGACCACTATAAGGCTGATGCCGGTGTAGGGGGGATCTGCCCCGGGGTTGGTCTTGCAGGCAACTATAACTATGTCGCAGTTGTGCCCCCCGGAAATAAAGGTCTTGGCCCCGTTGATCACATAAAAATCCCCATCCCTCCTGGCAGTGGCCTTTATGGCGGCCAGGTCGGACCCGGCGTTGGGCTCGGTCATGGCCACCGCCGCGATAATCTCTCCCGAAACACATCCCGGCAGCCACCTCTTTTTCTGCTCCCCGCTGCCGAAGCTGGCTATGTAAGGCGCCACTATATCGCTGTGCAGCGGAAACATGACATTGGTGCCGTTTCTGGCAAGCTCGTCAATGATTATGGCCGAGTAGCCGAAATCAGCCCCGGCACCACCGTACTCCTCACCCGCCCAGGGGCACAGGAACCCGTTTTCACCGCATTTTCGCCAGACCTCTTTGGGCACCAGCCCTTCCTCTTCCCATTTGTCGTAATTGGGCTTCAACTCGGCCTCGATGTATTTTTTGAATGAGTCCCTGAACACCTTGTAATCCCCGGAATAAAGGTCAATAGCCATAAAGCCACCCCTTCCATCATTTTTATGAGGCAAAGTTTTTAACTGCCCCGGCAGGTCTAAATCCCTCCTGTAACCCTTATAACCTGCCCTGTTATATAATCCGCCAGGGGCGAGGCCATCATCAGTATGCCGGCTGCGGCCTCCCCGGCAGTGGCCGCCCTGCCCAGCGGGCAGAGCATGGTAACCACCATGCGCATTTTTTCCGGCACCCCTATGGCCACCTGATCCTCCCCCCTGTTTATCACCTCTCCTTTTTCCTTGGGCTGGGTGAGACGGGTTTCAATAAAGCCGAAAGCCACACAGTTAACACATATATTGAAAGGTCCCCACTCCCTGGCCAGAGTCTTGGTTAAACCCACCACTGCGGCCTTGCCGCTGGAGTAGTTGGCCTGGCCGAAATTGCCGTCCAGCCCGGAGATGGATGAAATGTTTATTATCTTCCTGCACTTGGCTCTGCCGTGCTGCTCCTTTTCCCTGACGGCGTTTTCCCGCATGTATGGGGAGGCAGCCCTTATTATCCTGAAAGGGGCCGTTGCGTGGACATCCAGCATTGCCTGCCACTGCCTGTCGGTCATCTTGTGGGCGGTGGCGTCCCAGGTGTACCCTGCGTTGTTGACGATTATGTCGATGTCGGGCCCGTAGGCCTTCACCGTCTCACTGACAAGCCTTTCCGGGTAGCCTTCGGCGGTGACGTCCCCCACCACCGCCATGGCCTGCGCTCCCATTTTTTGGATCTCCGCCACCACTTCCGCCGCCGGGGCCTCGTCGATATCGGTGACCACCACCTTTGCCCCCTCACCGGCGAACATAAGGGCGGCCTCCCTGCCTATGCCCCTTCCCGACCCGGTGATTATACAAACCTTGTCCTTCAGCATTTTTTCCATACTCTTCCCCCCGTAGCATTCGGCATTTAAAGTTCTCAGACATCACTTTCCTGCTTTGCCCCAATTTTTCCAATAGAATGAATATATATTCATTCTACGGCAAAAGAAAAAACCCTTTAATAGAACAAAATCGCCCTGCGGGCGACTAGCAGGAGACAGTAGACAGGAGACAGAATAGTTGAAAGCCTGCATTTAGAGCTGTCCTGCAGCTTATTAGCGACCCCAGTATAACATGCACGTGAGGGGGGAGTGATTTAAGCCCGGGCGGAATTTATCGGACTGTGCTCTGTGGCTTAGATACTCCTGCGGAACGCTACCCGGTGGCCCCCGGGCCGTCACCGTACAGGTCCGGCCTCTTGGCCGCCTTTTTGGCCCTCCTCCTGTCCTTGAAATTGGCCAGCACCACGTACAGCGAGGGGACCACTATCAAGGTCAGCATGGTGGAAAAAACCAGCCCCGAGATAATGGTCATGGAAATAGGAGTGAAAATAGGGTCCCCGGAAAAAGCCAGGGGCGAAAGCCCGGCCACCGCCGTGGCCGATGTCAGCAGTATTGGCCTTAAGCGGGCCTCCCCTGCCCCGATTACGGCTTCATGAAGCTCCATTCCCTTCTGGCGGGCCTTTTCTATAAACTCTATAAAAACTATGCCGTTCCTTACCACGATGCCGGCCAACGAGATAGCCCCCATCATGGTCATAAATCCAAGCGGGGTGCGGGTGACAAACAGCCCGATGAGACTGCCGGCCACCGCCAGGTAAACTGTGCTCATTACCAGCAGCGGCAGGCTCAGTGAGTAAAACTGTATGGCAATCTGGATCAGTATGAGGAAGAAGACTATAATGGAGAGCCGGCCCATATCAATGAAGATATCGGTCTGCTCCGACATCTCGCCCCCAATTTCCCAGCGGTAGCCCTCCGGAAAGTCCATTTGCTTTAAAACAGCCACCACATCTTTGTTGACCTCGGTGGCGGTCCTGCCCTTGACGTCCCCGAAAATGGTCACGGACCTGGACAGGTTGCGGTGGGGTATGGACTGTATGCCAAAGGACGGCTTGACAGTGGCGATTTCAGGCAGGGGTATCTGCTCCCCCCTCACGTTGGGCACGGTAAGACGCTGGAAAACAACCATGGGGTCCTCCCCGGACTTTTGGAGGTAGAGGTTGATGTCGATTAAATCCTTGCCGTTGTCATACTGCCCAATGGTTATACCTTCGCTCACCAGCCGCAGGGTCCTGGAAAGGTCGGAGTAGTTGACCATCTTCTGGTCCATCATCAGCTTGTTCACCTGGAACTCCAGGGTATGCCGGTCCAGCCCGAAATTGTCCTGTACGTCCTGGGCGCCGGGCACCTTTGAAATCCGGTCCCTCGCCTCCTGGGCCACCGCCCTCAGCTTGCCGATGTCGTCGCCGAATATGTGCACCGTTATGGGGTCTCCCACCGGGGGGCCGGTCTGAATCCCACGGGGGTATACCACAACACCGGGGTACCTTTGCTTGAACTCCTCCCTCCAGCGATCGATGGTATCCTTCATATCAACCTTTTCAAGGTCCAGCTTGGCCACAACCTGGCCTCTTCCCCCGGATACGCCGGAGATCCCGGTTCCTTGGCCGTACCACATGTCGGCCCTGGCCCCGGCGATGGCCTCCACTGACTTCACCCCCGGCTGCTGCATCACCCAGTTTTGGACATCCAGCACCACCCTGTGTGTTTCCTCAACATCGGTTCCCACCGGCAGGCGTATGTCAATGGGCATTTCCTCCCGGTCGGCCATGGGAAAAAGCTCCACCGGAGTAAAAGCCACCAGCCCGTAGGCCAGCGTTCCTATAAAAACACCGATCAAACCGGTGCGCAGGGGCTTTCGCAGCATGCGCGGCATAAGGCTGGCGGAGTACCACTTTGTAAGGCTGTTCAACTGTCTTCCCAAAAGCCCCGCCGGCTTTTCCACACCGCCGGCGCCCCTGGGGTAGCGTCTTTCATACCAGTGGCGGAATATGGGAATAACCGTCAGCGACATGAGCATGGAGGTGATCATGGTTAGAGTGATGATCACCGGTATGGGCTTGATAAACTCTCCGGAGTTGCCCCTCAGGAAGAAAAGGGGGCCGAAGGAAAAAACCGTGGCCATGGTGGCGGTAAGAATGGAAATTGACACCTCCCTGGCCCCGTTGACGGCGGCCGCGAAAGGAGGCTCCTTCAAAACAAACAGGTGGCGCTCTATGTTGTCGTTGACCACCACGGCGTCGTCCACCAGTATCCCCAGAACCACTATAAGGGCAAATATGGACATCATGTTGATGGTGATGTTCAGGGGCGGGAGGAAAATAAGCCCCACCGCCATTGATATGGGTATGGCGAAGGCTATTATCAGCGCGGTGATGAAATTAAGCCCCAGGGCGCAGACAAATATCACCGCCGCTATGGCGATTATCATCTCCCGCGTCAGGTCGCTGTAGAGGTCCTCCACCGTTTTACTCTGGGAGTAAACCGGCTCCACCGCCGCCCAGGGGGGCAGTGTTTTTTGCAGGGACTGCATCATTTTGTCCACCCGGGACTGCAGCGAGGGCACATCCGCCCCCTTCTCCACGATTATGCCCATTACCACGGCCGGCTTCCCGTTATGGTAGGCGTACACCTTTACGTCCCCGGTGGTGAGGCGGGCACTGCCCACGTCCTTCAGATAAACCGGGACTCCGTCCCTGGTGCGGGACACCATAACACTGTTCAGCTCCTCCAGCTTATAGGTGTCCGGCAGCTTTAACTGGAAAGTCCGCCCGTCAACCTTCATGTCTCCTATGGGAATTCTCTCGTTTTGAGACTTCACGGCCGCCATCACCTGGGTCCAGGTTATCCCGTAGTGCATCAGTCTCTGGGCGTCAACTTCCACGCGCACCTCCTGATCCGGAAGCCCTCCTATGGTGACGTCGGCCACGTTGGGCAGGGTGCGCAGCTCGTCCCTCCATAATTTCAGCGCGTCCCTCAGGCTGTATAGCTGGTCCCTGGTATCGGCGGTTATGTTAAACGTATAAAAGGCCGACTTGTTCAGGTCGTCGTTTATTACAGGTTTTTTGGCGTCGTCCGGCAGGTCTGCCTCGGCGTCCTTCACCTTTTTGCGCAGCTCGTCCCAGACCGACTTGGGGTTCAGCCCGTCCTTGCACTCCACAACTATGCTGGAGTAGCCAAAGCCGGAGGTGGACCTGATTGTTTTTACCCCCTGCAGCTCCTTTATCTTCTGCTCCAGCTTTTTGGTGACGGTCTGCTCCACCTTTTCAGGAGAGGCGCCGGGATAAACGGTGGTGACGGTGGCAAATGTTATGATAACATCGGGCTGCTCCTGGCGGGGCAGCTGGAACAGGCTCAGAAAGCCCACGGCCACCACCATCACCAGGAACACCAGAGTGATTTTGCGCTTCTTCAGCAGGTATTCAATCACTTTTTAGCCTCCCCTGCCTGTTTGATGGCACCGCCGTCGGAAAGCAGGTCGGCCCCCTTGACTATCACCCGGTCCCCGGCTTTCAGGCCGGAAGTTATCTCCATCCGGGCGCCTATCAGGTCGCCTGTGGTTACGGGTGTTTTTACCGCTGTTTCCCCATTGGCGATGAAAACGTACGGCTTGCCCTCGCCCCGGCTCATGACGGCCTCGGCGGGCAAAAACAGCCCCTCCCTGGTCTCAACGGCCCGCAGCGCCCTTACCACCTGACCGGGAAACCAGTCGCGGGCAGGATTGGGTATTGTCACCTCCACCCCTATTGTCCCGGTGCCCTGGCTGGTGGTGGGGTAAATGCGGGTTATCCTTCCCTCACGGCTGTTCTTGTAAAGAGACAGCGCCACCGTTTCCCCCGCCCTCCACAGCGAAATCTCGTGGTCCGGCACGGGAAGGACCACCTTCAGGCTGTCCACCTGCCCTATACGGTACACCGGAACGCCGATTCCCACTGTCTGGCCCACCGAAGAAAGTTTGGCTATCACCGTGCCTCCCATGGGCGCCCTGAGCCGGTCCTTGCCCGGTCCCTGCCCGGACCCGGCCACCAGCGAGTAGGCCTGCTGGGCGTACAGATAGTCTTTTTCAGCCACTGTCAAACGGTTTTGCGCATTTTCGAAGTCGGATTTTGAAATGGCCCCCTGGCTGTGCAGCTGATCCAGCCTGGCAAAATCATCCTTTGCCTTCTGGAAGTTTACCAGGGCTTTATCCAGGCCCGTTTTGGCCTGGGCCACCTGGACAGAATACTCCGTGGCGTCCAGACTTGCCATCAGGTCGGCGGCCATTACCCGGTCCCCTTCCTTAAACGGCATCTCCAGAATGCGCCCGGCCGCCTCAAATGAAAGGGCCGCCTCCTCAACAGGCTGAAGAGTGCCTGACAGATCGGAGTAACGGGAAGCCTTTTCCATCTGTAAAACAACAGTTTCCACCAGCCTTGCCTCCACAGCCGGCTTTGTACTTACCGCGTCCTTTTTTCCCCCGCAGGCCGAAACCGCTCCCAACGCCAGCACAATTAACAGGGCCAGCACAGCCCTCATGATTTTTCCCCCCACCATCACTTATCCAACAATCCCCCTTCAATTTTTTCAATAACCTCTTCGAACCACTCTATCCAGGCCCTCTCCAGCTTTATCCCCGAGTCCACTGTCAGCCCCGCGAAAAAGCCCTCTCTTTCCATTTCCTCAGCTTTGATATGTTCTTTTAAGACCTCTTTTATCTCAAGAAAATGTTCCAGCTTCGACCGGTGCAGTTCCATTTGCTCTTTTAAAAGTCCAAGCATCTCTTCTTTGCCAAGGTTTGCGCCGAAAAACACCTTAATCAGAAAGGGCACCCTCACCGTCGTCAATCCGATGGGCTCGGCCAGCCAGCTCTTCAACTCCCTCCTGCCGGCGTCTGTTATCCGGTATACTTTTCTGGGCGGGTGCTTTTCCTGGTACTCAACCTCCATGGTCAGAAGCCCCTCTTTTTCCATCTGATTCAGGGTGGGGTATATCTGGCTCAGGTTTGCGCTCCAGAAATGGCGGATTGACTTGTCAAAGTGCTGTTTAAGCTGATAGCCGGTCATGGTGGAATGGTTCAGAAACCCCAGCAGCGCGTACTTAAGGGACACGGGATCATCTCCTTATAAATATATTTTATATATAATTACTTATATATAAAATATATTACATAGATAGCCCCCTGTCCAGTCCCTGGATTTACTCCCTGTGGCCGGTGACAGGAACAAAACCGCCCTGCGGTCGACCGGAATCCAAAATCCAGGAGCCAAAAGCAGAATACTGGAAGCCAACATATAGAGCTGCCTTGTGGCCTCTTAGCGACCCCATTGCGACATGCACGTGAGGGGGGAGTGATTTAAGCCCGGGCGGAATTTATCGTAGGCTGGTACAGTCTCTTAACGACCGAGCCTAAGGACTGAAGAACCGGCTGCAGGACGCAGCCGGCAGCCTGAACCGACGCATGGACGCGGCGTTGAAGGCGGTCGTCAGTCCTTTGGCGACCGAGATTAGAGACTGTTACAGCCGAAGATCATGCAGCCGGGGTTAAGCCACTCCCCCCGGCCCGTAAGCAACCCCGAAGCGACCAAAAATATACCCAGACGTTCTTAAGATAAACTAAAAAAGTTATCCACAAAGCATAATTTCCTTAACGAAAAAAACCCCGCGGATTGTCCGCGAGGCCGGTTTCTATTTAACACACCTTCAGTTTAAGCACGGCTGTAAGCGAGATTCTGTTATTTCAAGCAATCATCTATCTAGGGATATATCCCTTCCCCATAAGGGGATGCCCCTACCCGCAGCAAAAGCTGCCTATTTGGGTTGCACGCTGGAGGAGTTTACCCTTGCACTCACCGGTCGCCCGGTGACATGGTTTCTGTGGCACTTTACGGCTACTCCCCACTGAAACCCATAGGGATTACAGTTGGTTTTGCCGTCGTCAGGTCGCCCTGCCCCGGCTTGCGCCGGGCACCATTTTATACCCTCACGGATATGCGTGTCTCGACTTTCCTCTACCTCCCCAAAGGGGAGGCAGCGATTGCTCACCGTACTTATACCGCTTTCGGTGTGTTGGAAATTAATTATACTACTCCCCAACCAGAAATGCAACAGGGGAAAAAAGCCATAGCGCCCACAGAGAACACAGAGATATAGATTATAGGCCACCATCTGAGGAATGCCTGGTAATTTGAATTCTGTCTCCTGTATTCTGTCTCCTGTCTCCTGACCCGGTATTCCAGCCTCCTTTGGCCGTCATCCCTGCGGCGCCTGGAACTCCTTGGTGACGACCTGGCCAAAGCTTCCCAGAACCCCCATTTTCTGACCGTTCACTTCCACCTGCACCACGCCGGCGTTGCCAAGCTTTATTATTATCTTCTCGTTGCCTTTAAATTCTTTTATCTGGCCTGAAGCCAAAAAGCCGGTAAAGGCCTCCTTGCCGTCAACCTCAACATACATCCAGCTCCGGTTCTCAGTCACATTCAGCACAAGATTTACGCCCTTCCTGGCCGGGGGGACATTCTGGCCCCTGTCCTGAGCCGCCCTGTCCTGAGCCGCCTTATCTTCGGCGGCAATCCCGCCCGGGGCTTTTTCCCGGGGTATCATTTTGCTGCCGGTTCCGGATACCGAAGGCAGTATTATATACACCGCCACGGCAAGCGCCGCAATACCCAGGGCTATTTTATATATTCCACCGCCTCTGGGCTTTTCAATATCCGTAAGCTTTTCTCCGGCCTTGTCCTCCTCTTCTTTTTCCGTGACTGATTCCGGCATCCTTCCCTCGTATGCTGATATGAGGGAATTTGCGTTCAGCCCCAGAAACCTTGCGTAGTTCTTCAGAAACCCCTTGACGTAAACCTTTCCCGGAAGGACGTCAAATCTTTCATTTTCCATCGCCTCCAGGTATTTGCGGCGTATTTTGGTGTGTTCCTCGGCAGCCTCCAGGGATACCCCCCTGGCTTCCCTGGCATTCCTCAGGGCACTCCCTATTTCCATACGGTACACCTCCAGTCACCGGTACATTATACTCAGCAAGGCCGCTTACAAATTCATATACCTTGTTTACAGCCAAATCCAGGTCCGTGGTGTCCACCGACAAATCATATCCCGCGTCTGGTTGGGCGGGATACCTGTACAGGGGGTCGTAATATTTCACCAGCAAGAACTCCACGGCTTTTTCCACCTGCCCGCCGGTTATGAGCTCCTTTAGCATTTCTACTCTTTTTTGCCCCAGATACTTGGCAAGAGCGCCGGTGGCGGCAAGAAGCTGCGGTATCACTTCACTTTCCCGGCCGGTGAAATACTCCTCCATAGACCGCTTTATCCTGACTTCGATGGGAGAGTAGAGAAGCACTTTATGCCCCTTTTTCATCGCGCTCAAAACCGAGGCCGGGATCAAAAGCCTCCCCAGCCTCCTGCTCTCGCACTCAACAATAAATACGCCGGCCTTTTCCGCTTTCTGTAGCGCCCGGAATATCAGGCCCTCAAAATTTTTCTGCGATGGAGAAGGGGGGAGTCCCACCTTTCCATAGACCGACCCCCTGTGTACGGCAATACCCTCCAGGTCCAGTACAGGCATGCCCTTTTCCTGAAGCTTTTTCAGAACAAGCGTTTTGCCGGCACCGGTCAGTCCGTGGATTACCACTGCCCTGTGGGGAAGATCGGAGTTAAGATAGGCGTTGACATACCGGCGGTAGGCCTTAAACCCACCCTCAATCCTGAAAACATTAAACCCCATCAGGTCCAGCATGTACGATACAAACTGGCTGCGCGCCCCGCCCCGCCAGCAGTACAGCACCACCTTCCTCCCGGGGGCCAGCGAATCTATTTCACTAACCATACCGCACAGCTTCGGGGCAACTATTTCCAGGCCCAGCCTCCTTGCGGAAACAGGGCTCACCTGCTTGTACCGGGTACCAACCATGGCCCTCTCTTCATCGTTTAGCAGCGGAACATTAACGGCCTCCGGAATTCTTGCCTCCTCAAATTCCCCTTCCGATCTCACATCCACAATAACCGCGTCTGAAATATTTAATGCCTCACCCACGCTGATATTTCTAATCATCAAAGACAGCTCCAAGATACGGTAAATCAATCAACCCCGCCAAACGGACGAAACCGTTTCCGGGGTCAGTTAGACTTAAGCCCAGTTTTTATGATGTCCTCAATTGTAGTTTAAAATACTTACTTTACTTGCCGGCGCATTTACTATCTTAATTAATAGCATTTTTACATTTTTTGTCCAGTTTCTGATGCAAAGTTCGACAACTATTATAAATATCCTCTAACTTTCAAAAAATTTTTTATTTCCTTTTTCTTTAAACGCTGACTCGTATTGCTCCAGAGTCATAAGCACAGACCTGGGCTTGCTTCCCTCGAAACCGCCCACGATACCCCTTCTCTCCATAATGTCTATGAGCCTGGCGGCCCTGGCGTAACCTATGTGAAGCCTCCTCTGCAGCAGCGAAATGGAGGCATGGCCGGTCTCTATAAATATTTCCACCGCCCTGGGCAGAAGATCGTCTTCAAAGCCATCCCCGGCGTCAGATTTGCCCGTGTCCCCGGTTACATTACTGTCATAAACCGGATCGGCCTGCTTTTTCCAGAAAAAGACCAGGGCTTCAACCTCACGGTCAGACAGGTAGGCGCCCTGTACCCTGATAGGCTTGGGAGCACCCACCGGAAAAAACAGCATATCCCCTTTTCCCAAAAGCTTTTCTGCGCCCCCCATGTCCAGTATGGTCCTGGAGTCCACCTGGGAGGAAACGGCGAAAGAAACCCTTGAAGGTATATTGGCCTTTATGAGTCCGGTGATCACGTCCACCGACGGCCTCTGGGTGGCAATCACCAGGTGCATGCCGGCCGCCCTGGCCATCTGGGCCAGCCGGCAAATAGAGTCCTCAACGTCGGCTGGGGCCACCATCATCAGGTCGGCCAGCTCGTCTATGATAATGACAATGAAGGGAAGGGGCTTGACCATCTCCTTCTTGTTATATCTGGTTATATCCCTGACACCTGCCGAGGCGAACAGCTCATATCTGTACTCCATTTCCTTTACCGCCCACCTGAGGGCGGTGGCGGCCTTCTTGGGATCGGTCACCACTGGAGAAATAAGATGCGGTATGCCGTTATAAGTGGTCAGTTCCACCATCTTGGGGTCTATTATAAGCAGTTTGACCTCGTCGGGCACGGCCTTGAACAGTATTCCAGAGAGCATGGTGTTGAGGCACACGCTTTTGCCCGATCCCGTGGCGCCGGCTATCAGCAGGTGCGGCATCCTGGTTAGATCGGCAACCACCGGGGTGCCGGCTATATCCTTTCCCAAAATCACAGTCAGCTTTGACGCCGCCCCCCTGAACTCCTCGGTCTCTAAAAGCTCCCTTAAATGCACCATGGTTATTTCAACATTGGGGACCTCTATCCCCACCGCCGCCTTCCCGGGTATCGGCGCCTCAATCCGGACGTCGGGGGAGGCCATGCTGAGCGCGATGTCATCGGCAAGCCCCACGATCCTGCTGACCTTTATACCCGGCGGGGGCTGTATTTCATACCGTGTTATGGCGGGCCCCCTGGAGACCTGGGTAACTTTGGCCTTGACACCGAAATTCTCCAGTGTTTCTTCCAGTATCCTTATGTTTTCCGAAATATCCTTGTTGCTGCGAAGATTCCTCCCCCTTGGGGGCCTGGCCAGCAGTGTCAGCGGCGGCAGCTTGTACTCACCCTGCCAGCGGGGCCTGTCCTCGGTTTTTAAGTTTTCCTCGCCTCCCGACAGGCTTTCCAGGCCATATTCACCGGGCTTTACCAGTCTAAGGTGCGGTCCGCGCCCAACGCCGGCGGCACTTTCAGCGGCCGCCCCATCAACGGGAGACCCTCTGTTGACACTGGCCGGCCTTATATCGTCTCCGGCTGAGTGGGTATTGTCTATAATAAGGGGAGCCTCTTCCTTTTCACCGTCCTCAATAAACATAAAGCTGTTAACTGCATTCTTAACCCTGCGGGCATATCCGGTGACAAGCCCGGTAAATCCCGAAAAAGCCGTATAAAGAGGGGCGTTGGCGCAAAGGAGAAACCCGATTAACGCCAAGGCCGCAAGAATTATAATTGTGCCGGCCATGCCAAAAGATTTGCAAAAAAGGAGATACAGCACCGCCCCCAGTATTCCCCCGCCTGTGCCTGAAAGGCTTGCGCCCCACCCGGCTCCGGAGGCAAAGAAGATGTGCAGCAGGGTTATGGCCACAAAAAACAGAATGGAACCTCCCCAGGTCCTGTTGGTGGCGCCCAGGTTGGCCCCCTTTATAAGCTTTATGCCCCAAAAGCAAACCAGCAGGGGGAAAAGATATCTCCCCTCACCGGTCAGCAATCTGAGAGACTTTTCGATGTAAAACGACACAGTCCCCGCCGACGGGTATGCAAGACAGACAACTCCAAGCAACCCCGCCGCCAAAAACGAAATGCCCAGTATTTCATGTCTTAAAAGGCTGTCGGCTTGCTTTGCCCTTTTCACATTTACTACCTCCCATGGTAAATTATAGCATGGAAGGTAGTGTTGTTATGCAAAAACTTTTAAAAAATCTGCCCACGGTAGACGGCCAGGGCGATCACAGCCGTTCCCAGTATAAAGCGGTAAATCACAAACACCGCAAAGCTATTGGTCACAAGGAAACGCAGCAGGAATTTGATGGCTATAAAGCCCACCACGGCGGATACCGCAATCCCGGTTATGAAGGGAAGGGTAAAGTCTGCCGGAGTCAAATCCCTGAACTGCACCAGGCCGGCGCCAAAAATGATGGGGGTGGACAGCAGAAAGGAAAAGCGGGCCGAGGTCTCCCTGTCCAGTCCCAGGAATCTTCCGGCGGTCATCGTCACACCTGACCTGGACACCCCTGGTATTACTGCAAAGGCCTGAGAGACGCCGATTAAAAAGCTTTCCTTCCATCCTATGTGATACATGCCCTTTCCGGCCGGCGAGTACCTGTCGGCCACATACAGCACAATTCCCATTAATATGAGGAGTATTCCTATCAGCACGGGATTTCTCAAAATAGTGGCCACATAGTCTTCAAGAAGATAACCGAAGGCCGCTCCCGGCAGCGTGGCCACCACAAGGTACCAGAACATCCTTCCCTCATGGGTCCTGCGGCCTGAGAGCCCGTCGCGGGCCAGCACAATCCAGTCCCGCCAGAAAAAAGCCAGAACGGCCATCAGGGTTCCTATATGCAGGGCCACGTCAAAGGCAAGGCCCTGGTCCTTCCAGCCAAATATCCAGGGAATCAAAACAAGGTGCGCCGAGCTGGAGATCGGCAGGAACTCCCCCAGGCCCTGAACGAGACCCATTATCACAGCTTCAAAAAAAGACATGTAATCACCTCTGCGTATCATAAGTAAACAGCTAAAATATTATAGCACAATCCACAGGGATTTTCATCTTCCGCCATCAGAACATTTCATAACTATGGGTATGATTTAGCTCTAACATTTACAACCAGTTAGGAAATAGATTGTCGCACTATAGTGATAAAAGTCCCAATCCTCCGGAAGTGTCAATACTCGTTGCCAGTTCCGCAAAGAAAAAAGTATTCACTAACAACGATTATTACTACTTATTATCTGGCCCTTCACACCATACAAAGCATCAGGAAAATAAATCCAGCCACTTTAAATGGGTTAACTTATAATTAATTTTTTTTTTAAACAAGGGGTTTACCTCCCTTTCATAATTGGTTATAATACAATAAAACCCAAAAAGGAGTTGTATTATCGTTGGCATTTGAAGTATACCGGCCCAGGGGAGAGAAACAGGAAAAGGCCCCTATAGTGTCTTTATCAAAAACTTCTATAGTTTTAAATAATGTAGCCAGGGAAAAACTAGCAGCCAATAGGATAGAGCTGGCTTATGACCCGGATAGTAAAACTATCCGCATAAGGGCGGTAGATAACGGGGGCATGGAAGTACGGAAGACCAAAGTTTTTGGGAAAGGATTTTTCAATCAGTTTAGGATTACTAAAAAGGGAAAATATGAAGCAAGATTTGAGCCAAACGAAAAATCGCTGTATGTAACCATTTCATAACCCGCCAGGCGGGTTTTTTATTTTCCCGCTGTAGAGCTTTTTTTGATGGTTTTGCCCTTTTTGTCTTTTTAGACTACTAATATTGCTACCCGGCACTTCTTTTCAAAATCCCCCCCTATCCTCCTACATTCCCATTTATTTTTTTGCCTGCCTTGGGCGAAAACGTTGTAATTTCGCGGGCGCCATATAAATAGAATTATAGCAAAAGAAATTTTCGAAAAAGTAATACAGATAAAGATATATCATTGATACCTTTTTTTTTAAACTTATTTGGACCTATTTTGACGCTTTACTTTCTTATGAAACTATGATAACTTATCCAATCAAAGGAGGGAGATATACTCCGTGGAATCTGAGATAGGCTTCCTATTACTGGGTACGGTGCCGCTGATTATTGTCATAACGGTTTTCTACCTGGTATTCGGCAAGAAAAAGATCTATTGGCCCAACGAAAACTAGTTAAAACCGCGTTATGCGGTTTTTTATTTCTCCTTAATTTCCGTCTTTCCGGGTAAAATGCTTTTAAAAAGCAGGAGCTTTTATTTTTTATTTTACCGGCGCAAGAGGTTTTTTAAATCCCCCGTAGAAAATGGAATTGTAATTACATATTTTCCCATTGCGAGGGGGGTTAAAATTTGAATTTTGGCCGTTACCGGGAGTCTTTGCATCAAATCCAAATGCTGGCCGGGAACTATATCAACCTCAACAAATCCGATCTGGCCAGACTGAATACCCTTAACGGAGAGTGCGTGGCGATGAAGGAGGATTTTGTCAAGTCTTTTTCGTCACTGGTAGACGAGGTGGAAGACGGGCTAACCGTGCTTATTGACAGGCTTGAGGCAATAAAAGAAGACCTTGGCAGGATCTCGGGGCCCGAGGGAACCCTGGAAGACATCGTTCAGTTGGAGGCGGTCTGGCGCAGTGCCTTTGACCTGCGGGAAAACATACTTAAGATCACTAGCGGGAAAGCAGAAGTCCGTCCTGAAGAAGGCCACGGAGAGGCCGCTGCGGCCAGCGGCCCTGCTGTTGCCTTTCCGGAAGCTGCACCGGACCCGGGACTGCCGGGCGATATCCGGGAACAGGTGACTCTGGCCCGGGAAGAGGCGGCGGCCGGCGCCGAAAAGTCCGTGGCGGCCATTGAGCCGGCGCAGGCCCCGGCATCGCCCCAACAGATAAAACCTCTAAAAAAAGAAGTTGCTGAGGACAAACCCACAAGCAGAAAGAACGATGAAAGCAACAGCAGCTCCAAAAAAGCTCAGCAAGGCAAAAAGGAACAAAAGCCGCACCAACCGGCGCAGAATACCATAAAACCACTCCCGGTGAGCAAGATATACGGTGAGGCCGAAAAAAAACTGATGGAGGAAATCAACAAGAATATTGAACTTATAAAAGGAAATAAAAAGAAGTAAAGACCGTCATTAAACCTCTTCGACAAATTACTGCTGGAAAATGAATTATTATTACAGCAGGTCCTGCAGGATTTTCGGCATGCCTAAAGAATATATCAAAATTACTGGACAAAAATATTGTATACATGCTTTTTTTCCTAATTCTGGTGCATATTCTGCAGTATGCCAAGGGGAGAAAGTTGATGTTCAACGACCAGATAAAACAGTTGAGGCTGCAGATGGGAATATCCCAAAGCGAGCTGGCCAGAAGAGTAGGATACAGCCACGAATTTATCAGTCAGGTTGAAAGAGGTATTAAAACACCAAGCATCAAGGCCCTCCAGAAAATTGCCACGGGCTTGGGCGTACCCGCCTCGTCACTGATGGAATCAAGGCAGTCAATCCCGGAGTCGGAGGAAAAGCTGAGGAATGAAGTGCAAAAGCTGATAGGCAGGCTTCCTGCTGACAAGCTAAAAGTAATAAGGGATCTGCTCACCGTTTTCCCCGAAGAGGATGAACAGATTTCAGTTATGACAAATATCAAATAGCAAGGGGGCACAACCCCTTGAAACCCCTGTGCACAGGAAATCATCCACAGAATTCCTCTGGAGCATGATTTCCTATATCTTAAAAAAACACGGTGCCCATGTTAAAGGCACCGGTTTGTTTTTAACCTGGGAGAATAAGAATGACCATGAGTGAGTGGACATACGCAGCAATTCTGACAGCATTGCTGGGCCTGGCGGTGGGCAGCTTTCTTAACGTATGCGTTTACCGGATCCCGGCCGGGAAATCGGTGGTGTCGCCGCCTTCCCACTGCCCGTACTGCGGCACAAGGCTTAGGCCCGCAGACCTTATACCCGTGGCAAGCTATTTAATCTTAAAGGGAAGGTGCCGCTACTGCAAAACGCCGGTAAGCCTGCGTTACCCCCTGGTGGAGGCCCTGACCTCGGCACTTTTTCTGCTGGTTTTTTACAGCTTCGGCGCTGAAATAGATCTTATTAAATACCTGTTTCTAACAGCTCTCATGATAGCAGTAGCCTTTATCGACCTTGACCATTACATTATCCCAAACCGCCTGGTCCTGGCCGGACTTATAGCCGGATCGCTTTTTATACCGCTAACCGGAGAACCCCCATTGCTGGACGCTCTATCCGGGGTGCTGGCGGCCTCCGGCTTTCTCCTCTTTCTATATTTAGTCAGCCGGGGGGGAATGGGTATGGGGGACATCAAGCTGGCGGCGGTAATCGGTATTTTCCTGGGCTGGCCCATGTCTCTTTTTGCCGTTTTTTCGGCCTGCTTCCTGGCCGGCATACTGGGAATCGCCCTAATTGCAACAGGCGTTAAAAAAAGAAAGGACCCCATTCCCTTTGGTCCTTTCCTTGCGGCCGGAACCTTTATAACCTCCATCTGGGGGCCGGAGCTGGCAGAATTATACCGGAGCTTTATTCTGGGGTTTTAATGGCAGAATTGTTTATTTTTATTCCGGCTTCTGGATTCTGAATTCTGGATTCTGACCCGTAAATCCGGCCCCCAGGGAAATAAACATTTCCCTGGCCTCGGCCACCATGTAGAAGGAACCGGTAATCACCACCAGGTCGTCGGGGCCCGCCATATCCATGGCCGCCCTCACAGCCCCGGTGATGCTCTCAATCATCTCCACCCGGCCGGCATATTTGCGGGCCTCATCCGCCAGCAGCTGCCAGTCACCGGCCCGGGGGCTGTTGGGCCTGGTCACTATTACCGCCGCGGCCCCCGGCACCAGTTCGGCCACCACCTTTGACCGCTCCTTGTCACCCAGCATGCCCAGCACCAAAATGGTTTTTTTCTCCGGAAAATACTGGCGAAGGGCGCCGCGCAGCGATACGGCCCCGTCATAATTGTGGGCGGCGTCGATTATCACGGTGGGTTTCTCAGAAACCGTCTCAAGCCTGGCCGGCCAGTCGGTCCCGGCTATCCCCCGATCTATTTTCAGATCCGGGGTGACAGCCCCCATGTTTGCCAGCACCTCCACTGCCGCCACGGCGGTGGCCGCGTTTATCAACTGGTGGCTGCCCCTGAGCGGCAGGAAAATATCTTTGTATTCCCCTCTCAGCCCGTGTATATCAAGGCATTGTCCCTTCAGCCCGTGGCTTGTCCCCCTCCACGTGACATCCCTGCCCACCACCGTGGCCGGGGCCCCCATCTCCTCGCACCTGCCCAGTATAACTTCCAGGGCCTCGCCGGTGGCGGCGGTCACCAGCGGAATCCCCTCTTTGATGATGCCTGCCTTGACAGTGGCTATTTCCCTAACGGTGCTGCCCAAATAGTCCATATGGTCCATGCCCACATTGGTTATCACCGCAATCTCGGGCAAAACCACGTTGGTGGAGTCGATGGACCCTCCCATCCCCACCTCCAGCACCAAAAAATCCACCTTCTCCCGGTAAAAATAAATAAACCCCAGGGCCGTTCCCACCTCAAATTCAGTCGGGTGCTCGAATCCCTTTTTCACCATATCATCCAGCTGGGGCTTAAGCTCCTCAATCAGGTCCGCATATGTCTGTTCGGGTATCCGGCGGCCGTTTATACAATACCTTTCGGTATACGAGTGCAGGTGGGGCGACGTGTAAGTCCCCACCCGGCAGCCCGACTCCCTCAGAATGGAATAAATCATCGACGTGGTCGAACCCTTGCCGTTTGTACCCCCGACATGAATAACCCTCAGCTTGAGGTGCGGGTCGTCAAACCTCCTCAAGAGCTCGGTTACCCTGCCCAGCCCAAAATTAAACCCAAACTTGGTAAGGTTCTGGATATACTCTATGGCCTCCTGGTAGTTCAATACAATTCCCCCCAATACCCGGGCTATATAAATCACATATATATTTTAAACCCGGTCTTCCCAGAACAAAAGGGGCTACGCCCCTTCGGACGGTACCAGCATATTGAGCCTCTTGGTGATGGATGCCTGTTTTGCCGAGAGGTCGCTCTCCTTTGCCTTTTCCTTTTCTATCACATCGGCCGGGGCCTTGCCCAGGAAGCCTTCGTTGGAGAGCTTGCCCCTCACCTTGGACAGGTCCTTTTCAATGGCCTCCAGCTCTTTGGCCAGGCGGGCCGCCTCCTTGCCCACGTCGATAAGCCCTTTTAGGGGCACGTATATCGCCACCCCCCGTGCCATGGCATGGGCGGCCTGCTCCGGCTTTTCGGTCAGATTCTCCCTAATCTGTGTCCTGCCCGCCGCCAGGCTCTCAATGTACCCGGACCACTTTTGAACCAGCTCCCTGGCCCTGCTGTCAGGGAGCTCCAGCACAATGTCGGCCTTTTTGCCCGGCGGGACGTTCATCTCACTGCGGATATGCCTTACCGACCTTATGATCTCCATCAGCATTTCCATGTGGCTTTCGGCTTCAGTATCCCTGTATTCCCCGGGCACCGGCCACTGCGCCTTCATTATCGTCATTCCCTTGTGTACGGGCAGGCGCTGCCAGATGTCCTCGGTAATAAAGGGCATGAAGGGGTGCAGAAGCTCCAGGGTCCCCCGGAGCACATCGGCCAGAACGCGCTGGGCGGTGGCCCGGTCTGCGGAGTCCTTGCCGTAAAGCCTTATTTTGGCCAGCTCGATGTACCAGTCGCAAAATTCGTTCCATATAAACTCATACAGCACCCGGGCCGCCTCACCCAGCTCGTATTTTTCCAGGTTGGCGGTGACGGTCCCGGCCACTGCCTGAAACCGGCTGTATATCCACCTGTCGGCCAGAGAAAGCCTTTGGCGCCCTGTTTCCTGGTCGTGGTCGTAGTCATAAAGGTTCATCAGCACGAATCTTGACGCGTTCCATATCTTATTGGCGAAGTTCCTGGCCCCGTCCAGCCTTTCGAAGTGAAAGCGGAGGTCGTTGCCGGGGGTGTTGCCGGTGACCAGCATGAAGCGCAGGCTGTCGGCCCCGTGGCTTTCGATTACGTCGATGGGGTCAACCCCGTTGCCCAGCGACTTGCTCATCTTCCTTCCCAGTGCGTCCAGCACCAGGCCGTGTATGAACACATCCTTGAAGGGAACATCGTCCATAAACTGCAGTCCGCTGAAAATCATCCTGGCAACCCAGAAGAATATAATATCCCTGCCGGTGACCAGCACCGTGGTGGGATAGAAGTACGCCAGGTCCAGGGTTTTCCGGGGCCACCCCAGGGTGGAAAAGGGCCAGAGGGCCGAGGAAAACCATGTATCCAGCACGTCCGGGTCCTGCTCCAGCTTGGTCCCCTTGCATCCCGGGCAGTTATGGGGCGCCTCTTTGACGGCGATCATCTCCCCGCAGTCTCCGCAGTACCAGACCGGAATGCGGTGACCCCACCACAGCTGCCTGGAGATGCACCAGTCCCTTATGTTCTCCATCCAGTTCAGGTAAATTTTGGTGAACCTTTCAGGCACGAACTTAAGCCTTCCCTCGTGCACCACCCTGATGGCCGGCCCGGCCAGGGGCCTCATACGGACAAACCACTGCTTGGAAAGCATTGGCTCAATCACGGTGGAACAGCGGTAGCAGTGGCCCACCGCGTGGGTATGGTCGTCAACCTTGATCAGGTAGCCCAGTGAATCCAGTTCCTTCACCAGGCGCCTGCGGCACTCCCAGCGGTCCAGCCCCTTGTATTTTCCGGCCTCTCCCGTCATTACAGCGTTCCTGTCTACCACCTGCACCTGGGGCAGGTGGTGCCTGGCTCCCACCTCGAAATCGTTGGGGTCGTGGGCAGGGGTTATTTTTACGGCCCCGGTCCCAAACTCAGGGTCCACGTACTCGTCCTCTATGACCGGTATCTCCCTGCCGGCCACGGGCAGTATCAGGGTGGCCCCCACCAGATCTTTGTACCGGCCGTCGTTGGGGTTTACCGCCACGGCAACGTCTCCCAGCATTGTCTCGGGGCGTGTGGTGGCAATGGGAACAAAGCGGTCGCTTCCCTTTACAGGGTATTTAATGAAATAAAAGTGTCCCGGCTTGTCCTGGTGCTCAACTTCTATGTCTGAAATGGTGGTCTGGCACTTGGGGCACCAGTTGGTGATGTAGTAGTCCCTGTAAACAAGCCCCTTCTCGTACAGGCGCAGGAAAACCTCCAGCACCGCCTCGGAGCAGCCCCGGTCCATGGTAAACCTCTCCCTGTCCCAGTCGCAGGAAGACCCCAGGCGCCTCAGCTGGTTGGTGATGCGGTTTCCGTACTGCTCCTTCCACTCCCACACCCTTTCCAGAAATTTTTCCCTTCCCAGCTGGTGCCTGGACTTCCCCTCCCTGGCCAGCTGCTCCTCCACCTTGGCCTGGGTGGCTATACCGGCGTGGTCCGTGCCCGGAAGCCAGAGGGCGTTGTATCCCTGCATCCTCTTAAAGCGGGTCAGTATGTCCTGGAGGGTATTGTCCAGGGCGTGGCCCATGTGAAGCTGTCCGGTTACGTTGGGCGGCGGCATGACTATGCAGAAAGGCTCCTTGTCCGGGTTTACCCCGGCGCGGAAAAATTTGTTTTCCTCCCAGAAGCTGTACCACCTGCCCTCCACTGCCCCCGGGTCGTACGTGGTGGGCATGTCGGTCTTTGTTTTGTGTTTGGTTTCCATCATGCCAATAACCTCCTCAAAAATATAAAACCCCCCGTACTAAGGACGGAAGGATGGATTTCCGCGGTACCACCTTGTTTCCGGCCCCCAATCTCAGGCCGGCTCTTTAAGCGCTGTAACGGGCTGCCCGGCCCGGCTTACTGTCTTCGGCCGGGCGGCTCGGGGGCGACAGCGGTGGGACTCCTTAAAAGGCGGGAACCTTTCAGCCCACCGGCTCTAAAACCGGATCGGGTCCCCTCTCTTGGCCCGGGAGCCCTTGCCCTCCCCTTCATTGCCTTCTTAATTTACAGTCAAAACCAATGGTTATATTAAACCTTATATTAAACCTTTGTATTTTCCGTGTCAACTTGTTTCACGCTCAACTGTATCTATGGTCTTTTATCACCAGGAAAGCATATGACGATTCAGCGTGTTAAATCGTCTAAGTACATGCTGAGGACGTATATACCGTCCGAAGGGGCGCCCGGCCCCTTTTAAGATGAAGTGGCCCATCTGACAATACACCATAAGTTGTGTTGTCAGATGGGCTTTTTTTCCTCATAATCCATATTGTGGTTTCATATAATGGAATTAATGGAATGGGGACACACCATCAGAGGAATGGGGACACACCTCCTTCGGAGGAATGTCCCCGATGGAATGTCCCGGAAAAATGGAGGTTTAACAGTGATGGTAAAGTACAGATTGCCTGTTATCGCCCTGATAGCCGCGGTGCTGGTGGTTGGCGCGGCGTACTTCTATTTTTTCCGCATGGGAGACCGCGGGGAAAAAATAGAAACTGTGCGTCTGGCCGAGGGACAGCCCTCCATATACAAACTGCCCCACTACCTGGCCATTGACAAAAAATTTTACGGCACCCAGAAAATTAATCTAAAAATTGTGGACTGCAGTGACGACGGGCAGGCACTGTCGGCCCTGGAAAAGGGGGAGGCCGATATAGCCCTGGCAAGCCCCTATCACCTTGTTTTAAGAAAGTCTTCCAGCCTGAAGGTGGGAACCGCCCCTGTGGCCTTCGCGGCCCTTGACCGGGGCACCGCCTATCATCTCCTGTCCAGGGACAATACCCCCCTTGAGGACGTAAAATCCCTGAAAGGCAGGACGGTTATCGCCGGCCCCCCAAATTCCGACGAAACGGTATTCCTGGAGTATGTTCTTAAAAACGCCGGGCTGAAACCTTACGAGTCCGTCACCATCATCACCAACATGCCGGCGGACATAAGGCCAGGGGCGCTTAAATCCGGCACCGGGCATTACCTGCTGGTGGAGGACAAAAACCTCACCGCCGCCCTCACCAAAGGGCTTTACAAGGTAAAAACAGTCAAGGCCGATTTTCCCGCCTTTGTCTGCGTCACCACGGGGGAATTCGCCAAAAGCCGGCCGGGGTCGCTGCAGGCATTCACAAACGGGCTTTATACAGCCCAGCTCTGGATGAAAAGCCACACCGCCGGGGAGACCGCGGCGGCGATAAAAAACAACCGTGGATTAGGCCAGAACTTTCTGCCGGGATTGGTTGATACGTACTACAGCAACGGCCACCTGAGGGAATCTCCCGTACTTCAGGGAAAGGACCTGGAAGTGGTGGTGCAGCTTCTGGAGCAGTCCAGGGAACTGCCCATGCCGGTGAATACAGGGGAAATGGTCAACAATGACTTCTCCCGGGCGGCCCTCAATGCAGTAAAAGCCCTCCCCGAGGAGAAGAAGGACAAAACTGTGATACAAAGGCTGAAATTCTGGGATTGATTGGCAGGCCTGACTAGCTCCTGGCTTCTGGATTCCTGTTTATTAATCCTTCGATTAAATCCCACGTTTCCTCCCTGCCCTGGCCGGTCTTGGACGAGAACAGTACCAGCGGACTTCCATCCTCCAGCTCCAGGGCCCGCCTTATCATCCTGGACTGGTTGCTGGCCTGGTTTTTTGAAAGCTTGTCAGCCTTTGTGGCCACCGGTATGACGGGTATGCCGGACTCCTTCAGCCAGCCGTATAGGTTTAGGTCCATTTCCGTGGGACTGTGCCTTATATCCAGCAGCAAAACCACCACAGCCAGTTTTTTACTCTTTTCCAGGTACTCTCTAATGCTCTTTCCCCAGTCCAGCTTCATTTTCCCGGGCACCCTTGCGTAGCCATACCCCGGCAGGTCCACTATGTAAAGGGTGTTATTGATCTCAAAGAAGTTGATCATTCTGGTCCTTCCGGGGGTGTTGCTGGTCCTGGCCAGGCCTTTTCTGTTGACCATTTTGTTTAAAAAGGAAGACTTTCCCACATTGGAACGCCCGGCCAGGGCAATTTCAGGAAATTCCCCGGCCGGGCTGTCTTTTACGTTTACGGCGCTTTTTATAAATTCAGCGGTAACAATTTTCATGAATGGACGTGTGGTCCTCCCTCGGGCTGGATGATGGCATGATAGTCCACTTCCGGCAATACCACGGCGGGACCGGCGCCCAGAGCCGTTTCGGGCTCATACTCTTCCCTCAAAAGGGCAATCTCCAGCACCTCATCCATATGGTCAACCAATTTAAACTCCAGGTTCTTCTTCACATTCTCCGGAATTTCATCCAGATCTTTTTTATTATCTTTGGGTAAAACAACCATTTTTATACCCGCCCTGTGGGCCGCCAGCACCTTTTCCTTGACGCCTCCCACCGGGAGCACCCTTCCGCGCAGGGTTATCTCGCCGGTCATGGAAACATCGTGCCTTACCTTGCGGCCTGTAAGCGCCGAGGCCAGGGCGCAGGCCATGGTTATTCCGGCCGAGGGCCCGTCCTTGGGTATGGCCCCTTCGGGGATGTGAACGTGTATATCGTTCTTGTCAAACATATCCTCGTCTATATCCAGTTCGGCGGCACGGCTGCGCACATAGCTGTAGCCCGCCTGGGCCGACTCCTTCATCACGTCTCCCAGTTTTCCGGTCAGTATTATCTTGCCGCCGCCCCTGTATACCGTTATTTCAATGGAAAGCGTGTCTCCCCCCACTTCGGTCCAGGCCATTCCGGTGGCCACCCCCACCTGATCGTCCTGCTCGGCCACGCCGTAGCGGTAGCGCGGTGTTCCCAGGTAGCCCTCCACCTTCTGGGTGTTTATCTTTACCCTTTTGACCTTTCCTGCCACTATTTGCTTGGCGGTCTTGCGGCACAGCGAGGCGATATTTCTCTCAAGGTTGCGGACTCCGCTTTCCCTTGTATACTCCCTGATAACTTTTCTTACGGAATTCTCAGAGATATTAACTGTCTGATTAGTCAGTCCGTGTTCTTTAACCTGTTTCGGTATGAGGTGCCGAAGCGCAATCTGCACCTTCTCCTCCTCGGTGTATCCCGAAATGTGGATCAGCTCCATGCGATCCAGAAGCGGCCTTGGAATATTGTGCTGCACGTTGGCCGTGGTTATAAACATTACGTTGGAGAGGTCAAAGGGCACCTCGATGTAGTGGTCGCTGAAAGCGTTGTTTTGCTCGGGGTCCAGCACTTCCAGAAGGGCTGACGCCGGGTCTCCACGAAAATCCATGCTCATCTTGTCGATCTCGTCCAGGAGGAATACCGGGTTTCTGGAACCGGCGTTTCGCATTCCCTGGATTATCCTTCCGGGAAGGGCTCCCACGTAGGTCCTCCTGTGCCCCCTGATCTCGGCCTCGTCCCTGACCCCGCCCAGTGACACCCGCACGAACTTGCGCTCCAGCGCCCTGGCAATGGACCGTCCCAGGGATGTCTTGCCGACACCCGGAGGCCCCACCAGGCAGATAATGGGCCCCTTCATCTTCTTGGCCAGCTTTCTGATGGCCAGGTACTCCAGTATGCGCTCCTTGGGATCTTTGAGACCGTAGTGGTCTTCTTCCAGTATCCTCTCGGCCTCGTTGATGTCCAGCCTATCCCTGGTGCTCTTGCTCCAGGGCAGGGACAGCATCCAGTCCAGGTAGTTTCTCACAACCGCCGACTCGGCTGCCATGGGAGGCATTTTCTCAAGCCTCTCCACCTCTTTTAGCGCCTTTTCCTCAACCTCTTTGGGCAGCTTGGCCTCGGCAATCTTTTCCCTGTATTCCTCCCCCTCGGCGGCCCTTTCATCTTTCTCTCCCAGCTCCCGCTGGATGGCCTTAATCTGCTCGCGGAGGTAATACTCCTTCTGGGTCTTTTCCATCTGCTTGCGGACCCGGATGTTGATCTTGCGCTCAAGCTCCACAATTTCCAGTTCCTTGGCCACTATGGAACAGAGGCGCTCCAGCCGCTTGATTATGTCTATGGCTTCCAGAATGCTCTGCTTATCCTCTATTCTTAAGGCAAGGTGGGAAGCGATAATGTCGGCCAGCCGGCCCGGCTCCTCCAGGTTGACCACCGAAACCACGGTCTCGGGAGGAATGCGCTTGGACAGCTTGACGTACTGCTCAAACTGGTAGACCAGGTTCCTCATCAGGGCCTCGACTTCCGGCGTCTTTCTGAACTCCTCCGAATACTGGTCAATCTCAACCCTGAAGAATGGCTCGTGGGCTATATATTTTCTTATCCTTGCCCTGGCAAGACCTTCAACCAGCACACGTATTGTGCCGCCGGGCAGTTTCAGCAACTGCTTGACTTCGGCCACTGTCCCAATCCGGTAAATGTCATCCTCCCCGGGGTCATCCGTCTGTGCTTCTTTTTGGGTGGCCAGAAAAATAACCCGTTCCTGAATCATAGCCTCTTCTATGGCCTGAACGGATTTCTCCCTGCCCACGTCCAGATGAATAACCATATTCGGAAACACCAGTATACCCCGGAGTGGTAGCAATGGTAGCGTTTTTACGGTGGGATCCAAAGCTACACCTCCTTTTAGGAATGTACAGTATAAATTGCTGCATACGTATAATACATTCTACCACACGATCCTGCCACCCGCTATAGCAATAACTGCCAGCAATAAAAGAACCCCGGCTTTTGCCGGGGTTTTGGGCTGTTATAGGATGATAATTGAATTTTTTCACAGCCTTGCAAACATTCTCTGTTTATACCTTTTTCAAACCCGGGTCGAAAAAAATACTGAATTAATTTTTTTCCAATGAAATCCCCCGGTTCTTGTTGCTGCCCAGGGTGGCTCCCAGCCCCTTGGCGGCGCACACCCCTATCTGCGGCAACAGTCCTGACATTTTGTTAAGAACCGGGCTTTTGGTCAGTGCCGATTCCAACACCTCTTCCAGACGGTCCACCGCCACCACCTGTATATCCTCCAGTGACCCGAATATTTTCTGATTATTTTCCGCCGGTATCAGCACCTTTTTCGCCCCGGCCTGGCGGGCGGCCTCTACCTTGGCCACAATCCCGCCCACCGGCATTACCAGTCCCCTTATGGACAACTCGCCGGTCATGGCCACGGAGTTGTCAACCGGAATGCCCTTTATGGCTGAGTAAACAGCAGCGGCAACGGCAACCCCGGCCGAGGGGCCGTCGATGGGCACCCCCCCCGGAAAATTGATATGTATGTCGTAATCCCTGGGGTCCACGTCGGTGGACAGCCGGAGGACCGTCAGAACATTTTCCACCGATCCCCTGGCCATGCTTTTCCGGCGGATGGTCCTTCCCCGCCCGCCCAGCTCCTCTTCTTCCACCACCCCTGTAATGATGGTTTTTCCACGCCCCCTGCCCACACGGAACGCCCCCGCCTCCAGTGGAAGAAGGGTGCCCATGTTTGGCCCGTACACCGCCAGCCCGTTTACCAGGCCCACCTGGGGAGAAGGCGGCACCTTTTTCTCGGGCCTGGGGCTGTACTGCCCGCTGTTCACCACCCACTCCACATCTGCAGCCTTTATTTCTCCCTGTTTCCCGGTTATGGCTATTCCCGCAGCCAGCTGCACGATATTAACGGCCTCGCGCCCGTTGGTGGCATATCTTTTTATTACCTTAAGCCCTTCCTCCTCTATGGGAAGACTGATCTTTGCTGCTGCGTTCCTGGCTATAATCTCGATCTCATCGGGCAGGAGAGGTCTGAAAAATATCTCCAGACAGCGGGACCGGATGGCCGGGGGTATTTCCTCCGGGGTCCTGGTGGTGGCCCCCACCAGCCTGAAGTCTGCCGGCAGGCCGTTCTGAAATATATCATGTATGTGAGACGGTATATTGGAAACCTCCGGGCTGTAATAGGCGCTCTCCAGCAGCACCTTTCGGTCTTCAAGCACCTTCAGGAGCTTGTTTATCTGAATGGAATGCAGCTCTCCTATCTCGTCAATAAAAAGCATCCCGCCGTGGGCCTTGGTCACCGCTCCCGGCTTGGGCTGGGGTATTCCCGCCATTCCCATCGGCCCGGCCCCCTGGTAAATCGGGTCATGCACCGAACCAATCAGGGGGTCGGCGATGCCCCGCTCGTCAAACCTGGCCGTGGTGGCGTCCACCTCTATGAATTTGGCGTCCTCCTTGAAAGGGGAGCAGGAGCTTTTCTTGGCCTCCTCCAGCACCAGGCGGGCAGCGGCGGTTTTTCCCACCCCCGGGGGTCCGTATATTATCACATGCTGGGGATTGGGCCCGCAGAGCGCTGCCCTCAACGATTTCAGCCCCTCGGACTGCCCGATGATGTCCTCAAATCTGGTGGGCCTTGTTTTTTCGGCCAGAGGCTCGGAAAGAGATATGGCCCGCATGCGGTTGAGCTTCTCCATTTCCTTTACCGACTCTCTTTCCACCGCGCTCTTGCTGCCGTTCTGAGCTTTCAGCAAGTTCCAGAAATAAAGTCCTATAATAACTGCAAAGAACACCTGCACAAATGTTAATAGACTGCCAATCCCGATACCATATTCTCCCATGGAAGAAGGAGCCTCCCTGCCTAAACTTTTTGCTATCTATTATTACAAAGATTTACATTTTTTATCCATAGAGGGTCTTCCCTTATGGACAGGAATGTCCCCGATTATACAGCCGAAGATCATGCAGCCGGGGTTAAACCACTCCCCCCGGCCCCTGAGCGGCCCCGGAGCGGCCCCAAAAGTCAGAAGTTCTTCGAGTATTGCAAAAGTTATCCACAAAGCATAATTTCCCAGATCACAAAAAAAAACGCCGCCTTTTCGGGCGACGCTTCTTTTTATTTATGCGGTTTCTTCCTTCTTCTTCTTCCTGTCCACCGACACTATCAGCGGCTTTTCCTTCTTCATGATGGTGTCCTTGGTTATGATGCACTTTGCGATATCCTGACGTGAAGGTATTTCGTACATAACGTCCAGCATTATTTCCTCCAGTATGGCCCTCAGGCCCCTGGCCCCGGTTTTCCTCTTCAGAGCCTCCTGGGCCACGGTCTTTAAAGCGTCATGCTGAAACTCCAGGCTTACGCCGTCTAAGTCAAACAGCTTCTCGTACTGCTTCACCAGGGCATTCCTGGGCTCTGTGAGTATCCTCACCAGCGCTTCCTCGTCCAGGGCCTCCAGTGTGACAATGATGGGCAAACGCCCCACAAATTCCGGAATCAGGCCGTACTTGAGAAGATCCTCGGGCAGTATGTGCTTTAATATCTCCCCTATCTTCTTCTCCTTCTGGGTTTGTATTTCGGCCCCGAACCCCATGGTCTTCTTGCCGATCCTGTTCTGGATCATCTTTTCGATTCCGTCAAATGCGCCGCCGCAGATAAACAGTATATTTGTGGTGTCAAGCTGTATAAACTCCTGGTGCGGGTGCTTGCGGCCACCCTGCGGGGGCACGCTGGCCACAGTGCCCTCAAGTATTTTAAGCAGCGCCTGCTGAACCCCCTCACCTGAAACATCCCTGGTGATGGAGGGATTCTCCGACTTGCGGGCGATTTTGTCTATCTCATCAATATATACAATTCCCTTTTCAGCCTTTTCCACATCGTAGTCCGCAGCCTGGATGAGCTTCAAAAGTATATTCTCAACATCCTCACCGACGTAACCGGCCTCTGTGAGTGATGTGGCATCGGCAATGGCAAAGGGCACATTCAACAGACGGGCCAGGGTCTGGGCCAGCAAAGTCTTGCCGCTTCCGGTGGGTCCCAGCATGACAATATTGCTCTTTTGCAGCTCAACATCATCAATCTTACCGCCCAGGTTTATTCTCTTGTAGTGATTATAAACTGCTACCGCCAGTGACTTTTTTGCCTCTTCCTGCCCAATGACGTACTGGTCGAGAATCCCCTTTATCTCTTTCGGCTTGGGAATATCGCTCAAGTCAAGCCCCAAGTCCTCGTTCAGTTCCTCCTCGATGATTTCATTGCACAGCTCTATGCACTCATCGCAGATATATACCCCGGGGCCGGCTACCAGTTTTTTCACCTGGTCCTGCAACTTACCGCAAAAGGAGCACTTTAGCTGACCCTTCTCGTTAAACATTTTTTCACCTCTTTATCTTTGCTTCCTGCCCAGGAACACCTCGTCTATGATGCCGTAATCCTTGGCCTCGGCTGCTGACATGAAAAAGTCCCTCTCGGTATCTCTGGTCACCCTGTCAAGAGGCTGGCCGGTGTGCTCCGACAGAAGCTTATTCAGGACATCCTTCATCCGCAGTATTTCCTTGGCCTGAATATCAATATCGGTGGCCTGCCCCTGTATTCCCCCCAGGGGCTGGTGTATCATGATCCTGGCATAGGGCAGGGAAAAGCGCTTGCCCCTGGTGCCGGCGCTCAGCAGGAAAGCTCCCATGCTGGCCGCCTGGCCCACGCATATGGTGGAAACAGGGCATTTCACATACTTCATCGTGTCATAAATAGCCATCCCCGCAGTAATAACCCCACCGGGGGAGTTGATATACACCTGAATATCCTTCTCGGGGTCCTCGGCTTCCAAAAAAAGCATCTGGGCCACCACAAGGTTGGCCACATGGTCGTCGATGGGCCCGCCTATCAGTATAATCCTGTCTTTTAACAGCCTCGAATAAATATCATAAGCACGCTCACCGCGGTTTGTCTGCTCGACAACAATAGGTACCAGTCCGGACATGTGTCAATCCCCTCCCTTGTGTATTATTTTGCGTTAGTTAAAACTATTCTTTTTCCGTCTCGTTTGTTCCATCCACCAAAACGGCCTTGTCTACAATGTGCTGAATTGTCTTATCCCTGAGAATACTTTCCCTGATAAAATCCAACTGATTTTGACCTTCCAGTATCTTCCTTACCACTTCGGAATCCTGCTTCATCTCCGAAGCCATCTTGTCAATCTCCCCGGTTATTTCCTCGTCGCTTAGCGTCAGTCCCTCGGCCCTGGCTATGGCATCAAGAACAAGGGCCTGCCGGACGCTGGCTTCCGCATCCGGACGAACCTTTTCCCGCAGTTCGTCAATATTGGAATTGGTGTAGGCCAGATAATTATCAAGAGATATTCCCTGCCCGGTGAGGCGCTGGCTCATATTCCGGATCATTTCCTCAACCCGGCTGTCTATCATCTCTTGCGGTATATCCACCCCGGCGTTTTCCACCGCCTTGGACAGTACGTCCCTGCGCACCTGAGCCCTGGCCCTTTCCTCCGCGGCCTGTTTTAATCTATTCGCCAGATCGGCCCGTAATTCCTCCAGAGTATCAAACTCACTTACATCCTTGGCGAATTCGTCGTCAAGGGGAGCCCGCTCCTTGCGCTTTATGGACTTGACGGCAACGGCAAACACCGCGTCCTTCCCGGCCAAATCCTCTCTGCCGTAGTCCTGGGGGAAAGCAACGTTAATGTCCCTGCTTTCGTTTATATTCATACCCACAATTTGATCTTCAAAACCGGGAATAAACGAGCCGGAACCAATTTCCAGGGTATAGTCGTTTGCCTTGCCTCCCTCAAAGGGCACACCGTCTATTTTTCCTTCAAAATCAATTGCTGCCAGGTCGCCGCTCTCAACCGCGCCCTCCTCCAGGGTAATCAGCTTGGCATGGCGGTTGCGCAGGCGCTCCAGCTCATTATCCACGTCGGCGCTGGTGACTTCGGTCCGGGGGTTGACAACTTCCAGCCCGGAATACTGCCCCAGATTCACCTCGGGCTTAACCACCACCTTGGCCTTAAAAACCACCGGCTTGCCTTCTTCCAACTGCAACAATTCCACTTCGGGCTGTGAAACCGGCTCTATGCCGGTATCTTCCACCGCGCTGACGTAAGCGTCCGGCACCAATATTTCAACGGCCTCGTCATAAAGGGCCTGTTTTCCCACATAACGCTCCAGTATTACGCGAGGGGCCTTTCCCTTTCTAAAACCCGGTATATTGACCTTTTTGACTATTTTCTTGTAAGCCTGGTCGACGGCCTTGGAAAACTTTTCGGGCTCAATCTCGACCTCCAGAACCACCGTGTTATTCTCCACTTTTTCCGCAGTAGCCTTCATTTAACCGCGATCCCCCTTGATTCTTGCTTGTGAAACATCCGTTTATTTAATAACCGCCCTCATTTTACCACACTCAGGGCGGATTACCATACAGAAATATTCTGTCCATTTTTTAACTGCAGAAACCATAACGGCCTGAATATTAGTATCTTAATATTATAATTCTCCGGAGCCCGTAAAACAATATTCTTTTCCAAAAAAAACGCCGGCTCCGGGGCGGGTTTTTGAAAAGCCGCATAATTTAAATATATCTGACAAGTATTTTGTATACAGTTGCATAATCATCCAATTCGGACTTTGACTCTATACCGGTGGATATGTTTTAATTAGATTATTATGTTCAATATCAGTTTCATCTTCAAAATTTTTAATCAAGACAAGAAAATGAGGGGGAGGAATGGGACAAGTTATCAGCCGAAGCGGAATTGAATTCAGCTTTTTCACACATTGGGCATACTAAAAGCATAGTGAGTCTTTCCGGTTATTATCATAAAAGGCGGCAAAACAGAACATATAATACAGAACACATAATAAGGAGGATTTCATCAATGGCAAATGTAAACGCCCCCATGGTGGGCAAGCTGGTATCTATCGACGTGAAAGTGGGAGACAGCGTCAAGGCGAATGACGCCGTTGCCACCATCGAGGCTATGAAAATGTTTGTAAAGATTTATTCCCCTGCGGATGGGGTTGTAAAGGAAATCAAGGCTAATCCCGGCGATGTCATTAATCCTGAAACCGTAATTATGGTGCTGGAGTAAAGCAAAGGTTGAGAGGGGAATTCTTTTCCGGAATACTCACGTGACATAAAACGGAAAACACCTCGGGGTGATAGTGCCCGGTATCATTTTGCCGCCGGTTTCCCCCTTACGGCACATAATAAAAGCCGCTTGTTCCTCAAGCGGCTTTTATAACGCTGCTTTGGCAAACCGGAATAATGAGGTCTTCCCGTGACATATTTATTCCATCACTCCGGGCCCCTCTTCCAGCAGCCTGGACACGGTCACCAGCTCATAACCCTGGGCCTTGATTCCTTCAATAACTTTGGGCAGGGCCTCCGGGGTCTGCAGGCAGGTGTCGCTGGCATGCATCAGTATGATGGCCCCGGGGTGCAACCTGTCCAGCACCCTTTTCACTATGGTTTCAACACCGGGCTTTTTCCAGTCGAGGGAATCCACGCTCCACTGAATAACCTTATATCCCAGCTGGTCGGCCACGCCAAGCACCATGTCGTCCCAGGCGCCGTTCGGAGTCCTTATAAGTGACGGGCTTTTCCCGGTAACTTCCTTTATGGACTGGTGGGCGGCCATTATTTCATCCTTGACAGTGGGAGGGGATTCTTTATCAAGGTCTATATGCCTGTTGCCATGAGAGGCAATTTCATGGCCCTCATTCACCAGCCGGCGGGGAAACTCGGGGTATTTCAGCACCCACGGCCCGGAAAGAAAAAAAGTGGATTTAACATTGTTTTTTTTAAGCGTGTCCATCACCGGCCCCGGCACCTTGTCCCCCCAGCTGATGTCAAAGGTCAGGGCCACCATCTTGCGGTCGGTTTTAACTTTGTATATGGCATGTGGTTTGGGTTTTGCCGTGACAAGGGCCGAAATATCCTTCAGCATTGCGCCGGTAAACAGCAGGGCCACGGCCAGCACAACCGGTATAATAACCAGGCCCCGGCGCAGCTTGTCAAAACTGAGGAAGTAAATCTTCATAATTATCCTCCTTATGGTATTAATTGCATATATTTCCATAATAGAATATTGGCGTGCGCTGTGTAATATGCGGGGGATTTGCATTTTACGAAGAAAAAGTTTCCTTTAATAATAACCGGGCGAGGAGGCAAAATAATGCGGATGTCTTAACCATCATAAACCCCAGGGGTGATTCGATGGCATGCAAAGTAAAACTTGCGGCAGCGTTAATGGCGGCACTTTTTTTTATATGCCCCTCCCCGTCCGACGCCGGGCCTCCCCGGATATCGGCGGACTCCGTCATACTGATGGACGCGGAAAGCGGGCAGGTGTTGTATGAAAAAAACGGGTTTGCCAGAAAAGAGCCGGCAAGCCTCACTAAAATAATAACGGCCATACTGGCACTTGAGTACGGCCATCCCGACGAGGTGGCAACCGTGAGCAAAAGGTCCGCCAGCATATCGGTAGGCCAGGAGCTCCGGCTGGCCGCCGGCGATCGCATCACGCTGGGAAACCTTGTCAAAGCGGCACTGATGTATTCTGCAAACGACAGCACAGTGGCCATCGCCGAGCATATAGCCGGAACCGAAGATAGGTTCGTGGAGCTTATGAACGCCAAGGCCCTTGTGCTGGGCGCCCTTCACACCAGGTTCGCCAACACCAACGGCTATCACCACCCCAATCATTACAGCACCGCCTATGACCTTGCCATAATAACCAGGTACGCCATTACAAACCAGGATTTCGCCCGGATAATAAAAACTCCCCGGGATACCATACAGTGGGCTGACGGCGATAAAAAGGTTGAAATCAATAATACAAACAGACTGGTCAGGGATAACAGCTATGAGGGAATACTGGGAGTCAAAACCGGGTCAACAATAAGGGCCGGCAACTGCCTGATCGCCGCCGCCCAAAGGGATGGCCGGACCATTATCGCAGTGGTGCTGCACAGCCGCAACCGCTATAAAGACGCCGTCAAACTCCTGGACTACGGGTTCCATGATATGATGCCCGTGGAATTATGCCGCAGGCATGAAAGTTTTGGGAAATTGCCGGTGGCGGGTGGGATCATGAAGGAAGTGGAGGCTGTCACCGGGGACGGAGTAACAGTTTACCTGTCCGAAGAAGACCGTGGCCGGGTGATTAAAAAGGTTCTGCCTGAAAAAAGGCTGAATGCTCCGGTCAGGGCCGGCCAAAGGGTGGGAGCGGCGGTATTCACACTGCGGGGGAAGGAGCTGGCCAGAGTCAGCCTGATCGCAGCCCGGGAGGTTAAAAAGCCCGGTATTATATATAGAATAAGAGGTGCGTCCAATATTTACAGGCCGGTTCCGGACAAATTCCCTTGACTTGACAGCGATGATAATGCATAATTATATATGCGCAAAACAGCATATAGGTTTAAAGAATGGGTGCATAGCTCAGGGGGAGAGCACTACCTTGACACGGTAGGGGTCGTAGGTTCAAATCCTACTGCACCCACCATTTTATAAAAAGCTCTCCATATTAAGGAGAGCTTTTTCCAGCTTATTTCAAATCTAAGGACCTGAAGGGAGCTGCTGCGGTGAAAAACGTTGAAATGACTCTGGACGGAAACATTCTGACGATAAAGGTGGACTTGTCCCAGGAATTCGGCCCCTCGTCCTCCGGCAAGACCATAATCATAGCTTCCACCGAAGGAAATGTCAGCGTGCCGGGCCGTGAAGAAGCCAAGGTTGGACTGAACGTATACAGGAAGAAATAGCCACCCCCCCCCCCGGAAATAATCCCCGGTTTCTATCCAGCCGGGGATTAAAATCCTTTCCTTACCCTTCAATTCTCTCCACGCCCATGTCTTCCAGGCTTTTTACTATCATGTCCGCATTAATCCGCCCCCGGGCAATGACCTCCCCGTTGGCCAGCACCGCCGGAAACGGAGGCTCAGCTTCCGGGCGGCAGCTGTAGCTCAAGGCCACCGCCTCCCCGAAATACCATCCCAGAATCCCTTCTAAGAGCTTATAGTCGTGGTAATAATTCCTCCTCACGGAAGTACTGTCTTCCGGCACTCAGCCCGACCTGACGAATTTACCGGGAGGAATGTCCCCCAAAACCTCAACCCTGACAACCGGATACGTCATATGAATTAAGCTCACCTCCATGAAAAACCACCTGGATCTTGGGATGTAAGATTATCTTCTGTTTACTGGATAATTCGCCACCAGGCTGGTCGGTTCCTTCTTTATATCATACAAATACTCCCATTTTGAGGGGGTTTTTGCACTGAAATCATGTATTGAATCCTTCTAACCCCTGAAAGAAAGGATTAATCATCTTTCTTGGGCTTTGGCTGAAGGGATGTCATAATGAAAATGGTCAAAACAATCACTCCCATGGACGCCAGGGTCAGCCCCCCGCCAAATACAAGCAAAGTTAAACCATACTGAATATCTGACATAGTTCATACCCCACTTTACTATTTAATGGCCTGCACAAGCGCCAGCATTATACTGGCCGCCAGCACCGAACCGATCTGGCCGCCGGTGTTGACACCCATGGCGTGCATCAAAAGGTAGTTCTGCTTGTTTTCCTCGGACCCAACCTTGTGGGCCACCCGGGCGGCCATGGGGAAGGCGGAGATTCCGGCCGCGCCGATGAGCGGGTTAATCTTGTTTTTGCTGAAAAGGTTCATAAGCTTGGCCATGAATATACCGGCCGCAGTGTCGCCTACGATGGCCACCAGACCCAGGGCGTAAATCATAAGCGTCTTCCACTGCAGGAACACCTGGCCGTCCATGGTGGCTCCTATGGTGATGCCCAAAAACAAAGTAACAAGGCTGGACAGCTCGTGTTCAGCGGTTTTCACAAGCCTGCTCACCGCTCCGGACTCCCTCAGCAGGTTGCCGAACATAAGCATTCCCATCAGCGGGGCGCCGAAGGGGGCGATAAGAATTGTCACCATGGTCACAACTATGGGAAAGAGTATCTTTGTGGTCTGGGAAACGGGCCTTAGGTTGGTGTAGGACATAACCATGGTGCGTTCCTTTTTGGTGGTTAGAAGCCTCATTATCGGGGGCTGTATTATTGGCACCAGCGCCATGTAGGAGTATGCCGCCACCGATATAGGCCCCAGCAGGTGCGGGGTGAACTGGCTGGTGACATATATGGCGGTGGGGCCGTCACAGGCGCCGATGATACCAACGCTGATGGCTTCCAGCCTGTTAAATCCCAGCAGCAATGCCAGTATAAGTGCAAGGTAAATCCCAAACTGCCCTGCTCCTCCTAAAAGCAATATCCTCGGGTTGCTCAGAAGAGGTCCGAAGTCTGTCATGGCCCCGATTCCTATAAACAGGAGGCATGGGAAAAGCTCCGTGGCGATTCCGGCGTTGTACAGCGTCCGCAGAATGCCCTCCTCACCCATAAGGCCGTTTAAGGGGAGGTTGACCAAAATGGCCCCGAACCCGATGGGCAAAAGCAGCAGCGGCTCGTAATCCTTGACTATGGCAAGATAAAGCAGCAAACCTCCAATGAGGATCATTACGGCGTTCTGCCACCCGAAATTAAGAATACCGCCGAACACTTGACTGAAAAAATAAGTCATATTGCCTTCCAACATCTTATCAATCTCCTTGAATTACTATAATTATAATTGCCAATACATTGCATACCGCCAGTCACAATAACCGTCTGAAACTTTCATCCAGCGCAAGTCGCCCAGGCTCTCACCGTCCTGCCCTCCCTTCCGCCTTTCAGACTGCCTCAGGTCAAAAATTTATTTTGGCATCTAAACTGAAAACCTGGCTATTTAACCAGGTTTTCTATTAATAATCAATTAATTTTAGCATTATTGTCAAGTTTATTGTTCTTTGGAAATGTCAAATATACATTATATATCTTTTAGAATTGAGAAAATCTAAATTCTATAATATTCATTATACATTATGCAAATTTCTATGAACAACACGACTTTTCAAGACCAAAATTAAACCTCCGGAAACATCGGAGGTTAGTATCGCGCTTTGCGGCATGGGAGTCTGTATTCTGTGTACTACTTGAGGTGCTACCACCTTCTCTTTTTCCGCCACAGGTAAAGTACAGTTACGGCGATAATAACCGCCACCAGCACATCGGCCCGGTGAAACCAGGGCTTTAATTCCTGCCAGTGCTCTCCCATTTTCATCCCCAGGTAAGTTAGAAAAAAACACCAGGGCAGCGACCCCAGAAAAGTATACATAACAAAACGGGGAAAATTCATCCCGGAAATTCCCGCCGGAAGTGAAATGAACGTCCTGATTACAGGCATAAGGCGTGTGAAAAAAACCGTGGCCTCCCCGTATCTGTAAAACCAGTTATCGGCCATGGCCAGCCTCTTTTCCGTTATGCCGATGTACCTGCCATAGCGCTGCAGGAACGGGCGTCCTCCGAAAATCCCAAGCATGTAGGAAAGGATTGAACCCACCGTCCCGCCGATGGTCCCCGCCATTGCCGTCCAGAAAAAATCAAGCTTTCCTGCTGAAACCAGGTAACCGCCGAATGGCAGTATTATTTCACTGGGAAGTGGGATGTTGGCGCTCTCTATGGCCATGCCGATAGCCACCCCCCAGTAGCCCATGGCGGCAATCCTGCCGGTTACAGCCGAAAAAATCTCTTCCACAAATCCGAGTATGAAATCCATATCTTCCTCCCGGTGGCGTTTTATTGATCATTTTTTACAGTTTCAGGTTGTATAAAATCCTGGCCAGCAGGGGATCGGATATCTCCAAACCCTCGATTGGCGATTTGCCGCAGGTATATCTTCGGTCAAATACCACCAGATCCAGGGACCTGCACAGAGAGCGGTACTTTTCCGACAGGCCGGAATGGCTCACACCGAATTCATCAGCCAGCGCCTGCTGCTGTATTTCACCGTTAAACTCCAGCCGGGCCAGAGCGTACACCACTGCTGCGGCCCACAACTCCCCCTTGCGTACATTGGGGTTTTCCCTGGCGCAGTAATCAAACCACAGCTTTACGGCTCCCCCTGCCTGTTCAGAGGTATAGCCCTTCGTTTTGAGGTAATTCATAATCAGAAGCGACACATCGGCATGGCTCTTCCTGGTCCAGGAATAATCCTCCCAGGACTTTATTCCGTTGGGAAGGGTTTTACGGGATTCAGATCTTGATGGGCCTTCCCCCCGCACAAGGCCAAGCCTTGACCTGACCTTGCCGATATCATAATGAGGCTCTCCCCTCTTCACCCTGTTCCTCTCCACTTTTTCCAGTTCCCTGAGCAGTTCCTCCACCTTTGCCCTGCCGTGAACCGTTTTGCAGGACTCCCTGGGCGTTTTGCCGTCAAGGGCCTGGACCGGCTGGTTTATCCACCGCTCATAATAATCGTCCAGAAAGGCGTCGGTTATCTGCTGGGCAATCCTCGAAGAAAGCTTGCCGGAGAGCGCCGCTATATCAGGCTGCTGTCCCCGGGCGGGATCCTCGTCCAGGAAATAAGACCTGTAAGCAAAATCCATCACCCATGAATTAATTTTATGCGACCTTTCTTTTAAATAGTAATCCAGTGAAAATATATCCCTGCCCTTTCTGGAGGTATACCGCCCCATATCTTTCCCTATTTTTTCCATTAAAAGTCCGCAGCAGGCCGGCGGCAGTCCCAGCCCTCCCGTGGAGAACTCATACTCGTCCCCCACCTTTAAAACCCTCATATAAATAATGGTTCCTTTCTCAAGGGAGCCGTTTACATTATAATTGTTGACAGTAATTTTTCTGTTATGGAAAAGATCTACTATTTCCAGCCCCTCACCGGGATTTATTCCGCAAACCTCAAATAATGACAGCCTCGACCCGGCCCAGTTTTCCAAAAGCCTCTTTTCGATATCCGAAACCATTTTCCTGGAGGCAAAAATTTCAATGGGAGTTGATCCTTCCCTGGTTACATAGTCAAATATAAACCACTCAAAACATCTTTCCATGATGATGTCTTCATTTTCATCCAAAAAATCACTTTCCAGGCCCACAAGGTACATTTGCTGGGCCCTGTCAATCTCCCCGGAAAACATGGGGTCAGCGGCAAATTCACCCAGCTTTCTTCTCAACAGTTGACCGGCTTTTCTCCACCTGTACTGCTCCAGAAAGACCACCCCGGCCAAACCCGGACCCTTGGCCCCACAGTGGTTTAACCCACCGCCTTTACGGCTCCCCATTCATTGTCACCTCTTCGTAAAAACCCATCAGCCCTCGATTATAACCTGGCCGTCGAACCATTTGATATTGATTTTCATAGCGTCTATGAGGCCGGTGGATATATAAGATATGTCTTCGCCAATAATTCCTTTGCTGACCTTGATTTCCCGGCCATTAACAGTGGGATGGCCGTCGCGCGGGATGACAATTCTTGTTCCCTGTCTTGACAACACGATGTCTCCTGACTCCTGTTCCCACGAAACAACGTATCCCAGGGCCTCAAAGGTGAAGCGCAGGGGGAGGTATACCGTTTCGCCGCTAATCACCGGAGTGCCGGAAACCTGTATTTTTTCACCGTCCACAAAGACTTCATTACTGCCGGGCGTATATTTAAGAACACTCTTCTGCTGCGGCTGGAGAAGCCTCCGGGCAAAGGGAAGCTGCAGTTCGCCGGTCTTGACCACGTAGTCCGGCTTCAGCCCCTGGTTGTGGATATGCCTGCCTTTGGGCGTGGTGTATTCAGAGGTGGTTAACTTCAGGGCCCCGCCCTTATCCAGTGAAATGAGGTTCTGCACCAATCCCTTGCCGTAAGTTGTATCGCCGACCAGAGTTGCCACCCCGTAGTCCTGCAGGGCCCCGGCCAGGATCTCGGAGGCGCTGGCGCTCCCTGAATCAACCAGAAGCACCACCGGCACTTTTATCACTTTCAGGTCCCCGCTGACCCTGAAGTGTTCCACTGTCCCCTCGTAATCCCTGGTGCTTACCACCAGCTTATCCCTCTCCAGGAAGTTACCGGCCATATCGACGGCAGCCTTGAAATAGCCGCCGGGATTGTTCCTGAGGTCAATAATCATCCCCGCAACTTTCTTTGAAGTCATTTCGTCCAGGGCGCTCCTGAACTCCTGCGGAGTTTTCAGGCCAAAGCTTTTGACCGACACATACCCCAGGTTATTTCCAACAACCTTCGATGTGACGGTGGAGGCGTTTATAGCCGTCCTTTTCAGTTTAAATACAATTTCACCGCCTTCTCTTCCAACCACAAGCTCCACCTGGGTCCCGGACGGTCCCTTTATTTTTTCCACCACTTTATTAAGAGGAACTCCCCTAACATCGGCCCCGTCCACCTTTTTAATCAGGTCGCCGCTTTTTATTCCGGCCTTCAATGCCGGTGAGCCGGAAATGACATCGGTGACAAGGGGGTAGTCCGGCCTGGCTTCCAGGTAGATTCCCACCCCGCTGAAATCCCCGCTCATATCATCCATAAACTGTTTCATTTCATCTTTGGAAAGGTATACCGTGTAGGGGTCCTCCAGGGAGTCTATCATGCCCCAGATGGCCCCCTCCATAAGCTGTTTGATGCCGGGATTGTCTTTATGGTACTTGACTAAATAGTCAAAGACCTCGTTGATGGCTTCCTTGGCATCCGACGGGCTCTCAGCCGCAAAAACGTATCCGGCCCCGGTAATCACAAAAAGGACAGTCAATAAAACCACAAGCAGCTTTTTCACCAGACAAATCACTCCCAGCAGTGTTTCATTTTCTTATGATTCGCCCTGCCGCCCCTTTTTCCTGCCCGTCAAAAGATATACCTCCGGGCAATCCCCGGGATATTCAGCAGGTATTTTGTGCCAGCATGGTGAAAATAATAGCTAACACACAATATAAGGCGGTGTATCCATTTGTCCGGGAACACATTTTTGGTAATCGACGGGAACAGCCTGGCACACCGGGCGTTCCACGCCATACCCCTGCTTTCAACCACCGAAGGCACCGTTACCAACGCGGTCTACGGCTTTGCCACAATGCTGATGAAAATTCTCGCGGAAAGAAAGCCCCGGATGGTGGCGGTTTGCTTTGACAAGGGAAAAATAACCTTCCGCCACGGAGAGCTGGAAACCTATAAGGGAACCAGGAAGGCCACTCCGGACGAGCTGCGCCCCCAGTTCCCCCTTATAAAGGAAATGCTCTCGGCCATGGGAATAAAAGTGCTGGAGATAGAGGGCTACGAGGCCGACGACCTGATTGGAACCCTGATAACACTGGCCGAAAAGGACAGGATAACCAGCCTGATAGTGACCGGTGACCGGGACGCGTTGCAGCTGGTGTCCCCCTTCACCAGGGTCTTGCTTACAAAGAAGGGTATAACGGAACTGGAGGAGTACGATGAAGACAAGGTGCAGGAAAGATACGGCCTGCACCCGTGGCAGCTGGCGGACCTGAAGGGGCTGGCCGGAGACGCGTCGGACAACATTCCGGGAGTTCCGGGAATAGGTGAAAAAACCGGGATAAAGCTGATAAAGGAATTCGGCAGCCTTGAAAAACTGCTGGACAACCTTCAAGGCGCCAGCCCCAGACTGGCTGAGAAAATCGGCCCCAATTCCGAACAGGCGAAGCTTTCCAAAAGGCTGGCCACCATTGAAAGAAGCGTACCGGTTGATATACGGCCGGAGCACTGCCGCTGGGACGGATACCATTACAACGGCCTGCTGCCCCTGTTCAGCCGGCTGGAATTCAAAAGCCTTGTCAAAAATATTACCAGGCAGGCAAACGAGGCGGCGGAAGCCGGAAACAACCGCCCCGGGAAAGAAGACCCGGACACTTCCCCGGGCCTGGTCACATACCGGGTGGACTTCAAAACGATGGAAAGCGCGGCTGACTTCGAGAAGCTGAAAGAGAAGCTTCCCGGCAGGAAAATAGCCGTCACCCTGGAAGGAAGCCGCCGGGAGGGCCTTGCCGCCGTTGCCCTGAGCCTTGGCGGCGGTGAATGCTGCTATATCCCTGCGGACTCCCCGGACTCCATGATGTTTATTAAATATTTTGCCGAAAGAGCGGATATTGAAAAGATTTTCTTTGACGCCAAATCGGACATGTGGGTGCTGGCTCAACACGGGATAAAACCGGCCGGGATCTCCTTCGACACCGTCATCGCCGCTTACCTGCTGAACCCGGGCGCCCCGGGGCGCGACCTCAACGACCTGGCCTTAAAATACCTGGAAACGGCGCTTCCCGCCGGAGGGCCCGGGGGCCTGTGCGCCGGGGCCGACGCCGTCAGGAAAATGGCCCCGGCGCTGAAAGGGAAAATAAAAGAGGCCGGGATGGACAGCCTTTACCAAGATGTCGAGCTTCCCCTGGTAACCATACTGGCCGAAATGGAAATGGCCGGAGTCAGGGTTGACGCCGATCTCCTCAACCGCATGTCCGGGGATCTGGGCGGCAGAATAGAGGAACTGGCAAATTCCATCCATGACCTGGCCGGGGAAAAATTCAACATTAACTCCACCCGCCAGCTGGGACACATACTTTTCGAAAAATTACAGCTGCCGGTAATAAAGAAAACCAAGACCGGTTACTCTACAGACGCGGAAGTGCTTGAAGAGCTGGCCGACACCCATGACATAGTGAATTACATCATACTGCACCGCCAGCTTATGAAACTGAAATCCACCTATGTGGACGGACTGGCTCCCCTCATCGACCCCTCCACCGGGCTGGTGCACACAACCTTCCACCAGAACATAACGGCCACGGGTAGGCTGTCCAGCGCCGAGCCCAATCTTCAGAACATACCTGTAAGGCTGGAAGAGGGAAGGATAATAAGGAAGGTATTCAAGCCGCGCCGGGAAGGAAACATAATACTGACCGCCGACTACTCCCAGATAGAACTGAGGATACTGGCCCACATGGCAAAGGATCCCGTTCTGCTGGAAGCCTTCAGGGAGGAGCAGGATATTCACACCCGGACAGCCTCCGAGGTGTTCGGAGTGGCCATCAACGAGGTCACCGGCGATATGCGCGGCAGGGCAAAGGCGGTTAATTTCGGAATTATATACGGAATAAGCGACTTCGGCCTGGCCCGCGACATCAAGGTATCCCGTAAGGAGGCGGGAAAGTACATTAAAAGCTACTTTGAAAGATACACAGGGGCGAAGAGCTTTATTGACAAAACCATAGCCGGAGCAAAGGACAGGGGGTACGTCACCACCATACTGAACCGCCGGCGCTACCTGCCGGACCTTTTCAGCTCCAACAGGACGGTGCGGAGCTTCGGTGAGAGGGCCGCCATAAACACCCCCATCCAGGGAAGCGCCGCCGATATCATCAAGCTGGCCATGGTAAAAATCAGTAATGAGATTAAAAGCCGGGGGCTGAAAACATTAATGGTGCTGCAGGTGCACGACGAGCTTATTTTTGATGTCCCCCCGGAAGAACTCTCCGAGGTCAGGGCACTGGTGAAGGACTGCATGGAAAACGCCATAACCCTTGATGTGCCCCTGAAGGTGGACATCAAAACGGGGCCCAACTGGTATGATGTGAAAAGAATTCAGGACTCAGGACTCGGAACTCAGAACGGAGATGCTTGGAATGCCTGAACTGCCGGAAGTGGAAACCGTCAGGAGAAGCCTGGAAAGCCGGATTTCCGGCTTAACCATTACTGAAGTTAAGCTTATTATGCCAAAAATAATAAAAACCCCTTCGCCCCAGTCATTTATGGAAAGCATCCCCGGCAAAAAAATTAAAAAACTGGGCCGCAGGGGCAAATATCTGCTTGTGCACCTCAGTGAGAACCTGACACTGGTGATACATCTGCGCATGACCGGAAGGCTGGTGTTATGCCCTTCCGAAACCCCGCCGGGCAAACACACCCACGCGGTATTCAGTCTCAGCGACGGAAACTCGCTCCATTTTACCGATATGAGGCAGTTCGGCCGCATGGCCCTCACCGAAACCGGCCGGCTGGACTCTTTACCCGGCCTTAAAGACCTGGGGGTGGAGCCCCTCAGCGAAAAATTCACCAGGGACTACCTGAAAAAGGAGCTTAAAAGGAGGCGCACCAGGATAAAGACACTGCTCCTGGACCAGACTGTCATCGCCGGGCTGGGCAATATATACGCCGACGAGGCCCTGCACAGGGCCAGGATCAACCCGGAAAAAATAGCCGCCAATCTGACTTCCAGGGAAACAGCCCACCTGTACCAGGCCGTGAGGGAAGTGCTGTCCGAGGGAATAGCCAACAGGGGCACCACATTCCGGGATTATGTGGACGGCATGGGGCAGGCGGGATCAAATCAAAACGCGCTCCGGGTCTACGACCGCGAAGGAAAGCCCTGCCTCCTGTGCGGGCAGACCGTTGCCCGCATAAGGCTGGGCGGGCGCAGCTCCTATTACTGCCCCAGGTGCCAGAAATGATGTTAAAGAACACAGAATTCAGGAGTCATTAGTCAGCAGCCCTTTTCTTACTGGAGGAGAAGACAGAAGTTTCGCCATATAGCGACCACCGTTTTCCTTGACCAATATTGGTGGTCATGTTATTTTTATCATAATTAATTAGACTAATTACCTGGGATTTCAGATGGAGGTGTAACCAATGAAATTGCTGGATCGAATAAGCGTTGACCCGGCAGTCTGCCACGGGAAGGCCTGTATTGCCGGCACACGCATAATGGTGTCGGTTATACTGGATAACCTCGCCTCTGGAAAAGGCCGGGAGGAAATTCTTAAGAGTTACCCTTCCCTGCAACCGGTTGACATAGACGCAGCACTCGCATATGCCGCTCTGCTGGCAAAGGAGCGTCACCTTGCCATTTAAGGAAGGGGGGGGGCTGCCAGTGAAATTCAAGACAGATGAGAACCTTCCTATCGAAGCTGTAGAACTTTTCCGTTCCGCCGGGTATGACGTTGAATCGGTTTATTCCGAGAATATTCAAGGATGTTCTGATAAAATCCTTATACAAAAATGTATTGAAGAAGGCAGGATAATCGTAACTCTTGACAATGATTTCTCAGATATTATTGCCTATCCGCCAGAAAAAACGAATGGCACTATAGTATGACGGATCAGGGAGCAGAGCAAGGACGCTGTTTTAAAAGTCATTCGAAACCTTTTACCCAGGCTGACGGGAGATTTACACCCCGGTCAACTCTGGATAGTAGAGAGTAACCGAATACGAATTAGGGATAAGGAGTGAGGTTAGCTTTTCCTCCGCCTTACATCTGTACCCAAAATCACCCATGAACCTCATTACAATATCTTTAATCCCAGCCTTAACAGGGAACGCACCGCAGGCTACCCCCTCAAAAAAATATTCCAGTATCACCCCCCATGTATAACTGCTCCCTTAATTATCCATAATATTTAATGTACCGCTCAACTGAACAAGTTTATTATAAACACTTTTACTATATAAATCCAAACTCTGAGAAGGAGGTGATATATATGGTGTGGTTGTTCAGGACCGCCCTGGTGCTGGCTATTATAGGGGCCATCAACTGGCTGCTGGTGGGTTTGTTCCAGTGGGACCTGGTGCAGGCCCTCTCAGGCGCCGACCCCTTCAGGGCCTCTACCATGTTCAGCAGGATAATCTACTCCCTCGTGGGATTGGGCGGACTTTATTTAATACCATACTTATTCAGGGAAAAAATCGAACTTCAGCGCTAAGGCCAGGAGCCCCGGCAAAAAAAGCCGGGGCTTATTCTTTATATGGTTTTTTATTATGTGGAAAGCATATGACGCTTTAACGTGTTAAAGCGTCTAAGTACATGCATATCACAATGTGGTCACTTTGGGGGTTCCAAGGGGGCTTGCCCCCTTGCTTCAGTGGGGGGTTGAGGACGTTTATACCGTCCGAAGGGGCGCCCAGCCCCTTTTATAGATAAAGTGGCCCGTCTGACAACACACCATAGGGGTGTTTTGCCAGATGGCCTTTTTTATTCCATGGAACAATTTTCAATATTGCGTTGTTTTTTGAAGGAATTTGTTATGTGCGCCTAGAATAATTCTACAAAATTTTTGTTTTAAATTTCCTAAAATTTATAAACCCCCTTAAGAGGAATAACTCTCAAGGGGGTTATATAATCAGACAAACCTTTTATTTCAGCGCATTAACGATAACCGTTACTGCTTCCGCCCTGGTTGCATTGCCTTTGGGCTTAACGGTGTTGTCGGGGTATCCTTTCATTATGCCAATCTTTGTCGCTGTGGCGACGGCACTCATGGCCCAGTCAGAAATGCTTGCGCTGTCTGCAAACGATATCGATCCTTCTTTTTCCATTTTGATTTTTGCGGCTTTTACAATCATCACGGCCATCTGCTCACGGGTAATCAAATCGTTTGGCCCAAACGTAGCAGCATCATAGCCATTGACGATTCCGTAGGCCGATGCAGTGGCAATGTAGTCTTTAGCCCAGTGGCCGGCAGTGTCGCTGAAAACCTTGCCGCTTTGCTGCTGCAACTTGAATGCCTTCACCAGGACGGTGGCAAACTCTGCCCTGGTTATCTGGCTGTCGGGCTTGAAAGCTCCATCGGGATATCCGCTAATTGCTCCTGAGTTGACTAAGCGGTTAATGTTGTTTTGAGCCCAGTGGCCGGAAATGTCTTTCAGGATAACAGTCGGCTTCTCAATTGCCTTTTCGGTGGCTATAACGGCAAATTTGGTGAAGTGGTTTACTTCCCCGCTTACCGTGCCTGCTGTCAGGTCTGCCTTTACATTCTGAAGCTCAATCCACTTTTTGGCATTCTCATCAAACCAGTAGATACTGACGTTGTACTTGTCGGAATCCACTTTGGATTTGTCAAATGCCAGAGTGATCTTTACCGGCTTTGCAAAATTACCAGACTTATCTTTGGTGATTTCTAACACATCGCTGACCAGCTTACTGTTGGCTGGAAGGGGTAGGCTTATTGCATCGGTCACTTTTTCAACCTTAACTTTAATGTCGCTGGATACCGTGCTGGCCGCAAAAGTTATAGTAACGCCGGATTTCGTCACAGTTCCGCCGCCGGGGGAGATGGTTTCCCCGGTCGTCACAGTTCCGCCGCCTCCACCGCCGCCTCCACCGCCGCCGCCACCGGAAGGTATTGCGGTTTGAGTGTATGCGATGAACTTGGTGAAGTGCTTAGTCCAGATGACCAGGTCTGATCCAACGTCAATTTTGCCGTCACCGCCTGCAGGCAGCGCGTCACCCGCTGCCTGGGTGTCTGCGCCCAAGACTGTGGTTATTTTTGTAAAGGTTGTGCCCCTGTAATATCCTGCATCCTTACCGGCCTGACCGGGAATGACGAGCCTGACCGCCTTGTCGCTCCATAGGAAGAATTAACGCTAACTTCCACGAGCGGCAAAGTAACCTCTTTTGTCTATGTGGGGCCTGGCCCTTTGTCTATGTGGGGCCTGGCCCTTAACTTGTTAACTTATTAACACGGTTTAGGTTTATTTATGTATTTAAACACAGCCACCGAAGCAACTCCAATATATAAGTTAAGTGCTTGGCACCATTTACTCGTCCTGGCCGCCTTGCCGTCGGACTCCAGGTGCCGGCGGAAGCCCTCCAGCGCCCGCAGCTGCTCCTCTGTTAATGTCATCGTGTCCATTACTGTTCCGTCATCCTCCTTTTTTTCTTCCCCCTTTCCGGGCAAACAGGAAAGGGGCCAACCCGGCTTCCACAGGGTTGGCCCCTCTCTCTGCCTAATGTGAATTAGGCGGTGAGTTTTTACTATGCGGTTTTTCAGGACACCTTGGACGGCATGGGGCTCTCCGCTGGCACGAAACCAGAAGTTTCTTTTGCAGCGAGCCTTGCCGGGTTTTGCAGTCAGCCCTGCCACACCGGGTGTGGGATCCGACGACATCCAGGCACCGGAGATCCTGACCGGGATCATAGAAATTATATATGTTCTATTTTCTTTTTGTTACAGCTTCACTACAGCCGACGCCGATATTCCGTCTCCAGCCCACTTCCCGTTTCTACTGTTGTACCGGGGTCGACACCCACCCCTGTAGAATGGAAAAGGCCCGGCAAAGATCGCTCTCCACCGGGCCTGCAGCATCGCAGCATCATCATTCAGTTGAGTTTTTTCACACAAAACTCAGTTTGTCCCCTTCAATAACCGTCCCCATGACATAATCAACAAGCAATAAGTTAATATGTTAAGGGACAGGCCCCGTATGACCACTTTTTTTTGGCCCAGCACGCTGACCTCCCCTTCGCTGCCTGCGGCCAGCCTGACCCTGTCCCTCCGGGGCTCCACCAGCCTGGCGGTGTCGGGCAGCAGCCGGGCCTCCTTCAGGTACTGCTCGAAGCAGCTCAGGCTGTTGACCGCCTTGTTCACGGTGGCGGGCCTGAAGCCCCTCCCTGACAGCCCCGCCACAAAGCCGGTGACGTCGGCCCGGGACATTTTCGTGACCGACTCCCTGCCCTGGCCGGCGACGTGCAGCAGGAAATTCCTGACGTCGCCGCAGTACGACTCCACCGTCCTGGCCGCCTTGCCGTCGGACTCCAGGTGCCGGCGGAAGCCCTCAATGATTTCCCTCTGCATCTCACTCAACCGGTCCAGCGTTTCCATTTCCATCAGCCTCCAGTCTGTTCTTCCTGAGAACGCAAAGAGGCCCTTACCCCCTCGTCGTCAGGGGTAAGGGCCAAAACGGTCGCTTCTCGTCTTCAGTTCTCCAGCTCTCTCTTCAGTTCCAATACGGTCTCCCTGGACAGCCCGGTTATTTCCGCAACGTCATCCACGGAAAGGCCCTTTTTCAACGCCGCCCTTGCAACTTCGACCTTGCCCTCAATTTTGCCCTCGGCCTTCCCTTTCAACTCGCCTTCAATTAAGGCCTGTCTCTTCATCTCGTCCAGTGTCCGCTCGATGTTGGTGATCATCTTCTCCACCTCCCGGGGACCGGTTTCCTCCAGCACGCGGTCCACCTCTTCTTGCAGTGGTCCCGCCAACTTGCGCCTGATCACGTTCCTCAGCCACACCATCACCTGCCGGAACTGCTCCGGGTCCATGTCCTTCAGCACGTCGGCCAGCTTCCTGAGCCGGGCCACCATCTCCCGGGGGTCCACTGTCTGGTCCAGGTAGAAAACGCTGGACACCACGTTGGCCGCCCGGTACAGGTCTTCCTCGTCGTAGCGGACGACGTCGAAGAGGATGTAGGAGAAGTCCAGCAATCGCCCGGGGAACCTCTCGTGCCCAGACTGGTACTCCCTGAAGCTCCTTCGGGCCGTCCAGCCTCTCTCTCCGTTATAGAGAACGGCGGGCACTATTGCCGGCAGTCTGTATCCCTTGCGACTCCGTTCCTTCTCCGGGGTGTTCTTGTAGACGTCTCGCCACACCTCGACCATGTACTGCAGCAGCCGGAAGGGCATGGTGTGGTCCACGGTGGACTGCAGCTCCAGGAGCACGTAGAAAATCACCTCGTTGTCCCGGAGCCGCAGCCTGTAGACGATGTCGGCCTCCTTGTCGCTGAAGTCCTGCATGACGTAGGACTTGTCGACCAGCGTCAGGTCGCCTTCGTCGATCTCCCGCACCCAGCCCTCCCCGACGAAGGTCTGCAGGAGTTCCAGGAAGGTCTTCTTGTTTGCCAGCAGCTGCCTGTAGCCCTTGTCGTGGGGGTGGTGGTGGGGCGGTTTCTGTTCCGCTTTGCCTCGGTCCGGCAATTCGCTCACTTCCTTACCGGTA
>JBMOPC010000095.1:0-57285 GCA_049323915.1 Bacillota bacterium
GTCTTCGCTTACCTCAAAGCTGTCTATGCTGCCCGTATCAACGTGTACCGAGTTGCCGTCCCTCTTCACTCTGGCCCCCATATACTGCAGGACCTCCATCATCACCGAAACGTCCGTGAGATTGGGCACGTCGTGTATCACGCTTTCCCCTGACCCCAAAAGGCACGCGGCCAGAATTGGAAGAGAAGCGTTTTTGCTGCCGCTGACCCGCGCTTTGCCCTGCAGCCGGTTGCCGCCCACAATCATATATTTTTGCATACCGATACCTCCGCCTCAGTCCCGACCCAAAACCTTGACCTCCATTTCCAGACTTATGCCTGACTTTTCAAACACCCTTCTTCTTACATTGTCTATAAGCTCCAGCACATCACCCGCACTGGCGTTCCCAAGATTGACTATAAAATTACTGTGTTTTAAAGACACCTGGGCGTCCCCCACCCTGAGGCCCCTGCACCCGGCCTCATCTATAAGCATTCCGGCATAACTGCCCGGGGGGTTTTTGAAAACGCTCCCGCAGCTGGGATATTCAAGGGGCTGTTTGGTTTTACGACTGTTGATGTATTTTTCCATATCGGCCTGGATCAGATCCCTGTCACGGGGGGCGCCCCGGAAAACGGCCTCCACCACAATCAGGCCCTTTCCCTCCAGACCGCTCTTTCTGTAACCCCAGTCCATCCGGCGTCCTTCCATGAGTACCGGGTTTCCGCTGTAATCAACGCACTTTACTTCTTCCACAAGGTTACTGACGGTGGAGCCGTAAGCCCCGGCATTCATCAGCACGGCGCCGCCCACGGTCCCCGGTATTCCCGAAAGAAATTCAAACCCGCCCAGTCCGGCGTCTCTCGCCGCCGATGCCAGGCGGGAAAGCCTCAATCCGCCGCCGGCGGTGATGACATCGCCTTTTATACTTAAATTGGAGATTCCCACGCCGATCTGCACAACAACCCCGTCTATCCCGCCGTCTTTTACCAGCAAGTTGGTTCCGGCCCCGATAACGGTCAGGGGAATGCCATACCGGCCGGCCCATTTAAGCAAAAACACCAGGTCCTCAACATCCCGGGGTTCCGCAAGCACATCTGCCGGACCTCCAATCCTCCAGCTGGTGTGCGAGATCATGGGTTCCCGGAACAGTAAACCACCCCTGAACTGATCCCTGATTTGGCTGCAAAAATCAGGAGCCAGCATTTAAATCCCCTCCATTTGCCTGCAGCCGTTTTACCAGGTCTACGCCGGCAATCCATATATTTCCGGCCCCCATGGTGAGAATAAGGTCCCCGGGCATGGCGAAGCCGGCCAGGTAATCCACTATTTCCTCCCGGGATTCCAGGTAGACAACATCTTTCTGCCCGTTTCTGACCATGGCGTCGATGATCAGCCCGGCGCTTACCCCTTCTATGGGGGCCTCCCCCGCGGAGTATATCTCGTTGATAATCACCAGGTCGGAATCCAGAAAGGCTGTTCCAAATTCATCCCTTAAAAGTGAGGTCCTGGTGTAGCGGTGGGGCTGGAACACGGTTATTATCCTGTTTGCCCCCACTTGCCTGGCGGCCTTAAGGGTGGCCTTTATTTCGCTGGGGTGGTGGGCGTAGTCATCCACCACCTTTATCCCGGACGCCTCACCAAGGAGCTGAAAGCGCCTCCCGGCCCCCTTGAACTCTTTCAGTGCGCAGGCAATGGCGCCGAAGTCCAGGCCGGCATGCATTCCCGCTGCCACCACGGCCAGCGCGTTCAGCATGTTATGCTGGCCCGGCACTGACAGAACCAGGGTTCCCAGGCGTCTCCCACGGTGATAGACCTCTCCCCTGGAGGACATTCCGTTGAGATAAAGCCCTTTCAGAACGTAATCGGCCTCTTCGCTCTTCACGCCATAGGTGGTCAGCGGCCCCCTGTATTCTCCAAGCACCTCCCGGACACCCGGGTCGTCGATGCATACCACAGCCATCCCGTCATCCGGGACCTTCGAAAGGAAAACCCTGAAGGCCTCCTTGATCCTTTCAACCGAACCGTAATAGTCCAGGTGATCGTTTTCAACATTTGTAACTATGGCGATTTTGGGGTAAAGCTTCAGGAATGAGCCGTCGCTCTCATCAGCCTCCGCCACCAGGTACCGACCCCGCCCCAATTTGGCGTTGCCGCCAATATCGTTCAATTCACCTCCGATTACTATGGTGGGGTCAAGGCCGTTCTTTTCCATAACCAGGGACATCATGGAGGTGGTGGTGGTTTTTCCGTGCGCCCCGGCCACCGCAATTCCCAACTGTCTTTCCATAAGAAGGGCCAACAGGTCTCCTCGATGTATTACCGGTATTTTTTTCTCAATAGCCCGGACCAGCTCCGGATTTTCAGGCCGTATTGCCGTGGAAATCACCACCAGGTCCGAACCCTCGACATTCCGGGCCGAATGGCCGATATAACACGCAGCCCCCATTGATTCGAGCCTGTTCGTGACATTTGTCCTGCTTAGATCAGATCCGCTTATCCTGTGCCCCAGTTCCATCAGTATCCTGGCCAGCGCGCTCATTCCGGCCCCGCCGATACCTATAAAATGTATTTTTTCGGGCATGTTATGCAACCTTATATCAACCCCCTTCTGCACGGAAATCAAGTCGTCTCTCCCATCAACCGCCCTGGCGATAGAATATAGTATGCTCACGGATTTATAGGTGTTACCTTAAAGGCCCCAACAATAACTGCGGGCAGGCTCCGGCTTGTCCCTTTTGTAAATGTTAAAACCAGGCCTTTGCGCGCGGCCCGGCAATATGCCTGTCCTTTTACACCGGTAAATTCATTTTGGCATCCGGTTCTTTTTGCGCTTATTATCCAACAAATACCGGACACAGTCAAGAATGTCCTCCATAGCCCCGGGCCTTCCGAGATTCCTGCCGGCAATGGACATGCCGGTCAGTATTTCCCGGTTTGCCGTCAGCTTTTCGATCTCCGCCTTAAGTAAATCGCCGTTCAGATCACTGTCCCTTATTACCACGGCGGCCCCTTTTCTTTCCAGCGCCCGGGCGTTGTGCTCCTGGTGATTCTCGGCGGCGTACGGGTATGGAATCAGTATTGAAGGCAGTCCAACAGCTATAAGCTCGGCCAGGGTCGCGGCGCCTGCCCTGCATATGGCCAGGTCTGCCGCGGCCAGGGCTGTGGGCATATCATGAATGTAAGAAGCAATGGTAATATTGCCATTTTCAGGCATTTTCATACCCTTATGCGCCTCTGCCACAAACTGGTCGTAATTAGCGGGGCCTGTAACGTGTAGAAATTGAATACCAGGCCTCCCGGAATAAAAACTCAGCACGGGCAACATGGCGGAATTAATACTTCTTGCTCCCTGACTGCCCCCAAAAGACAACACCAAAAGACCATCCCGGGGAATACCCATTTTTTCCCTGGACTGGTCCCTGTTCATCAGCAGTATTTCCTTTCTTACCGGGAGACCGGTGGTTTTTACCACCACCCCGGAGGCGAAAAAACTCTTTGACTCCTCGAAGGTGGTCGCCACGCAACCCGCAAACCTGGACAATATCCTGTTAGTAATGCCAGGCAAAGCGTTCTGTTCATGGATAAGGGTGGGAATACCCATAAGCGCCGCCGTCAGGACCACCGGGCCGCAAACGTAGCCACCGGTGCCTATAACTGCGGCCGGCCTTATTCCCCTGAGGTACCGGAAGGCCGTTATAATACCTGCCGCAGCCTTCCACCCGGCCAGCAGGTTGGACGGAGAGAAGCCCCTTTTAATTCCGGCCAGCGGTATAGCCCTGAATGTAAAACCTTCCCTGGGGACTATTTCAGATTCCATCCCACGGGTGCCGCCTATATAAAATATCTCGGCCCCGAAACTGTCAACGAGCCCCCTGGCGATAGCCAGGGCCGGGTAAATATGACCTCCGGTCCCACCCCCGGTTACAACAAACCTCAAAGGCTTTAGCACCCCCGCAGTATCAACTGCCAGCAGTAAAATTATAAGTAAAATGCGATAAGCAATATGTAGCAGCAGCTAGCGGCTAGCAACTAGCAGCTGGTAGCTTACAGCTAACAGCTAACAGCCAATAGCTATTTTGGAGTTATATATCTTGATATATTGAGCAGCACTCCCACACCCATAAGGGTAAACACCAGCGAAGTCCCGCCAAAGCTGACAAAGGGAAGGGTGATTCCGGTTATGGGCAGGGAACTTGTAACAACACCTATGTTAATTATGGCCTGAAGCGCTATCCCCGAAACAATCCCTGCCGCCAGCAGGCTGGCGAAAGGGTCCGGCGAGGTGATGGCAACTTTAAACCCTCTCCATATGAAGAGTATAAATAGGAGTATTACCAGTGCGCCCCCGATAAAACCCAGTTCCTCCCCTATAACGGCAAATATGAAGTCGGTCTGTCTTTCCGGCAGATACAGGAACTTTGAGTGCCGGCCCTGTCCCAGCCCGGTTCCCAAAAGCCCCCCGGACCCGATGGACATCAGTGAGTTGAGTATATGCCAGCCCGCCCCGGTGGGGTCGCCCTCGGGGTTAAGAAAGGCAAAAAACCTGTCTCTCCTGTAATCCTCGGCGAAAATGGCGCCCATTACGGCCCCCACACCCAGTATTGCCACGGCGGACAGAGTGCTAATCCTGGCGCCGGCGCAGAAAAGCATTATGAATATGGTGCCCACCAGTGTTATGGCCGTTCCCAGGTCCGGCTCGGCCAGTATCAGCCCGGCGGAAAGCCCCATAAGCATCAGGTAGGGAAGAACCCCTTGCCGGAAGGACAGTATCTTTTGCTTTTTGGCAGCAAGGCTGGTGGCCACAAAAATCACTATGCACAGCTTTGCCAGTTCCGAGGGCTGAAAGCTTAATACACCGAGGTTTATCCAGCGCTGGGCCCCAAGCCTCTCGCTGCCCAGGGGTGTAAGCACCAGCACCAGGAGCAGAAAGGCCGAAATCAGCATCCACAAAGACCAGCGCCTTAGCTTCCAGTAATCATAACGCATCATGAAAAGCATTACGGAAACGCCTATTACCGCATTAATCAACTGTCTGATCAAAAAATGAAACGGGTTGTTGAAAGGTGGAAACATGGCGTAGTAGCTGCTGGAGCTGAAAACCATCACAATGCCTATACTTAACAGCATCATAACGGTTATGAAGAGTATGAAATCCGGCGCTTTCTTTTTTAAGGCCATTGTTCCACCCCCGTATTGAGATGTGGGAAGTAAGATATTGGAAGTGGGATACTCGTAGGAATTTGACTTGGCAAATTCCTTCTTAATCTAACCTCTCACTTCTCACTTGCCATTTCCCGTACAATTTTTTTAAACAGGTCTCCTCTTTCCTCGAAATTGTTAAACATATCCCAGCTGGCGCAGGCAGGGGAAAGCAGCACCAGATCGCCCGGGCAGGCCGCCGACCTGGCCAGCAGCACGGCATCCCTGAAGCTTTCGGCCCTCAGAATGTTCTTTATGCCGGCTTTTTGCGCGGACTGGGACATCTCATCAGCGCACTGCCCCAAAACCACCATGGCCCTTGTTTTGGGCGCCGCCACACTGGTAAACCCGGTAAAATCATTGCCCTTGTTTTTTCCTCCGGCTATAAGAACCAGCGGCCCCGGGTAGGCTTCCACCGCCTTTATGCTGGCATCCGGGTTGGTACCCTTGGAATCATTGATATACCTCACACCGTCCACTTCAGCCACAAATTCCAGCCGGTGGGCGACCCCGGCAAACCTTCCGAGAGTACCGGCAATGCTCTCTCCCGGCACTCCCATAACAAATCCAGCAGCCGTGGCGGCCAGGGCGTTTTCAAGGTTGTGCAGCCCTGGTATTTTCAGTTCCCCGGCATCTATTACACGGGTCGTTTTGCCGCCCCGGCTGACAGTAATGGCATTGTCACGGACAAACACTCCTTCTTCTAAAATATTCCTCCTGCTGAAAAATATGACATCTCCTTTACCCTTTCCTTTCATTTCCCTGACATTTGGGTCGTCATAATTCAAGACCAGGAAATCCCCTTTCTGCTGGTTCATGGAAATCCTGCCCTTGGCTTGGGTATAGCCCGCCATGTCCCCGTGCCTGTCCAGGTGGTCCGGAGTCAGGTTCAATATTAGCCCCACCTTTGGACGGAACTGATCTACAGTCTCCAGCTGGAAACTGGACACCTCGGCCACGATTACATCCTCCGGTCCGTAGCTCTCCACCTCTTCCACCAGCGGCAGGCCTATATTACCCGCCACCAGCACACGGTAACCTGCGTCCCTGAATATTTCGCCCACCAGCGTTGTGGTGGTTGTTTTCCCATTGGTGCCGGTAACGGCAATTATGGAAGACCTGGCAAACCTGTACGCCAACTCCAGCTCGCCTATGACCGGAATCCCTGCCTCCCGGGCCCCGGACACCGGCGGTATCGTAAGAGGCACCCCGGGGCTCATGACCACCATGTCGAAACGATTCCCCACGTCATCGGGATAGCCTCCCAGGGCCAGATCAACACCGGCGCCTGCCAGGTTGTCCAGTTGGGAACCGAAGTTTTCCCTTTCCCTGGTATCGGCTAAAACCACAAAGGAGCCCTTTCCCGCAAGAAATCCGGCCACTGCAACACCGCTCTTGCCGGCTCCCACCACAAGCACTTTTTTACCCCTGAGATCCACACATTCAACTCCTAAGTTTAGAATACAAGAATGACTTGGTTATTGCTGTTAGCTGCTACCTATTACCTATTACCACCTCAGCCCATCTTGTAAAACCCGGCTATGCCCAGCATTGAAAACAGTAGAGTGGCTGTTACAAAGCTCACCACAATACGGTTTTCACTCCAGCCTCCCAGCTCAAAATGGTGGTGCAGCGGGCTCATCCTCAGCACCCTGCGGTGAAACACCTGGAAGGAAAACACCTGGGCAATCACAGACAGCGTTTCCAGCACGTATATTCCCCCGATGATAAACAGAAAAAGCTCGCTCCTGGTAAGGATTGCGGCGGCGCCCAGAGCTCCGCCCAGAGCCAGGGAGCCTGTGTCTCCCATGAAAACCCTGGCCGGGTGGTGGTTATAAACCAGAAAGCCTACGCATCCACCGGCCACAGCCGCCATCACCAGGGCAACACCGGTTTTTCCCGTTAACACCGAAATTATCACAAAAGCGGCGGCGGTCACTGCCGTTACTCCCGCAGCAAGCCCGTCAAGCCCGTCCGTCAGGTTAACGCCGTTGGCGGCGCCTATCACCACCAGCACCGCAAATACTGTGAATCCCCACATTCCCAGCTCAATGGTTTTAACTTCACCGGATAAAAGTCCGCTGAAGGGTATGACCACATCAGTGCCTCTCCCCAGAGTGGAAACCGCCAGTACGGCCAGGAGGGCGGCAATAAGCATCTGCCCCGCCAGTTTTTCCCTGGCCCGCAAACCCAGGGGCCTTTTCAGCACTATTTTGATAAAATCATCCAAAAAGCCAATCAGTCCGTATCCAAGAATTGTAGCAATAACCAGTATACCTTCGGGATACTTTAAGGCGTAAAACAGTCCCGCCACAGTAATTCCGGCCAGAAAAACCACACCTCCCATGGTGGGCGTCCCCCTCTTGGAAAGGTGTCTGGCCGGCCCGTCACTGCGCACGTTTTGTCCGAACTTAAGTTTTATCAGAGCGGGTATTACAAAGGGCGCCAGGAGAAAGGTCACTACAAAAGACAATAACAGTGATTTTCCTGCCACGAACCATATATTTTCCATTTTCCACGGCTGGTTTCCACCAGCCCCTCCTGTCTGTAATCACCTATAAATAAAAATATGCTAAATAAGGCAAATGTTTCCTTGCAGCATCATATAATATACTATTCGCCCGGACTCCAGCCGTCATCCTCCTTTAAATCCGTGATAAATTCTTCCATTTTCATTCCTCTTGAACCTTTAACCAGCACGACGTCACCGGGCTGAAGAATGCCTTTAAGCATCCGTGCGGCATCACGGGATGACTTGAAAAGCAGAATCCGTCCCGAAGGCATTCCCGCCTCCCCGGCGCCGTCAGCTATAAACTTTGCCTGTTCACCCACTGCCGCCAGAATATCAACCCCGGCGTTTTTTACCGCGCCGCCCACCTCGCGGTGCCCCGATTCGGATCTGTCACCCAGCTCCAGCATATCCCCCAGCACCGCTATTTTCCTTGAACTGTCACCGGCGGTTTCACAAAGAGCCTGAATGGCCGCCCTGGTTGACAGGGGATTGGCGTTGTATGAGTCATTGATTATTTTGATGCCGTTATAATTGGTTATTTCCATCCGCATTGAGGTAAGGTGCGCCCCCGCCAGCCCGGTCCTTATGTCCTCCACTTCCATACCCAGCTCCAGGCCCACCGCAATGGCCGCAAGGCTGTTGATCACATTGTGACGCCCCGGCAGCGGCACAAAAAACTCTGCCTCTCTTCCCCGGAAAGCGGCCGCAAAGCGGTTGCCCCCATCCACAGGCGTTATCTGGCGGGCGTATATATCCAGTCCTGGGTTCTCACCGAAAAATACAACCCTTCCCCGGCAGCGCCGGGCCTCCCTTTCTATGAAGGGGCTCTCACCGTGGAGCACGGCGAACCCTTCTCCGGGCACATAGTCAAGAATTTCTCCCTTGGCCCTGGCTATGTTGTCCACCGACCCCAGCATTTCAAAGTGAGCCTCACCTATATTGGTGATAACCGCACCGGTGGGCAGCGCAATACGGCCCAGCAGGTCAATTTCCCCCAGGCCTCTCATGGCCATTTCCACCACCGCCGCCTGGTGGCTTCCATCCATTCTTAGAAGGGTAAGGGGTAGCCCCAGCTCGTTGTTCAGGTTCCCTTCGGTCTTCAGGGTGCGGAATTTAACCGACAGCACACTGTGTATCAAGTCCTTGGTGCTGGTCTTTCCCGAGCTTCCCGTAACCCCCACCACTGGAACGCCTGAAAGCTGGCGGTTATGCCTGGCCAGGTCCTGAAGCGCGCCCTGGGAGTCCGCCACCTTAAAAACGGAAACCCCCGGCGGCGGCTCCACCTCCCTTTCGGTCACCACCCCCCGGGCGCCTGCCTCCACGGCCTTTGCTATAAAATCATGCCCGTCAAAGCGGTCCCCCCGCAGGGCGAAAAAAAGGTCACCCTTGTTTACCTTGCGGGAATCGGTGCAAACGGAGCTGATAACCCCCAGTTCACCCTCGCTCAATATTTCTGCCGACATTGCCACGGCCAGCTGCCAGACATTTAGCGGAAACATCCCTATTCCTCCAGTGCATCAAGTATTAAAACAGGGGTCAGCCGCTTCCCCGGCTAAAAAAAACTCCCCCTGCGCAGTCCGGTTTTGCATTTGACTCCAAAGCCCTGCCTGCTTCCTCCCGGTCGTCAAAATGAAACTTGCTGTCGCCCACAATCTGGTAGTCCTCGTGTCCCTTTCCCGCGATTACCACCATATCCCCCTTACGGGCGGCATCTATGGCAGCCCTGATAGCATCCCGCCTGTCCGGAATCACCCTGTAATTCCCCGGCTGCATCACTTTTTTGATACCTTCCTCTATGTCCCTGATGATCCCAAGCGGGTCTTCGGTCCTTGGATTATCCGAGGTGATGATGGGCAAATCACTGTACCGGCCGGCAATTTCGCCCATAACCGGCCTTTTGGTGCGGTCGCGGTCTCCCCCGCAGCCGAATACAGTTATGATTTTTCCGCCTGACACCGCCCTAGCCGCTTTCAAAATGTTTTCCAGCCCGTCGGGGGTATGAGCGTAATCCACCGCCACAGTAAAGTCCTGCCCCCGGTCCACCAGCTCAAACCGCCCGGGAATACCCCTGACCTGCTCAAGTGCCCCTTTGATCTCGTGAGGACTCAATCCACCCGCCACTCCGGCCGCATATGCCGCCAGGGTGTTATAAACATTGAAAAGCCCGGTCAGCTTCATATTTAACTTAAGGGATCCGTATTTCTCACTCACCACGGTAAATGAACAGCCGTGGCCGGTCACCTTTACATCAACCGCCTTGAAATGGGCCTTTTCCGACAGCCCGTAGGTTATCACCGGAACCCTGGCAACCGACATCATCCTTTCGGCGTGGGGGTCGTCCCGGTTTACAACAACGTGCTTGGGGCCTTCCTTAACTCCCGATCCCACGTACCGGAACAGTTTAGCCTTGGCTTCAAAATACTCCCCCATATCCCGGTGAAAATCCAGGTGGTCCTGTGTAAGGTTGGTAAAAACCGCCACATCGTACTCGCAGCCCATAACCCTTTCCAGCTGCAGGGCATGGGAGCTGACCTCTATAACGGCCACCTCAACCTTCTCATCCACCATTTCCCGCAGCAGTTTCTGCAGATCGGTGGATTCAGGGGTGGTATGGCTCACATCCAGCTTTCTGTCACCTATGTAGTTGGCTATGGTCCCTATCAGGCCCACCTTGCGGCCGGCCGAACGGTAAACCGATGCTATCAGATTGGTGGTGGTGGTCTTGCCGTTTGTGCCGGTGACCCCCACCATCCTCATCCTGCGGCAGGGATGTCCGTAGAAGGCCGCGGATACCTGGGCCAGCCCCACCCTGGTGTTTTCTGCTTTAACCAGAGTCACCCCGGAAGGCACATCCACTTCCTTCTGCGCCATAACCGCTGCGGCACCGGCCTCCACAGCCTGGGTGACATAATGATGACCGTCCGCTTTATATCCCTCTATGGCCACAAACAGAAACCCGGGCTCGACAGTTCTCGAGTCATAAGAAATTCCCTTAATCTCTATTTCATCGCTTCCTTCAACTCTCAAAACCGCCAATTCTTCAATCAGATCCTTCAGATTCAACAAACCCGTCCCCCTTCTACCAGGTATTATTTCCCAACGGGCTGTCTTTTTAAGCCTGGGGACATGGCATCCGCAGGCTTAAAATCTGTTGGCATTATATGTTGGCCCTATCAGTTTTATGTCTCATTTTCTGTTTTTTATAGTTAATCTTCAATAATTTCACCGAAAGCCGCCCCCGGAACCGCATATTGTAAAGTTGTCTCCTTTTGTCCGGGCGGCCTGAACTCCACTCTAATCAATGTCCCCCTGGCCACCCTGCCCCCGGCCTGAATGCTCTGGGACCTGGCCAGACCGGTTCCCGCCGGCTCCATTACAAGTCCTATATTCTCTAATAGGTTTCGGGCCTCCTGTTCGGTAAGGCCGCTCAAATTGGGTACCGTTACCCCTTCTCCGCCTTCGCCCGTCTTCGGAGGGTTAAGATCCAGCAGCACACTGACATCGTTCATGACCTCGGCCCCGCCCCGGGGCACCTGGCTGTAAACTATGGCGCCATAGCCCCTGGTCTGGAACGAAAGTCCCTGGGACCTCAGCATTCTTATGGCTTCATTCACCGGGTAGTTGACCACGTTGGGCACCTTGACCTTCACCCTGGGAGCCTCGTACCATGAAGTGGGGCCGGGCGGCTTGATAATGTTCGGGTCCTCCGGCAGCTTCAGGTAGTGCAGTGTGTCCTGCATTATCGCCTGGAATACCGGGGCGGCCACCATTCCGCCGTAATATATCCCTCCCTGGGGTTCCGCAATCATTACCAGTATGGCCACCCTGGGGTTATCCACCGGAGCGAAGCCTGCAAAGGATGCAACGTACCTGCCGCTGACATAGCCTCCACTTTCACCCACCACCTGAGCGGTTCCGGTTTTTCCGGCCACCCGGTAGCCTTCCACAAAAGCGTTTTTACCGGTGCCCCTGGCCACCACATTCTCCAGCAGCGCCTTGACCTGGTCTGCGGTTTCACTGCTGATCACTGTCCTTATGGGCTCCGTTTTAAAAGACTTTACCGTTTTACCCCGGTTATCCCTTACCTCCCTGACCAGCTGGGGCTTTACAAGCGTTCCCCCGTTGGCCACCGCTGACACCGCCGACAGCAGCTGAATGGGTGTAACTGCGATTGACTGGCCGATCGACATGGTGGCGACGTTAAGGTTGGTGGCGTTCTTTTCATTTATCATGATCCCCCTGGCCTCGCCGGCCAGCTCAATCCCGGTCTTCTCTCCAAAGCCGAAGGCTGAAAGGTACCTGTAAAACCTCTCCCGCCCCACCATCAGGCCCACCTCTACAAATCCGGGGTTGCACGAGTGCATTACAACCTCTTCGAAGCTGAGACTCCCGTGCCCCCCGCCCTTCCAGCACTTTATCCTCCTGTCGGCAACCTTTACAAACCCCGGATCAAAAAAACGGTCGCTGTTTTTTACTGCCTTCTCGCCCAGCGCTGCAGCAGTGGTTATGATTTTAAACGTGGACCCGGGCTCGTAATTGTACCAGATGGCCGGGTTCCGGTCCCATACATGCCTGGGCACGTTGCTCCAGTTGTTAGAGTTGAAAGTGGGCCTGTTTCCCATGGCCAGTATTTCGCCGGTCCGGGGGTCCATTACAATGGCTACGGCCAGTTTAGGGCTGTACCTGGCCACAACCTTGTCAAGCTCCCGCTCCACAAAGTACTGTATGTTCATGTCCATGGTCAGTATAAGGCCGTTCCCCTGCTGCGGTGGCGAGTACCTGTGTATGGGGTCGGGCACGCTCCTGCCTGCCGCGTCATGTTCCACCAGTATACGGCCGGGAATCCCTCGCAAAACATCTTCATATGTTTTCTCTATGCCCATCAGCCCCTGGTTATCCACCCCGGCAAAGCCCAGCAGGTGAGGGGCCAGGGTTTCATGTCTGTAAAAACGCCTGCTTTCCTCCACCAGATGAATGCCTTCCAGCTTCAGCTCCTTGACCCTGGCGGCGGCCTCCGGCTTAACCTTTCTTTTTACCCACTCATAGCAGGACTTTTTGGATAAAATCCTGTACAGCCTGTCCGCGTCCATTTCCAGCACGGGCGCCAGGGAATCGGCCGCCTGCCTGGGGCTTTTCACCTGGTATGGAATGGCGTATACAGAGTCAGAGCTTACGCTGGTTACCAGCTCATTTCCGTTTCTGTCGTATATGGTCCCTCTCTTGGCCTCAACGGGTATATCCCTCATCCTTACCTCCAGCGCCTTTTCCTGGAGGTAGTCCGCCTGCACAAACTGGATCCAGGCAAGCCTGAAAATAAGCCCCACAAAGGCCATGGCACAAAGTAAAAAAAGCCAGGTGAGCCGTTTGCGGATTAGTATGCCGGTAGTGCGCATACAAATTTCCTCCTCCGACTTAGCCCACCCGGAAGGTTACATATTCCTCCCTTAACTCCCCTTTATGCCCAACAAAGAAGCAAAGGCCTGTACAACTTTGCTCCTGCTTGAGATCTGCTGGGCCTGAGCCTCTCTTCCATCACCAGGGCCGTCCGGACCTTTCACAGCCCCGGAAGTTTTGATCCTGCCGCCCTCACCTGCCGTGTCTGCCCTTACCACCACTATATCCTTACTGTCCGGCTTGACCATCTTAAGCTTGTGGGTTGCCACGTACTCTATCCTGTCCAGGGAGTTGAGCCTGTCAACCTCCTCCCCGAGAGAGACGGTCTCCTGGCGGAGCGCCGCCAGTTCATTGCCCAGACTGGTTGCCTTATAACCGGTGATAAGCACCTGGGAATAATAATAGGCAATCATCATACCAATGCAGAAGGTCAGCAGCACCAACCCCAAAAGAGCAAGCTTTCCTTCACGGGGGAGCCGGCTCCGCCGGGGGTGCCGGTTAACCCGGCTGTCCTCTTCGGGCAGGCTGTAATGATCATACCGCTCTTGCGCTACTACCAAAGCTTATTCAACCTCCACCCTTTTTAGAACAAAATCTGGAAACCACTTTCCCTCAGCATTTTTCAAGAATCCTCAGCCTGGCGCTCCTGGCCCGGGGGTTTTCCTCCAGCTCGGCGGCCGAAGGGGTTATGCCGCCCGGCCTGATTATTTTAACCAGAGGCTTTCTACCGCAGACACATGCCGGAAAATCCCTGGGGCAGGTGCAGCCCTGCGCCAGCTCCCTGAAGGTTTCCTTCACAATACGGTCCTCCAGGGAATGAAAAGTTATTACACAGGCCCTCCCGCCCTGTTTAAGCCGGTCCACCGCCGACGCAAGCGCCCCTTTTATAATGTCCAGCTCGTTGTTGACCGCTATACGAAGGGCCTGAAAAGTCCTTTTGGCGGGGTGAGGCCCCTCCCGCCTGTATTTTGCCGGGATGGCGGCCTTTATTATATCCACCAGCTGCCCCGTGGTAAAAATGGGGCCCTTTGATCTTTCCCTGACAATAAACGAGGCTATCCTTCCGGCAAACCTCTCCTCGCCGTATTTCCGTATTATACCGGATAGATCGCCTTCGGACAGCGAATTCACCATGTCCCCGGCGGTGATTCCCGAGTCCATGTTCATGCGCATGTCCAGGGGGGCGTCATGCTTGTAGCTGAAACCGCGGCCAGGGTTGTCAAGCTGATAAGAGCTTACTCCCAGGTCAAAAAGAATGCCGTCCACCCGGTCTATCCCCAGTCTGTCCAGCACTTCCGGGAGGTCCACAAAATTGCTTTTTGCCAGGGTAAACCTGCCGCCAAATACGGCAAGCCTTTCAGCAGCAGCCGATATGGCGTCCTGGTCCTGGTCCAGTCCCACAAGCCTGCCTCCCGGCGAGGACAAAGCCAGAATGCCGTGGCTGTGCCCGGCGCCGCCCACCGTGCAGTCCACGTAAATGCCGTCCTTATTTACATTTAGCCCCTCCAGAACCTCTTCCAGCAAAACGGGCCGGTGGGAAAACCCGGACCCCCCGTTTTCCGCATCAAGTGACATGTACAAAACTCCGAATGGAATATTAAGATTCTTTGCAAATTTCAATGCACAGATTAAGGAGCCGCACTTTAAATGCCAAGATCAAAATCCACTATTTTTTCCGCCAGCTGCTCGGCCGACGCCGCCGCAGTATTGCTGTACTCCTCCCAGCGCTGTTTCGACCAGATCTCAACCCGGGTGGAAATGCCTATTATCATGGTTTCCTTTTCAAGCCCGGCGTATTCCCTTAAACTGGATGCAATCAGTATTCTCCCCTGCTTGTCCACCTCGCAGTCGGTGGCCCCGGAGAAAAAAAACCGCACAAAGGCCCGGGCATCCGCCTTGGTGAAGGGAAGTGAACGCATTTTTTGCTCGATTGCCGTCCATTCCTTGGGAGGATACACAAACAGGCAGCCGTCCAATCCCTTCGTCAAGATGAACTTGTCCCCCAGGCCTTCGCGGAAGCGGGCTGGTATAAAAAGACGTCCCTTTGAATCGATGGTATGCTGGTATTCACCTATAAACACTATCTCACCCCACCCATGGCCACCGATCCACCACTTTGATCCACTTTAACTCACTTTCCCCCACTTTATTCTTCGCCGGCATTATATTTCCTTCTTTAATTTTTATTCTAAAGAAACTTTTTTAAAAATTTTTATTACAGCCGATAAAATGCTTACTACCTAACCAGCCAGCGGAATTGTTTTTTTGACTTATGCGGATTTTTTCCCGCCATATCGCTTCAAGTAAAACAAGATCAACAGAATAGAAGGTATTCCCACCTCCACTGTAAGGGCATAAGGAGGAAAAATATCGTCTAAGAATTCTATTAATTTGTTTATATTTTCAAAAAACAAAATGGAATAAGCGGTGACAATAACGCCGGTGGGAAGCACCAGAGGTTTGTATGTCTTTAAATTTAACCACTGCGCCATGCTTAACACGCTACAATAAAGCAACACGGCCAACTTCACGAATATCCCGAGAAAGATTGTCACAACAAAAACAATATCCATTCTTTCAAATATTTGCGCCACATTGATCATCCGGATAAGGTGAAAGTGCTGAAAGATCATTCTTTCCCTTGACTCTCCGAATACAGCCGTTGTAATTGTTTCTATCTGGGCACCTATTGAAGCTACGATTAACACCGCAAAAATAGCGCTTTTCCTGGCGGAAGCAGGCTTATTCATAAAGGGGATAAGCATCATAATAGTTATTATCTCTCCGCCATAACTTAATGGTGTCATCGTCCCTCTGATCACCGGCAAAATCCCCCTGTCAAACATGGGAAGCAGCCGTTTTAAATCTACTTCACCAAACACTAGAACTATTACGACTGTTATTGAAAAGAAAACAACCGGAAAAAGCAGTTCACTAACCCTTCCCATTACTTCAAGCCCGCTTTTTACAGCATAGCAAGCCAGCAACACAATCAATGTGTTCATAATAATCATTGGCGTTGAAGGCATTGTTACGACAATAAATTCGCCGAATTCCCTTACAACAATGGCACTGGTCGTGACAAACCAAAATATTAGTATTAATCCCAATCCCTTGCCGGCGATCTTTCCGGCAAGGGATTGGGAATACTGGATTACTGTCTGCCCCGGATACTTCAAGCCCATATTTGTGGAAATTAAAGCAATAAAAATACTTGCCAAAAAAGTGATGGGAATCATCCAGGCATCTTTCGTCACATGTCTGCTGATAGTAATGGGCAGGTACAGTATGCCGGTAGACACAATTGTCCACACCATCAAAAAAGTAACCTGTATTCCACTGATTTTCCCTTTTTCCATTCTTTAGCCTCCGGCTTTATTATTCCGTTTTAATATCCGGATTATGTGAATCTGCTTGATGACGAACCCCCGTGTATAGACATAATGGAAATTATCTACAGAATTCCTTTAGAGTATAGTTTCCTATACAATTAAAAAGCTCCCGTTATCCGGGAGCTTTACAATAATCCTTTTTTCAACAACTTATATTTTCATCATTAACCTCTCCCTGCCCCTGAAAACGGCCACCTCGTCATAACCGGCATCCCTTAGAAGATCCAGTGCCTCGCTGAAATCGGCCCCCACCAGTTCCGGCGCGTGGGCGTCGGATCCGGTGGAGGCCGGAACACCCTCCAGGCGGCACAGCCTTAGGAATTCAAGGGAAGGATAGATCTCTCCGGCAGGAACCCTTAAACCCGCCGTGTTAACCTCCACGCACACCCCGGCGCCGGCGAAGGCCCTGGCGGCCTGGCGGTAAAATACTGTAAGTTCCCTGTCAGGGCGGTACCCGAATTTTTTAACCAGGTCCGGGTGGGCCATAATGTCAAAAATACCCGAACCGGCCGCCCGGCATATAAGATCGAAATAATCGCGGTAAATCTCATCTATGTCACGGCTGCCGTACCCGTCAATGTAAAAGGGGTGGTCGAAGGCCCAGCCGTCAATAAAATGCACCGACCCTATTACATAGTCAAAGGGGTATTCCGAGATGATTTTCTTAGCCGCTTTTTCCCATCCCGGTATGTAGTCAACCTCGACCCCCAGGCGGATGGACAGTTCCGGTGTGATCTCACGAAGTTTCAACACCCTGGACACGTATCCGGGAAATCGGGAATCATCCATGGCCAGCCCGGGGTCCCTGCACTCGGCAGCCAGCCAGTACATTGGCACATGGTCAGAAAAGCCTATCTCTTTAAAGCCCTTTTTGCAGGCCTCCTCCACGTACTGGCCCATATCCCCCCTGGCGTGCCCGCATAGCGAGGTATGAATGTGATAATCCGGAATCATATTGCGTCCATCTCCCCGACAGCGTCTGAAACCTCCCGGGCCAGCCGGTATATCCGCACTGCCAGCTCCGGGTCCAAAAGACCGGTCCCGCAGGCCGGGGTAATCATGGTCCGGCCCACCAGCTCCCGCCCGGACACCCCACGGCTGATCAGCTGTCCCCAAAGCTCCTCCAGTCTTTTCAAAAGAGTTTCCCGTGTCTCATCAAAGGCGCTGTCAGTGGTTGGCACTATTCCCAGGGCCATTACCCCTCCCCGGTGAACAAACTCCTTTAACTCCCCGGCAAAGGGTATAAGGGAGTCACCGAATTTATAGGCGTCCAGATTAACGATATCCAAATCGCACTGGTAGAGGATGGTCCAGTCGATGGCGTCGCACGAGTGAACACCGGCCATTGCGCCGACATAGTGGATCTGTTCGAATATCTCGTCCAGGTTGCTTTTAATCATCTCCCTGGTAATCGTTATGTAGTCCGATTTGCCGTAAACGCTTATGCCGGGCTCATCCACAAATATAATGGCCGGCCTTCCCAGTTCCGCAAGTTTTGCGGCCTGCCAGCGGGCGTGAAGGGCAAGTGTCTTCACCAAAACATCACGCAGCTGGTCCTCGTAGTACGCCAGCCTCCCCCTGTGGTCTTTCAGCTGAAAGCCCACGGTCAGCGGGCCGGCCAGATGGCCCTTGTAAAATAATGCCTCCCCCGGGCCTTTGTCCTCAATGTATTTTAAAAAAGCATAAAAGCCCGACGCCGAGCTTTCCGGCAGGGAAAATGCCTCCAGCGCCCCGCTGTCGCCCTCAGCCGCCGCCATGTACAGAGTATAAAAATCAGCCAGCATTTCCGCCCACCGGGGGTTTCCGGAATCGAAAAAAGCCCTGTCCTTTTCAACTTTAATCAGCCCCGTATTGACGAGAGGAGTTAAAAACTGGAAAACAAAGCCCTCCTTTGCCCCTATCCCGGGCATCTGGGGCCAGTGGGGTATCTGGGGCATAGTGCTGAAAATCAAAGACAGCGCCTGTCCCGGGTCTGTGTATGGCAGACTGCCAATCCCGGTAAGCAGCCCCGCAGGTTTAAAAGCCAATCAAAACACCACCTTAATCAAAGAGAATCCAGAATCCAGGAGTCAGGGGCCAGAAGACAGAATAATTCCGGACCAGACCGTCACTGGTTTTTCCATCACTCTGGTGCGAAATTAATGCTATTATATCCCACCACGCCTGAGCAGTAAAGACAAGCCGCACCGGAAAGACACGGCTTTACAGCACCACAAAGGGAGAGAATATTTATTACGACCCTCAAAAGGATGCCCAATTCATTCTGATTTCTGATTTCTGATTTCTGGCCTCCGGCAGTTATTTCAGAAATAGCATTTTAAGTTACCTCCAGGTAAACCATGGCGGTGTCAAAGGCTATCTGCTTCCAGTTATACTGGCCGAGGACCTTTTTATAAGCGTTTTTGGCAAGCTTGTCAGCCTGGTCCGGGTGGTCCAGCAGCTCAATAACATACCTGGCCAGAACATCCGCCCTCCCCGGAGGAACCTTTATCCCGTCAATACCATGGCTGATAATCTCCGAAAGGCCTCCGGTATCGGAAATCACCACCGGGATCCCGGCGGCCATGGCCTCCAGGGCAACTATGCCAAAGGGCTCATAAATACTGGGGAACACAGCCACAGATGACTCCGCCAGCAGCTGGTTCCTTCCCTCATCATTTACGAATCCTATAAAATCCACATTGGAGACCACTCCAAACCTTCCGGCAAGCTCCCTGAGATCGGCCTCGTATGGGCCCCTGCCGGCCACGGTCAGCACCACCCCCGGATATTTTTCCATAATCATTGGCAGTGCCTCGATAAGCACCTGCACGCCCTTTTCCGGAACCAGCCTGCCCAGAAACATGAGCCTGGGGCCTCCTCCGGACTCCTCTTTGGAATACACACCGGCTTTTACCGCCAGGCTTCCGGCGTCAACACCGTTTGGTATTATCTTTATTCCACCACGGGCCTCTCCAAAAAGCCTTTTGACCTCCCTGAGCATATAATCGCTGCAGCAAATGACCCGGTCGGCCATGGATACCAGTTCCTGCTCGGTATTGTGAATCCTTTTCTGCAATTCGGTGAAGATCCCCCTGTTGCGCCCGTACTCAGTGGCATGAATTGTGGTCACCAGAGGAATGCCCGCCTTTTCCGCTATTGCCCCGGCCGCATCACGCACCAGCCAGTCATGGGCGTGAACCACATTAAATTTACCCCGGGAAAGGCCTTTTTCCTCTGCCAGCCTGACCATTCCCCTGTTGAGCTGGGAGAGCCACTCCAAAAAATCCACCGCCCGCAGATTTTTTTCCGCAACCCTGTGCACCTGCACACCAGTGTCATCCACCTCATACTCGGGCCTTCCGCGGGCCGGGCAGGTAAAGACATGGACCTCCACACCCAGACCTGAAAGGGCGCGGGCAAGGTCATGCACATGCCTCCCCAGTCCGCCCACCGTGCGGGGAGGGTACTCCCAGGAAAGCATTATAACCTTAAGCCGGTGGTGCCCCAACAGTCCCGGGCGAACCTTTACAGAGGAGAAAACCCTATAGTCCAGATCGGGAAAAATATTGTTCACACCCTCCAGGTATAAAAGAAAATCCCCGTCAATTTCGCCGGACTCGATTTGGAGGGCCAGCCGGTTAAAATTATTCAGATGCCCGGCAACCCTTGCCGCCGCATAGCCCTCAGTGGTCCCTTCCTTGAGGATAAAGGCCCAGTCACTGCTCTGGGCCAGCAAAAGCTCCCTTCCTGCCTGATTCAGCGCCCTGCGCTGAACATTCCCGTCAGGCCGCAGCATGTTTGCCATCTCTGTCATCCTGGCCTCGGCAACATGCTGGTGCTTGTATATCCAGTCATTTTTAGGGTTCAGCCAGACGTAGCCATAGCCACCCTCACCCCAGCTGCTCATGGGCAGGTCTGCCATATTATTCCGGGGATAGATTTTCAGGTAATCCCCCGGTGTCAGTGTTTTTACACCAGACCCGTCACCGCACAGGCGCAGAACCTTTTCCAGCCAGATGGGGCCCTCGTGCCACCAGTGCCCGAACAGTTCGGCGTCGTACGGGGCGATAATCAAAGGCGGTCTGTCCATCCTGCCCGCCGTCTCTCTTAGCTGTGCCGCCCTGGACAGCACAAAGTCCCTGGCGTGAATATCAGCCCTGCTGAAAGCGGCATCGGGACTGTAGACTTCCTTGTGCTCCCCATTCCCCGTTATGCGGTGATATTTAAAACCGGTATCCACCCTGAAGCAGCCTCCGGGCAGGTAAGGCCGGAGGTAATCTTCATCAAGATCGTAGGCGATATCACGGTAAAACTCCCTGTAATCAGGGTGCCCGGGATAGCCTTCCCTCCTCTCCCACACCTGCCTGGAACTTTTCGGGTCCCGTCCGAAAACCGCAACGCCCGGCCGGGTCTGGACCGGCCCGTAGATACCGTATACCGGTTCCGGAGCCGCCGACAGCAGGCCGTGGGTGTCCACTATAAAATATTTTACACCGGCATCCCTCAGCAGATGTTCAACACCACTGTCGTAACCACACTCGGGGAGCCACAGTCCTGGCGGTGTCTGGCCGAAAACCTTTTCAAAGGATCCAATCCCCACCTCGATCTGGGCCCTTCTGGCTTCCCGGCTGTGAATAAGCGGCAAAAACCCGTGGGTGGCCGCCGTGGTGATAAGCTCCAGCCTCCCCGCATCCAAAAGGTCCCTGAATTTCAAAGTCAAGTCTCCCCCGCAGCCAATAAAAAACCTCCGGACATTTTCCAGGTGCCGGAGGTATTTCCGGGAGAGGGCGTTAAAACCCACATTCCCTTTAGTTCTCTCACATTCGGCAATCCCCAGCTCAATCATGCGGTCCAGGTATTGAAGATATTTTTCTTTGATATGATCGTCCAACATCATGGAAAGCAGAGTGGGAGAAATAGAAAATGTAATCCTGAATTCACAGCCTTCCCCCGCCAGTCTTTCAAAGGACGTCAAGAGAGGGATATAACACTCCGTGCAGGATTCGAAAAACCAGCGCTCCTCCAGCGAGTCCCGGTGCTCGGGGTGGCGGACAAAGGGAAGGTGTGCATGTAAAATAACTGCAAGATAGCCGTGGGCCATTTAAAAACCTCCTTTTATAAGGGGCTGGGCGCCCCTTCGGACGGTATAGACGTCCTCAACCCCCCACTGAAGCAAGGGGGCGCACCCCCTATATTTTGGGAAAACCGGCCGGCTAATCGGCTAACTGAATATCATAGCCCATATAGAAAGGCATCTCCTGGAACACCTCATCCAGTCCGATCTTCAATTCATTTTTCTGGAAAGATTTATCCTCACGGTTTACTGTTGGTGTTTCCAGACTTATGCCGGCAGCGGGCTTGCCCCTGGGTGTGATATCATATCTGGGCAAAGGCGGTGTCAAAACCATCTCGGATTTTACCATGGAGTAAAAGTTTCCGTCCGGCAGTTTGACCCCTATTTCAGCTATATACACCGCTCCCGGCTGCAGCCCTGTAAAGTACCAGTTTCCTGTATAAGGCGGAGGCTGCACCTCACCGGCAAGAATATACTCGAAATCAGAATCGCCGTTTTCCCTGACAGAATACAGCCTGACAAAAGCGCCCCCCATCCCGGCCACCGTTTCCCAGTGACTTAAAGAGAGTTCCCAGTAAACAAAAAGGGTGTCGGGACACTGGGGAAAAAAGCCTATTATATTTTTATCGTAGTACCGGGGAAGTGTTTCTCTACAGTCGCTCATGAAACGCCCTCCTGCCATAGTTTAATTTAATCTGGTATATCTTACCATTTTGATATTCACTATACAACCACTCATAAAAACCGGGATGGAAATATCCAGTTAATAGCAACATTATAGCTTATTATCCGTGTTGCAGCTTTATGGCCAGGCAAATGCATGTTATTTTTTTCATATTTACGGACATAAATTTTTACTTCTGGCAGTCCTTGCAATGTCCAAATATTTTAAGCTGGTGGTTGTGCACATCAAACCCCATGTCCCTTCTGACCCTTGACTCCAGGTCCTCCAGCAGGTCCTCCTCCACTTCAAGTATTGCCCCGCACTTGAGGCAAATCAGGTGGTGATGGTGATGCCCGTCGGACTCACTGTCCCCAAATTCATATCTTTTCCGGCCGTCACCAAAGTCCATGCTATGGATAATATCAAAGTCGCAAAACAACTCCAGAGTTCGGTAAACAGTAGCCAGACCGACATCCGGGGCCTTCAGCTTGACCAGGTTGTATACCTCTTCGGCGCTGAGGTGTTTGTCCTTATGCTCAAGAAGCACCTTCAGTATGTGTTCCCTGCGGGGAGTTAGTTTGTACTCTCTGGCCTTCAGCTTCTCCTCAACGTCATAGATTACCTTGTTCATCGTCTCACACCCCGGATATTGTTAGGAGCTTTTTTTGTAAGTATATTAAACTGAAGTTTTACATGTCAATTGAAATATTGCTTGCAAAAAAACCGGGCCTTAAACTGATCCGTTTATAAGCCCGGCTTTTTATATAATTGATTATAACCATAATTCACACCAGATAAAATAAACCGACGTTCTAAACCCATCTGTTTTTTCTGAGCAGGTAACGGCGTCGCCTTTTCCTGGCCTGAGCCCTCAGATATATAAAAATAGCCGCTAGTGCTATCGGGCCATACCACCATTGAAAAAACGGGTTCTTATCCACGTCCCGGTCAGATACCAGATCAACGCTGCCTATTACCTTGCCTTCCTTCATAAAGGACATGGTTCCCACCTTTTGCCCCCTGCTGACCGGGGCCGAAATCCTACCGTTTAGGTCTATTTTACGGTCTATCCGGGAATTATCGCTTGCCGGCACGAGATAATGGAATCCACCCTCCGCCAGCACCCCAATACTATTGGACTGGCCGCCCCTCACCGGGGCGCTGGTGACAACATCCCCTGCCTGCGCCAGTGCAACCTGTTTAAACTGATTGAAACCGTAGTCCAAAAGAGCGATAGAGTCATGGTAAACTCCCGAATTTTCGGTCTTCATAACCACGGCCAAAAGCTCGCGGTCCCCTCTTTTGGCGCTTGACACCAGGCAGCGCCTGGCCTCGTCGGTATAGCCCGTTTTGATGCCGTTTGCACCCTGGTACCCCAATGGACTCCCGTCCCACAACAGTCTGTTCAGATTTACAAAATCCTCCTGGGGCACCCCGTTCACCGGACGGGGAAGAACCCTCTGGTTCCTGTAGTGATAGGTCCCCACTATTTTCCTGAAGACACTATTTTTCATGGCTTCACGGGCTATTACGGCAAGGTCCCTGGGGGTGGTGTAATGATTGGGGTCATGAAGCCCATGCGGGTTGACGAAATTGCTGTTCAAAGCCCCCATGGCCATGGCCTCCCGGTTCATGGCCCGTGCAAACTCCTCCACTGTTCCCCCTATGTGCTCGGCTATGGCCGTTGCCGCGTCATTGCCGGACGCCAGCATCATGATGTATAAAAGGTCCTCCAGGCTTACAAACTCGTCCTCCTGCAATCCCACATGGGATCCGTCCACCGAGGCCGCATTCCGGGTAATCTTTACCTTGTCGCTGAATTTGCCGTTTTTGATAGCCAGCATGGCAGTAAGCATTTTAGTTGTGCTGGCCGGATACATCATCTGGTCCGGATTTTTCTGATAAAGCACCTGACCTGTTTGCATATCCAACAGAATCGCAGCCTCCGCCGAAACTACCGGCTGAGCCAGCACCTTTTCCGGCAGGAATACAAAAATTATCATGAAAAAAATAGCTATAGAAATCAGTTTTCTTTTCATGCCTTCCCCTCTGCTATTGGTGTTATCAATCGTATAAGATGACTACGACTTTATAAAATTCTATGTCAATTCATCATGCCCTTTTAACAATACCTGCCAGAATAATCACACCTGCCATAAACAACGCCGGTGCGGCCATCATAATAACAGGAGCAGCCGGTCCGCCAATCTAGGAAATTATCCATAGAATCTCTCTGGAACATAATTTCCTAAGTCTTTAAAAAGTCCATGGCCCTGGCAACCAGGCCCCCTACGACAAAGGCCAGTGTGAGGACCAGCAGCCAGATTATCACTCCCTCTTTCCAGCCCCGCTCCTTAAATATAATCATAACCGAAGCTATACAGGGAACAAACAGCGTGAGGCTGACCATGGCCACAAACTGCTGTACGGTGGTCAGAGGCATTTCCAGAATTCCGGCGGTCCCGAAATCTCTGCGGATAAGTCCCATTATGAAAGCGCTGGCCGATTCCCGGGGCAGCTTAAGCCACCCTACCGTCAGCGGGTCCATGGAATTCTGTATGAAATCCAGTGCGCCGGTTACCTTCAGCAGGCTCAGGAACAGCGCCCCGCCCACAAAAAGAGGAAAAGCCTCCTTTATAAACAGCCAGGACCTCATCCATGTTTTGATGACAATATTGTCCAGCCTGGGAATCCGAAGGTGCGGGAGCTCCAAAAACAGGGGCGACGAGGTTCCGGGCAGTGTCCATGCCATAACCATTCCGGCCGTAATCATAACCGCCAGTATGATCAATACGTAAAGCATGAAAAAAGCCGGTCCCAGCCTTGATATAATGGCTGTTACAAAGGCCAGCTGAGCCGAACAGGGCACTGCCAGGGCCAGAAGGAAAATGGCAATCCTTCTCTCACGGTCAGTGGGAAGAAGGCGCGTGGTAATTGTGGCCGCAGTGACACAGCCAAAGCCCAGCACCATGGGTATTACAGCCAGCCCGTTCAAGCCAATGGCCGATAAAAGCCTGTCCATCAGAATAGCAATACGGGGAAGATAGCCGCTGTCCTCCAGCAGCGAAAGTACCAGGAAAAAGCCCACCACCAGCGGGGCTAACAGCCCCAGCACATATGTCACCGCCATGGTCAGAAGGCCGAACTGCCCTGTAAGTATTACACCAACCGGTGATTCAAGGTCCATATAAGCTGAGATGCGGGATCTGACAAAAGGTTCATAGTAGCCTTCCATCAGTGTGCCCTCGGTAAAATCAACCACCACCTGGGCGAAAAAAACCCCCACCACCAGGTACAGCAGGGCCAGTGCCAGGACCAGTATGGGAAACCCCGTCGCCGGCCTGATCATAATATGCCCCAGAGTATTTAAAAAATCATTCCCGGCCTGGCTGTCTGCAGATACCAGGCTTACAATACCGTTAACCCTCTCCCGCCTTTTGTTATAAAGATGAATTCGTTCGTTGCCGGGAGGCAGGTCAAGCATTTCAGCGGTTGAGACATCCCCTTCCAGCAGCAGCAGGGCCATTGCCTCGGATGTCCCCAGTTCCCGGGCCATTTCCGACAGCCTGTGCTGGAGCGAAGGGTCCCTCCTCCCCCTGCAGGCCTGCGGCAAAGAGTTCACAAGCTCTTTCACGCCTGACTTGTCCACAGCCACAGTTTCAACAACAGGCACACCCAGGGCGCCCTCCAGCGCCTCCCTTTTTACATCAAGCCCGTACCTGGCGGTTTCATCCGACATATTCAGGGCGACAACAACAGGAAGGCCCATATCTACAAGGTGGAGGGTAAGAAAAAGATCCCTGTCAAGGTGGGATGCATCAACAACATTAATAACAATGTCGGCGGAAAGCGTCAGGTCCCTCACAAGCTTCTCGGCGCCCGTAAATGAAGAGATCCCGTACACCCCGGGAGTGTCTATAATAATATGCCTGCCGATGCGGCCATAGCAGGTGTCCACCGTGGTGCCGGGGAAATTGCTTACATCCCCGTAGAGACCGGTCATGGCGTTAAAAACAGCGGTTTTTCCCACATTTGGGTTTCCAACCACCACTATGTAGCGGGCGCCGTCTTCCACCCCCGCCTTATGGCCAAAGTCACGGCAGTCCAATACCGGCTCCCCTTCCTACCCCGAGATATAACCGTTCTCTTTCGTCAGCGCCAGAATACCTGTCCGCAAAAAAAAACAAAAAGCACCTGAAGAATGCATCCAAGATGCAGATTGTTTTAACAAACGCATATTAATTAGTATATCAGCTAAACTGGTTAAATATGTATCAATTAATTTACGCCGAGTTTTTACTGCCCTCCACAAGGGGCTCCACCCCGATCAGCCGCGCCAGGTTTCTCCCTATGGCAATCTCCTGCCTGTTCCTTGAAATGACAACCGGCCCGGCGGGAACCACCTCCTGGCAAATAACCACGGTGCCCTCGGCAATTCCGAAGCGGATAAGTTTGGCCCTTGTCAGCTCGTCAGGCAGTGAAATAATTCTAATCTTCTGGCCTCTTCTTACTTTATCAAGAGTCATGAAAAAACCCCCGGCAATGAAAACCATTATCACGAGAATGAAAAAGAGAACCGTTTTCAATAATAAATTATATGCCATGCACCGTGCAAAATCAACAACAAGCATTTCTATTTTAATCTCAGCCGGGAATAATAACTATGAAACATCACCAAGGGAGGGATAGAAATGGTCAAAATAAGCACCGAGGGGATGGACGTGGCTCCCCTGAGCAAAGAACAGATGGACAGCCTGATCCAGGCTGAAAAAAGCATTAACATGGACACCAAGACCGGGGTAGTGTATCTCCTGGCCGTAACCAGAAAGGCATAACCCAAAACAGGCGCCGCAGTCATGTGACTGCGGCGCCATATAATTATAAAAAGGGGCTGCCGCCCCTGGACGCATAAGGTCCTTACCCCGCACTGAAGCAAGGGGGTGCACCCCCTTGAAACCCCCGGGTATAGGAAATTACCCACAAGACTTCCTTTCAGCATGATTTCCTATATCTGTATAAAGGGGCGTTAACTAACGCCCCTTACAGCTCAAAGCTTCTGCCTGACAGTCTCCCAGAAGGAATCGTCCTCAAACCCCATGCGCCATATGGCTATCCCACCGATGCCGTATTTTTTTACAAGCCCCAGCTTTATGGACAGGCTGTATTTGTTTTCAAACCACACCTGGTGACTGATTCCGTCCTTTTTGTATGTAAGATACGGTACGCTGTTGTAATTATCCCACTTTACATTCCAGTATCCAAGCATGTCAATCAGTCCCTGAACATTCTTCCATTTTATGGCCTTTCCCTTGCGGCCGTCCGGCCAGTCGTACCCGTATGCCGGTATACCCATCAGTATCTTTCCGGGGGGGATGACACCGGTGGAGTAATCCAGCACCCTGGTCATCCACGGAATGGAGGCCACAGGCCCGGCAGGCCCGCTGAACCAGTGCTCGTCATAAGTCATTATTACAACATAGTCGGACAGGCGACCAATGGCTTTATAATCGTAAGCCCCGTTCCAGTTGCTGCCATTGTCGCTGGTTTTTGCCGGCACGGCCACTGTTATAAGTTTTGACATGGGCCTGAGCTTCCCGCTCAGCTCCTCCAGAAAAGCGTTGAAGTCATTCTTACCGGCCGGGGGGATTCCCTCAAAATCTATATTTACCCCGCTATAGCCGTTTTCCTTTATCTCCCTGACAATGTTCTCAATAAGGTTTTTTCTGTTTTTGCCGGAAATTGCGCTGTGCGCAGATTTTGTATCAATGGAGCCCGAGATGTTGTGAACGACCATAAGGCTTTTCACGCCTTTAGCCCTGGCCAGCTTTATTCCTTCGGATGAGACATTTCCTATCAGATTGCCCTGCCAGTCCACCCCAAAATCAAACATGGCCACCTGGTCAACCAGTTGGTTGTACTTCAACAGAGAATTGTGGGATTCCCTGTCGCCGGGATAATCCACGGCATAGTATCCCAGGACCACCCCGGATGCCTTCTTGTAATGCAAAATATTCCATTCCTCAGGCCCCACCTGGCCGTTCACAGACAGTCCGTATTTTTTTTCCAGTGCCACAACGGAGTTATATGTAATGGGGCCGTAGTATCCGGTAACTTTCTGGGCGACCGGGAAAAAGCCTTCTTTTTTGAGCAATGTCTGCAGCTCGGATACCTTCTCCCCGCTGCTGCCCACTTTCAAAATGCCTGCGCCTCCAGTATCCGCAAATGCCGTGGCAAAAGGTACAAGTACTATCAGCAGTGCCAGAAGGAACAGATAAAGTATAAATTTCCTTTCCATTCTTTCCTCCCATACTTCTATCTTATTTTACATCTTTCGACATCTATAATAGTACCAGGAAACACTCTCCGATGATATAATTGTTTTTTTCCAGCATGTCCATAGATTTCATAAACCACCGAATAAAAATACATATTTAAAAAAATGGAATAAAGGGAAAGCTCCACTTAAAGCAAGAAAATTTGAGCGGAGGGACAATTGGCGAACAGAATCCTGCCTTCATTGTCAGCCGGGGAATACAGCCTGTTAGCCATGCTTTTTATGGCCGAATTTTCCAGAAGCGCCTTTTTTATTTCTTTCCTGCCCATCTATGCGACAGAATTTTTGGGCTGGAGCCTGGCCGCCGCAGGAATGGCCGCATCGGTCCACTATTTTACCGAAACACTGGTCAAGTTTTTGGCCGGATGGCATCTTGACCGGTTCGGCAGACCGGTTATACAGGGAGGCCTTCTGGTGTGCCTGATATCCCTTGCAGCGGCAGGGACTTATTCCCATCCGGCAATGATGGCAGTATCGGCTGCAGCCTTCGGCCTTGGACTTTCCCCCTTATGGATAGGGGTTATTACCGTTGTGGCCCCCGCCAAAAAAAAAGACCGATCATCCCGGGTCAGCCTGGTCTTCGCAGCCTGGCTGGCAGGAATGGGCAGTGGCCTTTCAGTTATAAATTTTTTCATGTCGGCAGGCTACTTTCCGGCCTTTTCTGTGATAGTCGGCTGTCTGCTGACCGCCTTCATTTTTTCCCTGTTTTTTTTTCCGCCGGTTAAAACAGGCAAAGCCGGCCCCGATGCCATCACCCGGACACTACAGATGATTTCAAACAAATCCCTTACCCGGCTGCTGCTGCCCGGGATGTTTTTACAGACGCTTTCAGCCAGCATATTGATACCTGTCCTGCCAGTATTTGCCAAACAAAAAATGGGGCTTAGCCATGACAGCTACGGAGTCCTTCTCCTGGCGGGCGGCGCGGCCACATTGGCGGCACTGATACCCATGGGCAGGCTGGCGGATAAAATAAACTTAAAACCACTGCTGTTTACCGGGCTGTTGTCCTCCTCAGCCGCACTGTCCCTGCTGGCAGTTGCCGGAAACAGCAGCAACGCCCTGTTTATCGTAATAGCACTGGGAGTGTCTTACGGGGCCGTGCTGCCGGCCTGGAATACATTGCTGGCCAAAGCCATACCCCCTGAAAGGCAGGCCACGGGATGGGGCCTTTTTTCAACCGTTGAGGGTCTTGGCATCTCTGCAGGCCCCGCCATGGGGGGGTTTTTGGCAAATGTTTCAACCCTGGGGGGGATACTGCTGATTACTTCCGGGATATTGTCAATTATGGCTTTTTTTTACGTCTTATACCCCCTGGAAAGATTTTTTACCCGGAATAACAGCATTTTATAGAATGGAGAAGTGGGTTTCTTGACCGGGGAATTATTGACTCTCGCTGCCTGCACACTGGCGGTGTACAACCTGATCCCCACGGTGCTTGCCCGGATATGCAGTATTGGGGCAATCAGCCGCCTGCCGGTTAAAGATATGGTTATTATCACATTTGACGACGGGCCCGACCCGAAGTACACCCCCAGGGTCCTGGAAATACTGAATTCAGCCGGAGTAAAGGCATGCTTTTTCGTGGTGGGGGAAAAGGTCCGCAGGCACCCGGATATTATAGAAAAAATAATGTCGGGGGGGCACGATATAGGCTGCCACGGCTTCAGACACCGTATGCCCTGGCTGTTGGGGCCTGTGGGAACGATAAGAGAATTAAAGGAATCATACAGGGCCATAGAAGAAACAACCGGCCGCCAGCCTGCAGCATTCAGGCCCCCCTGGGGGCTTTTCAACCTGTCGCATTACATAACAGGTGTATTGCTTAAGTACAAAACAGTTCTGTGGTCCTTTATGAGCTGGGACTGGGGCAGGGGGACAACGCCGGAAAACATACTTAAAAAGGTTAAAAACAATGTTATAGACGGGTCAATACTGATTTTTCATGACAGCGACACCGCGCCCGGAGCCTTCGCCGGGTCCCCGGGAAAAATGATACTGGCGCTGCCGGAGATAATCAGCGAACTAAAAAAGAGGGGTTACCAAATAACCCCTCTGAAGGAATTCCTGCACTCACGCAGGGTTTCAACCGGCCAGTTCCCCAAAAGAATATGGAGTAAATGGGAAAAATTATTCAGCCTGTTATTCCGCATAAAGGAGGTCACCGCTCCCGACGGCAGCCCCACCATTTTCAGGACCTCTGTAAGGCGCTACCCGGGGCCCCCGGTGGAGATGCCCTGCGGCGGTGTATTGAAAACCGGGGAAAAAGTCTGTGAGATACATTTGAATAATGACTATATTATGGAGCACCTGAAAGGACAAACCGACGCCGCCATAATTGGTATAAGGGTGGTCCGTGAAATGCGCAGGTCCCTTCCGGCCCTTGCCCTTCATATAAAAACCGACCCCGGACTTAGTGGAGTGGACTTTCTGGCGGGGGTTACCATACTGCACAGGGGGGCGGTTTCCTTCGGCTTTATCACAGTGGATTTACAATCACCTCTTATAAAAAAAGCGGTGGGGGCGTATCAAAGGCTGGTGCTGAAATTATACCACCCTTCCGGAGAACGCCCGGCCGGTCAGGGCGACCTGACCCCAAAGATAATTGTTATGAGTAAACAGACGCTTTTTTTAAAATATCTTAAAAAATTTACTCTGACTGAAGATATTTAAACAACACAGCACACAGGATTATAAAAGCTTTGACCCGTAAGCCCAGCCAAGGCAGGCTTTTTTTCTTTATTATTTAGAAGCAGGGCCTTGAAAGTTTCCAAAAACATGGTATCCTATCTTTATAGGCACTATTATTATATAGGCATTATGCACATAGGGGGAGACACATGTGTCGGCATTCAGTTGGCAACAGTGGCGGAAATTGCCGGTGCGGGGGAGCATCTCTTGAGCGGTTTATGCAGCCATGCCTGCTATTGCTTCTCCATAACCGTAAAATTCATGGCTATGAATTAATTCAATATCTTGGTGAATATGGTTTCGGTGAAAGCGAGCTGGACCCCGGCACTGTTTACCGCCATTTGCGCAGAATGGAGGAAGAAGGGTTTGTTTCCAGCGAATGGGATACCAGTAAAGGCGGCCCGGCCAAAAGATTATATCAATTAACCCCGGAAGGGGAGGCGGCATTGCATGTCTGGGCGGATCACATAAATCATAATATAAGGCGTTTGTCTAAATTCATAGAAAGTTACATGAATAAATTCCCTGAAAAATAGTTGATTATATGCCAGGAGATGATGTTTTTTGCTTAACATCGTTTTATTTGCAGTTACATTAGCTGCACTTGCCTACTCTTATAAAAAGGACAGGCAAAAGACAAAGCAAGCCTTAAAGATAGCATTAAATTCTTTCCGTAATACTCTGCCCAGCATGCTGGGTATCCTGGGATTAATTGGCCTTATGCTGGCTTTGGTTCCCAAAGATTTTATCGAGGGTTTATTCGGCAACAACAGCCCTGTCGGTATACTGATTATATCCGCTGTTGGATCAATAACGCTAATCCCTGCCTTTATCGCCTTCCCGCTGGCGGCTTCATTGCTTCAGGCAGGAGCAAGCATTATGGCAGTTTCAAGTTTTATAACAACTTTGTTAATGGTTGGAGTTATTACTGCCCCCATGGAAATTCATTACTTTGGCAAAAAATTCACATTAATCCGTAATGCGTTGGGAATAATTACCGCCTTGGGTATTGCCGTTGTTATGGGGGTGTTGCTAAAGTGAAGGGGCAGCTAAAAAAATATTCTCTTTTCATACTGGTTGTAATCGTTGACTTTTTATTGCAATGGAAAGCTCCGGACATGGGAAGCATGGCTGTCAAGAGTTCAATTGATTATCTTGTTGAAATGTTCTTGTTTATACCGCCGATCTTTGTTTTGGTTGGACTCCTAGATGTATGGGTGCCACGTAAGATTATCGAAAAAAACGTTGGCCCGGATTCAGGAGTTAGGGGGGTGGTCATATCCATTCTAGTGGCAACTGCTGCTGCTGGCCCGCTTTACGTTGGGTTTCCGGTTGCCGATGCCTTGCTTAAGAAAGGCTGCCGGATGGCCAATGCAGTTATCTTTTTAGGCACATGGGCAACCATAAAAATTCCCATGCTGATGATGGAAATAAAATTTATGGGGATATCATTTGCCTTAACCCGTCTGGCACTGACACTGCCGGTGATAATAATAACCGGATACCTGATTGAAAAAATTTTAGGAACAGGAATAATTATGAAACAAGCCGCTTCTCAGTAACCGCCTTAAAACTGCATTTCATTGCAACTTATTCTTTTATACCTTTTTCATGGGTTTTCCGCAGCATACCAGGGCCCCCTTGCCCGACTCCTTAACCTCACTTTGTTGCAGCAAATTTCGCAGAGGTAATTATCACCTGCCTTGGTTGCCAATCAATACACTTCCCATTCAGCATTAATTATTTTTCGTCCTTTCCGGCAAGCCTGTAATCCATTCGCACAATACTTTATAATCCTTTATTAAAAACATTCTAAGCATAAATACTTAAAAGTACCTTGCACAAATCTTAAATATTGTTTAAATATACTGCTGGCAAATTGTGTCACCCCATTACATCAGCCGATATCGTGATATAATGTTTTTTAAGAACAAAACAACGGGGTTCGTGTATGAAAGACCGTTTTCTTGCCAACGCCATGAAAAGAATACTTGAGCCCGGCAGGGTGCTGGAGGATGAACTGGAAAGAAGGCTTTATTCATACGACAGCTCTTTCCTTTCCATACAAAGCAGATTTTGCCCCGACATCGTTGTACTCCCCCGCTCAACGGATGAAGTGTCGGCCATAATGAAGTTCGCCAGTGAAAACAGCATTCCCGTAACCCCCCGGGGGGCCGGAAGCGGAGAAACCTGCGGCTGTGTGCCGGTAAAGGGCGGCATTGTGCTGGACCTGTCATCCTGGAACACTGTTGAAGAAGTGGACGTTCTGAACATGCAGACGCTGGTCCGTCCAGGAGTGGTGCACTCCCGGCTGAACGAACATCTGGGCCGGTTCGGGCTGTTCTTCCCCCCCGACCCGGGAAGCACCCGCATGTGCACCATAGGAGGAATGGTTTCGAATAACTCCAGCGGAATGAGGGCGGTTAAGTACGGCACCACCGATCAGTACGTACTGGGGCTGGAGGTAGTACTTCCCGGCGGAGAGGTAATCACCACCGGCGGCCAAAACTGTCGATCACTTAAAAACGCCAGCGGCATAAACCTCACCAAATTATTTGTAGGCTCAGAGGGAACGCTGGGGGTTATCACCATGATAAGGCTGAGGGTATGGCCCAGGCCAAGGGCCAGGGGCATAGCCATGGCCTCCTTTGACGACCTGGACAAGGCGCCCCGGGCTGTGCTGGAAGTGTACAAGGCGGGCATACTGCCGTCAGGGATAGAGATACTTGACCAGTCCGCCATCAGGGCGGTAAACCTCTACCGCCCCGAAATAAACCTCCCCCAGTCCGAAGCCATACTCCTTTTTGAGCTGGACGGAAACCCGGCCTCGGTTGAGTGGGAAGGGCGGGAGGTGGCCGGTATTTTAAAGCCCCTGGCCGCAATGATTGAGTGGAGCACAGACCCGCAGCGCATGACGGCCCTCTGGCAGGGAAGAAGCGTGGTGGCTGCGGCGGCGGCAAGGCTGAGGCCGGACGGGACCAGGGTGTTTGCCGGAGAGGATATATGCGTGCCGCTGAGCAAAGTAGCGGAATCCCTTAGAAGAATAAAGGAACTGGGGCAAAAATACAGTATCGACGTGGTGTCTTACGGGCATATCGGGGACGGTAACATACACACCGCACTGGTCATCAACCCCGACATCCCCGAGGAAGTGGACCGTCTCAACAAACTGGTTGACCAGGTACACAGGCTGGCCATTGAACTGGGAGGAACCACCACAGGAGAGCATGGAGTGGGGCTGGTGAGATCTGCATACTCCCTGCTGGAACACGGCAGCGCCCTGGATCAGATGCGCCGTATTAAAGCCGCCCTGGACCCCGGAGGGATAATGAACCCGGGCAAAATTTACTAAAAAGCCGCAATTCCGGCCCCCTGGGCTGTTTTCAGGACAGGTGAAAATATGTCAGTATTACTTAAGCAAAACGTCATGAGGGAATACCTGAAAAAATGCGTGAGATGCGGCCAGTGCCGGTATGTCTGCCCTGTGCTGACGGCTGCCGGAAAGGAGTCGGCCTCGCCCAGGGGCAAAGTATATCTGGCAGGCCTCATGCAAAGGGGGGAATTGATGCCCGGCCCCAAAGCCGACAGCATACTATCCCTCTGCCTTACCTGCGGCGCCTGTGCCGCCGAGTGCCCCTCGGGGCTTCCGGTGGACACCATAATAAAGGCCGCCCGGGGCATGTCGGCCTCGCATAGCCCGTGGAAACCATACAGAATAATTTACCGGGGCATTTTCTCAAGATTTCATATGCTGGATAGAATTCCCGGACTATTTCCACTGATGGGGAAAATACTATCCCGGGAATACGGCCTTAGAGCCGGAAGCCCGGCCCGGTCGGGAATAGCGGCAGTATCCCTACCGGAAAAAAGAAAGCCCCGGATGACTGTGGGATATTTCCTGGGCTGCGCAACCAATTATTTTCTGCCGGATGTGGCCAAAAGCGTGGTGGAGGTATTGAAACACCTGGGCTGCGAAGTGGTTACCCCTCCCCGGACAAACTGCTGCGGCCTCCCGCTGGCCACGGCGGGCGAAGAGGCTGCGGCCGCAAGACTCTATGAAAACAACCTTGGGATTTTCAAAAAGCATAAACTGGACGCCATCGTCACCGACTGTTCTTCGTGCAGCCATCACCTTACCGAACTGGGGTTTACCGGCAATTCACAGCCGGTTTACGAATTCAGCGAATTTGTCATAAAAATGCTTGAGCCCGGAAGACCTCAAATCCAACAAAACGGTGAGGCCGTTTCCTGCCACATTCCCTGCCACTACAGATACGGCAGGAAACTGGAGGATTATTTCGGGCAAATTGTCGATATAGTGCCCGGCTTAAAGCCGGTGTCAGTCCAAGGTGGCAACTCCTGCTGCGGAGGCGGTGGCGCCTTTGTCATAAACCACAAAACACTGAGCACCGAAATACTCAGCCGGTACACAGAGAATATCAAGTCCTCCGGAGCGGAAAAAGTGATCACCGTCTGCCCCTCGTGCATAATGCAGCTGGGCAGGGGCCTGAAATCCCGGGGAATAACAGTTTGCCACCCCGCCCAGATACTTGTGCGGGCTTACGGGCTAACGGGCTGACAACAACATGAAAGCCATCAGTAACAGGGAGGAAAACATAAAGAAAAGAAATACCGCCAAAAACACGGGATCTACTGCCAGCCTGCCCAGCCTTATTTTCCTGACCTGATACTTTTCTTTTTTTTCGTCTTTCATAATCCCGATTACCTTCTTCCATGCTTAATCTGCTGAAATCGCCGAAACCAAAAAAGAGGATTTTCATCACTGGAATAGAAATAAAACAGGTACACACGGCAAACCGTCATTTTTTCAGGTGCGGGCAACCGGTTCATAACAGCGGCATCACAAGGAGGTACACCTAAATGAATCTCCCCCTTAAGCTTGCCGAACACGGTCAACTAACCCCCCACAGGGAAGCTGTTGTATATCAAAATCAGCGCCTGACATACGGGCAGCTTAACAAAATGGTGAACAAACTGGCAAGCGGCCTGAAGAATGCAGGCATTCAGCCGGGTGACAGGGTGCTGGTAGCGCTGGAAAACTGCCCCGAGTTTATCATTTCCTATTATGCCATAATAAAGGCAGGGGGCATAGTGGTACCGGTAGACCCCCAGTACACCATAAATGAAATGAGCACCATTGTGCTGAGTGCCCTGCCCGCAGCCGTTATAACCGATATTAAGCTTGTTCCCCTTTTTACAAGCTTATCCGGGGAATTTGAATTCAAAAAGGGGATCATTGCCACGGGCTGCGAAACCGCCGAAGGAAATATGACACCCTATAACAGGATACTGGCGTCGTCTTCAGATAGTTTCTCACCGGCCAGGCCGGCGGGAAGAGACGATGTCATCGTTATTCTGTACACCTCCGGAGCCACCGGCGCCTTTAAGGGAGCGATGCTGACGCACCACAACCTCTACAGCAATGCCGCAACCTTTGCAGAAATATTCAGGATTACTCCATCGGACAAATCCCTGCTGATTTCACCCGCCTACCTTTCGGCCGGCCAGACCTGTATCATGAATACCACACTGGTGGCGGGAGCAACAATGGTGGTCCACAAAAGGTGGAAGGGTCCCGAAGCGCTGCTGGAGGCCATTCAGAACGAAAAAGTCACATTCTATTTCGGGCCTCCCACAATGTATACTTTGCTGGTAAAGTACCCCCACGTGGAGAAGTATGACCTGGGGTCATGGAGACTTGCCTTTACCGGGGGAGCGCCGACACCCATTGAAGTCTTCAAAAACTTCGAAGAGAAATACGGATTCGGGCTTATAGATGTTTACGGCCTCTCAGAGACGTCGCCTTTAATAACATCCATGCCCCTGGACGGCCCCGTCAAGGTGGGGTCCATAGGGGTTCCCATACCCGGGGTTGAAGTAAAGGTGGTGGACTATGAGGACCGGGAGGTCCCCACAAACCAGATAGGTGAGATTATTGTAAAGGGCCCCAATGTCATGAAAGGCTATTACAACCACCCGGAGGAAACGGACTGGGTGATGAGAAACGGCTGGTTCCACACCGGCGATCTGGCCTATATGGACAAGGACGGCTACATCTTTATTGTTGACAGAAAAAAGGACATTATCATAAGAGGCGGAGTAAACATACGCCCGAGGGAAATAGAAGAAGTGCTGTACACACACCCGGCTGTCTTTGACGCCGCAGTCACCGGGATGCCGGACCCGGTAATGGGTGAAGAGGTAATGGCCTTTATACTCCTCAGGGAAAACTGCCAGGCCTCCCCGGAAGAAATACAGAACTTCTGCGTCAATAAACTGGCCCGATATAAGATACCAAAACACGTCAGGTTTGTGGAAAACCTGCCCAAAACCACATCCGGAAAACTGTTGAGAAAAGAACTTCAAAAAATGATTTAAATTTAACTTGAGCATAGTTTTCAATATCGGAAAAAAGTCCCACCGAAATGGGACTTTTTTTTGCTGCAGCCCTCTTTTCTCAACGGCTGCCTCCGAACTCCGGCCTGCCAGCCATACGGGCTAAACTGATTTACGGATACCAGCCAGGGGTAGATGTACACTTTATTACCAGATACCAATCTCACGCCACCATATAAAGGCCAGCACCATTACCGTACATAATATTGAAAACAGAAAAAGCGGAGCACCGGCCTTCAAAAAGTCATTCCCTCTCAGAAAACCGGACCCGTATACGATTGCGTTGGCAGGGGTGGCTATAACGAGCAAGTAAGAAAAGGCCGAACCAAGTGAAGTTGCGACACCGATGGCATAAAGGGAAGTATTGGACATTTCAGCAACCTTCAGGAATATCGGGCCAAGCACCGCCACAGTCGGACCGTCTGCCATTGTGTTGGTAGTCAGCGCGGTGATAGTGGTAATTACCGCCAAAAGTGGAAGGCCGTCGGTAACCCCGAAAGTGGACGCCACGGCCAGCAGTTTCTTTGCCAGCCAGGTTGCCGCCCCCGTTGACATAAGCATTTTGCCCATTGAAATTGCCCCCGCATACAGAACCACTACACCCCACTGAGTTTTCTTCTGTAGATAACTCCAGTCGACCACCCCCAAAACAGCCGCCAGAACAATTCCAATCATAACAATGTTACCCACACCCAATTTTTGGCTGAAAAGCACCCAGCTGGCCAGGACAGTAAGAAATATTGACAGGGCTATTTTAGCTTGTGAACTCATCGGCCCGTCGGACTCCATCTCATCCTTAATGGTCTCCATAACTTTTTCCAGATCTTCAATTTCCGGCTTATAAATTTTTAAAAGCCATACGGTGACCAGGGGTATCATAATTAAAGTAAACGGCATGGCCATTAACATCCATTTACCGTAGCTAATGTTTATTCCGAAGTTACTCAAGAAGCTCAGCATCAGAGCATTCCGCGCGCCACCGGACGGTGAAGCCACCCCGCCTATAATAACCCCGTAGGATATGGCCAGCATCAATAACTTGGCCAGCCTTGGCACTTTCCTCACACCGCCACTCAAAGAGACTATGCCAACTCCTATAGGGAGCATAATGGTAACAGTGGCATGTTCTGTGATAAAGCCGGCACTGAGGGCGCAAAAAGCTACAATACCCAGCACAACTCTTTCAATCCTGGTACCTGACAGCTTTAGCATGTAAAGGGCTATTTTGTTGTGAATATTGTACTTAACCAACACGCTCCCCATCATCAGTACACCCATAATAAAAATAACGGCATCATCCATGAAAGATCGTGGGACATCCTGAAAGTTCCCTATGTCTAACATTATTTGGTATGAACCAATTATCATTGCAGTCATCGGAAGAGGCAACGCTTCCGTAATAAAACAGACTATGACAAAAACCCATAGCCCCAGCGCATATTTACCATTATCAGACAGTCCCTCCGGGGTTGGCATTAAGCAAATGGTTGCTGCCAAGGCTACAGCCAATATAAGCCACTTTTTTTCCAGTATAAAATTATATATCTTTTTGCGCGGGCCACCGCTGCTCTCTTTCCCATTACCTTCTGGCGCCTGGACATAAACCACCTGTTGTTCCCTTTTTCTAAACGCATCTATATCGTATACCTTCCGCTCACTCATTTCATACTCTCCACCCCGTCTGTGCACAGATTTATATAAGTATTTTGAACGCCAGAAGAAAGGATAACAATACCCTGTTAATTTCTTTTTTGATGCATTTTATTATTCCTCCTTTTCTGGCACAACCTAAAAATAAAAAAAATGCAACTCTTAATAAAAGCTGCATTTCGACATGCTACGCTACATTATCCTGCCTTTTTATTAAATAAGTGAGAAATAATTACATATACCTGTATGCTGCATAAAAATGCAATAAGTACATCGGACCGGACATCTCCCAGCAGCATCCCGGCACCCTGCCAGCCTTTTGAGCCTCGTTTATGGAAATCGGCTCAATACTGATAATTATAGACCCGCAAACATCTGTCTCCAGTCTTTCACCAGGCTTGATAATCGAATACCAACCCTGGAAATGGGGCTTCTCAAATAAATAAATATAACAGTCACCGCTGTACAATGAATTAATCTTGCTCATGTTATTGAAGTCATTAATGGCTGTATTGGGCACGAGGCCATAATTAAAATCGACATGGTACAAGCGGGCAATCCGGCTAATTTCGTTCTTTACAAATATCCCCTTCATTAATTTTAAAAATTTTTTGAAAATGGCCGATATTTCCACTTCTGCCCCGGGCAGATAACTACGGGAGGTAACGGACATTTTTCATCCCCCATTTCAAAAGACAGCCCCAATAAAGACATGTAAGCCCATTGCTACTTTTATAAATTTCGTAAATGTGGATGTATTTAACTGTATTATAAATTGTCATCACATTATTTTCAAGGCGCATACTGCTAAGCATATTTACTCTGTCTTATGCGGCATTTCAGCAAGCACTGCTCTGTATTATTTGTCACCACCCGAACAATTACCTGACTAACCAGCCTTTGGCCACTTTCCAGCAAACACCCATGCTTTACGCCGGCCATCCGCTTTGGCCTTGGGGCCTGCGATAAAATATTAAAATTGCTGAAATTTTCAAACTTCTTAACATCAGGATGTGAAATCTTGCACAATAAATACTGATATGTTATAGTGTTGCTAGAAGACAAAGACAGAGAGGAAAACAAGAGCATCTCGCTTTTTGCAACGTAAGGAGCCAGCCGCAAAAAGTAGGGATAAAAAGTAGTGAAAACAGCTGATGCGCTCAAGCACGCGACAGGGGTTGATTGAGACTTGTGCGCAATGTCACAATCAGGAAGCCCAAGCACATGATCCGAATGACAATATGTTGCTTTTTTCTCCCGAGCAACCTCATCACAAGACACTTAGGTAGTGACAACTAAAAATCTAAAAAACAGGGCTAGACGCACCGCTTTGATACAGCATTCACATGCAATCTGCAGGAAAGCGCCAAACTACCGGATTCAATTGATTGGTTCCTAAAACAGGTGGCATGCATCCACCAGATTTTTATCAGGAAAATAAGGTGGTGTCCCAATGTTTTTCCGCAAAATAACCAGTAAAATCAAAGGCAAGGAATATAATTATCTAAAGTTGATCGAAAACTACAGGGAAGGAAACAAGGTCAAGCAAAGAGTAATAGCCAACCTTGGCAACCTTGAAGATCTTACACCTGAAAAGGTTCATGTTCTAATATCGGGACTTTCGAGAATCTGCGGTGTATCCCGGGGCTCAGCTCAGCTCGAAGCCAAAAAAGTTCTGCGCTACGGAGAAGTGCTGGCCATTCACAGGATATGGGAGCTGCTTCAAATACACACCGCTATTGACAAAGCCATTTCAAAGGATAAAGCAGACCTGAACGTCCCTCTGCTGTCAGAGTTGCTCTCTATAAACCAGGTGATTAAACCCCAGAACAAACACGCTATTAATGATTGGCACCAATTCCTCTGCCTGACCGGATCACAGAATGACGAACTTAACACAAATCACTTTTACAGTGCATTGGACATAATGGCTGAAGTCAAATACCACATCGAGAAAAGTATATTCACCAATTTAAATAGACTTTTTTCCATTAATACCGAACTTGTCTTTTGCCGCCTGGTTAACGGCGCCTTCGAGCCGCCTCCCAAGGCCGAGTTCAACTCATCCATTTACGGCAGATATATCCTGGAAGAACCCGATGAAACAAACAAGGCCGACTTCGGCATCATGGTAAGCCGCGACGGAATGCCATTTGGGCACTGGGTGTTTCAAAACGCCTCGGCGGGACGGGAGTACAGAAATATACTGGAATACCTCGGAGCAAATTATAGCGCTGACAAATGTATATTCGTAGGTGACCGCAATGTGATGACCAACACAAGCCTGGAACTCCTGGTGGCCCACGGATATGAATTTATTATCGGACGCAGGTTCAGGCCCACTCAGGATATCGGCCTGTACCGAGAGCATATTTCCGGCAACAACGAGCTAAACCAGCTAAACGGGGAGATCTGGTACAAGGAAGTGTCAGACGGCAACATCCGCCGCCTCTTATGCTGCGATCTGCAAAGTGTCCGGCACAAGGCAACCGCGCTTGAAGAGCAAATTAATCTGGTGGAAAAGGAGCTCCGAACAATACAAAGGGCCGCCGCCGAAAGCCGGAACAAACCGAGCAAGCATGTTTTCAACAAAAACGCCGATATTTTTAAAAACAATTACTGCCATATGTATTTCGAGTGGCGCTACGACGAAAGCACGAAGGATTTCAACTACCGTCGCAGGGACGATTTGATCGAACAGGATAAACAGCAGGCCGGAATGTTTTTACTGGAAACCAACTCCAGTCACTTAAGCGGCAGGGAGATGCTGGAAGCTTATATCAGGACCGCCAGAATGGGTGAGTCCCTGCGCACAATAAGTAGCTTCGAGCACAAACCGGTACATCATTATGTGAACAAAAACACATCGGCAAGCATCTTTATTTGCCTGCTTGCGTCAATACTGGAAAGCACATTAGAACGACTTCTTCACCGGGCAGGAATAAACTTACATCCACGCCAAGCTCTGGAATTACTGGAAGATATCAAGCTATCCATCAACCAGCTTGATGACCAGGAGGTGAAATCTGTAACCAGAATTCCAAAAACCCAGGAAGAGATTTTAAGGGCTATTGGCGTACACACTACACAGCAAATAATTATTTAAGCGGGAAGCCCCCAGCCTGACTGTAGTGACAACAAGCATGCGCCATAATATACAAGCGTCGTGTTAATTAACTAATCAGGGAAATATTACTCAATCGCCCGCAAAATTTTGCGGGTACATAAAAAGATGAGCGAGCTTCCTTTGAAGGTAATTATAACATGGTAAACCTTGACTTTCAAGATTTTTTTAAATGAAATTGTCACTACAAGAATCTGTGCGACAAGAAGTGTTGGGAGGTCACCTTCCGGGGGGGGTGGTATGAAAAATTATTTGCCATATATAAAACGGGAGAGACAAAAAAAATCTAGTGACAAACAGGGTTTTTTTGATGACTGTATCTGAGGAGGTTAGAAAAAAATGAGGTTTTTATATGAGTCTATGATTCAAGCTTCCAGGGCACATGCCAGATGGGAGATTGAAGTGTCCAGGACCATCTTAAAAGACCGTAGGAAGCTGTTAATACTAATGGTGCTTTTCCTACCGGTTTTAATCCCTGCCATAGCTCACGCGGCAGGAACCCTTCCGGGTTATATCGGAGGCAAAACCTCGTATGGCCCGTCGTTTTATACTCCTGAAATATTTTACGGATCTATAGCTGTAGGCCTTATCGCGGGCTTAATAACCGGCTGCATAGGCGCCGGTGGAGGCTTTGTAATAACCCCTGCGCTGATGAGCCTGGGGGTAAAGGGTATTCTTGCTGTGGGCACTGATATGTTTCACATTTTTGCGAAGGCCATCATGGGAACCACCATACACAAAAAGCTCGGCAACGTGCATGTAGGTTTGGCTATAGCGTTCCTGGTCGGTTCCGGCCTAGGGGTCACCGGCGGCGGGATCATAAACCGCGAGCTATTCAATTATAACCCGGTTTTAAGCAACCTGGTTATAAGCGCCATTTACGTCGTTATGCTTGGCTTCCTTGGGTTCTATGCTTTGTATGATTATATCAAAGCAACAAAAAGCGCATCTGCGGATCATGGCGATGCCCATGGCGGCCCTGCGGGTTTAACCAACCTGGCCATAAAGGTGCAATCCATCAATATTCCGCCAATGATTAAGTTCGACGAAGACATTACCCCCGGCGGCAGAAGGGTCTCCGGTGTATTTGTGGCGATGTGCGGCGTGGTGGTAGGTTTCATGGCAGCCATCCTCGGCGTGGGCGGCGGCTTCCTGACCTTCCCCGCATTTGTGTACGTACTTGGAGTGTCGTCCTTTACAACGGTCGGAACCGATATTTTACAAATCATTTTCACCGCCGGATACGGTTCTATTGCGCAGTACGCCGTGTACGGGTACGTTTTCTACACCCTGGCCATAGGCATGCTGATCGGGTCCTTGCTGGGCGTTCAGCTTGGCGCGATCACAACCAAAGTTGTACCCGGCGTTAAAATCAGAGCGTTTTATGCCGTTGCCATCCTGGCCGGCTTTGTCAACAGGCTCTTTGCCCTGCCGGAAAACCTCCAGCAGATGGATTACATCAAGATGGCCCCGGAGACGTCAAGGTTGATCGCCAACATCGGGTCGGTTATATTCTTTGTCATAGTAGGTATTTTTGCCGGCTGGATTATTCTTACCTTCATTCGCAACATACCAAGGCTCCGGGCAGAGTCTGCCGCCGCCGGGAAAGGAGTGAGCCACTAATATGATAAGAAACAGCAAAACATTCGTAATAGGGCTGTTCCTAATGGTATCCTTTATGGGCATATTCACCTATATAATGTCGCCATCCTTCGGGAACGGCAAGACCGGCCTAATGTTCGCCGACGACATATTCAACTCCCTCTCCAAGGGATCTGCCTACTTTATTAAAGATGAGCTGGTGAAAGCTGAGAAGCAGGTGGGCACCCGCATCGATGTCAGCATAAAAGCTTCAGACAAGGAAAGGGCTGAAACATGGGGCAAGTTATTCTCAGCGGCCGGTGCGCAAGTTAAAGTTGACGATGTCAAAGTATCTGTTAAGGGCGATCTTGGTAATATAATGAAGGAAACACTGGCCGACTGCGACTCTATGTATTACAACAATGGAAGTAAAATAAAGGCGAAATACGGCTATGAGGCAAAAGAAACCATGTATGCCTGGTATGATGCCTATAAGAAAATCGACAAGGAGTTAAAAACCCAGCAAAAATTCAAAGAATCCAGCGCGGTTAACAATCTTACCAAAAAAGCCATTGAGCCTGCATACAACTTCTACAATATTGAAATCAAATATGTTAGAGACAATGTCGCCACAGTTACGTTTATGCTGGTCTTCTACGTAATCTACACTTTATGGTTCGGTTTCGCAATTTACTACATGTGCGATGGGTTAGGCATTTCCACGAGCAAGGCAGCCAAAAAATCTGAGGCTTAGAAAAACAAAAAAGTGTTTAGGAGGTTATTAATATGGAAAAAGCCGTTAAGGACATAATGATTTACATTGACAAACATCCCAGAATATCATCAACTTCCAGCGTCAAGGATGCGGTGGCTGAATTAATCGGGGCTCTCAGATCGGGAACCTGCTTCAACAATACCCCCCTTCTTGTAATGGAAAAGAATAATCTTGTGGGTCTGCTGGGCATAAAAGAGATAATGCAGGCCATAAACCCGGTGGTCTTTAAGGAAGGCATCTACCGCGGGTGGAGCACATCGGATGAATGGTCACAGCCTTTGTTCCTGAAAGGACTTTTCACAGAAAAAAGCAAGGAAATATCAGATTTGAGGGTAAGTGACATCATGAGGCCGGCAGACCAGTTTTTATCCTTAAGCGATAATTTGCTTAAGGCCTTGCATGTTCTCACTTTAAATGGATTCGAGGCAGTTCCGGTTTGGCATGACGGCCGTGTGGCCGGCATGGTAGGTGTCATGGAAATAATGAATGAAATTGCAGCAATACAGACAGAAAACGACCCCGGCATGGAAGCAACAATAAAACAGGCCGCCGTTTAAATCCATTTTTACCATAAAACCACTGGCCACTCCCAATGGGGGTGGCCCTTTTTTCTGTACAAGGGAAGACCTTATTTTAACTTTCACCGGACATGAACACATTAGACTTGTGAATTATTCGACTATAAATAAATGCCGATGGGTTGTTTTTTTAAACATTTGAGAATTTTGTTCTTGTAAAAAAATTATAACTGTACGATTATAATATCAAGTAAGCAGTACTGAAACAAACAGGTTGTTTTTAGGAATACCATTAGTGAAGGAGGATAGAATCATGAACAGCCTGATGAAGTTGATAAGAAGATTCGCGGACAGATTTATGGACTATGCCAATGTAGGGTTCCGTTATATTGATGCTCCCAGGTACAATGAAAAACTTTATTCCATTGAAAATGAAGTCAGCTCCGGCAAGAAAAGAAAAACTGCTTAAATGCTGACCTGATAATTAATAAATTTCAGTATAAAATATTATGGCCAGTGAAACAGGTTCCGGCTTTTTTGAAGCTGGAACTTTTTCATTTACATAGTGCTTTTAGTAAAAAAACCATAAAACACTCTTGAACTTTTTGTTAAGCTGTGTAAAAATACATATAGGATTGTGATTTTCCTCACATCATAAGCAAACGCTAGAAAAAGGAGATTTCGGAATGACGGCAATAGGCTGCATCATGTCTTTTGCCAACAGAATAAGGGCGCTATTCTTCCCGTTTGAGGAACCCGCCAAAATCCGGAACAAATACCCTTTGTACTGGCTTGCGCCTTCTGTAGACTACAAAACCAGAAGAATACGGATAGGCAGCCTATTAAAAAGCACATCAAAACATGACAGGGACAATAAAACAATTAACTACCCTATAAAGACTGGAATTTTTAAATACTTATTACCTCTTTTGGGGCTTGATCCTTGTGAGAAAAAGCAGGTGGCCGTCCAAATCGCCCGGCTGGAAGATAATTTTATCGTTGAAAATGGCATGCTAAGACTCAGGCTTGCCATGCTGCTGAACCTGGACTGTGTGGCCGTCAGGCTCAGGGAATATGACTACTTATCATTGAAAAAAAGGATGCACATCCACAGGGGCCCGGATATTAATGTCGCAGGTGTGGCACGAAAGAATGGCAGCGGTTATGATTACTATGGAATCAGCCCGGCGCAAGTGGAAGTGCTTACCCGATCATACAGGGTACCCCTTGCGGACCAGGTAATGCAGACGGCACAAGAATCCGTGGCCGGCATGGCACAGGAGATGTGTAACGGGGATCGGGAAGTGGTGCAAAAACATAAAAAACTGGTTCTTATTAAAAAGTAATTGGTCTGGACAAGAGCAAACGCAATACGGCCTAATACAGAAAGGCAGGGTTACAGTCGTGTTACCTGTGCCTTTTTCTTTGTTTAGGCGGCATGCAAGAAGGATTTTTTGCATTGCTGGAGAAAATAAGGTCGGGGAGGTGAATAGATGTCTAAAATCGAAGAGGCTCTGGCGATGTGCCTGGAACTGGGAAGAATAATAGCCCAGACAGATGAATACAAAGCCATGAAAAAGGCTGAATATGACCTTTTGCATGATGCCGAAGCCCGTAAAATGGTGGAGAATTTGCAGCAGCTGCAGGTTGATCAAGCCAAGAAGCAGATGTCCGGCATAGATCTTACCGAAGCAGAGAAAAAAAATCTTCGTGAAACTGAGCAGACGGCCATTCAGCACCCGGTGGTGAGGGCTTCACACATGGCAAACGCCAATTTTCAGGAAATAATGAAGGAAATAAGCAAAAAAATACGTGAAGGCATCAAAGTACATTCTGTTGAATAGACATACTTACGGCATAAAAATAAAAAATCAGGGTTATTTCCTGATTTTTTATTTTAAGCCCATTATTCATTTTCTCTAAGAAAATCTAACCCTCACTTGTACAAGTCCTTCTAAGGCCTGATGCCATACTTGCCCAAAGCCTCGAAAGGTGAAACAATATTGTACTTAAGCGCCCAGGTATCAGGCGGCAGGTCAAAAGCTACGCTCATCAGCTGGGTTATAAATAGAACCGGCATGGAGGCCTCCAGAGGGTGGTTTTTCCTGACCATTCCCTGGTAGGCGTCAAGGTTCAGCTGGCACATCGGGCATGGCGTCACCATAAGCTGCGCCTGGTCATCAAGTGCGGACCTGATCAGATTAAAGGTCGATTCTATGGTTATTTCCGGTCTGGTTATAGAATGGGAACTGCCGCAGCAGCGGGCCTTCAGGGGGAACTTGACGGGAACTGCCCCCAGAGCCTCAATTATTTTGTCAAAAAACACCGGCTGCTCCGGGTCGTCGAAGGCCCAAGGAAATACCCGCGGTGTCTGGCATCCCACGTAGCCGGCCACTCTTAAACCGGAAAGGGGCCTCTTAACCATGGCTTTAATCCTGTCAAGGCCAATATCTCTGACCAGCCACTCTATCATCTGGAGTATCTTCAGCGTACCGTTATATCTGAGGCCTGCCGCACCCAGCGCCTCGTTCGCCGCCAGCCTGAAATGATCGTCCTCGACAAACTTTTTGTTGGTAATGGCAAGGTTCATGTAGCATGAGCTGCACGGCACAATGATGTCTAGACCTTTTGGCTCGGCCAGGGCCAGGTTTCTGGCGGCCATAACCTGGGCCGGATAGTCGCCCACCACTCCGGAGGCCACTGTGGCGCCACAGCAGTTCCAGTCGTGTATTTCTTCAATGCCGACTCCCATAGCACTGGCAACCGCCTCAAAGGACTTCAGGTACGGAACAGCTGCTCCCTCCATAGAACAGCCGGGGTAAAAGCTGTATCTCATTACCTTCCCTCCCCTTTATGCATCTGGGCCTGGGCCCGCTCTACAATCTGTTTCATACCTTTTAGTCCTTTAATGCCCTTGGGAGGCTTTAAGGGGATACGGCTGTGCTTCATCATGTTCATACCCAGGTCTTTCATTTCGAAGCCTTTCTTTATTTCGCTCCACCCTCGCTTGAGGTAATACCTGGCCATGAGTCCGCCCTCAAATACCCGTCCCCTGTTCATGATCTCCTGCCAGAAAGCCTGATAGAATGTGGCCTGGGGCCTTTCTGTAAATCCAAGCATAATGGCATGGCATTTCATATCGTGCATAACGTCCACTATGGGTATGCCTCTGGGGCAGCGCACCTTGCACATAAGGCAGGTGCTGCACATCCACATCGTATTTGACTTTAAAACCTCTTCCCTCTTTCCCGCCCTGATCAACAGGAACAGTTTCCGTGGCGAATAATCCATCTCTTCCCTGGTTGCGCAAGACAGAGCACACATCCCGCACTGCATGCAGATCTTGACATACCGGCCGTTTTCCAGATTATAAATCTCACTGGCAAATTCGGTGCTGTACTTGACCGGTGTGGAGGAAACATTAACATCAGTCATCTTTCTATGCTCCTTTGGCAAAATGTGATGTTTCCCTGTAATGATGCAGCCACTGAATAGTCATTCACTGGTTTTAAAAGGAGCCAGGACGGCCAGCAGGCCGTCCCTTCCTTTTTAATAAATCTTCTTGTGGCTACTATTAGAATCCCTTCATCGGGTTGGGGCCGAATTCCTCAATTCTATCCACGAATTCCCCGATAATTTTGGGTATCTTATCGTAGTCCATTATGCTTACCTCGGTTATAAATACCCGATCAGACTCCAGCCCAAGCCTGTTAAGGGTTTCAGACACCTTGGACAGCCTTATGCCGGCCAGCTCGCTGCCCTTCATAAAGTGGCACTGGTAGTCATCGCCGTGCTTACAGCCCATCAGCAGCACTCCGTCAATACCTCTGGACATGGCATCGTTAATCCATATCAGGTTCAGCGATCCAAGGCAGCGTACCGGTATGACGCGAACCCACTTGCTGTAGCTGAGGCGGTTAATACCGGCCATGTCCAGGGCTGGAATGGCGTCGTTTTCACAGGCGAAGATAAGGACTCTCGGCTTTTCCTCGTCTTCTTCGGGAACCTCAACGGCCTTAAGCATATTGCCGATCATGGGGACAGAGTAATTCTTGAAGGAGATAATCCTCTCCGGACATGCTCCCATACAGGTGCCGCACCTTCTGCAGCGGGTCGGGTTGGGCAGCGGGTTGGCCTTCTCGTCCTCGTTAATGGCCCCGAAGGGACATTCCTCGGTGCAGCGCTTGCACTGCGTGCAGCGGGTCATCTGGAACTCGGGGAATGAAAGGTCTCCGGAACGCGGGTGCACCGCCATGCCCCGGGCTGTCATTTCCACGCACTGGATGGCCTTCAGCGCGGCGCCGGCGGCATCCCCCGCAGCCTGGGCCATATCCATGGGCCTTCTCACGCTGCCGGCGGCATAAATACCGGTGCGGCGGGTCTCGTAGGGGAAGCAGATAAAGTGGGAATCCGGGAAGCCGTACTTGAGAGAAGGCAGTTCCGGGCCCTGCCTGTACTGCAGGTTCAGGATGTTTGACTTGATAATGGGAGAAGGCGCCGGAGCGGGAGCCTCGGTCCCCGCCGCTGCCTCGGCCTGGGCTTCCCCGCACAGTGCCGGGTCTTCAAAGGCGGTGGTGGGCACCATACCGTTTGCCAGCACCACCATATCAATTTCATCGGCCATGGTGGGGGATCCCATCAACAGGTCCTGGGCCTCTATGCTTAAATTTCCTCCGTCATCGGACACGCCGGTGATGTCGGCCTTGACAAACATTACTCCCTGGCTTTGAGCGTTCTTGTAGAAGTGCTCATACTGCCCCGAAGATCTGATGTCCTTGTAAAATACATAAACGGCGGCCTCGGGGTTTTGACCCTTGACATACATGGCCTGCTTGATGGTCTCAACGCAGCATGCGGCCGAGCAGTATGGAAGGTGTTCACTGTCCCTGGAGCCGGCGCACTGTATAAAGGCAACCTTCTGAACCGCTTTTCCGTCCGAGGGGCGGACTATGGATCCCTTCATGGCTATCTCTTCAAACTGTGCCTGCGTGACTACATTGGGGGAAATACCGTAGCCAAGGTACTCCAGTTTTCCGGCATCGTAAGGCACGGCGCCGGTTGCCAGAACGATGGCGCCTACCCTCTCCTCAGCAGTGCTGTCTCCCTGCCTGATAGCAACGTCAAACATCCCGGGAGCACCGGCTGTCTTTTCCACTGCCGCCGAGGTGTACACCTTGATGTTGGGGCTGCTTTCAATTTCCTTAACCAGTCCGTCCAGGTTGTTTTCCTCGGGATCGGCATACGGAGGATTAAGAGGTATTATTTTATATGACTTTTTGAGCCAGCCGCCGAGGGCATCCTCTTTCTCAACCAGCACCACATTGTATCCGGCCCTGGCTGCCTCCAGGGCCGCCGTCATTCCGGCCAGGCCGCCGCCCACAACCATAATGCCCTTTGAAAGGTCTTCACCAACATAGGGCTCCGGAGCCTCGAGGTTTTTAAACTTGGCCAGCGTTATCCTCATATAGTCCTCGGCCATCATCTGCGTGTCTTCGTCATCGGACTCCTGGGTCCAGACCACCCTCTCGCGGAGGCTGACCCTTTCCACAATCACAGACGGGCCGAAATCAAAGACATCATAGTTGACACGGCCTGAGCATCCGGCTATGACGACAAAATTTACCCCTTCTCCTTCAACATCTTTCTTTATAATTTCCACGCCGTCCTTACCGCACAGAAATGCATCGGTCTTGCAGACAGGGGCTTTGTATTCCTTGGTGGCCACTTTAGCGAGGGCGCTCATGTCCAGGGCATCGCCAATGCCGCATCCAGAACAGATATAGACTCCTATTTTCTTAGACAATGTTAACGCCCCCTCACTGATTGAATTGCCTTCAACGCCGCGGCGGTCCCGTCCTGGACAGCGGCGGCAACATCCAGCGGCTTCCTGGCGCATCCGGCGGCGCAAATGCCGGCCTGGCCTGCGGCAACAAAGCCATCCTCGTCGTATGAAACTTCGGCGGGAATCTTCAGTTCTGCTGTTGTCGGCTGCATGCCGGTGGCCAGAACCACCATGTCGAATTTCTCTTCGGTCAGCTGCTGGGCAATCTGGTCCTCGGCGACAATAATCAGGTCCCCGGTGGCCGGGTCTTCGTTGATTTCTCCGGCTTTGCCCTTGATAAAGGTTATATTGGTCTCATTCTGGACCTTGACATAGAAATCTTCGTGCCTGCCTCTGGTCCTGATGTCGATGTAATAAAAATAAATCTTGGCGTCCGGGTACTGTTCCCTGACATATGTGGCCTGTTTGAGAGAAGCCATGCAGCAGACCGTCGAGCAGCAGCGCAGGTGGTTTTCGTCCCTTGATCCGGCGCACTGCACAAAGGCGATGCGGTTTACCTCTTTTCCGTCAGAAGGACGGACAATTTTTCCCTTGGTGGGACCGTTGACGGCCGCCAGCCTTTCCATTATAACGTTGGTGATGACGTTGGAAAACCTGCCAAATCCGTAGTAGCTCAGCTTTTCGGCATCGTAAGGCTTCCAGCCGGTGGCCCACACAACGGCCCCCACATTCAGCTTCATTGTCCTGGGCTGCATGCCGGGCTCAATGGCATTATACCGGCAGGCCTCAACACACTTGCTGCAGCCGGCCTGACACGCACCGGCATCAATGGCGTACTTCATGGGGAAGGCAAACTCGTGAGCCAGGTAAATGGCTTTGGTCTTGTCAATGCCGTAGTTAAATTCATTGGGCCTTTCCGCCGGGCATACCTCAACGCACTTGCCGCAGGCTGTGCAATTTTCATTAACATACCTGGGATTCAGTCTGACCGTTACCTCAAAATCCCCCTCCTGCCCGGAAACCTCTTCCACCTCGGCCATGGTAAAGAAATGAATATTGGGGTTGCTTCTTATTCTCTTGAAATTGATTTCAAGGCCGCAGTTGGGCGGGCAAAGCTTGGGGAAATACTGGTTTATCTGAGTGACTTTTCCTCCAAGGTAAGGGTTTTTTTCCACTATAAAAACCTCAAACCCCACCTCGGCAGCCTCGATAGCGGCGGTTAAGCCGCTTATTCCTCCGCCGACGACCAGAATGCTTTGATTTGCCATCTTTATGATTTCTCCATTCATTTTTGAAGTTCTTTCCTCAAAAACATTTCCAGGCGACCCAAAGGACGCCTGGAAAAACTGGTTTCAAAATAATCCGTGTATTGCCGCCCAGTCTCCACAGGCGTTCATTCCAGCTTCGTCTGCCACTGCCGCCCGTATCAAACACCGGGCGGCATTTAGCGCTGCAGGAGCCCGTGGCCAGCGGCCACGGGCTCCCCAGCGCCGTGGATGGCACATTTAAAGAGCTATCTAATCCCGCCCGGGATAAGGGTGAGATTAATTAGTCGATATTGAACAGGTTCAGTACGGGCCGCTTGAATACAGACCACTCGTTGGTCTTCGGGTCGTACTTGGTGTTGACGAAGCAGAGCCAGTTCTCTTCGTCCATCTTCGGGAAGTCAGCCCTGAAGTAGTAGCCGGGCCACCTTGTCTCTTCACGGAACATGACCGTCCTGATGTGTGATTCGGCCTGCCATATTCTGTGTTTGTTTTCCCAGACCCTCATCAGCTCGTGCAGGTTCCTGGCCGCAAGCTTCTCGGAGTCTTCCTTCAGGAAGCCCAGCAGCACCATGGCGCGGTCGAGGGAAGACGCGTTGGTGGAGAAGTTGGAGGACACGCCGCCAACGTACTCGTCCATCATCTTCTGCAGCCTGAACATGAACATCTTCGGGAAGATGTAGTTCGGGTTCACATCTGGATCGGTGGTCAGGTCCTTGTTCTGCTCATATATTTCAAAGGGCTTGTAGGTTTCTGCCTTCAGGGCTTCCACCTCTGCGGCATCTACGTTCGGCTGGCTGTTGTTGTCCAGGATGAACTTGATGGCAGCCTTGGCGGCAATACGGCCCTCGGCGTGGGAGCCGGAGGAGAACTTGTGGCTGGATGCTCCGGAGGCGTCGCCGGCTGCAAACAGACCTTTGACGGTGGTCATGCAGGCATATCCCCAGAAATACTCGGTGCCGCCTGCCAGGTCCTCGGGACCGGAAACCCATGCGCCGGAAGCGCCGGAGTGGGAACCGATAAAGTACGGCTCGGTGGCGGCAATCTCGGAAGGTCCTTTTTCCGGCTCAACGTTGGTGGCCGCCCACAGCAGGGCCTGGGAGATGGTCATGTCGAGGAAGTCTTCCCAAGCTTCGGCTTCCAGTTCCTTCATTTTCTTCTTGAATGCTTTTTCATCGCCTTCGTACTTCTTGGCTATATTTGCAATGGCCTCTTCAGTCCTCATATAGATGGGGCCCTTGCCGGCAAACAGGTCCAGCATGCCCAGGTAGTTACGCAGGTTGGCCGGGATGGGCTTCACAGCGCCGTATTTGCCCCAGTTGGCCAGCTCGGCGCGGCGGGTTACCATGTACTCCTCGCCGAAGGCGTTGGTGGCGCGGGATTTGAAGAGCAGGAACCATGCGCCCACAGGGCCGTATGCGTCTTTGAAGCGGATGGGCACGAAGCGGACTTCCTGGCAGGTCATTTCGGCGCCGGCCTTGATGGTGAAGTAAGCCGAGGAGCCGGTGCTGAAGGGAGGATACCAGGAGCGGCCGAGACCTTCACCGGTGGAGCGGGGCTTGAACACGCCGACGGCGCCGCCCATGGCTGCCAGAACAGCTTTGGCCTTGAATACATAGAATTTGTTTTCCCGTACGCTGAAACCGACAGCGCCGGCAATTCTATCGCCATCAAGCAGGGGCTCGATGATGAAGATACGCTCGTAAATGTTGTCCATTCCGAGGGCGTTCTTTGCAGCCTCGGCTACAATAACCTTGTAGGACTCACCGTTGATCATGAGCTGCCAGCGGCCCTCATTTACATAACCGCCATTCTCGTCTCTCCAGAAGGGCAGGCCCCACTTGTCGAACAGGTGAACGGTGCTGTCAACGTGGCGGGCGATGTTAGCCACCAGGTCGTCCCGGGCTATTCCCATCAGGTCATACTTGACGTACTTGATATAATCTTCAATGGTATTTGCGCCCTTTGAAACGCCAATATACTGGTTAATGGCGGAAAGGCCCATGCCGACTGCTCCGGAGCGAACCATGGAAGCCTTGTCAACCAGGGTTACCTTAACTCCGTGCTTCTGTCCCCAATAAGCAGCTTCAACGGCCGCGCCGCAGGCCGCCATACCGCCGCCAACAATCAAAAGATCCGTAGTTACTTCTACAGTTTCAAAGATTTCCGGCATTTATATTAACCTCCTCCGAAATTTGTTATACAAGTGGTTGGCTAAAAACAAATTTATTTCTTGTAAGTCCAGACAGCCGGTCCCTCCAGGGATGCGGGCTCTGTGTACAGTTCGATGGAGTCGAGGTCGGCCTCGGTGGCATATCCGCCGTCGGGCACCGCTTTACCTTCTTCAGTGGTACGGATGGGGAATTTGAAGCGCTTGACCATACCATTGCGGAACTTGATGGTCCACATAATGTCCTCGGATCCCCTCAGAGGAGTACAGCTTGCTCCCAGGGGAACAAAATCCTTGTATCCGCTCAGGTCCATTGCCTGCTGCGGGCAGGCCTTGGCACAGCACAGGCACTCCCAGCAAGCCCAGGGGTCACGGTTGTAAGCTTTCATTTTCTCTTTGTCCAGCACCATCAGGTCGTTGGGGCATGCATACATGCAGGCAGTTTTGTCTTGACCTTTGCATCCGTCGCACTTTTCGGCGATTACAAAAGTTGGCATTAATTCTACCTCCTATTCCCATTTTTAAGACTTTGTTTAAGGTTCTGAGGACTTGCCCCGCCATACGCCTGTGATTTTATAACCTTTAAAGGCTATTGTCAAGGCAGCTTATGACCGGGTGGCCTCCCGGCCTTCCGGCATAGCCGGAAAACCGTTTTTTACTTATTGAGTCGTTGCACAACCTTCCAAAATATACGCGTGGACTTTAAACCTCTCCCTTTTAAATACCACCTCCCTGAACTACTGGATTTGCCTGTATCCCACCCGTAATTTCTGCATTTCTTTTTGCTTTTTTATTATCTTTTTAACAGGTGGGAGGTGTGAAAAGCCGGCGGTAGTTTCGGGCTGCATTTCCACCGCCCAAAGACCAAAATATTTAAACCCGGCTGACATGACCCCTTAAGCGATCATGTCAGCCTGCTTACCAACTTATTTATTGTCAATACTCTGGTAGTAGCGGGTAAGGATTTCCAGAACTTCTTTACGGCCGAATTCGAGCGGGGGAAGTTCGCCTCTGCCAAACATTTCGCGAACCTTGGTGCCGCTGATGTTAACACGCTGTGCCGGGTCGTGCGCGCAGGTCTTATCGGTGGCCATGCCGTCGCATCTCTTGCAGTAGTAGGCAGAGGTAACTTTAATGGGCTGGCAGAGGATTTCGCCAGGCTTGAACTCGTCAAAGATCTCCTGCGCCTGATAAGCAGTGTAGTAACTGCCTACGCCGGCGTGATCACGGCCAACGAGCAGGTGGCTGCAGCCGAAGTTTTGCCGGAAGATAGCATGCAGGATAGCTTCTTTAGGACCGGCATAGCGCATTTCCATAGGATATACGCGCATTTCAATGGTGGCAGGGTTGAAGTAGTTTTCCATATGAGCCTTGTAGCACTCGAAACGCACTTCGGCAGGAATGTCGCCCTTCTTCAGCTTGCCAACGATGGGATGCAGGAACAGGCCATCGCAAACTTCGTTACCAATCTTGCACAGGAACTCGTGGGAGCGGTGCAGGGGGTTACGGGTTTGGAAGGCACAAACGGTGCTCCAGCCTTTGGACTCGAACAGTGCGCGGGTTTCAGCGGGATGAGCGTAGTAGCCGGCATATTTTTCATCATAACCCAACTCGGAGAAGGTTACGATGTCACCACCGAGGTAAACTTCGCCCTGGGCCATAACTTTTTGAACGCCGGGATGATCGCCGTCGTTGGTGTAGAAAGCGACTTTGCACTCTTTCTCTTTGTCGTATTCATACTTGTCGGCAACGGTGATGATACCAACGTATTCGCCGGACTCATCGTCAACCAGAGCCAGCTCAGCGCCTACAGCGATGTCATTGGCTTGTTCCTTGGTAACTGCCAGGGTTACAGGCAGGGGCCAGGCCAAACCGTTAGCCAAGTGCATGTTCTCAATTACGCCATCGTAGTCGGCTTTTTTCATGAAGCCGGTCAGAGGGGAGAATGCACCCATACCGAGCATTAAGCAGTCAGAAGTTTCACGAGAGCTCATCCGAACTACCGGCAGTGTTTTTGCCTTGGCCAGGTATTCGGCACGCTGGTCCACAGGAACAAGTACGGGGGTCAGTTTCCCGCCATGCGGGGGTACTAATTTGGACATTCCACAGGCCTCCTCTTTTTTTGTGTTTTTAATTTTTTTACCCAATCTCCCCTTAATAATTGAGATTGATTTTTTAAGGCGTCGCCGCCAAAAATTTCCTTCAAGAAATTCTGTTAAAAATGTCGTCTATTTGCCGTTAAAAATGTCGCCTATCTGCTATTTATGGTCATGCCCTTTAAATAAAATTGATATGGACCAAACGGGCCATAAAGGGTAATAAAGGACCGCCTAAGAGTTGTCAACCATTTAGCGCCTAAATTTAACCGTACACCTATGTTAATTTACCTTTCGCTAATAACTTCTTCGACATAGGTGTGTGAACCTCCTCCTTTTTTACCCCGATAAATTTAATAAAAAAATCACAAAATATTTTTTTCGGGAGTAAAAAAAGTTTTTTCCTGCCTTATCAAGTCCTTTCACTTATTTATATGGCAAAACATGGGAAAATAGTAATATTATACTACCACTGCTGCTTTAAAAGGGTTGGGCCCTAATTGTCTCAGCCTTTCAACAAAGGCTTCGGCTTCTTCGGCAAAATGCCGCCCCCCCCCTATCCCCAGCCTGAGAAATTTCACCCTCTCCTGATCCATCATCATGTCCCTGAAGGTGTCTTTAATATTATTAAGCCTTTCCTCAGCCCGGTCGCTTCCGCTTATATAATGGCACTGGCCGGATTC
>JBMOPC010000096.1:0-4480 GCA_049323915.1 Bacillota bacterium
CCTAAACTCGGGGGTTTCAGGGGGGTATATGTAAAATAAGATCTCAGTGGCCCATCATGGACTGTATACGGGGGTCCTTGCCCATAGCCTTTACCGTTTCCTTCATGGCCGGGTCGGACATTATCTTGATCATATCGGCCCTGGTCTCTTTGGAACTCATAATGCTAACCATGGATTTTTGCATCTCGGGAGTGTGCATCATATTCATCATGGCCGGCTGCATCATCTGTGAACTCATTATCTTGGTCATTGCAGGTCTGGTGCCGTCAGAGCTCATGGCCTTGGCCATTTCGTCAGGGTTGCCGTTTATTGCTTTGCTCATGTCTCCCGCATTCATCATCTGGCCGCCCTGCATCTGAGACGGGCTTTGCCGGCTGGAGCACCCGGCGGCAACCAGTACAAGCAGAACAACCACGGCCAGACCAAGCACAACTTTAAACCTTTTTTTCATAAACTATTCCTCCTTTTTTTAAATGGACCGTCCATCCATTCAAACCTATGGTAATGGTGTCATTTTCTTTTTTTTATTATATTTTGTCCTATTGGTATCTCCCGGGTATACCTCGAAAAAAAAGGACCCCGGACAATAAAATCCGGGGTCAACAGCATTATTCCATCACCATTCCGGTGCAGGGGGCGGTTTTAATTATTTCATGCCGGAGGGCCTGCGGGCCGGCATTTGGTTTATTATAACGCCCAATCGTCACGAAAGATTTACATGCCGCCCTTATCCTGTATGTAATTTCTGCTTACGGTACTAAATCCGCCCTCAACCCCTGATTTCTTTTTTTGTTTAATATTTTACCCGGGTAAAGGAATTGTTTTTTCCCTTGCTCCCCCTCCTTCATTCGCTTTTTAATTAATTATGCGGTATGAATATAACAACCCGGTAACAAAAATATAACATTTATGTTACAGACTTAATTTCATTGCTTATTTACTGTCATAGATGGGAAAAGCCTCCAGTATCAAATCAGGTCCCAAACCAATTGTCAAACTCGAGTAAACATTATATTATTGAACAGGTGGCGCTAATAAACGGGGAAGGGATACGCCAAATGTTCACTACCTTCAGGGATTTAATCGCAGAAGTGAGAAAATACCCAAAAATGAGGCTTTGTGTGGCCGCCGCGGCAGATGAGATGGTACTTCTGGCCGTAAAGGACGCTATAAACGCCGGTTTCGTCGATCCTATACTGGTTGGCGATATGGAAAGGATCTGGAGGATATCCCTTAAAATAAGCTTTTACCCCAGGGGAGTAAGAATAATAAACGAAAGCAACCCGGTGGTGGCCGCCCGTACCGCCGTCGGGCTGATGGGGTCCGGGGAAGCCGACGTGCTGATGAAAGGAATGGTTAACAGCTCAGACTTTTTGCGGGCAGTTTTGCACTCCGGCCATGGGCTGGCAAGCGGCAGCATTTTAAGCCACCTGGGCATATTCGAGGTTCCCGGCTACAACAGGCTTATATATATGACCGACGGCGGGCTCAATATTTCGCCGGACCTGGACCAGAAGAAAAAAATAATCGCCAACGCGGTGAGCTTTTTAAGGGCCATAGGCATTGAAAAGCCGAGGGTGGCGGTTATTTCCGCTGAATCGATGGACAGCGGGAGAATGCAGTCCGCAGTGGATGCCGGGATATTAAAGTCTGTGGCGGCAGAGGGCTTGTTCGGGGAATGCCACGTCGAAGGGCCCATTGACCTGGGCGCCGCCCTGGATATAGGGGAGGCCGAGTCCCGGGAAGTGGAAAGCCCGGTGGCGGGAAAAGCCGACCTGATAGTGGTGCCCGGCATCGAGGTGGGAAATCTGATGGGCAAAACAATAATACACTTTGGCGGCGGCAAGATGTCCGGGCTGGTAATAGGGGCCTCCAAGCCAATCGTCCTGACGTCCCGGGCTGAAACGCCCTTTGGAAAGCTCTCCTCCATCGCCTTTGCCTGCTATTATAATATAAAAAAACCTAAGGAATGATTGTCCGGATGAACATACTTGTAATCAACCCCGGCTCAACATCCACCAAAATAGCGGCTTTTAACTCAGAAGAATGCCTTTTCCAGACCACAGTTCGCCACCCCGACGAAGACATCAGCCGTTTTGACAAGGTGGCGGACCAGTACAGGTACAGGCTTGAGGCCATAGAAAACACTCTGTCCCAAAACGGCCGCTCCATGAGTGAAATAAATGCCATCGCAGCCAGGGGGGGGCTTTTGAAGCCGCTGGCCGGGGGCACCTATTTGATAGACCGCGAAATGGTGCAGGACCTGACCGGCTGCATTTACGGTGAGCACGCATCCAACCTCGCCGCCATAATAGCCTATAACCTTGGAAAGGCCCACGGTATTCCGGCCTATACCACCGACCCGGTATCAGTGGATGAGCTCAACTGCCTGGCCAGATACTCCGGCCTCCCCGAACTGCCCAGGATAAGCCAGTCCCACGCCCTCAACATGAGGGCTGCGGCCAGGGAGGCCGCTTCCGGCAAGGGACTGCCGCTGGACAGCATTAACCTGGTGGTGGCCCACCTGGGCAGCGGAATCTCGGTGGCCGCCTTTGAGCGGGGGAAAATGACAGATGTCAACAACCCCAACAACGAGGGTCCCTTCTCCATTGAGCGGTGCGGCGGCCTGCCCTCATACAGGCTGGCCAGGCTTTGCTACTCGGGCAAATACACCGAAAAACAGATGATAAATATGCTTACCAGAACCGGGGGAATATTCGGCTATCTGGGCACCAGGGACTTGCCCGCTGTGGAGAAAATGGTGCTGGAAGGGGACAGCCGGGCCGGTGAGGTGGTAAAATCAATGTGTTACCAGGTCTCCAAGGAAATAGGCGCCATGTCGGCGGCCCTGTGCGGACATGTTGACGGAATAGTGCTGACCGGTGGCATGGCCAGCTCGCGCCTGGTTGTGGATGAGATTACCGCCAGGATTTCATACATCGCCGGGGTTATGGTGATACCCGGGGAAAAGGAAATGGAGGCCCTGGCCAAAGGAGCGCTGAGGGTGCTCAATGGCAGTGAAGAGGTTAAGCGCTATTAGCCCAGGGGGCTGGAATTGATATGCTTGCATGCGACATGAATGACATTTCAACCGCAGATCACACAGAGATCTCAGAGATATCAACAGAAGGTGACAGAATGATTGAGAGTTTTCGGCAGTTGATTAACAGGATTAAAAATATGCCCCTGCAGAGAGTGTGCACCGCACCGGCCAAAGACGAGGCCGCCCTGGAAACAGCCCGGGACGCCCTGGATGAGGGAATAGCCAGCCTTGTGCTGGTGGGGAACCAGGATTATATCTGGAGGACCGCTGTAAAGATAAGCCTTAACCTCAATAAGGCCGAGGTCATCCATGAGCCGGACGACGAAAGGGCCCTGCAAGTGGCCGTGGACATGGCGGCCGGGGGACAGGCCGATGTGTTGATGAGGGGCGGCGCCTCGACACATGACTTTCTGCGGCTGGTTTCCGGACATCTGGGTGCCGGAACTTTGCTGAGCTATCTGGCGGCTTTCGAGATTCCCGGCTACGACCGTCTGGTCTATGTAACCGACGGGGGCATCAACCAGCACCCCAGCTTTGACGATAAGGTAATTATACTGAATAACTCCGTAAGCTTTCTCAGATCGGTGGAAATTGACACACCCAGAGTGGCGGTTCTGTCCGCAAATGAGAAAGTATCCCCCAAAATGCCGGCTACGGTGGAAGCCCGGAAGTTGTCAGCCATGGCGGGCCGGGGTGAATTTCAGGGCGCCCTGGTGGAAGGCCCCATGGCCCTTGACGTGGCGGTAAGCAGGGAAGCCGCTAGGCAGAAGGGGGCTGATGATTCGGTGGCGTCCAGCGCCGACCTCCTCTTCGTGCCGAATATGGAGGTGGGAAGCCTGCTTGGAAAATCCATTATTCACTTTGCCCGGGGAAAAATGGCGGCGGCTCTGTTAGGGGCGAAAAAACCGGTGGTAATGTCATCAGCTTCCGAAAGCCCCTTCGGAAAAGTCTGCTCCCTGGCCCTTGCCTGCTACTCTTCCGCACTTACAGCAGGCGGAAGTGAAAAAAACGACGGGAGGTAAAAAAGTGACACAGCCCAAAAGAGAAACAGTCCCCGGGGCCGGCCTGGATGTTAATATTAAATGGTGCAAGGGGTGCGGCCTGTGCGTCGATGTGTGTCCCAAGAATGTGCTTTCACTGGACGATCTGGGAAAGGTCCGCGTTGAGAGGCCTGAAGAATGCACGGGCTGCGGAATGTGCGAGGCCACCTGCCCCGACCTGGCCATAAGCGTGGTCAAACCTGAAAAGGAAAATGATTCCGATTGAGACTTGAGGCTGCAAGATAGATATGGGCGACTGGAATCCAGGAGCCAGCAGCCAGAATAGCTGGAAGACCGCACTTAAAGCTGCCCTGTTGCCTTTTAGCGACCCAAAAAATAACCAGAAGATCTTTAGATAAACTGAAAAAGTTATCCGCAAAAACATAATTTCTTAGAT
>JBMOPC010000097.1:0-53731 GCA_049323915.1 Bacillota bacterium
TAGATGTTGGAAGTTGGAAGTCGGATTAAGAAAGAAATGGCTCTCAGGTCATTTTCTTTCAAGTTTTCTAACCTCCAACCTCTGGCCTCCAACCTCCGAAATGGTCGGCAGTCCTTTGGCGACCGAGTTTAGAGACTGTTGCAGCCGAAGATCCATGCAGCCGGGATTAAACCACTCCCCCCGGCCCGTAAGCGACCCCGAAGCGACCAAAAATATCCCCAGACGATCTTAAGATAAACTAAAAAAAGTTATCCACAAAGCATGGCTTTAAAAGGACCCGAATTTCCATTCTCCTTGGTGGCTGCTTTGAGCAGCCCGGGTGTCTGTATTCTCTCCCCTGTCTCCCGTCTCCTGTATTCTGTCTCCTGTCTTCCGCCCTGCATTTACGTCCCCGAGGGCTGTTATTTTTGCAGCTTTTCCTCGTCCATATCGGACAGCCCGGCCTGTTCGAAACTGGCCATTTCCCCCAGTGTCCTGCATGCGGCCTCCACAATTCCCATGGCCAGCACTGCCCCGGTGCCCTCACCGAGCCTCATGTTGAGATGGATCATCGGCTTCAGGTCCAGATATTGAAGCATAAGCCTGTGACCCTGCTCTCCCGACAAGTGCGAGGGGATTATGTAGCTTCTGGCTTCCCCGGCTATTTTGCAGGCTATCATGGCGGCGGCGGTGGAAATAAAGCCGTCTATCACAACCGGCGTCCTCTTTGAGGCCGCGCCCAATATTACACCGGCCAGCCCCGCTATTTCCAGGCCTCCCACCTTTGCCACCACATCCACGCCGTCTTCAGTGTCTGGACTGTTTATTTTTATAGCCTCGCCTACCGCCCACACCTTCCTGCTCAAAACATCGTCGTTAACCATGGTCCCCCTACCGGAGGCCTCTTCCGCCGAAATCCCGGCCAGAACGGCAAGTATGGCGCTGCTGGGGGTGGTATTGCCAATGCCCATGTCCCCGGTAGCCAGCAATTGCGCCCCGCTGTCGATTTCCTCCAGGGCAACCCCTATACCTACCTCGATGGCCTTTACCGCTTCCTCCCTGGTCATGGCGGGACCCCTGGCTATGTTGCCGGCGCCCTCCCTCACCTTTCGCTTCAGCACGCCGGGCACATCCACCTCCGCGGCCACACCCACGTCCACCACCACCAGTTTTGCCCCGGCCATCCTGGACAACACGCTTATGCCAGCCACTCCCCCGGTGAAAGCGGACAGCATCTGGCGGGTAATCTCCTGGGGAGCCGCGCTGACACCTTCGGACACCACTCCGTGGTCCCCCGCCATAAGTATTACCGCCTTATTACCGCAGCCCGGAAACTTGCAGCCCTGGATTCCGGCCATTTGCACGGCCAGATCTTCCAACCTGCCAAGGCTTCCGGGAGGCTTAATCAGGCTGTCCGCCCTTTTCCGCGCCGCCCTCATGGATTGATAATCCAGTTTGCCGATTGTCTTGATTGTTTTTTCCAGCAACATTTATCAAACCTCCCCTTGATAAAAATAAAAAGCCCACAGCGATATGCCGTGGGCTTTTCCATCATCCGTGCATGAATACCCACTATATAATAGCCGAATAAATCATCCCTGTAAACCCCGTTTTTATCTTCTTGCGTATGCGTTCAGATCAACACCCCTTCTTGCAAGCCACTGCGAAGTGGGGCCGGTGACAACCAGCGGTGCGCCGGTCAGGTCTGAAATACTTCGGGCCCCTGCCAATACCATATACCTGCAAAGCCCCAGCTTTAACTCCTCGATAAAATCAATAAGCGCCCCCACCGATCCCCGGGTCAGCACCTCCAAAAAGGGCCTGGCCATGGCGGTCATTTTCGCCCCCGCTGCCAGCGCCCTGGCCATATCCAGGGATGTCCTCAGCCCTCCCGAGGCAATGATGTCAATGTCAAGCCCCAGCTCAAGGCCCTCAAAAAGACATACCGCGGTTGGTATACCCCATTTCTCCAGCTCAATATTTCGCTGTCCCTTTCTGACGTTTTCTATGTAAATAAAATTGGTTCCTCCCCGGCCCCCTATGTCCATGAATCTAACTCCGGACCGGTACAGGTTCAATATAGCCTCCCTGGACATACCGAACCCAACCTCTTTTGCTATAACCGGAAAATCAACTGCCTCCACCAGCCTTTTTATATTGGGCAGCACCTCGTCAAAATCCCGGTCGCCCTCGTCCATAACCAGTTCCTGGGGCAGATTGAAGTGTACCTGGATGCCGTCGGCACTTATCATATCTGCGGCCATTGCTGCTTCGCCGGGGGTGCAGGCGGCGCTTAAATTGGCCAGAAGCACACCGTCAGGGTTTTCTTCCCTGGCAACAGAATATGTTTTAGCCACGGATCTGTCTTCCAGTGCGGCTTTTTGTGAACCCACCGCCATAGCCACTCCGGTTTTCCTGGCCGCTATGGCCAGATCCCTGTTGATGCTGAGAGTGTCGGGGTGCCCCCCGGTTATGGCGTTTATCATCAGCGGAGCCTCAAGTCTTTTTCCCATGAACTCAACGGAGATATCCACTTCCGATATTTTTACGCCTGAGACTGACTGGTGCACAAGGTATATATCATTAAACCCGCTTTCACTTGTGTTCTCAGCCATTTCCAGCGAGTGCCTAAGGTGGTCGATTTTTCTTTCCTGCCTCTTCACTTAAAAACCTCCGGGGCCGGGTCCACATATTTCCGGCCGATACTTTAAAAAATTTCCAGATGGTCATCACTACTCAGCTTTGCCCTGAAAGAACCCGTCTCCCTTGTCAGGGTAACCCTTCTCTTGCCCACCTGCAGTATAGTCCCCTCGTAGGCCTTGTTTACCTTGATGGTGCTGCCGGCCGCCACCCTGACTACAGGCGGGGCCCCGAGGTTGCTGCCCAGTTCGTTTATATCAGCGTTTCCCTCGCACATTATCTCTCCGCCCTTAAAAGACCCCTTTATAAACACGTTGCTTCCGGCAGTTATATTTGTATTGACGCATCCCTGGCCTGTCACCTGCACACTTCCCGAGCTCTGTATCACGGAATGCAGGGCCGCCCTTACCAAAACGCCGCCGCCGGATTCAGTGCCGCTTTGTGTCAGCATTTCAATGGCTCCGCTTACTTTTTCCACTATATTCTCGAATGTTTCCTGATTCAATTGCTTGAACCCGGAAAAATAACTGAGACAGTTGACTGCCTCCATAATTTCCCCGGGCATTTCATCAGTCCTGCCTGCCATGTACTGCTGCATGTTTTTGACCAGAGGCCTTAAATTTTTAAACCTGGAATCCATCAGCCCCAGAATCACCTTGCCATAATCCACTACGGCAAAATCGATCACTTTCATTTTTCTAAGCTGTTCAATGGCATTGGACAGGCTGCTGAGCTCGGAATTTATATCGCTGAACATAAAAGCCAGCTTTTTGGCCCCCGGTATTACTATGCCGGCCCTTAGACTGCTGCTTATGACGTTTCCGTACACAACCAGTTTCCCGCCGCTGGCAACACTGGCCATGGTCACCAGTCCCTGTATCTCCAGATTGCCCGAAACCTGGACCTCCATAGCCTCACAGACATTTCCGCTAATTTTTACATCGCCTTTAAACCGGAGGTTTCCGGATTTTATATCCACATCGCCGTTATGAATGTATACCGGATCGCAGTTGATTATTCTGGTCAGCCCGGCCTCCCGTATCGACGGCCTTCCGCTTACCAGGGCAAAAGCCCTGTTTCCGTCTTCGCTCAGCCTGACCCCTTTTCCGGCCCTGATAGTGATAACCCTCGGTTTGGGCGGCTGAATCACCTCTCCTGTTACGGCAAAGCCCTCGGCGCCATATACCGGCGGGTAGACCTCCACCAACTGCGAACCGGCCTCAACAGACACTATATCGCTGGTCTCCCTGAAGTCAACCGCACCGGTTTGGGAACCGGGATCATTTCTGGAATTCTGTAAAAAAAGGACTTCCATATAGCCGTCCCTGCCCGGAACCGGCGGGGTGCCCTCAGCCACCACAACCGGCTCACGGGAAGGGCACGTGGCAAATAATTCCACTTCATGATTCTTAACTCCAAATTTTATGCCTTCCTTGTTCAGTTCCCTGTAAATCTCTTCCCTGTCTACATGGTCGCACTGAACCGGCACAAAAATTGAGGCGGTCAGCTTATCCCTGCTCAGAATAACTTTGACTGGAGAAGACTTTTTATCCTGTGACATTTTTAACGCACCTTTCTATATGCCAAAAGGAGGATATTATTTGTTTCTGTTGAAGTAAATATAGTTTTTACAGGTAGTTTCCGCCTTTTTCAGCTTTATTCTATACCTAAATAAAAATATCCTTCACCATTATGCCAGATTACCGGGATTTCACTATAAGGCAAATATTCCAGGACAAACGCATTTCAGCGGATTAAGTGAGGAAAGACATGGGACAGACTGAATATATTAAAAAGCTTATTGACATTTTCGACACCGTCTCACTCTATGAAGGTGTGATAAACAGCGGCCCGTCCGCAACAATGGCGGAATTGCTTCAGGCCGTAAGCTGCACGGGTGATAATGCCGCCCCTAAAAAACTCCTGGCAAAACTGTTTAAAGAGCTTGCCGCCCGGGCAGAATTCTCCCATTTCCCACAGGCGGGCAACTTATGGCAGAGCTACCTTCTCGATCAGATTATTTTAAATGAAAACACCTTCACCAGGATGGCCGCCGGCGGCAGGCTGCACCAAGGGGGACCTCCGGCCGGAACTGTGATGTCAACTGCCGCCAGTGATCTTAAATCTCTGAAGATATTGCTGGACGTAGATTTCCGCCGGCTTTTTCCCTTTGACCGGGATGATTGCGCATATCCCGAACTGATAAACACAGCGCCGGAGATCGCCGTTCCTGAAGCTGCCAAAAAAGAAGCCTCTTTACAGTACTATCGGCTAAAACTCGAACTTCTTTATGCTGAGGACTGGGGCGAGACAGCAAAAACACTGTTAGAATTTCACTCGTCCTCCGGTTACGGGACCTTTTGCCTCTGCCACGCCTTCAGGTGGGATGGGAAAAACAAAAGGCTGGCGGCAATTGCCGATCCGGACCCGGTCCGGATGGAGGACCTGGTGGGATACGAGGATGAGCGGAATAGGGTAATACTGAACACCGACCGCCTTCTATCCGGCCTGCCGGCCAGCAACCTGCTGCTATACGGCGACAGGGGCACAGGCAAATCTTCCACCGTAAAGGCGCTTCTCCACCAATACGGCCACCGGGGGCTGAGGATTGTGGAGATCCCCAAAAAGCACCTGGAAGATTATCCCGAAATAATTGAGTCAATAAAGGACACCGGGCTGAAATTCATTTTGTTTGTGGATGACCTCTCGTTCGAGGACCACGAAACCGAATACAAGCAGCTCAAATCCATACTGGACGGAAGCCTTCAGGCCAAGCCGGGCAACACGGCGATCTATGCCACATCGAACCGCCGGCATCTGGTAAGGGAGTTTTTCGATGAAAGAAATAAGGATGTCAACGGTATGGATACAGTTCAGGAAAAGCTTTCCCTCTCCGACCGGTTCGGCCTTACCGTTTTGTTCCTGTCGCCGGACCAGGAACTGTATCTTAAAATAGTCGAAGGCCTGGCGGCTCAAAAAGGTATCGCAATGCCCTTAAAGGAGCTGCGCCTGCGGGCTATAGAATGGGAGCGCTGGAATAACGGGCGTTCAGGCAGGACTGCCCGCCAGTTTGTGGATCACCTGATTGCCCCGTATTTAAAATAATTTGGCCCCCATGAAGGAATCCAAGCCTGTTTCCCGAATAAAGTATTTTAAAAGAAACATTAATGGGAGGGGTTTGACAGGTGTACAATTATCATAACGGAGAAGTCAAAAATCCTGGCTTTGAACTTATGCTCGTCCTTATCAGATCAATAATTTTCGTATTCGTGGTTATAACAGCCGGAGCCGCAGGTATGGCCGCCGGGCTGCCCGCCTTTGCCGGAGGGCTGGCGGGAGGATTTGCCATACTGGCCCTTTTCTGCTGCAGGCCCTTTTTAGAAGTCATTGACTACAAATGCCCCCATTGCGGTTATAAAACCAGGTCTATAAAAAATTTCGGATCGTACAGCTGCTCAAATTGCGGTCAGGAAAGCAGGATCGAGGGGTAAAGCTAACGGGGCCTTAAGCGCCCCGTTTTAATTTTTTAACAAAATGTATGTGGGCCGCCTTCCAAGGCGGACTTAGTTTTTATCTAAGAAAAAAGTGATAATTATTTATCTGCCGTTAAAGAATAAGTACAGATCAACCGCGAGCAGCGGGATCAGAACTTGATGCGGGGGTGATCCGTTGGAAACGGCCTTAACCGGCAAAAGCACCACTGTTGCGACACACACAAACGATGTCCCCACTGAAGATACAGTCCGCCTGTGGATTGACGGAACCGGGGTAAGCGTCAAAAAAGGCACAAATCTTTTGGAGGCCGCCCGGTCCATTGGAATAGAAATCCCCAGCCTTTGCTACCTGCGTGGAATAAATGAGGCCGGGGTATGCAGGGTCTGCCTGGTGGAGGTTGAGTCAGGCGGAAGGCGTAGTTTGCAGGCTTCATGCGTATACCCCGCTACCGAGGGGCTCAAGGTTCATACCAACTCCCCCCGGGCAAGGCGGACCCGTAAAAGGGTCGTGGAGCTGATGCTCTCCGAACATGACCGCGACTGCACGAACTGTGTGCGCAACCTCAACTGTGAGCTTCAGCGCCTGGCCGATGAGATGGGGATACGTAAGCTGAGGGTAACCGGTGAAACTCACAATTACCCGGTTTCACGAAAAAACCCCTTCATCGTAAGGGATTACAACAAATGCATCAAATGCCGCCGCTGTGAGGCTGTCTGCCGGGAAGTACAGGGGGTCAACATATACAGTGCAAAAAACCGCGGTTTCGAATCGGTTATAGCCCCGGCGTTCATGAAGGACCTGGGGGAAGTTGACTGCACCAGCTGCGGACAGTGCCTGATGGCCTGCCCCACAGGGTCCATCGCGGAAAGAGAGTACATCGACGAGGTTTGGAGGGCGATAGAGGACCCGGACAAAGTTGTGATTGTGCAAACCGCCCCGGCCATACAGGTATCCATCGGGGAAGCCTTCGGAATCCCGCCGGGAACGGCGGTAACCGGAAAGCTGGCGGCAGCCCTTCGCAGGATGGGATTTGACATGGTGTTTTCAACTGAGTTTGCCGCAGACCTAACCATAGTGGAAGAAGCCCACGAGCTGCTGGAGCGGCTGGAAGGACACGGCAAGCTCCCCCTGATTTCCTCCTGCAGCCCCGGCTGGGTGAAATTCTGCGAGCATTTCTACCCCGAATTCCTTGAAAACCTGAGCACCTGCAAATCTCCCATGGAGATGTTCGGGGCCCTGGTAAAGACATACCTGGCCGAAAAGGAGAAAATGGACCCCAGAAAGATGGTGGTGGTGGCCATAATGCCCTGCACCGCCAAAAAATTTGAAGCGGCCAGGCAGGAGCTGGTCACCAGAGGAAGCCGGGATGTGGATTATGTGCTTACCACCAGGGAACTGGCCAGAATGATCAGAACCGCCGGGATAAGGTTTGACATGTTGCCCAACGAGGATTTTGACCGGCCGCTGGGGCTTTCCACCGGCGCCGGGGCGTTATTTGCCGCTTCGGGAGGGGTCACCGAGGCCGCCGTCAGAACAGCCCTGGCCCTTACCGGAGGGCAGGAGGACGCAGTAATAGAGTTTAAAGATGTCAGAGGCATGCGGGGAATAAAAGAGGCCAGAGTGAATGTCAGGGGCCGGGAGATCGTGATAGCCGTGGCGCACGGCACCAGGAACGCCAGGAAGCTCCTGGAAAGAATCAAGGCCGGGGAGCACTGTCACTTCGTGGAGATAATGGCCTGCCCAGGAGGATGCATCGGGGGCGGGGGCCAGCCCATACTGGGGGCCGTGAGCAGAAAGGAGGCACTGGCCGAGGCAAAAACGAAGAGGACCCAGGCCCTCTACCGCATTGACGCAGGCAGGAAGTTCCGCAGAGCCCACGAGAATCCCGCCGTAAAGCGGCTTTATAAGGACTTTTTGGGCAGCCCCCTCAGTGAAAGGGCAAAGGAAATACTGCACACCAGATTCACCCCCAGTGGTAAAGCACTGAACAGGATGCTGCACTGACACAGTCAATCCGGTATTACCAAATCCCGACGTTTTATATATAATACTATATATACCCGCTCAAATTACGGAGGGTGCTAAATTGTGCGATTTTATTGAGCCTGTTCTGCCCGGAGGCATCGCAGGCAACGGGAGAATGCTTTGCAGCATCAGAGAGAACGGGGCACTGCACAGATTATTCTGGCCCAACATTGATTACGGCCAGCACATGGGAATATTCAAGACAGGCCTGCAGGCGCATGGTGAGCCGGTCTGGTGGCTGGACGAGGGCGATCCGGCATACCGCCAGTTTTATGTGGAAGATACCAATATACTGGTAACGGCAATTACAAACCCCCGGATTAAAGTCGAAATACAACAGGAAGACCTCGTACTGCCCGAAAGCGACATACTGTTAAGGGTTTACCGCATTGCAAACAATGGCGGTTTCGCCCGCAATTTCAATCTGATAGCTTATTGCTCCTTCAGCATAGAGGAGTCCGGGATTTATGACGGGATGTATTACCTGCCTGACCTGGGAGCGCTGGTACAGTACCGGCGTGATGTATTCCTGGGGGTCAGGTGCCTGGGCAGGGAGCCCTACGGATTTCACTGCGGCCGCAGAAACAGCCCTTCCGACCCCATAGAAAGCGCGGGCAGGGGTGAATTCTGGGGAGGGCCCGACAACATCAAGTCGGGGGCAGGTGCGCTGGGCTGGAGACTTGGAGACATTGAGCCGGGAGGAAGCGCCTGTGCAACCCTGGCCATAGCAGCCGCCCACAGCGAGGGATCACTTACAGACCTTATGAACCAGTTATCGCAAAAAGAAACAAATCCCGGCGAGACAGCGTCCCGCTACTGGAAAGCCTGGATCAGCCCGCAGGAAGGAAAGGATCATCCGGACACCCCCCTGTTTAAACGATCTCTCCTGGCAATGAAGATTATGTCCGACCGGAGCAGCGGGGGATCGGTGGCAGCCCCGGAATTCGACTCGCACTACATTGCGTCAGGCGGCTACGGGTACTGCTGGCCCAGGGACGGCATGTTCGTGGCGCTGGCCCTTGACGAGGCCGGCTGCCACCATGAGGCCGAAGCTTTTTACAAATACGCCGCCAGGGTTCAAAAAACTGACGGCAGCTGGCACCAGCGTTATTTTATGAATGGAAACTGGGCTCCCACCTGGGGGGGGCAAATCGACCAGACCGGAGCTGTCTTATGGGGATATCACCACCATTTCAGCCTCACCGGAGACAGAGAATTCCTCAATCATATCTGGCCCTCGGTTTATTCCGGGGCTTGTTATCTTGTCAATAACAGGTGGGAAAACGGCCTGCAGATACCCACAATGGACATTTGGGAAGATGAGTTCGCCCAAAGCACATATTCCTCGGCCGCTGTTTACGGCGGGCTTAAAGGCGCGGCGGGCCTGGCCTCAGCCATGGGTGACGGCAATTCCCGCAGCATCTGGGATGATGCCGCCGAAACACTGAGGGAAAGCATATTGAAACTTCAGTGGCTGGATGACAGGGGCGCTTTCGCCAGGTCTGTAAATAAAAAGGTCAGCCAGTGGGACTACCACAGGGCCGTCGAAAACGGCACAGAAGCTTCGATTCTTCCCGTTCCCGGGACTTCCTGCACATACCACGCCGTACCGGTGGACGACAGGGTGGACGCAGCGGTCCTGGGGCTTTGTTATCCGTTTGGGGTCATTCCCGCCACCGACCCGCGCATGCAGTCGGCGGCTGACAGCATCGAGCGAGCCCTCCTCAACAGGCAGGTGGGGGGCATCCACCGCTACCAGGGGGACTCCTACGCCGGGGGGAATCCATGGGTGCTGATTACTCTTTGGATGTCTATATACCGATCCCTGGCCGGTGATAAAGAGTCGGCACTTGAATATATAAACTGGGCCTGGGCCAATTCTTCACCCACAGGCCTGCTGCCCGAGCAGGCACACCGCCACGCCGGCGGCCCGGCATGGGTTTTGCCGCTCAACTGGTCCCACGCCATGTATGTCCTGGCTTCCCTGGCCCTATCCGGAAAACTGTCGTTCATTTAAATTAATTTTATCAATAATTTTATCGCTGCGCTTGGTGGACACATCCATTCTTTAAGAGTATTCTATATGTACAAGCTATAAAAAAATGGAGAACCGTAAAATGAAAGATCATATCGACATTGACACATTTATAAAGGACAACCAGGACCAGATTTACCACCTGGTCAACAACGCCCTTAACAAAGCAGGGGAAGCGATACAAAAGAAGGTTTCGGCGGGTGAAATCGGCCCTTCCCTGCAGGAAGTGCTGCCCCTCCTGCTTTATGAAATACTGGTGACGCACACCGTAAGCGTGCTTAAACTGGTGTCGGAAATGGTTAATCCCGATAACTGAAAACAAGAGAGGTTTTGCAGTGGTTACAGCTAAAACATTTTATTTCATCGCTTTACTTGTAATGGTGGGGATAGTTGCCTTCTCCCTCGGATTCATGTCCACAAAAAGGTAGCCGTCAAAACTTTCATACGCGCCCACAAACCGTTATCTTTGCCTGCGGCCGATTATTTATCAAGGCAAACCTCCTGCAGTTTTTTTGCTATGGGCACATCGGCCTCTGCCAGGTCATAGTCCAGCAGTCTTTGCACAGGCACCCATAAAATTTTATTGCATCCCAGGGGAGCCGGGTCACCCCCGGCATGACTGCATAAATAAGCCAGCAGCAACACATACCGGTCTTCATACCCGTGCATCACCACCTTGAAAATGTCCCTTACCTCTATGTATATATCGAGTTCTTCCTTTATTTCCCTGACCACGCAATGCTCGGGATCTTCCCCTTGCTCAATCTTGCCGCCCGGAAACTCCCACTTAAGGCCCTGGTTTGAGTTTTCTTTTCTCTGTGTGATCAGCACCCTGTCCCCTTCGATTATAACCGCGGCCGTCACAATGTATGTTTTTTTCACTAAACCTCACCGCTTCTTAATTTACATCAATTTCTCCCGCACATCAAGCCTCAATGTTATTTTCCCCACTCTTTCTATAAATCCCCTTCCTCTACAGGTGCAAACCCCCGGCGCATGGTGTTTTCGGTGACCACCCGGGGCACCGGCTCTATCCCCTCAAATATGGTCAGAGGCACATAGTGGCCCTCCATGCCGGGCACTTCCCGGTAAACCAGCACCCTGCCCTCTTTTTTGCCCTGAACAATGTATGACATTATCTGCATCGGCCTCGCTCCAGTTTTTACCCACTTCATACACCTGGAGGGCAGCCAGTTCCAGCCTCAATTCCCTTGCCACCAAGGCCGCCCTGAAAAGGTATCCGGCCCTCAGGCGGGGGTCTGTATCCCGCCACGAATCGAAGGCCTTTTTGGCCGCAGCCACAGCTTGGCCGGCTTCCGGAATTCCGGCGGCCGACACCACACCTATCACCTCTGCCGGCCTGTTTGGATTTGTGGACTTTATCTCCCGGCCGGTTTTAATCTCACAGCCGTTTATATAAAGCGGTATTTTTCCTCTTCCCGGCGGTTTATAACACAAACCGCCTCACTGGCGTGGCTGAGCACGGCGTCAAGTACGGCCTGGCTCTTTTGCCACCGGCTGTATATCTTTTCAGCCAGGCCCTCCCCCGTTACCACACCGGCAATGCCGCCATCCCCGCCGGCCACAAGTATTACCGGATTCTCACCGATCAAAGATATGACCTTTTATCGCAGAAATCACAATTGATAAAGATGATCCACCGGGCAACGTTGGCCTCCAAAGCTAGCTCATCCCCAGATACGCCTTTCTTATGGCCGGGTTGTCAGCCAGCTCGGCAGCGCCCCCGGAGATCACTATCTCACCGGTTTCCAAAACGTAGGCCCTGCTGGATACCGACAGCGCCATGGTGGCGTTCTGCTCCACCAGAAGTATGGTTGTTCCGGCATTGTTTATCCTTGTCACTATTGAAAATATCTCTTTAACCAGCATCGGGGCAAGACCCATTGAGGGCTCGTCCATCAGCAAAAGCTTGGGCCTGGACATAAGCGCCCTGCCTATGGCCAGCATCTGCTGCTCCCCGCCGCTCAAAGTCCCGGCCAGCTGGCCCTTCCTTTCTTCAAGCCTGGGGAACCACCCGAAAATCTCCCTGATGGCCTCCTTGATCTGCCCGTCTTTTCTGGTATAGGCCCCCATCTCCAGATTTTCCATAACCGTAAGCCGGGTGAACACGCGCCTTCCTTCCGGAACCTGGGAAACCCCCAGCTCAACAATCCGGTACGACGGCACCCTGCTGATAACGCTTCCGTTAAAGCTTACCGTCCCGCCGCCGGATCTCACCAGCCCGCTGATAGTCCGCAGTGTTGTGCTCTTTCCCGCGCCGTTGGCCCCGATCAAGGCCACAACCTCACCTTCGTCCACTTTAAAAGATATGCCTTTAAGGGCCTTGATTCCCCCATAGGATACCTGCAGGTTATCAACTTCCAGAAGAGCTATTTTTAACCCGCCTCCTTTCCCAGGTAGGCGTCGATGACCACAGGGTCATTCTGCACCTCCTCGGGTGTCCCGGAAGAGATCATCTGGCCGTAATCCAACACTATGACATAGTCGGAAATTCCCATTACAAACTTCATGTCATGCTCCACCAGCAGTATGGTTATTCCCATCCGCCGGATTGAGTTTACCATCTCCATCAGCCCCAGCTTTTCATTGGCATTCATTCCGGCTGCCGGCTCGTCCAGCAGCAAGAGTTCCGGGGAGGAGGCCAGCGCCCTTGCGATCTCAAGCTTTCTCTGGTCCCCGTAGGAAAGGTTTTTTGAAATCTCTTCCTTTCTGTCCAGCAGCCCCACCACTGCCAGCACCTCTTCCGAGCGCTTTATAACGGCCTTCTCTTCTTCTCTTACCCACTTCAAACTGGTCACGGCGCCGATAAAGCCGGATTTGCTCCTGGTATGGCAGCCGATCCTGACGTTATCCAAAACAGTCATATTTTTGAACAGCCGGATGTTCTGGAATGTGCGGGCTATGCCCAGGTCGGTGATCAGGTGGGGCTTCAGCCCTGTTATATCCCGCCCGTTAAAACACACTTTGCCCGACGTGGGGCTGTATATCCCTGATATAATGTTGAAAACTGTGCTTTTGCCGGCCCCGTTGGGGCCGATGAGAGCAAAAATTTTGCCCCTTTCCACTTCAAAACTCACTGTATCAACGGCGGTTAGACCGCCGAAGTTAATTGTAATGCTGTCCAGCTTTAATAATGGCGGCATTTATTTACACCTCGGTCTGCGGTTATCTTGCATTCTGCAAAGTAATCAGGCGCCTCCTGAAGCTGCTGCCGGCGGTCTTTTCCTGGAGCGGATTTTTCTTACGGCCCTGGCAAGGTCAACTCCACCAAGTATCCCATGGGGCCTGAAGATCATCATCAGCACCATCAGCGCACCGTAGATAAGCATCCGGTATTCCTTGACAAAACGCAGGAACTCCGGTGCCAGGCCCAGCACGGCGGTCCCCAAAATGGCGCCGGGTATGCTGCCCAACCCCCCGATAACCACGAAGTTCAATAATTCAAAGGACTTGGCAAACCCAAAATCAGACGGGTTGATGTACTGCAGCAGGTGCGCGTACAGCCCCCCGCTTATCCCGGCCAGGAAAGTGCCTATGGCGAAGGACTCAACTTTATAAAACAGAGCGTTGATGCCCATGGACTCGGCGGCTATTTCGTCCTCCCTGATGGCCAGGAGAGCCCGGCCGAGCCTGGAGTTGTTTATCCTGTACAGCCCCCAGACAGACAGTATCACTATGACTATCACGGTAAGAAAGTCGGTGTGCCTGGGTATTCCGGCCAGGCCCCGGGCACCTCCGGTGATTTCCATGTTGATGAATACCACCCTGACTATTTCTCCGAAACCAAGGGTGGTTATCCCAAGATAGTCACCCGTCAGCCGCATGCTGGGAAAGGCCAGTATTGCCCCGCATGCCGCCGCCGTCACCCCGCCCGCCAGGAGGCTTGCCCAGAACGGGGCCTGCAGGTTCAGCGTCAGCAGTGCCGACGAATACGCTCCTATGCTCATAAAGGCTGCATGGCCGAATGAAAACTGGCCGGTCACCCCTGTTATCAGGTTCAGCCCCAGGGCGGCCACAAGATATATCCCCAGCATGGTGAGCACCTGAATGTAATAAGGGTTGGCAAATATTTCCATCAACGATTCCATACTATACCTTCCTCTGAATGGGCTTTCCCATAAGCCCCGTGGGTTTGAACAGAAGCACCAGTATCAAAAGCCCGAAAGCTATCGCATCCCGGTAGGTGTCGAAGCCGATGGCAATACCGAAGACCTCGGCCACCCCTAAAAAGATGCCGCCCAGCATGGCCCCCGGAATGCTGCCAATCCCCCCCAGCACTGCCGCGCAAAAGGATTTCAGGCCCACCGTCATCCCCATAAGCGGGTAAATGGAGTTAAAATACATCCCCACCAGCACTCCGCCGGCCGAGGCCAGCGCTGCGCCCATGGCAAAGGTGAAGGAAATCACCCTGTTGACGTTGATGCCCATCAAATTGGCGGTTTCATAATCCTCCGAGGTGGCCCTCATGGCCTTTCCCATTTTGGTGTACTTGACAATATACTGCAGCAGAAGCATAAGCAAACCTGACAGCACCAGTATTACAATCTGCACCTTGGAAAACTGGACCGGCCCCAGCACATAAACCGTGTCTTCAATAATCTGGGGAAAACCCTTGGGATTGGGGCCCTCTATAAGGGTTACCAGCGTCTGCAGGAATATCGAAACTCCTATAGCCGAAATGAGAGGCGCCAGCCTTGTGGAATTCCGCAAGGGCCTGTATGCCGTCCTCTCTATGATTATGGCCAGCGGGACACAGACTGCCATGGCCGTAAACATGGCCACCAGTATGTTCACCTTGTACACGGTCACCATGATAAGCCCCACAAAGGCGCCTATCATGTATACCTCACCGTGGGCAAAGTTAATAAGCTGAATAATTCCGTAAACCATGGTGTACCCCAAAGCTATCAGCGCATAAGTGGTCCCCAGCGTTAAACCGTTGAGCAGTTGCTGTAAATACATGGGAAACCTCCCTGAATAACGGGCGCAGCCGCTACAGTGTTGGTGTAACGGCTGCCCCTTGCAGTTTAATGAATTTCAGCCATGACTACTTTTTAATGGGTATAACCGATTTTACGGCAAACTGCTTATCCTTGACTTCCAGCAGGTATACCGGGCTCTTGATGGGCTCGCGGTTGGCGTCAAGGGTGATGGTCCCGGTAACACCCTTCCAGTCCTTGGTCTGGGCCAGCTTTTCACGGTACTTGGCGGGGTCGGCGCTGTTTGCGGCCTTGATGGCGTCAGCCACCATCATGACGGCGTCGTAGCCCTGGGCCGAAAACATGTCGGGAAGCTGTCCGCTGTTCTTGGACTTATACTTCTCGATAAAGTCCTTGGTCACGCCGGTGGCGTTCTTAAGGTCAACGGCGAATCCGGTGTATACCATGCTGCCCTCCACCGCTGCTTCCCCAAGCCCCATCAGTTCCTTGCCCAGCAGGCCGTCGCCGCCGACCATCACCTGCTTGAGGCCCTGCTTTCTCATTTCCTTCATAAAGAGTGCGCCCTCGGTGTAATAACCGGTGAAGACAACCCCGTCAAACTGCTTGCTTTTAAGGTTTGTAACCTGGGCGCTGAAGTTGGTGTCCTTCTCCATTATGCTGGACTCGGCAACTATCTCTATGCTGTTCTTGGCCAGAGCGTCCTTGAACAGCTTGGTCAGGCTCTCGCTGTAGGCCAGGCCCGTGGTGGTCACCAGGGCTACCTTTTTCCATTTCAGCTCCTCAGCCAGATACTTGGTTACTGCAGGCGCCGCTACGGCGTCCAGCAGGGTGTCCCTGAAGATATAGTCGCCTATCTCAACCACACCGGTGCCCACTGCGCCGGCTGACATGAGGACCACCTTGTTCTGCTGGCAGATGGGCGCCGCCAGCTTGGTGATTCCCGTGGTGGGGTCACCGATAACAGCCGCCACTTTCTGTGTGACCAGCTTCTGGGTGACTGCTGCGGCCTCCGACGAATTGCTGCCGTGGTCGCCCTCCACAATCTCAACTTTCTTGCCAACCAGTCCGCCGGAGTTGTTTATGGCTTCCACAGCCATCTGCATGCCCTTTAATGTCTCGATGCCGTAATGGGCGTGGCCGCCTGTCTTGCCGCCCAAAAATCCTATCTTTATGGTGTCTCCGCCCGCCTTGGCGCCGGTTTCCTTCTTGTCCCCGCCGCATCCCGACAGGACCAGCGCAGCCGAGACAAGGACCATTAAAAGAATAATTGGCAGTGATTTTTTAATTTTCATGTTTTCTCTTCCTCCCTTATGTTCACTGAATTCTAAAATAAAGGGGCTCCGCCCCTTCGGACGGTATAGACGTCCTACCCCTACTGAAGCAAGGGGGACGCCCCCTTGGAACCCCCGTGCTTAGGAAATTATCCACAGAATCCCTCTGGAGCATAATTTCCTAAGTCTCAAGGCAATCCGGGTATTTATGCGCACCTCCCCCTGACACGATCAACAATTATTTGTTCAACAAAATATAAATTTATCCTCCTAAAATTACTTTTTCATACTAATCATTTTTATACCTGAATTGCCATTACTACCCGCTCTCATTAAAAGAGGATCTTATAAAAATATACAGCCCGGTTATTATGACGATCCCGCCAGCCACCTGCAAAACAGTGGGCGCCTGCCCGAAAATAAAATAAGCCAGCATTGTCGCGCCAACCGGCTCACCAAGCACGCTTACCGAAACAACTGCAGCCTTGACATACTTAAGAGCCCAGTTAAACACCGTATGTCCGAATATGGTTGGAACCAGGGCCAGGGCGGCAAACCAGACCCAGTCCGCCGCAGGATAGGGATAAAGCGGAGATCCCGCCAAAAGGTTAAAGCAGAGCAAAACCACCGCAGAAGTGCCGTAAACCAGGAATACATATGTAAAAAGAGACAGCTTGCCCCTGAGATTTCTGCCGATTAAAAAATAGGCCGCCACAAAGACGGCCCCCGAAAAGGCGAGCAGGTCGCCATACAGCGCCATGCCTCCCACTTTAAAATCATTTATACCGATCAGCATGCTCCCTGCCAGTGAGAGGGCGGCGCCGGCCAGTCCCGCCCTCCTGATTTTTTCACCCAGAAACAGAATGCCCCCGGCGATCACAAAAAGAGGCTGCATGGTCACCAGGACCGTTGAGCTGGAAATGGATGTATAACTCAAAGAAGTTATCCAAACCGCAAAATGTGCTGCCAGAAAAAAACCCGACAGCAGCGCCATCAATAAGTCCCTGGAGCCTATCCCCGCCAGTTCCCTCAGCCCTTTTTTATTGATTGACAGGGGAGCAATCATCAGTACCGTGAAAAGAAGCCGGTAAAAGGCTATAGCCAGGGGCGGCGCAGTGGAAAGCTTGGTAAAAATGGAGGAAAAGGCGGCCGCCAGAACCGCCATAAGAATTGCTATGTACGGGTTTATCAAAGGTCCGCGCTCTTGTATCACATACAGCCTCCACTGAAGGTTATACAATAAATATTCGTTTTAAATAATCCGATCCCCTTTATTAAAATAAAAAAGGACTGGGGGCAACCCCTTGGAGCCCCCCTGTTTAGCCGTAAACTATTTATTGTGCGCTGATTTTTTATATATTATAAAGGAGTAAGCCACAGGTATTATTACAGCGGCTGCAATGGCCGCAGCAAAAATCACAAAGCCTCTCTCACCCCCGAGAAACAGCCCGGTTAAAAAGGACACCAGCCCGGACGCCACCCAAACACGGCCTGAAAGGCGGTGAGTCCTGCGCCACACCTCCTCGCTGGCAATAGTCCACGGAGTCTTCACCCCCACAAAGTAATTATGCTTCAGCTGCCCCATAATGTTGCCTATAATAATAAACAATGCCCCTATCCCCGTGATAACAAACCGGTCCACGGGAACACCGTACCCCAGGGAATTCAACAGAATAACGGCATACAGAAACAACATAAAAACAGTAAACCCTGTTTTAATACTCCTGTACGCCCCCTTGAACCTTGTATAGTTCTCCTTTTTAGGGTCAAAGCGGGGGACAATAACCATCAGCAGGTATATTCCCGCAGTAAGCATGGGCAGAGCAAAGGCTCCCCAGAACCTTGAGGAGTAATTATCCACCTGGCCGTGTATGTTCCAGTGGCTTGGAACCAGTTCCGGCAGGTACGGGTATACCAGCGCCCCGGTGACAAAAGACAGTATTATCAGCGTCACAGCCGGCCAGTCGCCTTTGATTTCCTCCCCAAAGCCCCATTTAGCAGTGCTATTTTTTTTCATTGTTCTTTTCCTCGCTTTCATTTACTTCCATCAAGTCGTAAACCCAGCTCATCAGCTCCTGGAACACGGTGGAATTAAGCGAGTAAAATATGAACTGCCCCTTTCTTTCATCCTGGACCAGGTCAGCCTGTTTGAGCATGTTAAGGTGATGTGAAATACTGGGCTTTGAGATTGAAAAATGATCGGCTATCTCTCCCGCGGTCATGTCTTTTTTGCGAAGCAGCTTCAGTATCTTTCTCCTGTTGGGGTCTGAAATGGCTTTAAAAACAAGGTTGATAAAGAACACCTGCCTTTGACCATTTATATATTTATACCTTTTTATATTTTTATAAACATCTAATTAAAGTATAAACACTATTCCTTATGGTGTCAAGCGGTTTCCCCAAAGGCTTCCGGCACCCGGATTCCAACCGCCCGCAGGACGGTTTTGTTTTGATCCGGTAATTCAATAAATTCCGCCCGGGCTTAAACCACTTCCCCATCATGTCGCAATTGGGTCGCCCAGAGGCTACAAGGCAGCTTTAAATGTTGGCTTCCATTATTCTGGCTTCTGGCTCCTGGATTCTGGATTCAGTCGCCCGCAGGGCGATTTTGTTAATACTTTTTGTGCCCCAGCCTGACCAGTTTTATATAGCAGCGATCGCAGATGGGAACAGCGTGCCTGAGGAAAATATTTCATCCTGCCTGAAAAAATTTCGCATGGCCATTACGGCGACCCTGCCGCCCTTCATGGATTCCTGGTCGATCTGGCCAGGCAGCACGGAGTAGAGAAAATCATTCTGCCAGTGAAAAACGCCGATATCGACAAACTTACCGGCAACGGCTTTAAAAAAGAGGGGGTTATCCCGGGATACTTCAACGGTGACGACTCTCACTTTCTGGCGGCTTACATTTCTAAACGCCGTTCATTTTCAAGAACACTGTCCGATGAACGCAGTATATTGAAGGAGATACTTTCCAGGCCCAGTGGGTGGCAGGGACATCTGCCGTACGGATTTACTCTGCGCATTGCTGATGCAGAAGACTGTGAAAACATGTCCCGCCTGTTTCAAAAGGTGTTTTCCAGTTATCCCTCGCCGGTTTTCGACCCTGAACACCTTAAAAATTCATTGAAAAAAGGAAATATATTCATGGTGGCTTACAATGGCCGGAAGCTTGCCTCAGTGGCGGCCGCCGAGACAGAGCCGGAATGCGGCCGTGCGGAGCTTACCAATTGCGCCACGGACCCCGAACTTAGGGGTATGGGACTGAACACCCTGCTTCTAATCAGCATTGAAAAAATGTGCCTTTCCCGGGATATTACCTGCCTGTACAGCCTTGCCCGGGCCTCATCATACGGCATGAACCTTGTTTTCCACCGGCTTGGCTATGAGTTTAGCGGCACTCTTATCAACAACTGCCATATAGGCGGGCGCTACGAGAATATGAACGTATGGGTGAAACCCCAAAATATAGGCTGATCATATAAGGCTGATGTTCATTTTTTTGGTGCCGGGCCCATGGGTTTACCGCCTCTCCTGTAACCGATGTTTAAAAGCTTTATATAGCACCTGTGGCATACGAGACCGGTCCGGCCGGCTTTTACTCCGGGCTGCCTGCAGTGCCTGCACAGACTTCCCTCTGTCACCAATGGCATTTCACCACCCCTGCATTATTATTCCCGGCAGAAAAATACCCATTTAAACCCGCACAAAAAAAAGTTCGGGCGGGTTAAAGTACCCGCCCCTGCTTTTTCTATAATATGTTATTTATTGTTAAAAGAAGGTTTTCTTTTCTCAAGAAATGCTCCTATGCCTTCCCTCCGGTCCTCTGTGGTGAACACCAGCCCGAATAGGTCGGACTCAAGGGCAAAGGCTTTTTCCAGGTCCATTTCAAGTCCCATGTTGATTGCTTCCTTGGTCAGCTTTACCGCCACCGGTCCGCGGGCGGCAATCCTCCGGGCCATTGCCTTGCTGAAGGCCATAAGCTCCTCGGCCGGGACCACGTGGTTCACCAACCCCATTTTAAGAGCGGCGGCGGCATCGTACTGGTCGGCTGTGAAAAGTATTTCCTTGGCCAGGCCGGGATTCACCAGCCTGGTAAGCCTCTGGGTGCCGCCAAAGCCGGCGATGAGCCCAAGCTGCACCTCCGGCTGCCCCAGCCGGGCCTTCTCCGAGGCTACCCTTATGTCGCAGGCCATGGCCAGCTCGTTGCCCCCGCCCAGGGCAAACCCGTTAATGGCCGCTATAACCGGCTTGGAAAGGTTTTCAATCTTGCTGAACACCTTCTGCCCGATCCGTGCGAACTTAACGGCCTCCATGGGGTTCAGCCTGCTCATGAAGGCTATGTCGGCCCCGGCCACAAAGGCTTTTTCCCCGGCCCCGGTTAAAACAACAACCCTTACCTGATCGTCGTTTTCAACCTCGTCAAAGGCGGCCTCAAGCTCTTTCAGGGTGTCGGCGTTCAACGCGTTCAGAACCTTGGGCCGGTTGATGGTAATTACGGCTATGCTGTCTTCCCTTTCCAGGAGAATATTTTCATAACTCACGGCAAAACCCCCCTATATCTTTGAATAACGGTCATTTAATATGCGTAAAAGCCGCGGCCGGTCTTTCTTCCCAGCCATCCGGCCGCCACATACTTGCGCAGGAGCGGGCAGGGCCTGTACTTGCTGTCTCCCAACCCATTGTGCAGCACCTCCATGATGTAAAGGCATGTGTCAAGGCCAATCAGGTCGGCCAGTGCCAGGGGGCCCATGGGGTGGTTCATTCCCAGCTTCATTACCTGGTCCACGGCCTCGGGGGTGGCCACCCCTTCGTAGACACAGTAAATAGCCTCATTTATCATGGGGAGGAGGACCCTGTTGGAAACAAATCCCGGCGCGTCGTTTACCTCCACCGGTATTTTACCCATTTTCTCGCTGGCAGTCTTGATAACTTCATATGTTTCATCCGATGTGGCCAGTCCCCTTATGACCTCCACCAGCTTCATCACCGGCACCGGGTTCATAAAGTGCATGCCGATTACCTTCTCCGGCCTTTTTGTGCTGGCGGCGATCTCGGTTATGGGCAGTGACGAGGTGTTTGAGGCCAGAATGGCATGGGCTGGACAGATGCTGTCAAGATCGCCGAATATCTTGGCCTTGATGCTCATGTTCTCAATCGCCGCCTCTATCACCAGATCGCAGTCCGCGGCGTCCTGCAGCGATGTTGACGGGGTAATGCGGGACAGTATCTCACCTTTTTGCTCTTCTGTTATCCGGCCCTTTCCCACATCCTTGGCCAGGTTTTTCTGTATTATCCCAAGTCCCCTGTTTACAAATTCATCCTTTATGTCGTTGAGCACAACGCCGTATCCGGCAACAGCCGATACCTGAGCGATACCGGATCCCATCTGGCCGGCGCCGATAACCATTATTTTTTTGACTTCCATGCTTCTCCCTCCCCTTATTACTTGATGTTTTCCACAACCAGGGCCGTGCCCTGGCCGCCGCCGATGCAAAGTGTGGCCAGCCCGTAATTGCTGCCCCTTTTCTTCATCTCATGCAGCAGCGTGACAAGTATCCTTCCCCCGCTGGCGCCTATGGGGTGACCTATGGCCACCGCCCCCCCGTTGACATTCACCTTCTCCTGCGGCATCTCCAATTGCTTCACCACGGCGCAGGCCTGGGCCGCAAAGGCTTCGTTGGCCTCTATCAGATCAATGTCGGCAACGGTCAGCCCGGCCTTCTCCAGGGCTTTCCTGCTGGACGGGATGGGGCCCAGCCCCATGTATGCCGGGTCCACCCCGGCGGTGGCGGTTGACCTTATTACAAACAGGGGCTTCAATCCCAGCTCCCGTGCCTTATCGGAAGACATTACCACAAAGGCCGCAGCCCCGTCGTTGATCCCCGAGGCATTGCCGGCCGTTACCGTTCCGCCCTTTTTAAAGGCGGGCGGCAGCTTGGACAGCGCCTCCACAGTGGTCCCCCGGCGGGGGAATTCATCGGTGTCAAAAACCACAGGTTCGCCTTTCTTTTGAGGTATAACCACCGGCACTATTTCATCACGGAACCTGCCCGAGTCAATGGCGGCAATGGCCTTTTCCTGGCTGGCCGCCGAGAAGACATCCTGGTCTTCCCTGGTTATGCCGTATTTTTCCGCGATATTCTCCGCGGTAATCCCCATATGCACATCGTTAAAGGCGCACCAGAGCCCGTCCTTAATCATGGCGTCAACAATTTTTCCGTCGCCCATCCTCATGCCCCATCTGGCTTTATCCATAAGATATGGGGCCATGGACATGTTCTCCATCCCGCCTGCCACCACTATTTCGGCGTCCCCTGACCACACCTGCTGGGCGGCCGTTCCCACCGCCTTAAGCCCTGATCCGCAGACAATGTTCAGCGTCCATGCCGGAATTTCCTGCGGCAAGCCGGCTTTTAGCAAAGCCTGCCGGGCGGGGTTTTGCCCCAGGCCGGCCTGAAGAACATTGCCCATGATTACCTCGTCAACCAGCTCGCCGCCAACACCCGCCCTGTTAAGGGCCTCCTTGATCACCAGGGCGCCCAGATCAACCGCCGGAATTCCGTTCAGCGTCCCGCCGAACTTCCCCACAGCGGTCCTTACACAACTTACCATGACAGCTTCCTTCATTTAACCTTCTTCCCCTTCCTGGTTTTTTACAATATATAAACAAGTCCAGGGGCTATACAAAATATACCGGTAGATTTTCTATAGCTCCTGGACTCTTCCATTTTATATCAATTCTAACTCCATTGGCGTCCAGCAAGTCAGAACAAATACACTTGCAAGTTAGATGCCAACAATATTGTCAGTGGCGGGAAAACCTTCGCCCGGGGACTTAACGTTGCCTTACAGGCTCTCCTGCAATATCTCGCTAATATCTTTCACTGTCATTTCATCGTCCTTGTTCTGGTTCTTGAGGCTGTCTTCAAGCATGACAATGCAATAAGGACAGGCAGTGGCTATTATCTGGGCGCCGGCCCCGGATGCCTCTTTCACCTTGACATCGGAGAAACGCTGGCCGGCCTTGGTCTCCATCCATATCCTCGCCCCGCCTCCGCTGCAGCACAGGCTGTAATCCTTGTTTCCACCGAACTCCACCATGTCTACTTCGGGAACAGATCCCATCAAATCCCTTGGCGCTTCGAACACGCGGCTGTGTCTACCAAGGTAACATGGTTCATGATAAATTACTTTCTGAGCCACGGGCTTGGAGAATTTTAGTTTGCCCTCACCAACAAGCTTTTGCAGCAGTTCGGTATAATGAACAACCTCAAATTCTGCGCCGAACTCCGGATACTCATTCTTAAAGGTATACAGGCAGTGCGGCGAGGTTGTAATTATTTTCCTTACTCCCTTGCTGCTGAAAAGGCTGATATTATATTCCGCCAGCCTGCCGAATTCTTCCTCCGCCCCTATCTTGCGGACGGACTCGCCGCAGCATTTTTCCTCGTTGCCTATGATGCCGAAGCTTACTCCCGCAGCCTTCAGCAGTTCAACTATAGACCTGGCCACTTTCTGGCTTCTGCCGTCATAGGCGGAAGTACAGCATACATACAGAAGGTATTCGGTTTCCCCGGCAAACAGGGGAACATCAAAACCCTTTGTCCAGGCTGTTCTTTCATCCTTTTCCTGGGACCAGGGGTTGCCCTGGCTGTTAATGCTTCCAAGAACGGCCTTAAGGTTCTTCGGTATACCGCCGGTTTCGGCTATTACACTGCGCATCGACCTTACCACATTGGGTATTTTAATGCCCCTGGGGCATTTTACGGCACACTGGTTACAGGTGGTGCAGGCAAAAAGGTAGTCGTCGGACTCGTATCCATCATATCCCAGCCTGCCCATATGGAACATTTCCCGGATATTGAACTCGGACTTTTCTTCCATCCTGCCCCAGGGGCACGAACCGGAACAAAGCCCGCACTGCATGCACATCTGTATCTCATCGCCACCGCTGGCGACAATAACGTCTCTTACTTCATCGAATATCATTAACGGATCAGACATTAATAACCCTCCTCCTCCAGTATTCCGCCGCCCTCAATATTTAGCCCGATGCAACTTTGCAAGGAAGCCATGCAATATTGCATGGGGCTTCCGGGGCAAAATGGAAACGGCAGCCCTTCCGTTGCAGAAAGGGCCGCCTTCACTATTTACGCCATGATTTTCTTGAATTCCTCAGTCAGCAGGGGGACCACCTCAAACAGGTCTCCCACTATGCCATAATCCGCAACCTTGAATATATTGGCCTCGGGGTCCTTGTTTATTGCAACAATGCATTTTGAGGAGCTCATTCCCGCCAGGTGCTGAATGGCCCCTGAAATCCCGCAGGCAATGTACAGTACGGGAGATACCGTCTTGCCGGTTTGACCCACCTGGAAGCTGTGCGATTTCCAGCCGGCGTCAACCGCAGCCCTGGATGCGCCCACAGCTGCGCCCAGCGCATCGGCCAGGTCTTCCAGCAGCTTGAAGTTTTCCGGCCCTTTCATGCCGCGTCCGCCGGAAACGATAACATCGGCCTCGGTCAGTTCCGGCCTTGTGCTTACCTGAAGCACTATGTCCTTAATGACCTGGCGAATGTCGCCGGTACTGGCGGCTGCGCCTACAACCTCGGCTGCGCGGCCGGGCTGGGTCCCTTCGATGGCAAGCACGTTGGGGCGGATTGTGGCCATAACCGGCCTGGCCTCGGGGCATGCCGCCTTGACGAAAGCCTTGCCGGCGTATATCGGGCGGGTAAATACCAGTTGGCCGCTTTCCAGGGCCATGTCAACGCAGTCGGTCATAAGTCCGGTTCCCAACTTCTGTGCAACCTGGGCGGCCAGGTCGCGGCCGGCCACTGTGCAGCCCATCAGAATGGCGGCGGGCTCGTTCTGCCTGGCCAGTTCGGCCACTGCGTTGGCATATCCGTCGGTTGTATATTTTTCAAGGGCGTCGCTTTCCAGCACGAAAACCTTGTCGGCACCGTATTCCCCAAGGGCGGCGGCCAGTCCGGCAACCCCCTTGCCGGGCAGCACTGCGCAAAGCTCTTCGCCAAGGCTGTCGGCAACCTTGCGGCCTGCGCTCAAAAGTTCATATGTTACCTTCTTGACTTTTCCGTCACGCTGCTCAACATAAACCCAAATTCCCTTTGCCATTTTCCTTAACCCTCCTATCTAATGCTATTGACTAAATAACTTTTGCTTCTTCCCGCAGGGCCTTTGCAAGGTCGCGGGCCGCATCCGCAGGCTCGCCGGGGATGATCTTTCCGGCAGCCCTTGCTGAGGGCAGGAAATAACTTAAAGCCTTGACCTTGGCCGCTACCTGTGGCGCATCCAATCCCAGGTCGGCGAGGCCTATTTTTTCCATGGGCTTTTTCTTGGCCTGCATAATACCCTTCATGGAAGGATACCGTGGCTCGTTAAGTCCCTTTTGTGCGGTCAACACCGCCGGCAGGGCAACTTCCACGGACTGGCTGCCGCCTTCCACCTCACTGGTGGCAAGAGCCTTTCCATCGGCAATCTCAAGTTTTACTACCATGTTGACAACAGGAAGTCCCATTATTTCTGCAACACGGCCGGCCACCTGGGCCGAGCCGTCGTCAATAGCCCTGAAACCGCCCAAAACCACATCGGGAGACATTCCCGAAATAGCCTTTGCGAGAATTGTGGCGGTGGTAAACTCATCAACTTCGTCCACGCCGGGGTCCACAAGCACGGCCTTGTCCGCGCCCATTGCCAGCGCCTGCCGCAGCGCGTCCTGCGTCTCCGGGCCGCCGACGGACACAACCGTTACGTCCCCGCCCAGCTTTTCCTTAATTCTCAATGCTTCCTCCACGGCGAACTCGTCGTAGGGGTTCATGATCAGGCTGACACCCTGCTTGTTGATTTTGCCACTGGCGTCAATGGCAATTTTCGCCTCGGTGTCAAAGGTTTGCTTCATGCAAACAACGATTTTCATACTGTTCCTCCTTTGCAACTGCTTTATTGACTGATTCTTTATTTAACTGCCGGTAACCAAAAAGCTTACTTCTTTAACCGCCTTACCCCTTAAGGATATTGGCCGCTATAACAATGCGCTGAACCTCGCTGGTGCCTTCATATATCTCTGTTATCTTGGCATCGCGCATCATTCTCTCCACCGGGTACTCCCTGGTGTACCCGTAGCCTCCGAAGATCTGCACAGCCTTGACGGTTACGGCCATGGCCGCCTCCGATGCAAACAGCTTGGCCATAGCAGCCTCCTTTGAGTACGGCTGTTTTGTATCTTTCAGGTATGCCGCCTTGTATACCAGCAGCCGGGCAGCCTCAATCTGGGTGGCCATATCGGCCAGCATCCACTGTATCCCCTGGTTTGCCGAAATGGGCTTTCCAAACTGTTCCCTTATTTTACTGTAGTTAACGGCCTGTTCATACGCGCCCTGGGCAATGCCGAGAGCCTGGGCGGCAATGCCTATACGCCCGCCGTCCAGGGTCATCATGACTATTTTGAATCCCTGGCCCTCCTGGCCCAGCAGGTTCTCCGCGGGAATCCTGCAGTTTTCAAAAACAAGCTCATATGTGTAGGAAGCCCTGATGCCCAGCTTGTGCTCTTTCTTTCCAAAGGTAAAGCCGGGGGCTCCCTTTTCCACTATGAAGGCCGAAATACCCTTGGACCCCTTGCTTTTATCCGTATAGGCGAAAATTACATAGGTTTCGGCAATGTATCCGTTGGTTATAAATATCTTGGTGCCGTTAAGCACATATTCGTCGCCGTCTTTCACGGCGGTCGTTTTCAAGGCAGCCGCATCCGAACCGGCAGCAGGCTCTGTGAGACCCATGGCGCCCACTTTCTCGCCGCTACAAAGTGGTACCAGGAATTTTTTCTTTTGATCCTCGGTGCCAAAAGCATAAATCGGCCATAAGCAAAGGGATGTATGGGCGGAAATCAGTACGCCGCTGGACCCGCAAACCCGGCTGAGCTCCTCAACGGCAACAGCATAGCTGAGGTTGTCCATGCCTGCTCCCTCGTAATCATCGGGAAAGGGTATACCTGTGAGGCCCATTTCCGCCATTTTTGCCCACAGGGTCATGTCATACTCTTCCTTCTCATCCATCTCCGCGGCCTTTGGAGCAATCTCGGACTCCGCAAAATCACGCACTGTTTTCCGCAACAGCTCCTGCTCTTCACTTAGCTTGAAAATCACAGCGACTCCTCCTTGTTAAACCTCTTCTCCATTACCCCAAAATAAAAAGCTGACAAACCCGCTAACATGGCTATATTGCAAATATTATACCACAAGTGCCGCAAATACGATGGCTCCGGTAAATTTTAAGCTGTCAAAGCTGCGGCTTTTTTTGTGGCAGACTGTTATTTATATTATACCTTTGCCTTGCATTTTCCTTTTTTACAAAGAACAATTCGCTGTGTTTTGTATTGTCCGAAGTACTGTCACGGAAACATTTATATACAATAATCTCCACAACATGACTGAACAATCAGTCATTTTTAGTATAGATCATTTCACAGCATAATAAAAGACCAAAGACAGGAGTCATCTTAAGAATTCCCTTCAAGCATTCCTATGTCTAAGATCAAAATCGCTCTACGGGCGACTGGAATCCAGAATCCAGGAGCCAGAATTCAGAATAGTTGGAAGCCTGCATTTCAAGCTGCACTACAGCGTCTTGGCGACCCTTTAGCGACATGCACGCGAGGGGGGAGTGTTAAGTCCGCGCGGAATTTATCGCAGGCTGTTGCGTCAGTCCTTTGGCGACCGAGATTAGAGACTGTTACAGCCGAAGATCATGCAGCCGGGGTTAAACCACTCCCCCCCGGCCCGCAAGCAACCCCGAAGCGACCAAAGATATACCCAGACGGTGTATAGGAAATTATCCACAGAATTCCTCGGAGCATAATTTCCTATATCTCAAAAAAACCGGCAGCAGGTTCTCTGCCGCCGGGCTCCTGATTCTCTTCCACAACCCCCATCCCTTTCCCGCTTGCCTTTTCTATATATATTATGAAACCGGCTTGCTGGAAGAGATCAGGAAATACACTCAATATTTATCTTCTTCAGGATTACGTCAACGATCAATATTATAATGACATGCAAATTGCCTGCCAGCTAAAGGCCGCCAAGAAACCGCCTTAAACACCGGACTTTTGTCCTGCGGCTCCCCGCCAGAAATATAAATGTATACTTTTGTTAAACCCTTTACCTTTTCCGGCAATAATAGCGTTTTTATACCTCAGCTTTCCTGTCCATTATAATTTACATGTTAAAAAAATGAGACAAAGAAAATACTATTGTCGTGAAAATCTCTCATCAGAATACAAAAGGACAGAATACGGAAGATAGAATAGGGAATGCCTGATCTGGATTCCGGCTTCTGAATTCAAGTATTCTGTCCCGATATTCCTGCCTTGTGGGCTGTCTTAAGCTATCCTTGCCTTTTCCAGGTGTCTGCTTATGGCTTCCTGGTATAGCTGCAGGTATTCCACCGCTGACCGCGCCCAGGAAAAGTCCAGCTCCATGGCGTTTTTCACCAGCCGCAGCCACTGCCCGGGATCATCCCTATATACTTTCAAGGCCCTGGCAATGGCATGGTACAGCGCCCGCCCCGTATATTCAGAGAACACAAAGCCGTTCCCCGAACCGGTCACCGGGTTGTAGTCATGGACGGTGTCGGCCAGTCCTCCGGTAGCCCTCACTATGGGAATGGTGCCGTATCTCATGGCTATGAGCTGGCCCAGCCCGCAGGGCTCGAATTTTGAAGGCATTAAAAACATGTCCGCCCCTGCGTAAATCCTCTGGGCCAATATGGCATTGTAGCCCATATACACGCCCACTTTTTGCGGATACTTTTCCTTTAGCTGCGTGAACATGTTTTCGTAATGCCTGTCACCGGCTCCCAGCACCCCTATTTGTATTTCAAGGTGCATAAGCTCGTCGGCTATTTCCGATATCAGGTCAAGGCCTTTTTGGTCTACCAGCCTTGAGACCAGGCCAATAACAGGAACGTCTTTCACGGGCAGCCCCATCTCCTTCTGCAGCGCATACTTGTTTTCCTTCTTGTTCTCCACGCTGTCATGATCATAATTGCGGTGTATGCGGCGGTCCTCTCTGGGATTGAACTCGTGGTAGTTTATGCCGTTGACAATCCCGTAGAGATCATGGGACCGCTTGCGCAAGAGCCCGTCCATCCTTTCCCCCAGTTCCGGCCGCTGTATTTCCGATGCATAAGTCCGGCTGACGGTATTTATAATGTCGGCATAGGCGATCCCCATCTTCATGTAGCTGACCGCGCCGTAAAACTCCAATTTGTCCGGGACAAAATACTCCTCCCCCACACCCAGAATCCCCAGCGCATCCTTGGGGAAATTGCCCTGGTACTGAAGGTTGTGCACGGTAAACACCGTTGATATCCTGGAATAAAAAGGGTCCTGATGGTGCCTTGTCTTGAGGAAGAACGGAATGGGGCCGCTCTGCCAGTCATTGCAGTGAATAATGTCCGGCTGCCAGTTGAGTCTGGGCAGCATTTCCAAAAGAGCCCTGCAGAAGAAGGTAAACCTTTCGGCCTCATCGCGAAACATGTACATGCCATCCCGGTAAAAATAGTGATGATTATCCACCAAATAAACCGGCACTGCTTTATGGTCCCCTTTAAACTGGGCCTCAATGGAGGACTCCCTTATTATGGCGGTCTCGGTCCTGCCGCCGAACTGAACCGGGAAGTCAATGCGGTACTGCCCGCCTTCAATGCCTTTGTAATGGGGCATCGCCACCCTGACATCATTTCCCATGTTATCATTACCTACTGTGGCCAGGGCTTTCGGAAGAGAACCGGCCACATCCGCAAGCCCCCCTGTTTTCGCAAAGGGCACCACTTCGGAGGAAACCAGCAACACCTTGAGTGGCCTGTCAAACATACCTCCACCTCATTCCGAGTATTTTTGATAGATTAATTGCTGTAGACAGCTTATTAATTGAGCTTTCCGCAAAGCCGATCTTTTTATGCAGATGTCTTCCTGTGAAGATAACATCAGATAAAAGAGGAATTCTGGGTTGTTAAATCGAATAAATGCGAGTGAAAATACTGGCGAAAAGTGGTGGCCGCCATGTCCCAGGAAGCCGTAAGCATAAAGGGCACAAAAAACGGGCTTGTAATAATATTCAACCCGGACGGGGATATTGACGAGATTAAGAATAAACTGAAGATGAAAATGGAAACATCCGGTGGTTTTTTTAAAGGGGCCAAATTTACTGTATACGCCCCCGGATGTGACGTGGACCACAGTTTTATCCCCGAGCTGGAAGGCATATGCCGTCAATACGGGCTTATACCTTCCGGGGAAGTTGCCTGGCCCCCTTCCCCGGCAAGGGAAGAACAAAAATCAGCCCCAAAAAGAAAGCAGAGCCGGGTGATACCCTTGAGGCAGCAGCAGTCCGGCGGCGAGCAGGCCCTTTTGGTCAACCGGACCCTGAGGTCGGGGCAGAGGGTGGAATCGAATCACACTGTGGTGGTTATGGGGGATGTAAACCCCGGCGCTGAAGTTATCTCCGAAGGAAGCATATACGTGCTTGGAAGCTGCAAAGGGAGCGTGCACGCCGGCTGCGGCGGAAACCTGATGTCCGAGGTTTTTGCGCTGAGGCTTCAGCCTCTGTCCCTGCGCATAGGCTCAATAGCGGCGGACGGCTCGCCCTCTGTGGTTGACGGCCCCGCAGCGGCCAGGGTAAACCGCGGCAAAATAGACATCGGCAAGCACTCTGTAAATAATGTGCCTATCTTATAGCTACCTGCTCCCGATATCTCTTTTTGCCGCCAGTATTCCTATAATGGACTTGGCATCACATATTTCCCCGCTGTCGATCATTTCCAGCGCGCTGTCCAGCGGAACACGGTTTATTTCTATAAACTCATCCTCATCAGGATGGCTGGCCAGGCATTTAAGATCCCTGGCCAGGAAAACATAAAGTTTTTCCGTTGCAAACCCGGGGGTGGAATAGAAACTGAACAGCATCTTCAATTCCCGGGCCTGGCAGCCGGTTTCCTCCGCCAGCTCCCTGGCGGCGCAAACGGCCGGATCCTCCCCCTCTTCAATCATTCCCGCCGGCACCTCCAGCAGCACCCTGCCCACCGGGTATCTGTACTGCCTGACCATCAGCAGATGGTTGTCTTCATCCAGCGCCACCACCGCCACGGCCCCTCCGTGCTCCACCACTTCCCTCCTGACGGTTTTGCCGTTGGGCAGCACGACTTCATCAACCCTCAGGTTTAAAATCCTTCCTTTATAAACCATTTCTTTGGAGACAGCCTTCTCGGACAATCCCATGCATATATCCCCTTTCCTTATTCTTCGGCCAGCTTTTTTAAAAAGAATATGGCCAGGCCCGGCAACAGGGCGCAGTCTTCTGTTTCCAGGTGCAATGGGGCCGAAGAGTCGAAAAGAATGTTGCCGCTGGGGGGAAATTCATCATCACCCTCCCAGATTACAAATGTTATCGGTATTTTGGGAAAAACATTTATCGTCACCGCGCAGTCGCCAATATCCTCCTCTGTGCCGCTTATTTTTCCGGCGGCCTTAACAAGCAGGTCCGGCCTCTTTCCGAATATGGACACAAGGGGCCTGATGGCCCTGTTGTTGAACGGCCCCACATAAATGGAACCGTTGGGAAGCTCCTTAAAAGTAATATGCCTTCCGGTCGGAGAGCAGTCGCTGGCGTGGGCAAGATAGTGAAGTATGCAGACCTTGTAGGCTAAAGAGACTTCCCCGCCCTCTCGGGTGGTTATCTTCCCCTCGGGAAAGGTGACAAGATACTTGACGCCTAAAAAAGGCACGGTAAAGACACCGGTTTCTGTGTTGTATTCAACCGCCGCCCTTCTTGCGGCCTCCTCGGGCACAAGTCCGGCAAACTCCTCCAGGGCCTTATCGTGGGCGGGGTTTAAATTTATTTGTGCCATGTTAACCCTCCGGAAATATTTTCTAATAATATATATTGTAATTTACGACACAATCACTATTATTTCCTGCCTGTAAAAACAGGGGCAGGGGCCTGAGTCCGCCGCAAAAATTTTTGCGGGCCTTTGTCTTAATGTCCGCCGTGAGTATATTTGCTTTGGAGGAATTTATATGTGGCTATAGAATAATTTATGTTGCTGTGTAAACCGGTATATTATTTATTTGACAAAATATGTATAGTCCAAGGGGGTTTGTATGGTTTGGCAGCCCGAGTAGGTATACCCAGTTCGCTTTTTTATTATGTTCACTTTCCCATGTGGCAAACATTTTTTTCCGAGCTGGGCGTAGAGGTGGTTACTTCAGGGCAGACAACCAAGGGACTGCTTGACGAGGGAGTCAGGGAGGCTTTGGCCGATGCTTGTGTTCCCATAAAACTTTTCTTCGGGCATGTATTATCCCTGAAGGACAGTGTTGACTATCTGTTTATACCCCGTATCGTCTGCCTGAATCGCAAAACCATATACTGTCCCAAATTTTTGGGCCTGCCCGACATGATCCGCCACGGCCTGACGGGAATGCCCCCGATAATTGATGTGCAGATGGACTCCAGGGAGGGGTTTATGACCCTCTGGAAATCCTACCTTCAGATCGGACGTATTTTCGGCTTCGGAAAGCTGCAGATTTTCAGGGCCTACCTTAAAGCCTCCGCAGCGGCAAGTCGCTTCCAATCACTTTTAAGGCAGGGGCTTCACCCGCCCGAGGCAATGTCAATTATTTTAAGAGGCGGGGAAAAGGTTCGCGCCCCTCAAAATGAAAAAAGCGATTTGACATTTGCCGTTCTGGGCTATCCTTACGAGGTCCACGACCAGTTTATCAGCGTGGGCCTGGTAAAAAAACTGAAAAAAATGGGCGTCAGGGTTATCACCATGGAAAACCTTTCCCCCAGAAAAATTTCCAGGGCCAACATACTGGAGAAAAAGATGTTCTGGACCTTCAGCGACCTGGCCTTGAACTCGGCCTATCACCTTTTCAATGAAGGCAGTGTTGACGGCATAATTCACCTGACCGCCTTCGGCTGCGGGCCTGACTCAATGGTTGACAAACTGATGGAAATAAAATCAAAGGACTACCCTGACATACCTTTCATGAGTATAACCATTGACGAGCACACCGGGGACGCAGGCATATCAACCCGCCTTGAGGCGTTCGTGGATATGGTGAAAAGAAAAAAGGAGGTTGAAAAAAATCAATGCCCAAGGTGACATTTCCCCGCATGGGTGAATCATACCGCACTTTTAAAATGTTGATGAACGACCTGGGCAATGAGGTGATTTTACCTCCAAGGCCCAACAAGAAAACACTTGACTACGGGGTCAGGTATTCCCCCGAATTCGCCTGCCTGCCGTTTAAGATACTCACCGGAACTTATGTGGAGACCTGCATGATGGAAGCCGAATTAATTGTAACCAGCGGCGGGTCCGGGCCCTGCCGGGCCGGACTGTACGGACAGCTGCACAAGAAAATACTCAACAATATCGGTTACCCGGTGGACATAATTGTGTTTGAGGCGCCCAAGAGCCACCCCATAGATTTCCTGCGCAAGGTCAACCGGCTCAATGCCAGCCGCCTTTCTTACCGGGCTATCTGGGAATGCATAAAGAGAGGCTGGGAAAAGCTCAAATACCTTGACGACGTCGAGAAAATGACCCACAGGGTGCGCCCCAGGGAGCTGACCAGAGGATACACCACAAAGGTTTACCGTGAGGTGCTGGAGTGGATAGACAGCGCCTATACCATGAATGAAATAAGGGAAGCCGGCGATGCCGCCCTTAAGGCCATAAGCTCGGTGCCCCAGGATGCCGAGAGAAAAACACTGAAAGTCGGCATGGTGGGTGAGATTTACGTGCTGCTGGAGCCGGCCAGCAATCTTGAGATTGAAGAGACCCTGGGCAATCTCGGGGTTGAGGTGCACCGCTCAATGTTCCTTACAGGCTGGACCAAGGACAACACCGTCAAGGAAACCGAAGAGACGGTTTCGGTCAAGGATGCCGCCATGCCTTACATTCCACTGTGCATAGGAGGCCACGGACAGGAATCTGTGGGCCACACTGTGCTGTATGCCAAGGAGGGTTACGACGGCGTTATACAGCTGGCCCCTTTTACGTGCATACCGGAAATAGTGGCCAGGACCATTCTGACCAGGGTAAGCCGCGAGCACAACATACCCGTGCTGACATTCTTCCTGGACGAACAGACAGGAAAGGCCGGAATGTCCACCCGCCTTGAAGCTTTTGTAGACCTTATGCGCCGGAAGAAAACCGACGCGCTGCATGCTCAGACCGAAGCGGGCTAAGAGCGGGGATTGGGGATTAATGGTCATGGGCAATAGGCATTAAGCGTTACGCGTTAAGCGATAAGAATTGGTAATAAGTATTGTTTATAGCTAACAGCATATAGCATATAGCTTACAGCTTAGCAGCTAATAACTAAAACCAACAACCATTATCCGCCTCTCTCTATAAGTTCTGCTAAAAATTTGACATTGAGGTTTTAAGATAATGAAAGCATATCTGGGAATTGACGTTGGCTCCGTCAGCACCAACATAGTAGTGGCGGATCATTCAGGAGAAGTACTGGCCGCCCTTTATATAAGGACCCGGGGCAGGCCGCTGGAAGCAATACTGGCCGGCCTTTCCGAGATTTCAGATTCCGTTACCGGGGGCATTGAAATTTGCGGGTCCGGCACCACTGGGAGTGGAAGGTATCTGGCCGGGGTGATGATAGGAGCGGACGTCATTAAAAATGAAATCACAGCCCACGCCGTGGCCGCCTCAATGTACGTGCCCGACGTACAAACCATACTGGAAATAGGTGGCCAGGACTCAAAAATAATTATCATGCGCAACGGTATAGTAACCGACTTTGCCATGAACACCGTATGCGCCGCCGGCACCGGGTCGTTCCTGGACCAGCAGGCCGCAAGGCTGAATATACCCATAGCAGATTTCGGTGAACTGGCCCTAAGCTCTACGGCACCTGTCCGCATAGCCGGCAGGTGCACCGTTTTCGCCGAGTCCGACATGATTCACAAACAGCAGATGGGCCACAAGCTGTCTGATATAATAAACGGGCTGTGCGAAGCCCTGGTCAGAAACTACCTCAATAATGTGGGCAAGGGTAAGGAAATACTCTCCCCGGTGGTTTTCCAGGGGGGTGTGGCGGCAAACGCCGGAATAAAGGCGGCTTTTGAAAGGAACCTCAAACTTCCCATAGTAATACCCAGGCATTTCAGCGTTATGGGAGCTATAGGGGCCGCCCAGCTTGCCCGTGAAGAGGTGGAAAAAAACGGGCAGACAAAATTCAGGGGCTTTAAAATCGCCGGCCTCCCCTACCGGACAAGCAGCTTTGAGTGCAGCGGCTGCCCCAACAACTGCGAAATAGCCGAAATATATGAAGAGGACAGGGTTATCGGGAGATGGGGAGCCCGCTGCCAGAGATGGGACGTGATGTAGGCGTATCATTACCGCTGTTTTGGGCTAATTATAATAAAGACCACTGACAAGAGGAGAAAATGCGTTGAACCGCCTGCTGTTAGCAAAGATTGTGTATATAGCGATACTGACCATAATGGCAATATCTGCCATATGGGTTATGGCGGACGCCCGTAAAAGGGGCAGGCCCTGGGGTGAAACACTGGTATGGGGGCTGTTTGCCGGGTGGTTTTTGGGACTGGGGCCGATATTCTATATTTTCTGGAAGAAAAAAATAAAGGACTGATCTAAATAATTTCCTGTACACGGGGGTTCCAAGGGGGAGCGCCCCCTTGCTTCAGTGGGGGTAGGACGTCTATTTTATTAATGTAAATGATTATACACACCATACATATGTTAACTAATGTTTACAGCTTTTCAGGGCGCAATATCGTAAAAACCCCGCCAAAACCCCCCTGAGTTCCGGCCTGACCCGTTATGAAAATGGCACAAATATTGCAGGAATATTATAAAAAATTAATCAATAAATGTGATCAAAAAAATGTTTCAGGAGATGGTGCTGGTGGCAAGATCTGTTATACTGGGCTTTGGCCGGACACCCTTCGGCAGGCTGGGCGGGGGCCTGGCGGCCCTTAAGGCAACTGAACTGGGCGGTATTGTAATAAGGGAAACTATTAAAAGAGCGGGAATTGAAGGAAATGCCGTTGATAACGTGATAATGGGAATGGTGCTGCAGGGAGGCGCGGGGCAGATACCTTCCCGGCAGGCCGCCATATATGCAGGACTGCCCTGGGAAGTGCCGTCGGAAACCATCAACAAGGTTTGCGCCTCGGGCCTTCGAAGCGTCACCATGGCCGACCAGGCTATAAGGGCGGAAGACGCCGGGCTAATAGTGGCCGGCGGCATGGAAAGCATGAGCAACGCCCCTTATTTTGCCAGGGCCAGGTGGGGCTTTCGCATGGGCGACGACAAATTCACCGACCTAATGATACACGACGGGCTGTGGTGCGCCTTTCACAACAAACATATGGCCGTGCACGGTGGAAAGGTTGCCAGGGAATACGATATTTCCCGTGAAGAACAGGACCAGTGGGCCCTGAGAAGCCACGAGATGGCAATTGCGGCCCAGGAGAAAGGACTTCTCGATGAGGAGATTATTCCCGTGCCGGTGCCGCAGAAAAAAGGCCAGCCCGCTGTGGTTTCCATTGATGAAGGCCCCCGCCGGGACACCTCGTTGGAGGCGCTTGGAAAGCTGCCTCCCATATTCGATCCCGACAACACCGTAACGGCGGGCAACGCCCCGGGCGTAAACGACGGCGCCGGCGCGCTGGTGGTGGCCTCGGAGGAAAAAGCGGCGGAACTCGGCATTCGCCCCCTTGCCACCATACTGGGACATGCTTCGGTTTCCCGGGAGGCATCCTATATAGCCACGGTGCCCGGGCTTTCCATCAACAAACTGCTGGCTGTCAAAAGAATGAGCGCTGACCGGGTTGACCTCTTTGAAATAAATGAAGCCTTTGCGGCAGTTACACTGGTAAGCGCCAAAATATCCAATATAAGCCACGAAAGAATAAACATCTGCGGCGGGGCCGTGGCCTTCGGCCATCCCATAGGCGCCAGCGGCGCCAGGATATTGATGACCCTCATCAGCCAGCTGCGCCGCCGGGGCGGCGGCATCGGAATAGCCGCCATATGCAGCGGGGCCGCCCAGGGAGACGCGGTGATGATACGGGTAGGATAACATGGACCTGTAGGCCTGAATTGCGGGTCGGCATCCAGAACCCAGGAGCCGGAATCCAGCACACACAGAGGTCTTCTACCCTGAAAATAGAACTCAGGACTCAGAACTCAGAATCCAGAATAAGGATGCCGGATTCCTTGCTGAAGTGTACGTAGGGGGGAGGATCTTTCAGGCCGGAGGACTGTGAGCCCGGACTGAAAACCGCACCCGACATGGAAGCATATCCTGGCTTATATGCGGCCCCAGATTTTCATTGCCCAGTGGTGCCACGCTTTGCGGCATGGGAGTCTGAATTCTGAATTACGACCATAAAGAAATACTGTAAAGGAGTATAAGCATGCCTCTACACCTGACTGAGGAACAAAAAATGATGCGGGATATGGTGCGCCGGCTGGCACAAAATGAAATCGCGCCCAGGGCTGCCTATTATGACAAAACCCATGAGTACCCCTGGGAAAACATCAAAAAGATGTCCGAACTCGGACTGATGGGGGTTCCCATTCCGGAGGAGTGGGGTGGAGCGGGCTGCGATTTTCTCTCCTACATTATTACAATAGAAGAAATTTCGCGGGCCTGCGCGTCCACGGGAGTCATACTGGCCGTGCACACCTCGGTGGGCACAATGCCCATATTGATTTTCGGGACGGAGGAACAAAAAAAGAAGTATGTCCCCAGGCTGTCATCGGGAGAAATGATAGGCGCCTTCGCCCTGACCGAGCCCGGCGCCGGGTCGGACGCGGCCAGCCTTACCACCTCGGCAAGACTTGACGGGGACCACTACATTGTTAATGGCAGTAAAATATTTATAACCAGCGGCGGGGCGGCGGGAGTATACGTCACCTTCGTGCGGACCGAACCCGGATCCGGCGGCTCCCGGGGCATTACCTGCCTTCTGGTGGACCATGACACGCCGGGGTTCTCCATCGGTAAAAAGGAAGAGAAGATGGGCCTGCATGGAGACCATACCACCGAACTGATATTTGAAAACGCCATGGTCCCCAGGGAAAACCTTATCGGTATGGAAGGAGACGGCTTCCGGGTGGCCATGGCCCTTTTGGACGGGGGCCGCATTGGCATAGCCGCCCAGGGGCTGGGCATCGCCCAGGGAGCCCTGGACGTGGCGCTGGAGTATGCCAGGCAGAGGGTACAGTTCGGCAAACCCATTATCGAACAGCAGGCCATAGGGTTTATGCTGGCTGATATGGCCACCCGGGTGGACGCTGCAAGGATGCTTGTGTACCGGGCGGCAAGGCTGAAGGACATGGGTCTCCCCCACTCCAAAGAGGCAGCCATGGCCAAGATGTACGCCACCGACACCGCCATGGATGTCACCACCAACGCCGTTCAGATACTGGGGGGATACGGCTACTGCAAAGAGTATCCCGTGGAAAGAATGATGAGGGACGCCAAGATCACCCAGATTTACGAGGGCACCAACCAGATACAGCGTCTGGTCATAGCCAAGAATTTAATGAAAGAATGACTGTGTGACAGGAAGGGAGGTTTTGCATGAATAAATCGAGGAGAGGCTGTCTGCAGGTATACACCGGCAACGGAAAGGGTAAAACCACCGCCTCGCTTGGCCTTGCCATGAGGGCCGTGGGCCACGAACACAAAGTTATAATACTGCAGTTTATGAAAGGAAGCTCCAACTACGGCGAGCTTTCCACAGCGGCCAAATACCTTCCGGGCCTGACCATAGAGCAGTACGGCCTGGAAACCTTCGTATCAAGGGAAAACCTGTCCCCCGAAGATATCGAAATGGCCCGGAAGGGCGTTGAAAGAGCCCGGGAAGTGCTGACCGGAGGCGGCTACGATTTGGTTATACTGGATGAAATAAACGTAGCCCTTGATTATAAGCTGATTCAAATTGAGCAGGTGATGGATCTGATTAATCTCAGACCTCCCCATGTGGAACTGGTGTTTACAGGCAGGTATGCCCATGAAAAAATAATTGAGGCGGCGGACCTGGTGACTGAAGTTAACCTGGTGAAACACCCCTTTTACCAGGGCGTGGAGGCCCGTGAAGGAATTGAATACTAAAGGGGTGGGATCATGACGGATCATGTTGAGAAGCTTTTGGAGGGCAACCGGAGGAGTGCCGCAAAACTCATCACCCTGGTGGAGAACGACCACCCCGAAAAGGAAGAAGTTATCAGGAGGATCTACCCCTATACCGGAAAGGCCCACGTAATAGGAGTCACCGGATCCCCCGGGGCCGGCAAGAGCTCCCTGGTTGACAGGCTGATAGGGCTTGTCAGGTCGGAGGGGGACAAGGTGGGGGTAATCGCCGTAGACCCCAGCAGCCCGTTTTCCGGCGGGGCCCTTCTGGGAGACAGGATACGGATGCAGGAGCACGCCCTTGACAAAGGGGTGTTCATTCGCAGTATGGGCACCAGGGGCAGCCTTGGGGGGCTTTCCAGGGCAACCCGTGATGTGGTTAAGATACTGGATGCATACGGCTGCGGGGTAATAATCATAGAAACCGTGGGTGTGGGGCAGTCCGAGCTGGATATCATGCACTACGCCGACAGCACAGTGGTGGTCCTCACCCCCGGCGCAGGTGACCACATACAGACTATAAAGGCCGGCATAATGGAAATAGCCGATTTATTTGTTATAAACAAGTGCGACATTGCCGATGTCACCAGGATGAAGACCGACATTGAAAACATGCTGGACTTAAGCCCGCTGGTTAAGACCTGGCGCCCTCCGGTTTTGGCCACTTCCACCTTCACCGGGGAGGGAATGGACCTGCTTTGGGACCATCTTAAAAAGCACCGGTCCGTAAAAATAAAAGAGGAAAACACCGGGAAGTCTGCGCACAAACTAAAGATTGAGCTTATGGAGATACTGAACACCAAGGTTATGGAAAATATTTTCGGCAGGGTGCTGTCCAACGGAAAAATGGATGAAATACTAAACGATGTTTTGAGCCGCCGGGTAGACCCCTATACCGCGGCAGACACCCTGATTGAAAAAATAATTAGCTTCCGGGAAGGAGCATGTGAGCATGAGTCAAAAAATGGATGAAATTGCCAGAGATAAAGAGGCATGGCTGGAGTCACGGAAAAAAATGCAGGACCGCGATTTTGCTTTTGAAACCGTTTCTTCACTGCCCGTGAACGACCTCTACACTCCACTGGATATTGATGGATTCGATTATAACAAGGACCTGGGCATGCCGGGCCAATACCCTTTCACCAGGGGTGTACAGGAAAACATGTACCGCGGAAGGCTCTGGACCATGCGACAGTTTGCCGGATTCGCCACGGCCAGGGAGTCCAACGAAAGGTACAAATACCTGCTTTCCAATGGACAGACGGGCTTAAGCGTGGCCTTTGACATGCCCACCATCATGGGCTATGACAGCGACCACCCCCGTGCTTTCGGAGAAGTTGGGCGCGTGGGAGTGGCCATTGACTCCCTGCAGGACATGGAAACTCTGTTCAGCGGCATACCCCTCGACAAGGTAAGCACATCCATGACCATTAACGCCCCGGCCTCAATATTATGGTGTATGTATATAGCCACTGGGGAAAAACAGGGAGTTCCCTCGGAAAAGCTGACCGGCACCATACAAAACGATATTCTGAAGGAATACATCGCGCAGAAGTCATGGATATTCCCACCGGAGCCTTCCATGAGGCTTATAACCGATATATTTGCGTATGCTTCAAAGCATGTCCCAAAATGGAACACCGTCAGCATAAGCGGCTACCATATAAGGGAGGCCGGGTCCACCGCCGCTCAGGAACTGGCCTTTACCCTGGCCGACGGCTTCGCCTATGTGGAGGCCGGAATGGCGGCCGGGCTGGACGTTGACGACTTCGCCCCCAGGCTCTCCTTCTTTTTCAACGCCCATATCGATTTCTTCGAGGAAATAGCCAAGTACAGAGCGGCAAGACGCATATGGGCCAGGCGCATGAAGGAAAGATACGGCGCCAAAAGCCCCAAGTCGCGGATGCTTCGCTTCCACACCCAGACCGCAGGCTGCAGCCTGACCGCCCAGCAGCCTGAAAACAACATAGTGCGGACCGCCTATGAGGCACTGGCCGCAGTTCTCGGGGGCACCCAGTCACTGCACACCAACTCAATGGATGAGGTGCTGGCCCTTCCCACCGAGAAGGCCGTACAGATCGCCCTCCGCACCCAGCAGATAATGGCCTATGAAACAGGCGTGGCCAATGTTATCGACCCACTGGCGGGATCATATTTTGTAGAGGCGCTAACCAACAAAATGGAGGAAGAGGCCGAGAAATACTTCCAGGAAATTGAAAGGCGGGGCGGAGTGCTGGCAGCCATCGACCAGAACTTCTTCCAGCAGGAGATAGCAGACGCGGCTTATCAGTTCCAGAGGGCTGTAGACAAGAAGAAGAGGATAATGGTGGGAGTCAACGCGTTCGTCAACGAGAGCGAGAGAACTGACATTGAGATTTTGAAAATAGACCCTCAGATAGAGAAGGACCAGGTTGCAAGGCTACAAAAGCTCCGCAGCGAAAGAGACAACCTGCGGGTGGGCGATGCCCTGGACGCTTTAAGGAAGGCGTCTTCATGGACGGACAACCTGATACCGTATATATTGGAGTGTGTCAGGGCTTACGCCACCGAGGGTGAGATTATACAGGTGTTCCGCGGGGTTTTCGGGGAATACAAAGAAAAACCCATATTCTAGAAGCGGCCGTTTCCAGTTGCTAACATTTTTAACGGTGAGGTGTAAATAATGGCCAGAAAAATAAGAGTACTGGTAGCAAAACCCGGCCTTGACGGCCATGACAGGGGTGCCAGGGTTATAGCAAGGGGCTTGCGGGACTCCGGTATGGAGGTTGTCTACACCGGGCTTCACCAGACCCCCGAGCAGGTGGTGGAAGCCGCCATACAGGAAGATGTTGACATTGTGGGACTCAGTGTGCTTTCCGGCGCCCACATGACCATTTTCCCGAGAGTATGCGAGCTGCTGAAGGAAAACGGCGCCGAGGACATAATGGTCATCGGGGGAGGAACCATACCTGACGACGACATAGCCGCACTGAAGGAAAACGGCTGGGCACAGGAAGTATTCACACCGGGAACCACCATTGAAGCCATTGCGGAATGGATCAATTCCAATGTAAAAACTGACTAGCCGGAAATCGGGGGTCGAGAATACAGTGGACAGGAGACAGGAGACAGAATACTGAATAGTGGCCGCAGGGGAACCTGCGGCCACTGAGTTTCTTTCCCTATTTTACTGTCGGTCCCAGTGACAGTTTTTACGGGCAGGTTATTTCCATCCTGACTTCTGTATTCTGTATTCTGGATTCCGACCTGTAATTCCGGCCTTTGGGGCTATTTAACAGCCGCAGCCTCCCTGGCTTTCCGGGAGTTTTATGTTCTTCCGCACTATCTCATCCAAGAATCCCAGAACGCTGTCAATCTCTTTTTCTGTATTGAAGAAGGAAAAACTCAACCTTACCAGCTTTTGCTCGAAGGTACCCAGCGTCCGGTGCGCGTCGGGGGCGCAGTGCAGGCCGGCCCTGCAGGCCACATCGTAATTTTTATCCAAAACCCCCCCTATCTCCGCCGACTTTCGGCCTTCTACCAGAAATGAAACCACCGGCGCGCGGTTTTCAGTGTCCAGAGGGCCGTAAATCTTAAGTCCGGGTATTTTTAATGCCCCTTCAATAAACCGCTGGGTGAGTCCCAGCTCGTGCTTGCGTATGGTTTCCATCCCGGTGCTTACGATGAAATCAATTCCCGCCCCAAGCCCAGCAATGCCGGCGGCATTTAAAGTCCCGGCCTCGTACCTTTCCGGAAGGGTTTCCGGCATTTCCGGCAGCTCGGACTGACTGCCGGTCCCCCCCTCCAGCAAAGTCTCCAGCACCACTCCCTCTCCAATATACAGCCCTCCGGTGCCGGTGGGCCCCAGAAGGCTCTTGTGCCCCGGAAAGGCCAGTAAATCAATATTCATCTTTTTAACGTCAATATCTATCAATCCGGCTGACTGGGCGGCGTCAACAAGAAATGCGGCGCCGGACTCCTTTGCCAACCTGCCTATTTCCTCCACAGGCATAACAGTGCCCGTAACATTTGAGGCGTGGGTTACAGCTATAAGCTTTGTGTCTGGGCGTATAGCCCTGCGCACATCATCCGGGCCCAGGCTTCCGTCCGGGCCGCACTGCACCCTGGTCACCCGCACCCCATTCTTCTCCAGAGTATTTATCGGCCTGGCCACCGAGTTATGCTCCATGGAGCTGGTAATGACATGGTCACCGTTTTTTAAGAAGCCTTTTATGGCCAGGTTCAAAGCCCCGGTGGCGTTTATTGTAAAAACAATCCTTTCGTATTGGCCCTGGTCTATGTTAAAAAGCCCGGCCAGTTTTTTTCTTACCCCGTCCACCATCTCTCCCGCCATGACCGACATCTTGTGGCCGGCCCTTCCCGGATTGGCGCCCATATCATTTATACAGCGGCTTATGGCCTCCACCACGCCGGGAGGTTTGGGCCAGGCGGTGGCGGCGTTGTCAAAATAAATCACTTCTTGATCACCCTTTCTTACCCATGATAACTTAAATATCAATCATTGCCCGTTAAAATATACGCACGGGCTTTTCCACCCAGATTACCGATTGCATATTCTATTTTATGCCATCAATACTCCGGGTGCCCCTTTTCTTCGGGCTTGAATAAGAAAAGGGCCTCCGGCAGGAGACCCTTTTTGCAAATGGTTTTTATTAATTTATTTCTCGGCCTCTGCGGCAGCCTTGGCCTTCTTGATTACGTCGTCGGACAGCCTGCCCGGAACTTCCTCGTAACCCAGAAACTCCATATTGAAGGACCCGCGTCCCTGGGTCATGGACTTAAGGTCAATGGCGTACCTGTACATCTCGGCCAGGGGGACCTGGGCCTTAACCTTGGTTTGCTTGCCGCCCGGCTCCATCCCCAGTATGCGGCCCCTCTTGGTATTGAAGTCGCTTATGATATCTCCCATGAAGTTTTCCGGAACGGTGACTTCCACGTTCATGATGGGCTCCAAAAGAACCGGCTTGGCCTGCTGGGCGCCCTTTTTGAAAGCCAGGGAGGCCGCTATTTTGAATGCCAGCTCCGAGGAATCCACAGGGTGGTACGATCCGTCAACCAGCACTGCCTTTATCCCGGTTACCGGGTAGCCCGCCAGTATGCCGTCCACCATGGCCTCCCGGACACCCTTTTCAACGGCGGGGAAATAGTTCTTGGGAACGGCTCCTCCAAAAACCTCCTCGGCAAACATGAATTCGCCATCCCCGTGGGGCTCAAGCCTGAGCCAGACATGCCCGTACTGGCCGTGGCCGCCTGTCTGCTTCTTGTGCTTGCCCTCCACCTTTACTTCGGATCGGATTGTTTCCCTGTAAGGCACTTTAACTTCGTCTGTGACTATATCCACACCATAACGGCGCTTCAGACGCTCAATAACTATATCCAGATGCATTTCACCCATTCCGGTGACAAGGGTCTGCTTTGTTTCCACATTTTTCTGGACCCTCAGAGTTTTGTCCTCTTCCAGGATCTTGCCAATGGCGCTGCTGAGCTTATCCTCGTCTCCCTTGCTCTTGGGAATAATGGCCACCGACAGTGTGGGCCTGGGGAAATCAATTCCCTCCAGTATAACCTGATTGTCCTTTTCGCAAAGGGTGTCACTGGTGTCGGTATCCTGCAGCTTGACAAGCACGGCAAGGTCTCCGGCCAGCACCTCCTGGGTCTGGGCCGTCGTTTTGCCCCTGGTAAACAATATCTGCCCGATTTTTTCGGCTTTTTCCTTGGTGGCGTTATATATTGCCATATCGCCCCTCAATTTGCCGCTGTACACCCGTATAAAGTTCATCTTGCCCACATAGGGGTCGGCCAGGGTCTTAAACACCAGGGCTGAGAAGGGCTTACCCTGTTCCACCTCCGGCGCCGGCAGGTATCCCGTCATGAAATCCATCAGGTTTTTAGTGGCCATATTCTTGGTGGCCGATCCGCAGAGCACGGGCACCACCTTGCCGGCCTTCACGCCTGCGGCAAGCCCCGCCTTTATTTCCTCGGGAGTTAACTCCTCTCCCTCCAGGTATTTCATCATCAGTTCGTCGTCGCCCTCAACGGCCGCTTCCACAAGCTTTTCCCTGTTTTCCTCTATTGCGCCGGCCATATCGCCGGGGACCGGTATTTCCTGGACCTTTCCGTCTTTAAAGCTGTATGCCTTCTGCTCAAGCAGGTCAACCACCCCGGTAAAATCCATGGCCTGGCCGATAGGAAGCTGCACCGGAGCAAAATTGGCCGCAAAAGTCTCCTTCAGCTCGTCCAGCACCTTATAGAAGTTTGCGTTTTCGCGGTCCATTTTGTTTATAAAAACCATACGGGGCATGGTCTTGTCATCGGCAAAATCCCAGATGATTTCGGTCTGCACCTCAACCCCGTCCACCGCAGAAACTACAAACAGGGCGCAGTCGGCGACCCTCATGGCGCCCTTTACGTCGCCTATGAAGTCGGAATAGCCGGGGGTATCCAAGAGATTCAGCTTGGTGTTGTTCCACTCGCAGGGAACCAGGCTGGTGTGTACGGTTATCTGCCGGCCTGTCTCCTCAGGGTGATAATCGGCTGTGGTGGTGCCGTCTTCCACCCTTCCCAGCCTGTTTATCGCTCCGGTGTTGAACAGCATGGCCTCAACCAGGGAGGTCTTTCCCGCCCCACCATGCGCAACCACAGCTATATTACGAATCTTATCGCTCGGATAACTTTTCAAGTCCCTTGCCTCCTTTTGTAAATAATGTTACCTGTGCATAGTATTTCTATACCCGGATGGGTTAAACATAAAAAACAGCTCTTTAAAGAGCCGATTCACCGCGACTGTTAAACGGAAAAATACGGCAATTCCACACAACCAAATATTTTATATTCCACAGAGATATTAAAATATCCTTTTAGTTTTTATTTTTTTAAGTTGTTTGATATTGAGGGGTTAGTCTGGTAAATAATAACATATAAGTCACCCTGTGTACATACATATAGCACAGGGGTGAGATCATGTCCGTCCAGTCGTTCATATACGGCACAGCCATTCTGGTAGCGGCCGGCATATTTAACAGGAGCGTCGGCTTTATTTACCAGATACTGATGATGCGGCTTATCGAGCCCGAGGGCGTTGGGCTTTTCAGCATGATTTTTCCCGTCTATATTATGGTGCTGGTAATTGCCTCCATGGGAATACCGGTGGCCATTTCAAAGCTGGTAGCCGGGGAAGTGGCGGTGGACAACCTTCCCGGGGCATACCGTGTTTTTAAAATCTCACTTTCCCTCATAATAGCCAGTGCATTTTTTTTTACCCTTCTTCTGTTTTTCGGATCACCCCTTCTTATTAAATACATTTTTCCAAACCCAAATGTGTATTTCTGCTTTGTAACACTCATTCCCGGCGTGCTGATTGTGTCGGCGTGTTCGGCCTTCAGGGGGTTCTTTCAGGGACTGCAGAGGATGGCCCCCACGGCAGTCACCCAGGCCGCCGAACAGCTGGTGAGAGTAACAGCAGGCTTATGTATAGCCTGGCTGCTGCTGCCGCGGGGAGTGGAATACGCTGCGGTGGGCATCTCTCTGGGGGTGGTCTGCGGTGAACTGGTTGGCTTCTTGTTTATGCTTTATATTTACCTTACCAGGCGCCCGCGCTTTCAGCTCTCCCCCCGGCCACTGGAAGACTTTCCGCCTCTGCTGGGAAGGATTTACAGCCTCGGTGTGCCTGTCACCCTTACCCGCTTTGTATCCACCGCCCTGATGTCCCTTGACGCGCTGCTAATCCCCAGGAGACTGCAGATGGCGGGGATGTCTCTCAACGAGGCCACTGCAACTTACGGGCAGTTTGTCGGCATCGCAGAGGCGCTGTTCTTCACACCCGGCGTGGTCACCATCGCCCTGGCCACAGCCCTCATCCCCGCTGTAAGCGACGCCATGGCCCAGGGAAGACCTCATCTGGTCCAAGGCCGTATCGAAGAGGCCCTGCGAATAACGCTTCTTTTGGGATCACCCGTGGCAGCCGTTTTTTTCGTTTTGCCCCATGATCTGTGCCAGGTTCTCTTCGGCTACAGGGCAGCCGGTGATGCGCTTTTTGTACTGGCGCTCAGCGGCCCTTTTCTGTACCTTCAGCAGACCACCACCGGAATACTGCAGGGCATGGGAAGGGCGGGAATACCTTTCAAAAACCTGTTGAAGGCTTCTGTTATAAAAATAACCGGCATCTACTACCTTACCTCCATACCGGGTTTTGGCATACTGGGCACCGCCCTTTCCATGGGATCCACCTATATTATAATGTCCCTGCTGAACTACAGGGACCTGAAAAGGCTTACCGGCCTGCGGCTCAGCCTGGCCTCCTGCGTGATAAAGCCTGTAATCTCAGCCACTTGCGCGGCCCTGGTGATGCTTCAGATGAAGACCTTTATTTCACCGGCGCAGCCGGGACTGGCCGAACTTTTTCTTTACCTTGCCGGCGGTGCGTCGGCTTACCTTTTGGTGCTGTACATAATCGGCGGAATAAGTGATGCCGACGTCAAAAAAATAAAGCTCATCATAAAGAGGTGAAAGGCTTTAATATGCCTGAGTTATTCTGAATTCTGGATTCTGACCCTAAATCCAGTCCTGCTGGGCACTATATTCTCCATGTCTTTATCCTTTCAAGCTCGCACTGGTTTGTAAGATCTATCTGCACCGGGGTAATTGTGATATAACCCAGCCGGCTGGAGCCTATATCTGTGTCCTCGCAGTTGTCCTCAAGCTCCTGGACCTCTCCTGCCATCCAGTAATAAACCCTCCCTCTGGGGTCGGTCCTCCTGTCAAATATATTCACATATTTCATGCTGCCCAGGCGGACAACCCTCACCCCGGCCGGTTTTCCCGGCGGGACATTGACATTTAACAGCGTGCCCCGGGGAAGCCCCTCCTTTTGCACAACCGGCACAAGCCTGGCTGTAAAACCGGCCGCAGCTGAAAAATCGTGGTCCTTAAAGCTGGCGAGGGATACCGCCACTGCCGGGAAACCGCAAATAACTGCCTCCACCGCTGCCGAGACAGTGCCTGAATAAAGCACATCAGTGCCCAGATTTTGTCCCTGGTTTATCCCCGACACCACAATGTCCGGCGGATCTTTCAGAAGCTCCTCCAGCGCCAGCTTCACGCAGTCCGCAGGTGTTCCGTCCACCGACCAGCCGGTGGATTTGCTGCCGGGATAGCTAATATCCTTGGCCCTTAGCGGCCTGTGCATGGTGATGCCGTGGCCTATGGCGCTCCTTTCCCTGTCCGGGGCCACCACGTATATCTTCTCTATCCCGTCGACCTTTTCCAGTGCCTCTCTCAGGGCGATTATCCCATCGGCGAATATGCCGTCGTCATTGCTGATCAGTACCCTCATTATGCTTTACTCTCACTTCTCAATTATTAAACCTCGTATATGGTTATGGTCATCATACCGCTCTTACGGTCTTTTGTGAGGCCGAACATTACCTTTTTTTCTTTCAGGCTTTTGTTCAGAAAATCCACCACCCGGTACATGTCGCTGTATGGAGGGAATGATTTGGTGGCTATAACCTCCAGCTTATCTTCCTTTTGATCCGGGCCTTCCTTCAAAATGATCACTCCTAACCTTTGATAAGGGCCAGGGCTTCCGCCCTGGTCACTTCATTCTTTTGGAAGGAACCCCTGACCGCCGAGGTTATTGTCTTTGATCCGGGCTTCCGGACACCCCTTAAGGTCATACACATGTGCTCGGCCTCAACCACCACCAGAACCCCGTGGGGGGCCAGTTTTTTCATTATGGCGTCAGCGATCTGGGAAGTAAGCCTTTCCTGAAGCTGGGGCCTCTTGGCAAATCCTTCAACAACCCTGGCCAGCTTTGAAAGTCCGGTGACATTTCCCCTTCTGGGGATGTAAGCCACATGAGCCTTGCCGAAAAAAGGCAGAAGGTGGTGCTCACACATGGAATAGATGGGGATATCCTTTACCAGCACCATTTCCTCGTGTTCTTCCGAAAACATCTTTTGCAGGTGTGCGTGGGGATCTTCCCATAAGCCGCAGAAGATTTCCTCATACATCCGGGCCACCCGGGACGGGGTCTCCTTCAGTCCCTCCCTGTCCGGATCCTCTCCGATAGCTTCCAGCATCATACGCACGGCTTTTTCTATTTTGTCCCTGTCAACCAATCTTCCTACCCCTCCCGCTTCTCACTTCTCATTTTTACATTTGGCCCATCATTATATGAGTCTGGGGAATTATTCTTACATCTTTTAACCTCTCCAGCGCCATTGCCTGGAAATAAAGCGCCCGTCCGGGTGACAGAGCGCATTTTCCATTTAATGTCATCGGCTGTATAACCAGCGTTATCCCGGCATCCTCCCCGCACATTATGTCCAGCGCCGTGTCGTATTCCGAAATATCGCTTTTATCGTCCATGACTATTTTAACAAATACACCGGCCTTACGGGCAACACACAAAAACTGGCGGTGATTCTCCCACATTGGCGGGCAGCCAGAAGTTCCAGGCAGTTTTATATCCATTGAAACAATATCAACAAGGCTGATAACCCTGGCCAGTTCCCCCGGCAGGGTGCCGTTTGTCTCCAGGTATATTTTCAGTCCGGCCCTCCTGATCCCCGGCAGCAGTTTCTTTAGGAATTCCACTTGCAAAAGCGGCTCCCCTCCGGTTATGCTGACCGTGTGGTGTCTCGCAACAGGGTAGCGGCCTTTGATTATTTTTATTAATTTGCCCGCGGAAACCGGGTTAGGCAATTCTACAAAGCTTTTTCCCCCGGGGACAACCTCCACCTTGCACATTTCATTCCCGTCATGCCGGGTGTCGCAATACCGGCAGGAAAGATTGCATCCCGCAAACCTGATGAATATTTGCCTCATACCTACATAGGGCCCCTCGCCCTGCACGGACGAAAAAACTTCACAGACACCGGCTTTCAAAACTATACCACACCTCTTACCTTGCAGCAGGCCATCCTTACCGATGTCATTTCCTGCGCGTATAAGCCGCATATTCTTTTTCCCAGAACAGCAATGTCTCCTTCTTTATAACCCATGTCAAAAAGCCCTGCGGCCTTTACCGGCGTACCCTCGGAAACCACGTTAAGCGCCGCGTGCATCATTATGGAGACCGGGGAGGCGGTGGCTATGGAAATTGACAGCTTGCCTTCGCCCAGGTACAGATCGTCTCCCTTTCTCACCAGTCCCGGGCAGCCGATCACATCCTTTATTATGGCTATCAACAGCCTCTGCCTTAATACTCCCTTTTCAAGTTCTTCACCAAAATGCTCCACTATGAAATGAAGCATATCCGGACCGAATATACTGGAACCCCCCACCACGTCCTCAACATCCACCATCTCTTCCGGCTCAACCCGGCAAGGCCCCCGGAAAGATACTATGCTGTCCCCCTGCAGTCCGAAATTCCTGTAGGCCCAGAGGGAGGAAAGTTGATGGCCGGTATAGCAGGTTGTTTTATCGTGAAAATATTCATGCATCGACATCACCCGCAATTTTAATTGCCCTCATGTATCTTAAACAGCTCTCGCAGCTCCCGCAGATCTTTTCCCCGCCGGAATAACAGGGCCAGACAAGATCCAGCGGGGCGCCAAGCCTTTTGCCCAGCTTTACTATATCAGCCTTGTCAAGCATTTGGGTATAGCTTACCACCCTGACGCCGCTCAGTGTGGAAAAGGACAGTGCCCGGCTTGCGGCCAGCAGGTAGTCCCTGCTGTTATCAGGGAATGTCTTTGCCTCCTCGGCGTTAAATCCTGTTACAACACGGCTGCAGCCCATGGATTCCGCAAAGGCTGCCGCTATGTTTATAAAAAGGCCGTTCCGGTTGGGAACCCAAACCGACCTTGCCGTACCGCCCATTTTCCCCGGGTCGTCCAGATCCGGCTCATCCGGCTCAGGAACGGTCTCCTCTGTATTCACCAGGGATGTATTGGTAATTTCCTTCAGAAAAGGCAGTGCAACCACCCGGTGTTTTATTTTGTAAAAACCGGCGATCCGGGCTGAAGACCCTATTTCCCTCAGACGGGCCCTCTGCCCGTAATCGAAGGTGAGGCAGAGTTTCACCCCGCCCTCTCTAAGCGCCTGGCTTAACGCAACGGTGGAGTCCAGGCCCCCTGAAAGCAAAACTATGCTGGACAATTATTGCTCCCCCCGGTAGTACGCCGAAGCGTCAGGCGATTCCCAAATCCTGACGCCACGGACCGTTATGTCCGGCGAAATTTCCTTAAGCTTTTCTTTAATCATGCTAAAAACATAAACCGCCAGATTCTCGGCTGTTGGGTTTATTGCCGCGCCTGCGCCGGCGAAATACTCCACATCGTTGAGGCAGGTATGGTCAAGCTCAATAATTATACCGTCAACCATTTCCTTAAGGACCTTAAAATCAATCAACATTCCGCAGGAATCGGTCCTTTCACCCTCAACCACAACCTCCACGGTCCAGGTATGGCCGTGCAGCGCCGCACACTGGCCTCTGTAGCCCTCCAGCCTGTGTGCGGCGGCAAATCTCCTTTTTATAGAGAGTTCAAACAAAATTACGCGCCCTCCGACTCTAAAAGCTAATTCTGAAATATGCTACGGCCCCCAGGGCAATTTCATTCACCCACCTTGTACCCGGCCCTGTCTATGGCGGCAGCTATTTTATCAAGGTTTGCCAGCCCCGGATCGAATGTAACACTCACCGTTCCCGCAGAAAGGTCCACTTCGGCCGCGGATACGCCGGGCAGGTTTTTGACCGCCTTCTCAACAGCCATTTTGCAGTGGTTGCAGGACATTCCCTGAACCTTTAAGACTTCCTCGGCCATGGCCATGTCTTTACCTCCTCGTTTTTATTTAGTCTCCCGTAAATAACCGGTATTTATATTGAAAAAAAACAGGGAAAAATATAAGTGAAGTATACAACAATATTATTACTGGAGGGAATATACCTGTGGCAAAAAACGCAAAAACCCCCCGTAAAAAAGAAATAATGATTGAAAAAAACATCCGCAGGAGGAATCAAATCGACCAGGATTTTGCCGTGGGCGACTCCTTTGTTGAGGAGCCCACCGGGTCTGCCGCCATGGTAAACCTGGACGGAAGGTGGGACTTTGATCACCGGGCAAATGAATATTCCCGGGGCGATGCCCGGGAATAACGCCGCAAACATTTCCCATTGGTTATTCCGGTCAAAGACTGGAGCACGGGCCTGTGGCGCATTTTCCGCAGACATCGCACAATCCCAGATCCGGGTATATCCGGTCGTTTTCCAGGCACATCCGGTAGCAAGCTGTTTTGTGGGTTTTTCCCAGGCGCAGTCAAACCCCTCACCGGACAGCCTCTCTTTAATGGCGCCCGCGATACCGGATAGAAGCTGATTGGTGAGTATATACACCTCGGCCCAGAGTCTTGAAGCATTGCGGCCTTTTCTGTTTTCTTCCGGTATATGCTCCTTAAACGGGAGATAATATGCCACCACTGACCGTGCACCGGGCAAAATGTCTTCCGGCAGAAGGTGTCCGGGATGGACAATTTCTTTAAGCCGCCTCATGTACCTGTTATCAGCCCCGGCGATGCCTAAAAGAGGCTCTCTGTAAAAAGGCAGCCCGGAGGCATTAACAGCACTGACTATATCTTCATAAAGACTTTTTTTAATCGCATTTAGCATTAAACATTCCCCTTGCACTGATTAACCGGCAGTGATTTCAAATATTTGACATACTTTTCGGGAAGGCCGAACAAGTATGATCCTTTAATTATTCTTTCAATGTAATCTTTCGAGGGAAGCCTTTTGTCCCCCGGCACCGACTGGTAGCACTGGGCGCAGAAAAGGCCGAAGGAGGTGCGGACCGGCACCCTCACCCGCCTGCTTTGCAGGGGGGTCACTTCCATATTGTCAAGAGTGTCCCAGTCCTTTTCCCCTATGCTGTAAAGTACCCCCCAGACATTTCCCTCTCCGCCTGAATATTTTATACTGGCCACAGTGCCCCGCCATTCCTCCATATACCGGTCAAAGGCCAGATCAAAGCCTTCCAGGCGGCCTTTGCACAGGAAGCGGCTCCCCGGGCAGTTTCTCCTGTACATCTCCTCCGGCTCCAGGTCCGTTCCATATGCAAAATACAGCATTCCCGCCGCAGACAGCTCCCACAGGTGTTCCGCCGCCGCCCTCTCTA
>JBMOPC010000098.1:0-53376 GCA_049323915.1 Bacillota bacterium
CCCCCCCCCCCCCCCCCCCCCCCCCCCCCCCCCCCCCCCCCCCCCCCCCCCCCCCCCCCCCCCCCCCCCCCCCCCCCCCGCCCCCCCCCCCCCCCCCCCCCCCCCCCAAATTATGCCAGTAATTTCATATATTGTAATTATATAAAGATTATGTATAACCTCAGGCTGGACAAAGGTTGACAAGGCATAAATTATTAAAAAAAATTGTGCCGCCAACTAAGGGTTCACTCATGTAGAGTAGCATAATTGTCATTGCCTGGGATGTAAAGGATATGGGTGTGAAGAAGGGTGGCCCTTTTAATCGGCTGCCCTTTTAATTTTAAAAACACCTGTGCGATCGGGAATCCGGAGAGAACGGGGTTGAAGTTTCCAGCGAGCCGCACAGCGAACACCGGTTGCTGGTGTCTTTCGGGGGAATAAGGGCAATTAATATACCTCGTGCTTTCGCCTTGTAAGTGGTGTACTTGATTACCCTCCGGTGCAGCCAGAAAGCGATTCTTTGGCGCATTTTCCTGGAGCCGTGTTTTTCCCTGTCCGGCCTGAAGCGCCTGAGGTTCTCGAAGACGATAACCTTCGCTCCCCATTCCACGGCCAGGTCGACCAGCCGCTTGCTCAGGTGGTCAATCACCCCCGACTAAAGTCGGAGGCATGCAGGGAACCCTGCAACAAACGGCTTTAGTCGCGATTGACCAGGGTAGCGCCGGAGGCTCTTTGGAGCCGTTTGCACGGCGGGGCTTAAACGCTTCGTGGGAGGGGGCGCCCGCTGACCACGCACCGCGCACGGAAGGTTAAAAAACACTCCGGGATGCTTCTCCAGTCCCATGCCCTGTGGCGCGGCATTAAACAGCGAGCGGGGGTGTCAGCGAGCAGTGTGCCGCGCGTAAAAACCTCCTTAACATTGGCTAGGAGAGATGCTTGGGCGAGTCCGGCCCAAGCGCGTCACAAGCCCCGAAAAGGGTCTCCGAAAGGAGAGTTTTTTTAAATGGTATTTGTACTGGACAAACGCAAGAAGCCATTGATGCCCTGCACCGAGAAACGTGCCCGATTGCTGCTGGAACGCGGCAGGGCGGCGGTACATAAGATGGCCCCTTTCACCATCCGGCTAAAGGACAGGACAGTGGAGAAAAGCGAGCTACAGCCTTTGCGGCTGAAGCTAGATCCGGGGAGCAAGACCACCGGGTTCGCTGTTCTCCTGGAGGACGGACCGGAAAAATCCAAGGCCGTTTTGCTGGGGAAAATTCACCACAAGCCGGGCATTAAAGATAAGCTGGACGCTCGGAGAAATCAACGTCGAGGCCGGCGCAACCGCAAGACCCGGTATCGTAAGCCCCGGTTTAACAACCGGCACCCGGAGAAGTGCGTCGCCTGCGGTAAAAACGCGAGACACGGCAGCCGTTACTGCCGGCCATGTCACGAGGCAAAAAACTTTGTGGATAACGGTTACCGGGAAACCTGGTTGCCAGCGTCTCTTAACGCCCGGGTCAACCAAACCATGAGCACAGTCAATAAGTTGACCAATTGGTAAGCAGAAATATACTGTTATCTGGTTGGCTGTCGGTCGGGGGACTCGGAAGATGTGCAACACAGACGCCCACGGTTTTCCGGTAAGTCACCGGGAACGAAAGAAACTTCATTTTGGTTCTCAGACTGGGGACATAGTGGTAGCTGATGTATCCAACGGAAAATATGCCGGTCGTTGGACTGGCCGGGTAGCTGTTCGAGCCAGTGGATCTTTCGATATTAAAAACGGTACCGGAAAGCGCATATGCCAGGGGATATCTTGGAAATATATGCGTTTACTGCAACGAACAGACGGCTGGCAGTATGAGAAGAAAAAATTGTGGGCTAACGCCCACGCCGCGCTTCCTCCCCATGCCTAAAGGCAGGGGCATCCGCGCGGAGGAAAGGATCGGTGAAAATCGAAGTGTTTTTTTCGGAAAGGGCAGCCATGTCTAAAAAAGGTGGCACACAAAATCAAAGCTCCGGTGACCTGTTTTTCGGCCTGGCGGTGGGCCGGTTCATCATGGCTCATACCAACCTGCTGGCGTTGAACGCGGCCATTGAAGTGGCCCGGGCGGGAGAACATGGACGGGGGTTCGCCGTGGTGGCCCAGGAGGTGGGAAAACTGGCCGGAAACACCAAGGAGGCGGTGGGCACAGTAAGGAACGCCGCCGCCGAGATGAACCACCTGGCCGAAGCAGCAGCCCGCAGTAGCAACGAGATTAGGGGGTCTTTCGGGGAATATGCCCGGCATGTGGAATCCGTTTCAAAGGGCGTCCGGGAAAGTATGGAACGGGTTAAAGCTGCCTCCAGGGCCCTGGATGAGATAACCCAGGCCACCCAGCAAATCACTTCCACTGCGGCGGGTTTTGCCCAGGCAGGCCAGAGAATGGCCGAAATCACCGGATTCGGCAGCGCCTGCTCGGCAAACGCAGCTCACATCCGGGACGCTGCCCTACTGGTGCTGGAAGATCTTCTCAACAGGCTTTCAGGAGAAGAAACAGCCGTCCATACCCTGGCGGCCAGGCTTTTCGACCACGCCCGGTTCCTTGATGTCGCGGAGGAGAAAGCAGGTTCCGGATCGAAAATAGCGGACCACAACGAGTGCGCCTTCGGGCGATGGTACAGCGGGGAGGGTGGCAGGCAGTTCGGGCATCTGCTCGCATGGAAAGCCGTCGACAAGCCCCACCGGCTGGTGCACTCCGCCGGCGCCGTTCTGGTCAGGGAGGCAAGGGCTGAGGCGGCTGAAGAGCTGGCCGAGGCGTCCCTGGAACTCTTACGGTGTTTCGTTTCTCTAAAGGAAGAAATTGCTGCACTGTGAAAATCCTAGATGACAGCTATGGGCAGGAGGTTCAACGGGAGAAGAAAAAGCTCAAGGAAAAGATGTTCAAAAAGGACGGTGGATCGCGTGAATTCGGGCCAGCAAAAGGACGAACTTCACCGGCTGGTGGACGATCTTCCAGAGGAGAAAACCGAAGGGGCCAGGAGATTTCTGGAATTCCTGCTCGGTGCCGGCAGTGAACTCCCGCCGGAAAAGTTGGCGGAAAAGATGGATTTTCTTGAAAGAATCGTAGATTACCTCCCGGATGCCACTTTTTTTGTCGACCGCGAAGGAAGGGTGCTCGTGTGGAACCGCGCCATGGAAGAAATAGCGGGGGTCAAGAAAGAGGAGATGCTGGGCCGGGGTGATTACGCATACGCAGTCCCGTTTTATGGTGAACGGAGGCCCGTCTGCGCAAACATCCTGCTCGGCAATGGCAAGGAGTGGGAGAAGGAGTACGAGAAAATTGAGAGGAAAGGCCATGTTCTGGTCGGCGAGGGTTTTGCTCCTTGTGCCTGCGGCGGCAGGGGGCTTCACTTCTGGACCCTTGCGGCCCCGGTATATGACGACAAGGGAAACCTCCTCGGGGTGGTCCAGTGCATCCGGGACATTAGCGAGCGCAAAAAGATGGAAGAGAAATTGAGGTATTGCAGTATCCACGACGCTCTCACCGGACTATACAACCGTGCATTCTTCGAAGAAGAACTGCGGCGATTGGAAAAGGGCCGCTCTTTTCCTGTCAGCCTCGTTATCTGCGATCTTGACGGCTTAAAAGTGGTCAACGACATGCTGGGGCACGATCAGGGTGACGAACTCCTGCGCCGTGCGGCCAAAGTAATTGAGAGCTGCGTTCGGGGGTCTGACGTGGTGGCCCGGATCGGCGGTGACGAGTTTGCCCTAATACTGCCTCAAACAGACCGGAAGACGGCGGAAGAAGTAGTCAGGCGCATAGTTGAGGCCGCTGAGAAGGACAACGCGCAGCACACTGGTCTTCCCCTAAGCATCTCCGTCGGCGTGACGACGGCGAAAGATGCTTCGCGTCCGCTGCGGGAAATCTACAAAGAAGCAGACGATGCGATGTATCTTAACAAGCTTGCCGGCGGAAAAGACCCGCGGGGCGCAGTGATCCGTGCTCTCAAAGCGGCTCTGGAGGAGAAAGACTTCCACAACACAGAGCGGATGAAAGAGATTGTCTGCATACTGGGAGAGGCGGTGGGGCTCTCGCGCGAAGAAATGGACAATCTCCGCCTCCTGGTGGACATGCACGACATCGGCAAACTGGGAGTGCCGGATCACATTCTCTTTAAGCCCGGTCCCCTGACGGAAGAGGAAAGGAAAGAAATCCAGCGTCATCCCGAAGTGGGGTACCGCATTGCCATTTCTTCCGGCGAGTTGGCCCCGGTTGCCCCTTTCATCCTCCAGCATCACGAGCGGTGGGATGGGCAGGGCTACCTCCAGGGGCTGAAGGAAGACCAGATCCATCTCTTGAGCCGCATCATGGCCATAGTCGACACTTACGATGCGATGACGTCGGAGCGCCCCTACCGCAGCGCAATGTCACACGAGGAAGCCCTGAAGGAGCTGAAGAGATGTGCGGGTACACAATTTGACCCGACCCTTGTGGAGATCTTTTTAAAAGGCTGTTGCCGCAAATCACGACCAAGGCGGTGGGTAACACCCCCTTCCGTGCAGTATGGCACAAGCTGACGGCGGCAAACCGCAAGGCGATCCACCCGGAATATGGACGAAAGTCCATAGCTCAGCAGTTGAATCCTGTGACACTGCCTCCCGTAAGTCGGCGGGAGAGAAAACTAAATAAATCTCATTTGTTTAGTTTTCAGAAGCCAGGAAGCCCGCAAGGCCGGGGCCACCGCCTGGATTACCAAGCCCTTCACCACGGACCAGCTGGAGATGGTGATGAAAAAGCTCTTGCGCTGACTTGCCGGGTGTGGTAAATACAAATTTCGCGAGGATGTTATGCGTATTGTTAAGAGGTGCTAAATATTATGAGAATAGGCATCGCCGGCCCTTTCGGCACAGGCAAGACGGATATAGCGACTGAAATTTCCAGTCGATACGGATTGCCCTTGATCAAGGACAACGCCAAGAACCTGGCCCGGGTATGGGGCATAGAAGACTCTCTGGACTTTATTGGGGACAGGATAAACGCGAAGCAGTTTCAGATTGCCCTGTTGATGAGCCAGCTTTATCAGAAGCAAAAGAAAATAGCCTTTGTTGCCGACATAACCACCTTTGATTTTCTGGCGCACTGGAGCCTGTACAGTTTGGACGACGGCTCCAACTCCGGCGAAATGTATCGGAAGTTATGCAGCCAAAAGCTGTATGACTTGGTTATATATTCTTCTCTGGAGGGAATCCCTGACGATAACGATGACATAATTATGGCCTCTCTCAAACAAAAGATAGACGAAGAAACGAGAAAAGCGCTGGATAGCAACCCCTTGATTAAGATGGTTATTGTTGACGGGACCATTGGCCAGCGCATTGAAAGATCGCTGAATGCGGTGGAGCGCTTGAGGGAAGAGATTGGCTGACCAGAAAAAAGCTTATCGAAGAATTATTATGGTAAAGCAACCCCGCCTAACTGTACGGGTTAAATTCATGGAAACCGTTAAAAAACACTTGAGCAAGTTTGATTTTGATATTTTAAGGATTATAGATATATAGCTAGGTCTGTCCCCTAACTTATTAACTTTTTGTTGATGAAAAAAGCACTTTCTGCTAGAATATGGCAGGAGGTGGTGCGCCAGTGGACTATGCCAATAAGGGAGTGGAAAACCTGCATTTCGCAGTTTGCCATTTTCTTTGAGGATAGATTGAGGTCAGAAATGTTAATATAAAACATATGAGTTTACCGCTTTGGTTCTGGCAAGGATAGAGGGTAAAAGAATAGGGGCAACCTATTGGTCACCCTCTATCCCCGGCAGAACCCTGCCAGGCGCTCGGGTTGTTCTCCAACATTGCCCTATCCTCCTGGCAGGTAAGAGCCAATGTTATTATAACCAAGAAATGGTAGGTGAATACATCAAAGATAAATGAAGGTTTACCAATAATACCCATCAATCATTGTGGCAATAAATCTATTTACACAAAATTATTTGCATTCCCAACAGCGGCGTATGCATTAACATTAAGCGGTTGGTCTTCGTTAACTCCGGGTACACTTTATGTGACTTCCACGTCACAATCATCTGCGGATGTAACTTGCTCAGAAATAGAAGTAACAACTCAGCTATATAGAAGCGGAACTTACATTATGCGCTACATGATGGTCAAGATTATTATAATTTTTCTTATGCAAGTTTATATCATTAACTTGCAATTAGATTACTAGAAAAGCGGTTTTTATTTTTTAATTATTAATAATTTTATGCGTCGATAGCTTTTTTTAGCCTTCGACGCTTTTTTATAATCAACAATAATAACTTGACTTTGGAACTTTGAAATTGGCAATTTGGGCCTGTCAGCACCTCCTGTAAGAGTATGACAGGAGGTGCTTTTCTTTGAGACTTAAGTAACTTATGTGCCCGGCGCCGGCTGCGGCTTCACTTTAGACTTGTCCGGCAGGTCAAGACCTCCGTCTCTTACAACCACCTCGCCGGGCTCCAGGCCTGCGGTTATTTCTATGAACTCCCCGTCTCCGATGCCGGTGCTTACCGGGCGGCGGGATACACGGCTGTTTGCCACCACCATGGCCTCCTTGCGTCCGTCGGCCATGGTGCGCAGGGACTCCCTCGGGATCACCGGCACATCCTGTCTGGTCATTGTCTCAATGACCACCTTCACCTCGTATCCGGGCTTCAGGCTGGCCGGGCCTTCCAGGGCGATGATAACCGGCACACGCCTCTGGACAACCCCAAGGGCCGATGTTTTTTCCTCGGCCCGGGGGTATATCTGCTTTACACGCCCCTCCAGTGTTTTTCCCCCCAGCACCGGGGCGGTGATGACCGCTCTTTGCCCTTCCCGGACCTCGGCCAGGTCGTCACTCAGTATGTCGGCTTTAACCTCAAGGCTGTCCGGGGCGGCAACCGAGGCCATCAGGGCACCCGGGCTCAGGACCTGCCCGGCCTGCACCGGCAGGGAAAGAACGGTGCCGTTGACCGGGCTTTCCACCACCAACTGCCGTTCCTTGGCTGAAAGCTGCTGAAGAGAGCGGTCCAGCCCTTCGGCCTGGGACAGGGCACTTTCCAGCCGGGAGTTGTGTTCCTTAAGGCTGTGCCGTAGAGTTTCCACCTGCAGGGAGGCCTTTTCGTACTCGGACAGCGATACCGCTCCGGTTTTGTAAAGCTCTTTAACGCGGGAGAGATTATCCTCGGCGCCGCGCAGCTCCAGCCCGGTCCTTTCCAGCGCGGCCCTGGCCGCGCTTGCATTGGAGCCGGCCTGGGAAAGCTGCCACCGGGCGTCGTTTATCTGCATGCTTAAGTCAAGGCTTTCCAGCACCGCCAGGGCCTGGCCCTTTGTGACCGCCTGTCCGGTTTTAACGGGGACCTGTATAACCCTGGCCGCCTGGGAGGCGTAAAGGTCGTGGTTTGTGGAGGGCTGTACGTAGCCGGTCTCCTTCACCGAGCGGGTAATGCCTCCCTTTTTCACCTGGACGGTTTCCACCGGGGCGCCTCCGCCCCTGGCCGCCAGCGCGGCGATAATCATCACTGCCAGAATACCTGCTCCCAGGTAAATCTTCTTACTTCTTTTCATGACAGACCTCCAGTTTAGTCCCTGTTTTTCAACACATCCACCAGGTCCAGCTTTTTAACCCCTCTGACCGCCAGCGAGTGGGCAACCGCTATGAAGATCAAACCGCCCAGGGCGGACAGAAGGTATGTCGTGGGGTAAACCACAATCTTCATGGTAAAAAGGTCGGTGCTTACCGCGCTGACGTAAGCCTGGGCCATCAGCCTCCCGAAGGGCAGCCCGGCGGCCACTCCCAGCGCAGACTGCAGAAGATTTTCCTTCAGCAGCAGCGCTGAAACCTCCCCCGGGGTAAACCCTATCACCCTTAACGAGGCCAGCTCTCTTTTCCTTTCGGTAAAGCTTATCACAGACGAGTTGTAGACTATGGCGAACCCCAGCACAATGGCAAAGGCAACCATTATCCCCACCGAGTATACCATCGCCTCCATGTTCTTGTTGAAGTTGGCCAGCTCCTTCTGGCGGCTCAGAATGGATGAAATCCCGGTCATCTCGTTCAGCTTTTCTTCCACCGCCTCCGACTTGCCGGGGTCAACCTTCAGCATTGCCCCGGAGACAAGGCGTCTCTCCTGTAAAATGGAGTTGGCCTGTTCAATGCTGGAAAAAGAGCCCCCTCCCGCCATCTGCTGGCTGATGCCGGTCACTTTCACAAGGGCCCGGCGTGAAGGCCCGGTTCCCAGCAGAGTCTCCACCTCCACCATGTCCCCTGTCCTTATACCCAGCTTGTCAGCCGTCCTCTGGCTTACCAGAATGCCCTCTTCTGCGAGCGGCAGGCGGCGCCCGCTTTTATCCTCCAGCAGCTTCATTGACGAGCCGGCAGGGATGCCCTGCAGGGTGTCCTCCTGGGATTTGCCCCCCAGGTGTAATTTAACCGGTATTTCCAAAACCGGCTCCACCCTGTGGACCCCTTCGGTCCTGGAGATGTCCAGCAGCTCACTTTCATTCACCAGGGAAGTGAAGCGGACAAAATAGTTGTATTTCTGGTCCCGGAAGAACTGCTTGTCGATTATATAGTCTATTGAATCATAAGAACACAGCGCCACCACTAAGAGGCCCACGGCAAATGTCACCCCCACCAGCATGAGGGCGAACCTCCCCTTGTTGCGGGCGGCAGTCCTGAGGCTCATCTTCCAGGTGGAGTCCAGCCGGTTCCAGAGAAACGGCAGCCTCTCCAGCAGTATCCTGCCGGATTTTTTGGGAGGCTCGGGGCGCATGGATTCCGCCGGGTTTACTGAAACCACGCCCTTTGAGGCGGCCAGCCCGGAGACCGCTCCCACCGCCAGGCTTATGGCCAGCCCGCTGAGGACAGATTCCGGGTTGACCCGGCTGACGGTCATGGGCAGGTTGAATATCTCGGCGTACAATTCAAGCATTGCCCCGGCCAGTCCGGCTCCCATCAAAGTCCCGATAAGCGCCCCGGAAAGTGAAGACGCCAGCGAGTAGCCCGTGTAGTGAATAATCACCTGGCGGCTGGTGAAGCCCAGGGCCTTCATTATGCCAATCTGCAGCCGCTGCCCTCTGATCAGCCGGCCCAGCATCACCATCTGTATGGCGGCGGCTATTCCCAGGAAAATTGCGGGCATGAACCTGGAGGTGGCCTTCAGCCCGTCCAGTTCCCCCTGCAGCACGGCGTGGCTCAGCTGGTTTTTGCGGGGGTAGCCGGAAAGGTTGCCATAGGGCTCCAGGATCCCTTTAACTTTTTCGGCCACCGCTTTTTCATCGGCGCCGGGGGAAAGCTTTATCACCACTTGGTTTATCTGCCCCTGCATGCTTAGCAGCTGCTGGGCGCGGTCCAGAGGCATCATCACCAGCCCGAAGGTTAAGGGGTCCGGCATAAGAGTGGCCGCGTCCTTCATGGCGAAGATGAATTCCGGTCCGGTGGCCGTTCCCACCACGGTCAGGGGAACCTTTCTCCCCTCGGCCACAATGTTCACCGTATCATTGAATGAAAGCCCGTTGGCTGCAAAAAAGCGCGCGTCCACCAGCGCTTCGGCGCCTCCCCCGGGAGGGGTTTTCTCAAAGGTTCTGCCCGAGGTGACCTGTATCCGGCTGACACCTTTATCAGCCGACGGGTAACCGGTTATCCGCACCGTGGCCCTCTGGCTGCCGTCTCTGAGCAGAGGCACATCCCTTTGAATTCTCCCGGTGGCTTCGGCCACCCCGGTAAGTGTCTCAACCTGTTTTATAACCTGCTCAGGGGCTCTTACCACGTGGAAATAGTAATCGGCAAAATTGTTTTCCCAGTAGAAAATTTCCCTGGACCGATCCAGGCTGTAATAGCTGGCGGTCATGGAGACGTATACCGAAATGCCCACGGCCACCACCGCTGTAACCGCCAGGAACTGCCCCCGGGTGTTCCAGATGGTTCTGCGGAGCTTTCTGAAGAGTACTCCCATCACCAGTCAATCCTTTCCGGGGGAACCGGATTCGTATTTACGGCCACTTCGGCTATTTCGCCGCTTCTCATCCTCACCACCCGGTGGGCCATGGCGCCAATCCCGGTGTTGTGGGTCACTATCACCACCGTGCTGCCCCGTTCGCGGTTGACCCTGGCCAACAGCCCCAGTATCAGCTTTCCTGTCTGGTGGTCCAGAGCCCCGGTGGGCTCGTCGCAGAGAAGCAGCCTTGGGTTTTTTACCGTGGCCCGGGCGATGGAGACCCTTTGCTGCTCCCCGCCGCTGAGCTGGGAGGGAAAGTGGTCCATCCTTTCCTCCAGCCCAACTTCCATTAATACCCCTTCCGCCGGCAGTGGGTCATCCACCAGCCCCGCCGCCAGCTCCACGTTTTCCCTGGCTGTGAGGTCCGGTATGAGGTTGTAAAACTGGAATACGAACCCAACCTGATTCCGCCTGTATTCGGTCAACTGTGTGTCCCCTGCCTGGCTCAGGTCTTCGCCGTCAAAATAAACACGGCCTCCGCTGGGCAGGTCCATCCCCCCCATTATGTTCAGCAGCGTGCTTTTGCCGGAACCGCTGGGGCCCAGGATAACCAGCAGCTCGCCCCGGCAGATGTCAAGGGAGGTTTCCTTGAGGGCCTCAACCTTAACCTCTCCCATAACGTAGGTCCTGTTAACCTGCTCCAGCTTCATTAAAACCTTTTCGGTCATCTGTCATCGTCCTTTGACTGGTTGATTTCAAAACGTTCACGGATGTGGCCCTTCTTCCAAAGCCTGTACTGTTCCTCAATGTCGGAAAGGTACCAGGCCATGAATCTAAGATAATCCCTTAGCTTTTCAAGGTTTTCCCGGGCCGTGGCATTTTCCTGTCCGGCCAGAGCCAGTCCCCGTTGGATAAGACCTTCCCAAGCCTTCATAATTTTAACCTGATCGGACATGGAGTTAATCCAGGACTGAACATTTGCCCGGTAATAGTCCTTGCGCTCACCGGGTATGCTTATTTTTTCAAAAAAGTGGTGCACTATGCCCTGGCGGACGGTAAGGGAGGCCGTGGCCTTGCTGAAGAGAAGGCTTTCGGCTATCTGGTCCAGCGTTTTCGGCCGCCCCGACAGCAAAAGGTATCCGAATACCCTCCCCAGTGTCCTGGCGCCGCCCGCTCTTTCCATCAGCAGCCCCAGGTCCTCAATAAAACCAAGCTCTTCGGGTGTAATAAAGACCACCTCCAATTATAAAGATTATATTATTTAATTTGTTTAATAGCAATTAAACAAATTAAAACAAAGTTTTTTATAGAATCGGATTTTTATAAAAGGGGTGGTATAAATTAACAAAGAATATAATAAGACAAAAGGGCGAACAAACCGCAGGTTAAAAACGTCTTTTAAACTGAGGTGGGCGATAAAAAGCTTATAAAAAGACAGGCAGGTGATGTTTCATCAGAAAAGCAGGGACAGTCTTGATTGCGGCAATGCTGATATTGCTGGCGTGCGCCGGGTCAGCCATTGCCTCCGGAAAACAAAAGGAAGCGGCGGCAGAGCCGGGGCACTGGGTCTACAATGAGCTCGCCGCCTTCAAGCAGGCCTTTGTCCCGGTTGTGCACGGCCCAGCCGGAAGGACAACAGAAGAGGAAAAGAAGGCGCTGCAGGAGGACATATTTAACGCTGCAAAACTTGATAATGCTATTGAAGTCAGGCACTGGGCGCTGTTATTGAGAACAGTGCTCAATATCCCTGCGGAAAAGGCGGACCAATTGCTGGACATGTACGTCTATGGCCTGGCCTCGGGGAATACTGTGCTGAGGGAAGATGCCGCAGGGGGAATGGTAAAGCTTCTGACCATAAAGCATTTGTCCGGAAGCGCCAGCGCCGCTGAACTGAAGCCCTCCAGGGCGCTGGTGGACCTGAATGATATTTCGGAAAGGCAGAAGGCGCTGGTCCAGATAGCATATTGCGAGGGAATACTGGACGGCACGGTCAATGACTTCTTCAGGCCCGGGGAAGCCCTGACAAATGCCGAGGCCGTTTCGATGCTGTACAGGGTGATCAAAAAATACAACATCGACCTCAATGACAACCGGGATGCCGGCAGTAAACCTCCTTCAGGAACTTACAAAGAGCACTGGGCGGACAGCCTGCTGAACAAGTCCATGGAAAAGGCGGCCTCAAGGATTGACCGCCTTAAAAATGCCGAAAGGATAATCCGGGGAGACAGCTCCGGCAGTTTTCCCGGGTATCTGGACAGGCCCGTCGCGGTGGAAAAATGGAATATCTTGCTGATGGATACCCTGGGCCTGCCCAACAAAAAGTATGAAAAAAGATTTCTTGAGTCTTATACCTTCGGGATGTCGGACGGCAAACACATAAACAGGGGAAGCGCCGTGGCGGGAATGGTCAAACTCCTTCACGCCGCCGAACTGGTAAAGGGCAGGGACGCAGCCGAAGAAGAGAGAAAAGCGGCTTCAAAAGCTTTCCATGATTACGGAAAGGCCCCTGACCAGAGCAAATTGGCCATTGCGTACAGCGAGGGTCTGATTTTCGGGTACAGTGACGGCGCCTTCAGGCCCCAACAGATGCTCACCAACGGCGAGGCACTGGCCCTGGCGGTCAGGATTATTGAAAAGCTGCCTGCCCCTTGATTTATCAGTGATGAAGTAAGAGGTATCAGTCTTTTGTTTACAGTACAAAGATGCGAGGTTATGACACGTGTGGAATGCTGACAATTGGAAATGGTGGAGGCTGGTGGCCAAGCTGGACCCCGATAAGACCCTTTCCCCCGCCGCCCTTGAAATACTGGGGGAGGGAGGAGCAGACGCGGTCATTGTGGGGGGTACCCAGGGGATTACCTACGATAATACCAGTAGACTTATAGGCCAGATCCGTGATTGTGGGTATACCGGCCCTCTGGTGCAGGAGATCTCGGCCGGGGATGCCGTGGTTCCGGGAGTTGACGCCCATTTCATCCCGGTGGCGCTTAACGCCGGGGATGTGCGCTGGCTGTCCGGGGCACACCTTGAGGCCATAAAAAGGTATGGCGGGCTGATACAATGGGACAAGGTTCTGGTGGAGGGATACCTGGTCTGCAACGGCGGCTCCGCGGTGGCGCGGCTTACTGGGGCGGGTGAAATTTCACCGGAGGATGCGGCGGCATATACCGTGCTGGCCGAGGAAGTTTACCGCATTCCGGTGTTATACATAGAATACAGCGGTAGATTCGGCGATATGGAACTGGTGAGGGCGGTATCCGGCGCCAGGAAAAAAATACACCTTATATACGGGGGAGGGGTAAAAACTCCGGAACAACTCCTCCGGGTGGCGCCGCTGGTGGATACCGTGGTGGCAGGAAACATTTTTTACGAGGACCCGGCTGCTGCGCGTGAGCTTTTAAGGACATTCAGGCAAGGTTAATATTAAAAAAAAGACGGGACAGGCCATTTTACATATTGACTGAATCCTCACTCAGTATTAAGCTAATTATATAGAAAATTTAGTCAAAGGAAGTGTATTGATGGCTGCCAGTTTTTTATTCAACACCCGTGACCATAAATTTATTCTCAAGGAATGGCTGCCCCTGCAGCAGGTGATGTCATACGAGGCCTTCGCTGACTCCTACAGCGTCGACGATTTGGATATGATACTGGACCAGGCTCTTAAAATGAGCCGTGACGTTGTGGCCCCCACAAACGAAGAGGGGGACAGGAACCCGGCCAGGCTTGTGGACGGCAAAGTGGAGCTTCCTGAATCCTTCAAGAAGGCCTATTACTTTGTCCAGGAAAACGGGTGGGGCTCCAGCAACCTGGACTTTGAGAGCGGGGCCGCGCTGCCTGAGATCGTACTGACGGCGGTTTATGAAATGCTCTCGGCCGCCAACCCGGCATTCGTTCCCTATGTCGGGGCCTGCACCGGTTCCGCCAGGCTTATCCAGACCTTTGGAAACGACTATGTAAAGAAGCTGTTTCTCAACAAAATGATAGAGGGCGCCTGGGCAGGCACCATGTGCCTCACCGAGCCCAACGCCGGGTCCGATGTGGGCGACATCACCTCCAGGGCAATCCCCACCGACACCGCGGGCCTCTACAAGATCAAGGGGACAAAGTGCTTTATAACCGCAGGCGACCATGATCTCACGGAAAATATAATTCACCTGCTGTTGGCCCGCATTGACGGGGCCGCCCCCGGCACCAAGGGCATATCACTTTTTGTGGTGCCCAAGCACCGGGTGAATGAGGACGGTGAGATCACCGGGCCCAACGATGTCACCACGGTGGCCGTGGAACACAAGCTGGGGCTTAGGGGATCGGCCACGTGCATGCTCAGCTTCGGCGACAACAACGACTGTTACGGCTGGCTTCTGGGGAGCCCTCCGGACGAAAAGGGCCGCGGCCAGGGTATGGCCCAGATGTTCCAGATGATGAACGGCGCCCGTTTTGAAACCGGGCTGATGTCCCTTGCGGGCGCCTCCGCCTCGTATTACAACGCCGCCCAGTACTCCCGGGAAAGGATACAGGGAAGGTCTCTGGTCAACCCCAAAGGGGACCGCGTGCAGATAATAAAGCACACCGATGTGCAGCGGATGCTGATGCACATGAAGTCCCATATAGAGGCTATGCGGGCCATGATATTCAAAACCGCCTTCCTCTCGGACGTTATGCACCATGACCCGGATGAAGAAAGGAAGGCCCATGCCTCAGCCACCATAGAGGTGAACATACCGCTGATCAAGGCTTATCCCTCGGACATGGTATGGTCGTTGGTGGCTGACGCCATACAGATATACGGAGGCTATGGGTTTACCGAGGAGTACCCGGTGGCGCAGGCAGCGCGGGACAGCAAAATATACTCCATCTGGGAGGGAACCAACTACATTCAGGCACTGGGCCTTATCGGCCGCAAGTGGACCGTGAAAAACGGCGAGGTCTTCAAGGCCTGGATGGTGGAACTGAAGCAAAACATAGAGGCAATCAAGGAAGCACCCGGATTTGAAAAGGAGTATGCTGTGCTGTCCGAGGCATACAACGCTTACAGGCAGATACAGAAAATGGCCATGGCCTTTTACATGGAGCAAAAGTTCAGCATGCTGCCTCTTTATGCCACCCGTATCATGCACTGCACCTCAAAGCTGTACTGCGGAGCGCTGATTATGGAGCAGGCTCTGCTGGCATCGGCCAAACTGGCTGAAATAAGCAAGGACCACTTTGATTACGCCTTCTACAGGGGCAAGGTGGAGGCCGCCCGCTACTACGTCCGCAACATAGTGCCGGAAATAATGACAACCGCCGGTATTATGGCGGATGGGGACACCTCGGTGCTGGACGCCCCCGAGGACGCGTTCAATTATTAAAAGGAGAATACAGAAGACAGAACACATATCCAGAATGTAATGGGCCGGAATAACCGGCCTTTTTTTATTACCCAAAGGCACTTGAGGGTGACGGGGGCGTATTATGGTTAAAAAAGGGGTTTTTTTCGTGGACTATTCGAACAGGCCGCCCGGGGTCAGGCTTTCTCCCCCCGACGGCCGTGATTTCCCCGTATCAAAGCTGGTGCCTGCGCCGGAGAGGTTTCCCGACAGGCATGTCATCTCTCCCTTGCCCGAGGTCTACGACCAGAATGGGTACGGGATGTGTGTGGCCTTCAGCCTGGCCACCATCAAGGAGGTGCAGGAATGGAGGGAGAGGGGCTACCGTACCCGCTACTCGCCGGGATTCATCTACGCCAACAGGACTGACGCGGACTTCCAGGGGGAAGGCATGGTTCCCCGGGAGGCCCTTGACAGTATTCTCAAAGACGGGGTGTGCACCTTCGACTGCTTTCCATACATGAGCCGGGTGGATAAACTTAAAGATAGGCTTTTATCGGTCTGGGCCGCCTGTTTTAACGAGGCCAGGCCTCAGAGAATAAAGGCCTATGCCAGGCTTTACAGCCCGGAAGATGTTAAAAGCGCACTGATGCAGCTGGGGCCGGTGATGATTTGCATACCGGTGTACCCGTCATTTTACGGGGGCGGGGACCTGCATCCGCCGGATACAAACAGGGAGGAAATGAATGGCAGGCATGCCATGACCGTCACAGGATGGGAAAAAGACCGGTGGATAATAAGGAATTCCTGGGGCAGCCAGTGGGGGGACGGGGGCAATTGCACCGTTCCTTTTGATTACCCCATAGATGAAATGTGGTCCATCACAGACAAATATGAACCTATGTCCGGCAGAAAAACAAAATACTGGAGGGTTCAGGCGGGGGCTTACAAGTTGAGGAAAAATGCCGACAACATGTACTCCCGGCTCAAAAAGGCCGGGTTCGACGCCTCCATAATAGTCGAAGGCAGGCTGTTCCTTGTATTGGCCGGTGCTTTCCAGCACAGGGGAAACGCTGAAAAAATATGTAAGCTTATGGAAAGCAAGGGGTTTGAACACCGCATTCTTTATTTTTAGCTGTCAGCTGTCAGATTATAAAACAAAGAGACACAGAAGGCGCAGAGAAAGCTTTAAGCAATGAGCCATCGGCCTTCAGCTTTAAATTGCTCTGTGATCTCTGTGTGCTCTGTGGCTAAATATTTTTTTACTGTTTATTCTTCGCTGCTACTCGCTAAAGTTCCCCACCGCTTTTTCAATTGCTTCTGACAGGGTTTTAGACTTACTTTGTTTCACCGCTGTAAGAGGTTTGTTTTGTCACTGAACATTGTTCAAAGTCCGGGGATTTGCTTTGTTTTTTCATTCTCCCGATGATTAGAACCCCTCCGACAACAATTAAAGTCACAGCCCACTTTAATACCAGATTTTCTCCGAAATATCCCTTTATCAACTGCTCCTGCATGATCATTTTAGATGCGGTCAAAGCCAGCACGCCCGCACCGATGTAAATAATCACAGGGTATCTGTCCACCAGCTTTAAAATCAAAGTGCTGCCCAAAACAACTATAGGCACACTGATTAGCAGGCCCAATACCACAAGGAGTATGCTTCCGTGCGCAGCGCCTGCAACTGCAAGCACATTGTCCAGGCCCATAACGGCATCAGCTATAATAATGGTCTTAATAGCTGACCATATGCATGTTCCACATTCTACCTCTTCACGGCCTTTTTCCTCCACCAGCAGCTTGTACGCTATCCAAATCAACAAAAATCCGCCTATGAGCAACAGCCCGGGGATCTTCAGCAAGTAAACCACAACCAATGTTAACAAAGACCTTACGGCCACGGCGCCAAAAGTGCCCCAAAACACAACCGTTTTTTGTTGCTCTTTAGGCAGATTTCTTGCGGCTAATCCAATAACGATAGCATTATCTCCCGCCAGTACCAGGTCAATTATTATGATAGCCAACAGTGCTGAAAAAAACTCTGCTGAGAAAATATCCATTGGTATCCTCCTATCTTATATTTATTATTAAAATGGAATTCCATAAATAAACTTTTTGCATAAACATAAAAATGACCCTTACGCAAGACGGTAAAGGTCATTTAAAAAACAGAAAAGACCCCACCTATCCAGTAAAGGTCTGGCAAACAACTTAACGTTGCCAACAAAGCCGAGGTTTTACCCTGAACTGACGACTTTGCTGTATAGCTACTCCCCTTTAAAGCCAATATTTGTTTTTACAATTTTAATATTAGCAAAAAGTATTATCAGTGTCAAGTCACTGAACAATATAATATTTTTAAACCTTTTAGATATTATCCTTTATTTCCAAAGGCCAGCCTGCCCGCCAGTTTGCTTATCTCAATCAAAACCAGCGGCACAATGCTTAAGGTGAGGACCAAAGCCCAGTCGGAGGACCGGAGAATTACGGTTTCAAACAAACCTCTCAGAGGAGTGAGTATAACCACAAAAAGTGCTGCGGATGATATCAAAAAGGCATATATCAGACTGCGGTTGGTGCCTATGCCCATGGTAAAAAGGGACTGGTGGGCACTCCTTACATTAAACGAGTGCACCAGCTGCGACATGGCCATTGTGACAAAGGCCATGGTATGGGCTTCCTCAATGGTGCGGCCCCAGACAAGGGCCAGCCAGTAGGCGGCCAGGGACAGCAGACCGATTAACATGCCCTGCCACAGTATCCGGGCGCCTACACCGTCTGAAAACAAGCCGTCATTTACTTTGCGCGGCGGCCTGCTCATTATTCCTTTTTGCGGGGGCTCCAGTCCCAGGGCCAGGGCAGGAGGCCCGTCTGTAACCAGGTTGAGCCATAGTATCTGTATAGGGCTCAGCGGGCTTCCCAGGCCCAGCAACAGCGCTGTAAATATGGCAACAATCTCGCCCGTGTTGCAGGAAAGCAGATACTGTATGGAACTGCGTATATTATTGTAGATTGTCCGGCCTTCCTCAACCGCCTTAACGATGGTGGCAAAATTGTCGTCCTGTAAAACCATGTCCGAGGCTTCCTTGGCCACCTCGGTCCCACTGATCCCCATCGACGCTCCTATATCGGCCCTTTTAAGGGCCGGGGCGTCATTTACGCCGTCACCGGTCATGGCCACCACATGGTCGTGATGTTTCAGCGCCTCCACGATGCGCAGCTTGTGCTCGGGGGAGACCCTGGCGTAGACAGCGACCCTGTTCACTGCCTCTTTCAATTCTTCATCTCCCATTTGTTCCAGCTGCTGACCCGTTAGTGTTTCATCGCCCGGTTGCAGTATATCCAATTCTCTGGCGATGGCAGAGGCCGTGTCCCTGTGGTCGCCGGTTATCATAACGGTGCGGATGCCTGCCCTGCGGCACATTGCAACGGCATCTTTGGCTTCCGGGCGGGGTGGATCCTGAATGGCAAAGAAGCCTACGAAGGTCAAATCACGCTCAGTGGCTTCCGACGATAGGTCCGCCGGCACCTCGGGCCACCGGCGGGAAGCCAGCGCCAGCACTCGCTGACCCTGGGATGCGAATTGAGAATTTACTTCCAGGAGCCGCCTGCGGGTGTCTCCACCCAGGGCTGCTGCCCCGTCCTGCATCATTATTTCTGTGCAGCGCCCCAGAAGTATGTCCGGCGCACCCTTGGTAAAAGACAGTATATTTCCTTCCATATTATGGAAGGTAGTCATCATCTTACGGTCTGAATTAAAGGGGATTTCAGCCAGCCGGGGGCTTTTGAGGGAGGCCCCTTCTTTTGATAAACCCGCTTTGGCTGCGGCAACCACTAGTGCTCCCTCGGTGGGGTCCCCGATTATCCGGTAGCCCTTTTCCGTGTCTTCTAGCTGTGCGTCACTGTTTAGCAGCCCTCCAAGAAGAATGGTTTCCAGCTTCTCGTCGCCCAAAGGGGATATTTCATTGCCTTCCCGGTTCAAAAAATTCCCTTCCGGATCATAGCCGGTTCCGGTTAACTGAAACAGTCTGTCTGCGACGAAAATCCGGGTGACAGTCATTTCGTTTTTGGTAAGGGTGCCTGTTTTATCGGAGCAGATTACAGTGGCTGTGCCAAGGGTCTCCACCGCCGGGAGCTTTCTTATAATCGCCCGCTGCCGGCTCATCCTGGTCACGCCCAGGGCCAGCACTATGGTCACCACCGCCGGCAGCCCCTCGGGGACTGCGGCCACGGCCAGGGCTATGGCCACCATAAACATTTCCAGCAAATCTTCGCCGCGCAGCAGCCCTAAAAGAAATACCAGCGCCACCAGCGCCCCTGCGGCCATACCAAGTGTTTTACCCAGCTTGCCCAGCTTTTGCTGCAGAGGGGTGGATTCCGCAACCGCCTCTTCAAGCAGCTGGGCGATACGCCCCAACTGGGTCTTCATGCCGGTCTCCACCACAACGGCTTTGGCCCGCCCGCCGGTGACGGTGGTGCCCATGAAAAGCATATTCCTGCGGTCGCCTACCTGAACCTGGCCGGCCTTTATCACCGCCGGGTTCTTTTCAACCGGAACGGACTCGCCGGTGAGGGCCGATTCGTTGGCCCTCAGGGAAGCCGCCTCAATCAGCCTGACGTCGGCCGGCACCGAATCACCCGCATCCAGCAGCACCAAATCGCCGGGGACCACTTTCTCCGAGCTTATCTGAAAAACCTTTCCGTCCCGCACCACTTTGGCTGATGGTTTTGTCATATCCTTTAAAGCCTTAAGGGCATGCTCGGCCTTGTTCTCCTGTATTACCCCTATTACGGCATTAAGAACAACAATAATGAGGATTACAACGGAGTCCTCCCACTCGCCAAGAAAGCCGGAAATGGCGGCGGCGACGATAAGTATCAGCACCAGGACCTCTTTCATCTGTGCCATGAACATGGAAAAAAGGCTTCGGGGGGGCTTTTCCTGGAGGGCATTGGGGCCGTACGCCCTTAAGCGGCTTTCGGCCTCTCCGCCATGCAGTCCCCTCTCTGGGTGGGTCCCAAGCTGCTGGCAGGTTTCATCAGCGTTCAGAGAATACCAGTTTTGCTCTTCCATACAATACCTCTCCTGGGTAACCGGAATAGGCGTCGGGAAACAATAATATAAAAGGCTTAAAGTAACACAAAGTAGTGTTGCCCGGCCGGATTTGTTTATACCTTACAGGCTGTATCTTCTAATGCAAATACAGTTTATTCATATGCAAATACTATTTATTCATACCTGCCGTAGCTGTAGCAGCAAAGTCTTTCGGAGGCCGGTATGTACCATTTGAGGAAAAAAGACAGGCTTTGGCTCACTTTGTTGTAAAACTGCAGTTCCCAGTATTCTCCCGCCTGGACCCAGCGGGTTTCAATGTGCCCGGAGTAATCCTTTGTTACGGCGCCCCCGGGAAGGGTAATCTCAATCTCAAATGGGCGTTGGATTATTCCCCGGTGAACCGCCCGCCATTCGTCAGAGGGCGGCAGAACACCCTTCTTGCCGCTGAAATCGGTTTCGCAATTCACTGTATTCAGCTCCTTCATTCCGGCCGCAATTTCACTCAGGCGGATGTTGAGAAATGTACCTGCCGAGATCGGCAAATTCCGAACGTATGAGGCCCTCAAGCTCCCTGTTGTAGATGGCCGCCGCAGGGTGGTACATGGGATAGACCGCGAAAGGCCCCGCCTTGATCAGGTTGCCGTGGCATTCCCCGACGGTGTGATTCTTTCCGCAAAGCCACTTGAGGGCAATGTTGCCCAGTGTCACCACTGTGCCGGGCCTTATTATCTCCAGCTCTCTGTTTACCCAGCCGCCGCAGACCGGTATTTCGCGGGCGCCGGGGGTGCGGTTTCTCCTGCCTCCGCCGGCGGTGGGGCGGCACCTTACAACATTTGTGATGTATACGTCATCTCTGGTCAGGCCGGCCATGGACAGATAGACATTGAGCTTTTTTCCCGCTTCCCCGGCAAAGGGGATTCCGTGCTTTATTTCGTTGGCCCCGGGGGCCTCACCTACAAAAACCACCGCAGCGGTGCGGGGGTCTCCGGTATCACGCACGGTTTTTATTCTTTCAAGCCCGAGGGGGCACTTGCGGCACAGTGAGATTTCTTCATAGAGACTGTCGAGTTCTGTTATCATAATTTCTCCTGTCAGTCGGTATTTAGGATCATGAAAGCTTATATTTCTCAGGGTTCAGTATTTTAATAAGGTGGGCCGCGGCCACCATTTTAGCGTTCAGCACGTCCGGGGTCTGTGTTTTGACCAATTCCATCTGCTCCACAATGGTGGAGCCCTCGCTGTTGCACTTGAATATTTCTTCGCTCAGGGTCTTGCGGGATTCATCAAAGCGGGCGAAGCTGATGGCGCTGGAAAATACGTCTTTAAGAATGCTTTTCTCGGCCCCGGGGTCGGTTTCCGGCAGGAAAACAGGGCTTCCCCTGTAAATCTCTATAAGCGCCGCCAGCAGGTACAGGGTCGTGTCTTTCCCGGTGAGGTTGTCCATTTTTTGACTCCTTATAAATTTTTTTTACATTATACATCTCTTTTAATTTAAGGGGAAGCCGTTTTATCAAGCTTGAGGATTAAGTCAGGGGGGGTGCTTGCCGAATCTTATAAAAACTTCTAATCGGCCGTAAGTATGTCATAAAATAACTTTATTTGTTAAATTAACTAATTTTATATATAATCGCTTTGATCATGCGATAAACAAGGAAGAGGTGTGTTTTACATGTCAGCAGATTATCGTAAAATGTGGGAAAACATAGGGCTTGACCTGGAGGCCCATGATCAGCTTTTGCAGGCCCTGCCGCCCACTTACGGGGATGTCTACATGGGCCAGATCAACAGGCCGGACGGGATGGAGTACTTTGATTTTGTCATTTCCGAGATACACGGCCTTCGCATACAGGAGCTGCAGGAACACAAGGCCGGGGGCGGCAAGGTGATAGGGGCGTTCTGCGTCTTTGTCCCCGAGGAGATTGTCCGGGCGGCAGGCGGTATATGCATAGGGCTGTGCTCGGGCATAGAGATAGGGGCGGCCCAGGCGGAAAGGGTGCTGCCCAGGAACATTTGCCCCCTGATCAAGTCTTTCATGGGTTTCAAGCTGTCAAAGGTCTGCCCTTATTTTGAGTCATGCGACATGGTGGTGGGCGAGACCACCTGCGACGGCAAGAAGAAGGCCTTTGAAATACTGAATGACTATGTCCCGGTACACATGATGGAGACCCCGCATATGAGGCGGGATAAGGATATGCTTCTCTGGAGGAGCGAGGTCCGGGATTTCCTTTCCCGGGTGGAGGAGTTCACCGGCAATACAATTACCGCCGAATCATTAAGCCGATCGATAAAAGAGGTTAATGAAAAGCGCAGGGCGCTGATGCGCCTGGCTGAACTGCGCAAGAACAGCCCCGCCCCCATCAGCGGAAAGGACTGCCTGCTTATCGAACAGATAGCCATGTATGACGACGTTCATCGCTTCACCTCCAAGGTGAACGACCTGTGCGACGAACTGGAGGAAAGGGTAAAGGAAGGAAAGGGAGTGGGAGATCCAGGCGCGCCCAGAATCATTGTCACCGGCACACCTATGGCCATACCCAACTGGAAGGTGCCGCACATAATCGAGGGCAGCGGGGCGGTTATCGTGGCCGAAGAGCTTTGCACCGGGCTGCGCTATTTCGAAAACACCGTGGATGAAGACGGCAGCGGCATTGAGGATATGACCGGCTCAATCGCGGAAAGGTACCTGGGAATTAACTGCGCCTGCTTCACCCCCAATGAGGGCAGGATGGAAAAACTGGTCGGACTGGCCAAAGAATACAGGGCTGACGGCATAATTCACTGCTCCCTGTCATTCTGCGACCCGTACCTCGTAGAGGCCAACCGCGTGGAAAAAGTGCTGAAGGAGAACGGAATCCCCCTTTTAAAAATTGAAACCGACTACGGCCAGGAAGATTCGGGCCAGCTTAAGACCAGAATTGAAGCCTTCCTGGAAATGATTAAAGTATTATGATCAGCGCTGGAATAGACATAGGGTCAAGGACGATTGCCCTGGTGGTGCTGGACGGCCCGGAGGCGGCGCGGTGGGAAGTGGTGGACACAGGCTTCACCCCCCTGGAGAACGCCAGGGAACTGGTGGCCGGACTGCCCCCGGAGGCCGTTGTCACAGCCACCGGCTATGGCAGGCACCCGGCCAGGGAGGACTTTGCCGGCAGGGTGGTCACTGAGATAAAGGCCCATGCGGCCGGGGCCTATAAGCTTTTTCCCGGGGCCGGTTCGGTGCTGGACATCGGGGGGCAGGACACCAAGGTCATACTGCTGGACGGCGGGGGAGGCGTGGAAGATTTCCAGATGAACGACAAGTGCTCCGCAGGCACCGGTAAATTCCTGGAGGTAATGGCCGGGGCCCTGGGTTACAAAACGGTGGGGGAGTTTGGAAGGGACTCACTGGCCGGCGCACCCGGGATAAAAATAAGCAGCATGTGCACTGTCTTTGCGGAGTCCGAGGCAGTCTCGCTGCTGCACCGGGGCGCCGACAGGCGTGATATCGGACTGGCCCTGCACCTGTCGGTGGTGGAGAGGGCGGCGGGCCTCGTCCAGCGGGTGGGTTGCAGGGCGCCTCTGGTATTCACCGGGGGAGTGGCCTTTAACCCCTGTATTGTGGAAATGTTGAAGGAGAGATTCAGGGGCGGGCTGCTGGTCCCTGAAAACCCCCAGTTGGTGGGGGCGCTGGGAGCGGCACTGGCGGGGCTCCAGTCTCTGGGTTAACAGCCCTGCGGGTGGTCTGGAATTCAGACACAGAAATAACAGCCGACATTAACAGCGACCCAATAGTGACATGCACGGAGGGGGAGTGATTTAAGCCCGGGCGGAATTTATCGAAAGGCTGTTGCAGCCGAAGATCCATGCAGCCGGGATTAAACCACTTCCCCTGCCCTTTAGCGACCCTGAAGCGACCTAAAATATTCCCGGGCTGTCTCATCCCCCAGCTGAGGCAAGGGTGAAGTCCCTTCGGAATCCCCTCCCTGCCTCTCGAATTACAGCCGGAGGTCGGCTCCCAGCACACCCACAACGCCGCCGGAAGAATCACGCACGGGCACGGACAGGGTGAGACAGGGGCTCTGGGTTATCGCCGACACATATTTTTTTGAGACATACTCTCTGCCGGAGGAGGACTCCTTCCACCACTCCCGGGCCCTGGCGTTGGCCAGCCCGGCCGGGGGGTTGGAATATACGAAGGTGCCGTCCGTACGGTTTGTCCAAACGGCTTCCAGGTCAGGGTGACTGCCCAGAAACTCTGACAGCCGCCTTTGGTGTTCAGCCGGGCTCATTCCCATAACCGGGGGCTCAGAGGACATGCCGCGCAGGTCCCGCATAAGGCGGTCTATTTTCTCCCTGGTCTGCGGGTCGTGCTGTTCTTCATCCTCAATTTTAATCCTTTTGCCCAAGTCCTCAAGCATGACAGCCGCTTTTTCAAATCTGCCGCCAAGTTCCAAAATTTTGTTAAGATTTTCTTTTTGGGCGCAGGCTGCCGTATTTACCTGCTTTAAGTAACCTTCTATTTCGGCATTTGACCTGCCGGCGGTCAGGGAAATGTCATTTATCGCGGCTGCGATGCCATACAGGGCCGATTTGGCCTCAATTATGCTTTTAAAGCCCAATGTGACACTTTTCCGGGCGTTTTCGGCCGTTTTTTCCACGCTGGTCACCTCTTTGCGGATAAGCTTTATAATTCCGGAGATTTCCTCTGTGGAAGAGGCCGTACTGTCCGAGAGCTTTTTAACCTCCTGGGCCACCACGGCAAAACCCCTGCCGTGCTCACCGGACCGGGCCGCCTCTATGGCCGCGTTAAGGGACAGCAGCCTGGTTTGTTCCGATATATTTATAATTGCCTCCAGTATGGAATCCACTTTGCCAATGGCCGCCACTAGCCTTGAGACCTGCTCCGATACCTGTGACGATTCAATATTTATCTGCTCCATAGCCTGGTGCGCCGTTTCCATCTCATTGCGGCAGGAAGCCATGGCCTTCTCATTTTCCATGGTTTTACCCTGCAGCTCCTGGGATAATAAAGCCAGGTTTCCAGCCACCTCTTCAACCCTGTCAAAATCCCTGGCCACCCCCCGGGAAGCCTCGGCGGTAAGGTTCATCTGGTCAATGGCGGAAAACACCTGTACCGACGCAAGCTGGGACTTGCCGGCGACTTCCCGCAGGAGGCCGTACGTCTCTTCCATTTTTTGCGCCAGACCCTGCAGCTCCGGTGACAGGTCTTCTTTCCGGGCATTTTTACCGCCTGAACCCGGGGAATAACGGCCAAGGGCGGCCAGACTGCGGCTGGTGCTCCTGTAAAGGGTTAAGGAGAATATTAGTCCAACGGCCAGTGAATTTGCAAGTACTGCCGCTGTGGCAGCCAAATCCAGCCGGAATACCGCGGAAAGTGCCGCGCCCGCTGCAAGGGATGCGAGGAAAGCTCCCGGACGGGAAAAATTGACTACTTTAAACACATGCAACGCCCCCCAAAAAAATAAATAGTCCTTTGCCTGTGCGGCAAGGACTACGCTGTCTTGTTTCGCATCAACCGTCTTTGTTGATGTCTATGCGCTTCAAAAAGATTATATCCCGGCAATGGTCTGCCGGGCAATAATTAATTTAACGAAATCAGCATTATTATGTAAAAGTTTTTGTTATGGCCTGTATATGCCTGTACAGTGGGCGGAGTTTGCGGTACATCTTTCTGTATACCTTCCGGTAAATCTCATCGTATGTTTTTAACGCCCGGGGCTCTGGTTCGAAGGTTTGACCCGCCCCGGTCATTTCCCTTACGGCGGATTTCAGATCGGAATGCAGGCCGGACCCCAGCGCCGCCAGTATGGCGGCCCCCAGCCCCGACGCCTCGTAGGTTGCCGGCCTGGTGGCTGGGAGCCCGAATACGTTTGCGGTTATGCTCATCATCTGGTCGCTTTTTGACCCTCCACCGCACACATAAAGCTCCCTGACAGCCTCGCCGGTGCGTTTTTCAATCCTTTCCCGCCCTTCTCTCATGGCGTAGGCAAGCCCCTCCAGTATTGCGCGGTAGAGGTGCGCCCGGGTGTGTGAGCCCCTGAACCCGATAACCGCGCCCCTGGCCTCTATCCCCGGATGTCTCAGCCCCGGAGACCAGAATGGCTGCAGCACCAGTCCCTCCGACCCCGGAGGCATGCCGGCCGTCAGGCGGTCCAGAAGCTCCTCGGGGGCAACCCCTTCCTTTACTGCCAGTGCCTTTTCCTGCCAGGCGAATTCCTCCTTGAACCAGGTAACCATCCAGAAGCCCCTGAAAATCTGCACTTCCATGTTGTAATGCCCCGGACAGGCGCTGGGGTAGGGGGGGATAAGGGGGATTGGCTCTATGTACTTTTGTGAGTTTACGTTTATGGTGGCCGTGGTCCCGTATCCGATACAGGCCTGGTGTGGTTCCAGGCAGCCGGACCCCAGGACTTCACAGGCCTTGTCCGAGGCTGCGGCGACAACCGCCAGCCCTTCCGGCAGGCCTGTAAAGCTGGCGGCCTCCGGTGTGACCGATCCCATTTGCTGTCCCGGCTGGGCCAGGTCCGGCAGTATTTCCGGCCGCACCGGTATTGCCCGCCATTTCCAGCTGGAAGCAGGCGCCCAGGCCTGCTTCCGGTAGTCGAATGGGACGTATCCAACCTGGCATCCGGTGGAGTCCACATACCGCCCGGTGAGCATAAATGTTATATACCCGGATAAAAAGAGGTAATGGGCGGTTTTATTCCAAATATTGGGCTGGTTTTCCATAAGCCAGTTGGCTTCGGCCTCGGCCTGCAGGTAGCGCAGCGTGCCGGTGAGGCCGGCCAGCCTGAATGCCGCCTCCCACAAAAACCCAACCGGCGGAAGATTACCGGCCCGGCGCTGGTCCAGCCATACAATTGCGGGGCGCAGGGGCAGCCCGTCCTTGTCCAGGCTTACCAGTGTCGACCGCTGTGAGGTGATGGCTACGGATGCCAGTGAATCCGGGGATACAACGCCGCCGGACCAGATCTTCCGGCAGGCCTCGGCCAGGCATTTCCAGTAGAGTCCGGGATCCTGCTCCGCCCACCCCTGGCGGGGAGAGTGATAGGGCTCGGGGTAGGGAATCCGGGCGAAATCCACAAGCCTTCCCCGGAGGTCGAAGGCCAGGGTCCGCAAGCTCTGGGTACCGATGTCTATGGCCAGAACCGTTTCTTTTCGCATACCTTCAACTCCAGCCGATAATTATCTAATCCTGAAAATCTTTATTGTCAGAATACAGAAGTCAGGAGACAGTCCCCACTCTGGATTCCGGCTTCTGAATTCCGACCCTTAATTAGTGCCTTTGAGCAGATGCGGGCTGTATGCATTCCGCCAGATATCAAGGTAGCGGCCGGCCTCTTCCTCCCAGCGGCGGTCGTCCCAGCCCGCGGCAGGCTGGACCGCTTCCCGTATGCGGGGCAGTATATGCGCGCCTCCTTCCGGGGCCAGTATACCCAGGCGGGTACGGCGGAGCATAATGTCGTCAAGGTGGGCCGCTCCTTCCTGTCCTGCCGCCCAGCGTATTTCCGCCCACAGTGTTTCGGTGCCCGGCAGGGTAGTGAGGTCGCCGGGGAGGGAGCATTTAATGATTTCCTCAGCGTCCGGGCCATAGCGTCCGGACAGTCGCTTTATTGACGCCCCGTCAACGCCTTCCGGCGCCGGAAGGCCGCATGAACCTGTTTTTCTATCCCCGGCGGAGGGCTTTGCTGGAGAGTTTAAATACTTGCGGGCATGGGCCAGCGCCTCCCCGGCAAGAAGGCCGAAAGTGGTGAGCTTGCCCCCTGTTACCGTGATGAGGCCGTTATCGCACCAGACCGCATGATCCCTTGATTCCTTTGAAGGGTCTTTTTTTCCGGTGTCCACCACAGGCCTGACGCCCGAAAAGGTGGATAACGCATCATTCCCGGTGAGGTCCAGGGAGGGAAAGTAGTGGCGCACCGCGTCCAGCAGATATTGGCCTTCGCCCGGGCTTATCCGGGGTTCCTCAGACAGTGGGTGATGGTGGTCCAGGTCCGTAGTCCCCAAAAGGGTGACTCCTTCCCAGGGGAAAACGTAAAGCGGGCGTCCGTCACCGGGATGAATTAAATTGACGGCCAGGGCCAGTGGGAACCTCCAGCGGGGAAAAACAAGGTGGCTGCCCCGCAAGGGGCGCAGCCGCGGACGGCTGCCCGCCGGTGATCTGATATTGCCGGCCCACGCCCCGGTGGCGTTTATAACCACCTGTGACCGCACCTCAACGCTACGCCCGGTTAAAACGTCCCGCAGGTGAACACCCCGCACCCGTCCGCTTTTTTTAATTAAAATATCCTCAACCCTGGCGTAATTCAGGGCGGCCCCGCCCAGCCGGACCCCGTCGCTGATTACCCTCAGCACAAGGCGGGCGTCGTCGGTGCGGGCGTCCCTGTACCAGAAGCAGCCATTGATTCCCTCGGCTTTCAGCGCCGGGGCCAATAGTGCGATTTTTTCGGGGCTGCAGCGCCGGCGGCTTCTTCTCAGGGCAATAAGGTCGTATATGGCCAGCCCGGCCTGCAGCATAACGGGGCTGAAGCGGCCCCCCCTGTAGGTGGGCAGCAGGAATCCCAGGTGTTCCACAAGACCTTCAAAATCCCGCAGCATCTTTTCCCGCTGGCGCACCGAGTGCCATGTCGTTTTAACCTGTCCCTGCCTTAGATACCTCAGTCCTCCGTGAACAAGCTTTCCTGACCGGCTTGAGGTCCCCCAGGCAAAATCCCGCTGCTCCAGCAGCAGGCAGCGTAGTCCCGCACCCGCCGCCTCCCTCAGAATACCGGCCCCGGTGATGCCCCCTCCTATTATTATTGCGTCCCAAGGGCTGTTCAGACTTTCCAGCACTGATTCTCGCTTTTGCACAGGGTTCTCTCCCCCCTACTGCAGCAATTTTCCGGGATTCATAATGCTTTCGGGGTCAAGGGCGCTGCAAAGCGCCCGGATCATTTTCATGCCAAGGCTTCCTTTCTCGGCCTCCAGGTAGGGGAGATGGTCCAGCCCCACTCCGTGCTGGTGGCTGATGGTGCCCCCCATACTTACTATGGCCCTGCTGGCCGCGCTTTTCAGCGCCGTCCAGCGCCTCGAGGTCTCCTCCGGGCCGGCGGCCACCCGGTAAAGATAAGTGGTGTATATACTGGACCCGTGCGGGTATACATGGGAAAGGTGGGTGAAAACGTGCACCTTTTCCCCTGTGTCACTTAGCCCGTGGCGAAGTGATTTTTCTATGGCTTCAACCGTTCCGGGAACACGGTCCCAGGTGGTTGCTGTCTCCAGGGTATCCACGGCGTAGCCCGCCTCCCACAGGGAGTTCCGCAGGTAAGGGGCCCTGAAGCGGTTTTTGAGCCACTCTCTGCCGGGCCTTTCGCCCACGGTGACGCCCCGGTGCTGCCTTATTATTTCCGACGCCTGCCTGAGAGCCCAGCGCACCTTTTTGCCGCTGCCGGCGGCGCCGTATATAAGCATGCACTTTTGGCCCCTTACACCCCGGAAGGACAGCCACCTGTTCAGCAGGTCAATCAGTTTGCTGTGTCCGGCCAGTATCAGATTGGTCCTGGTTTCCTCCGCCAGGCTCAGCCTGATCATGGCCAGGGGCACCGATGACTGGGCCATTTGCCGGACTGCGGCAATGGCCCGATCCTGGTCCGGCAGGAAGGCGGCGTGGAAGCTTTCAGTCTGGGGAAGGGGGCTTATCCTTACCGTGGCCCGGGTAATAATGCCCAGCCGCCCCTCGGACCCCAGTATGCACTCCCGCAGGTCCGGGCCGGCGGCCGATGCCGGATGAGGGGGAAGGTCCAGCCTGCCTGCGGGAGTTTTCACCGTGCCCCCGGCAAACAGGCGGTCAATTTTTCCATAACCCAGTGAAAGCTGGCCGGCGGACCTGGTGGCCACCCATCCCCCAAGGGTTGAGTATTCAAAGGACTGGGGGAAGTGCCCCAGGGTAAAACCATGAGCCCTAAGCGCGGCCTCAAGGTCCGGCCCCCGCACACCGGCCTGGAACGTGGCCAGGCATCCGGCGGGGTCAATATGCGTCAGCCCGTTCAGGCGGGTCATATCCACCGTCAGCACCGGACGGTCCCCGGCCGGAGCCGCTAAATGGCCAACAACGCTGGTGCCTCCCCCGTAGGGAATGACACTGGCCCCGGCATTTTGGGCGTACTGCAGTATTTTCTCCACGTCTTCCCCGGAAGCCGGGTATGCCACGCCGTCCGGAAAAGACGGCACAGTGCCGCCACGGATGTTTATCCAGTCCGCAAGGCTGTGTCCGGTGCTGTGGGTCAGACGATCCGCAGGGTCAGCGCTGACAAGGGGGTGGGCCGGCAGGCGTGAGAAGGGCACAGCCGCCACGGATTCCTCAAAGGAAGCGTCCCGGGGAGTGGTGCCGGCGCCCAGTTCTTTTTCCAGGAATTGTCCGGCCGGTGGTGGCAGCGGGAAATTTTTCGCCTTATCGCCCCAGCCGTTCCAACGCTTCATAAAAATGACCTCCCTATATCATAAAGGTCCCTTGCCACGGCTGCTGCAGGTCGGTTATAACCGGGGCCGCTGGCTCAAAGGGCTTTTCTTCCACAGCGAAATGCTTTCTTCCATTGCCTCCCGGGTAACTCTTCCGGCGGCAGCAGGGTCCATGGCCATAGCCGCAGACAGAAGCTGTTCATAAAAACGGCGGGATTTACGGCGGTTTTCTTCCATGCTGAAATACTGTTCCGCCAGCCGGATGTATACGTGGTCAAAGCTGTTTAGTATAAGAAGGTATATGGGGTTGCCGGAAAGGTGGGCAAGGGTCTTCTGCAGACGCCAGTCAAAGGCGGAATAGGCGTCGGCACTGTCATCCAGCCCGTCGCAGTCGGCAAGGGCGGCCACCACCTTGACCGGATTGCGGGCAACAGCCTCCCTAAAGAAGGACGGCGCCAGGGCAGACCTTACTTCCAGCAGGTATATTGTGAAATTTCCTGTAAAATGGCCGGTGTTTTGCACTATATTGGCCAGGGTGTTAAGGTTGCCCTGCCGCCATACATCATTTACCACCGTGGGCAGTCCCTTGCGGACGGTAAACCAGCCGTCCCTTTCCAGTCGCCTCAGCGCCTCCCGCAGTGTGGGACGGGCCACGCCCAGCTTTGAGGCCAACTCCCGCTCCGGCGGCAGAAAGCTTCCGGGAGGGTAGTCACCGTCCAGCACCGCCCTTATTAATTGGTTTTCCACATGGTCAGTGGAACGTTCAAAAGTTTTAACTTCAGCCAAGCTAAAATCCTCCGTACAGGTAAGACATGAAATAATAACTGGTCTTACCAAAATAATATATTTATATTAATGCATTGTCAACAGTCAGTGGAAATATCCGCCTTTTTTGAGCCAGTAAAGTGTTATGTCGGGACTGTCTGTAAACGGATGACAGGCAGTTGCCAGGAAGCACCATATTATAAAAAGAGACTTCCCGGTTATACTTGTAAATATTAAATTAACGGAGTGAATGGATCTGTCTTTAGAGCAATGGATTCAGTACGGATCGATGGCATTTGCGGTGGCAGCCCTGGCCATAAAAAGAAAAGGCATGAAAAAATTCATGCCTGTGGGGCTGTTTGCCAGCTATTACGCCAACTTGTGGTGTGCTGTGGCGGCTACTACCTCTGGCATTCCCGTCAAGAATTATACCTGCATTACGGGATATTTCCGTGCCGGCAAATCTTGTAGTTGTACACATAATGGCCGTGTTCGGCTATAAAAGATCAGCTTATTTAAAGCCGTATATTTCTAAGTCTTGCCACCCTTTCCTTAATCGGCGGGTGTGTGCTGAACAGCTTCATTAAAGATGCGCCGGAAAGAGGGTTTATTATAAACAGGTGGGAGGCGGCCGGATTTACAGCCATGGGGATGCGTTGGGCCGCAGACTCCAGCTTTAACAGAGCATTGGAAAGGCCGTCGGGTGTTCCGGCAATTTGCGCTCCGGTGGCGTCGGCCATGTACTCCCTGGAGCGGGAGATGGCCATCTGTATGATCATGGCTGCTATAGGGGCGAGGAAAGCCATCAGCAGGCCGCCCGCCAGGCTGCCGCCCTCCTCGTCGTCACTTCTGCCCATACCGAATATTGCCGCCCACTGAAAGGCGTTGGCCATCATGGTTATTGCCCCCGCAAGGGCGGCTGCAATAGTGCCCACCAGCACATCCCTGTTTTTGATATGGGCCAGTTCGTGAGCCAAAACACCTTCGATCTCGGACCGGTTTAAAAGCCGCATAATCCCTTCGGTAACGGCTACTGCAGAATTGGAGGGGTTGCGGCCGGTGGCAAAGGCGTTGGGCTGGTCCGAGGGAGTTGCGTAGAGCCTGGGCATGGGTATTCCCGCCCTTTGGGACAGCCTTCTGACCATTTCATAAAGCTCGGGCGCCTCCGACTCGGAAACCGGGTATGATCCGGTCATCTTAATGGCAATTTTGTCACTGTAAAAGTAACCGAAGAAATTCATGGCCATGGCAATTATGAAGAACAGCATCGCACCCGACCGGCCCCCGATGGCGCTGCCCAGCAGCACCAGCAGTATGGAAAGGGCGCCCATCAACAGCCAGACCTTGATAGTATTCATTTAATCAAACCTCCTCTGATAAACGTTAACTATAGATCGTCTCCGAAGTCGCCAAGGTCAAAGTCGAAGCCGCCGTCCCCCCCGTCCGGTTCACCGCCTGCCGCTTCACTGCCCGCCGTTTCATTCCCGCCAAAATCAAAGAGGCTGTTCAGCATCATGGCTCCCAGCAATCCCGCCACCATGCCTCCGGCAAAACCACCGAAACCCGGCCTGGCTGACGCCTGCTGCTGATAACCCGCAAAATCCGGGGCAGGCTTTGGCCCGCTCCGGGAGACCTGGTCCAGCTCATTCTGAATGAATTCCTTTATATGTCCTGCAAGTTGTCCGGCGGCATTATCCTTTAAAAACTCCGGGGGAATTGCCAGTTCAGTGTGGTGCGCTGCACCGGAAGGCATGCTACCGCCGGCTATTCTCAGCTCCAAGAACAGCTTTATGCTGTTTTCGCTGTAGAATTTTAAGGACAGCTCCTTCAGCTGTTCTCCGAATAATGCTGTAGGGTAGTAGGTAAATTCCTGGCCGTATCTTTCAATTCTCCCCGATCCTATTTTTTCTTTAAATCCGAGAATGTCAAGGGCTTCCATAACCAGTTCCATTTCCCTGCCGGGGAGGACAACAAGGTTGTCGGTGTCGCCGGTGTCGGTGGACCGGGCGATATCCATTTTTGTTATAAGGTGGTAAGACACCGATCCTTTGGAAATGGGGTAATCAGCCGGCAGATAATGTTCCAGAGGAAACTCGACAGTCTTTTTCTCTTTTATGAAAAAGTTCCGTGACACATTGATGGTATGGACCACCCTGGAAAACTCCTTGCCTCTTATGTTGAATTTCAGCATCATGTCCACATCAAGGGAATTGACCTGCTGGTCCACATTGCCGCCTTCTACCACCACCTTTCCTCTTGCTGTCTCTCCTATACGGTACTGCTGTTTGTCGAGAACAAGGTTAACCCTGGCCGAACCAACGCCAAAACCCGCCATCAGCTTTTTAAACATATTCTCGAAATCTTCCCCTCCATTATTATTTTTATTTACATCATCGAGGCCATTTCATTGATGTACATCAGCAGCGCCTGTACCAGCGCCATGTTTTGAAACAGCTTTTTCCTGGCCGAAAGAGTGACCTGGCCCGATTCCAGGCAGGACAGCACGGGCTTAAGCTGAACAATCTGATTTTCAAGCTGCCTTATCTGGCTTATCAGAAATTCTGCGCTTATCATCCCACCTTCATTTTCTTTCTTTGCCTGTGACAGCTTGTCATCAAGAAGCACTACCTGCTCCCTGATTTCCTCCAGCGTAAATCTTTTTGCCTTCATGTCCTCAATTATCCTGAGGCGGACAAGAGTATCCTCGGGATAGTACCTGTAATTGCTTTCAGACCGGGCAGGCTTGAGCAGGCCCAGGTTGGTATAATAGTCGATGGTCCGTTTGCTTACGCCTGCCAGTTCAGCTATTTCGCCAATTTTGTACAGCTTCAACTCCCCATTGGAATCACCTCACAGATATTATAAAGTATTGCCAATAAACTGTACAGTATAACGTTATGGTAGGCAGCCAAAAGTTTTATTGGGGAGTAGACCTGGAAGAGGGTCTTTGAGTGATTAAGCGCAGTTTATGGTTGAGGAATGGAGGATTGCGCCGATGTGGCGGTGGATCAAAACGGGGGGGGGAATGCCGGCGGGTTTTTTCATGCGTACTGAAGGTGGAGGGACTGGATTCACCCCGGACTCAAGGCTGGCTATTGTCAACGCTCTCCGCAAGTACTCCGGAGTGCTGTAAGTGGATGTCAGCCCCGGCGGCGGGGAGGTAAGGATAAGGTGCGAGCCGGGCAACATATACGCCTTGGACCTGAAAGACACAGTGGAGCAGGAGGGCTTCCGGGTCACCGGGGTAAGGCAGTGAAAAGCCGCCCTGCGGGGCGGCAGAATCCAGAAGTTATGGGTTATCTGGATACACCCGATTCCTTTATGCTTTTTGTGGGGGCCTTTGGCGCGGCTGCGGTCTGCCCCCAGCTGGCAAGGTAGACTGATGTCACGATCAGCGCACCACCGGCCATTTGCACGGTGGTGATCTCCTCGCCCAGTATAAAATAGCTGCTTACCACCGTCACCACCGGTATCAGGTTGATGAACAGCGAGACCACGCCTATTCCCAGCTTTTTCATGGAGTACACGTAGAGGTAGTAGCCCAGGGCCGAGCAGAATATGCCCAGGTAGGCCACGTTAAGCATCACGGCCACCGATACCGGCTGCCAGTCACCCATCTCCAGCAGTGAAAAGGGCACCAGGCTGATTGTCCCGAAGACCGTCTGGTAGGTCACGATAAAAAGCTGGGTGTGCTTTTTTCCCAGCGGGCGGGTGACAATGCTGTAAGCCACCCAGGATACTGCCGCCCCCAGCATGAGCAGGTTTCCGGCAAGGTTTCCGCTGCCGCCGGGGCCTGCTATGTTGGCCCCCACCACCATGTACACCCCCGCAATGGATAAAATTACACATATCACCTTGTACGGCAGGAGTGGGATTTTGAAAAATATAAAGTCCGAAATTATAGACATTATCGGTATAGTGGCTATTATGATGGAAGCCACAGAAGCGGTGGTAAGCTTCACCCCGTTGTTTTCAAAGAAAAAATAGAGGGTAATCCCCACGATCCCGGCCGCAGACAGAGCCGGGACATCTTTTTTGTCAAGCCTGGAGCCGGGCTCCATTATCTTCAGCATGGCCACCAGTATCACCGATGCCATTAAAAATCTGACCAGGGCCAGGGTCATGGGGGGGATGACCATTACGGAAACCTTGATGCTTAAAAAAGACAGACCCCAGATAACCGAGGTAAGGGTTATGGCCAAAACGGGCAGCAGGTTGGATCTTTTCAATGGGCACGCCTCCATATCCAATTCAATATATTTTACCAGAGTTTCGGCGGAGGTCAACATCCAATCGGCAATGCCCGGGTATTTTGGACGGCCGGCTGTATTTGAATTGAACAGTGCGGCCGTTGTAAAATAAGGAAACGATATAAAACGGACAGGAATGGAAAAATGGCTGAAAAGGTATTGCCGGTTAAAAAGGGAGAACGGATAGACCTTGAAATAACAGGTGTCACCCACTCCGGAGAAGGGGTGGGGAGATACATGGGAGCGGCGGTGTTTGTGCCGGGGGCGGTGCCGGGAGAGAAGGTGAGGGCCGAGGTGGCGGAGATTAAAAAGAGCTTTGCCGTGGCGCGCCTGCTGGAAATCACCGGACCGTCCCCGGCCCGCAGGGACCCACGCTGCGTCATTTTCAACTCATGCGGCGGCTGCCGCCTTCAGCACGTGGATTACCGGGAGCAGCTAAAGATCAAGACCGGACTGGTCAGGGACAGCCTGCAGAGGATAGGGGGTCTGGGCCAGGTAACAGTCAAAGAAACGGCGGGGATGGACGACCCCTGGCATTACCGCAACAAGGTCCATTACCAGGTGGCGGAGACCGGCGGCGGACTTGCCCTGGGCTTTTACGAGGAGGGGTCCCGCAGGCTGACCCCCTTTCCGGTGGCCGGGGCCGGAAAAGACCGGGGATGCCTGCTGGTGGACAGGGACCTAAACCAGGCGGCCTCCCAGGTGGAAAGACTGATCAATATATACACGGGTCCGGCAGGGGGAAAGGGGACAGAGGGCCGCTTTTTCCGCCATGTTGTTTTAAGAAAGGGTCTGTTTACCGGTGAAATAATGGCGGTTATCGTTACCTCAGGCACAAAATGGCCCCGGGAGGGGGAATTTGTGAGGGGCCTGATGTCTGTGCTCCCCGGAATAACCTCCCTGGTGCGCAATATAAACGACGGGCCGGCCGGCCCGGTGCTGGGCGGCGAGAACAGGCTTCTGGCCGGCAGGGAATACATAACCGACCGGCTGGATCAATTGGAATTTATTATTTCACCGGCTTCGTTCTACCAGGTAAACCCCCTGCAGACCCGGGTGCTTTATCGCAAAGCCCTGGAGTACGCCTTCCCCGGCCATGGCCGGGGCGGCCCGGTGGTGGACGCGTACAGCGGCATAGGGACCATCGCGCTTTACCTGGCAGGGAGGGCGGGACAGGTACACGCCGTCGAGGTGGTCCCCGCAGCCATTGAGGACGCCCGCAGGAACGCGTCGCTGAACAGTGTGAAAAATGTCAGGTTTCACAAGGGGGAGGCCGAGAGGATACTCCCGGCCCTGGCGGCCGGAGGCCTTCGCCCGGACGTGGTTGTGCTGGACCCGCCCCGCAGGGGCTGCGGCAGGGAGGCGCTGGAGGCCGTGTCCGCCATGGGCGCGCCCAGGGTGGTATACGTATCCTGCGACCCGGGCACACTGGCCAGGGACCTGGGCATAATGTCGGGCAGCGGCTACAGTGTGGAGGAGGTGCAGCCGGTGGACATGTTTCCCTGGACGCGCCACGTGGAGTGTGTTGCTAAAATTTGCAGGTAAAAGCATTGAGAGGTCAATAATTCAAAGTGCTGTCTTTGGATCACGTAGATGAATTAACTTGGGTGTCACTGGCCAATGACGGGAGAAAAAGCTGCTTGAGCTAGAGCTAGACAAGAGCCCGGTATACGGCTTTTACAGGGGATTAAAGATTGAGGACATAACGGCCAGGATTGACTGGCTGATAAAGAATGGCTACCTGGACATTGAATACAACGGCAGGCTGCCGGTGATTGTCTATACCGACACCGGGTGGGAGATCGAGCGGGACACATATTCCGATGAGCTGCTGGAAAAGCTCAGGTCTCATATTTCCGGGGAAGACTGCAGCTTTGTAAATGATCTGAAGGACAGAAACAGGGGTATGATACTGCTGCTGCTGGAAAAGATTAAATCGTCGGGGGACAGAGGCTTTATTCCTCTCCTAAAGTGCTGGAGCGAGATAGGCTACAAGAAGGTGAGGGAGGAAATCCGAAAGGTTATAAGTCATCTTGAGGCGAGTGGCGGCAAACCTGGCAATGTATTGGATTTAAATGAATACAGGCTGAAAAAACAGGATAAAGAATGATTCAGGTACTGTGATGTGATTAACAATAATGGAGGAATAAAGCCGCCGGGAATAATCCGGGCGGCTTCGCTTTATCAGGCTGCTGTTTATTCCGGCCTCCCGGGCTGTTTTACCAGTTCCATGCTCCGTCACTGGTCCACCTCGACTGCAGCGGCTTCATCAAGCCTATTTTTTCCAGCAGGTAGCTGGTGAATGTGCGGTATCTGTGCTCAAAGTACCCTTTATCGCTGCTTGACTTGTCCGGGCGGTAGTCCTGGCTTTTGGCCTCCTTCAGCGTAAGCCGCTTAAGCTTTTTCACATCCACCGGCTCCGGGGGCTTGGTCTGGCCCATGTTGTCTATGTACGGGGGGGCGTAATAAATCCTCTTTTCGGGGTCGGCGTATACCACGGCATAGTCCGGGGCCGGAAGGGCAACCGTGTAGTTTGAGCCGAAAAGCGCCACGAATAGTATGAGGCCCACAATGATGGCAGGAATATTGCTCGTTTTTTTCAAAGAAAATATCCCCTTTGAAACAGTGTTTGCTTATAAAAAATTATAAATAAGTGAAACGCTCATTCTGTGTATTTCCCGCCAGTACTCGGGTGCAACAGGCAACTAACCCTGTCCCAGATGTCGTTCCCGCTTGCTTAGTCTTCAATAGCCAGTATGCCATATTTATACCTCACCGTAAAGATGTTTTATCTCTTTTACGGTTTTATTGGTGCCAGTTATAGATTCCGTTTATTCCTGGATAATTTTAAAACAATACCCCGGCCTGAGGGCCGGGGATTCCGTCAGCCGGATATATTAAGGATGCGTTGTTATACCGCGGCCGCGCCCACCATGGCCACCGCCCGGAAGGAGAGGTAAGCAGACCGGAGGTGGACCATGAAATAAGGGGGATTTCTTTGCTTTTGCCTGTACATGTTTCTGTCGGCCTCTTCCAGCACCCTTTTGATGGTGTCGCCTGGCCCGGCCGAGGTGGCGGACCCAAACGAAAAGTGTATGGGTAGGAGCTTGTTTTTCATGTTGTATTTCCTCAGGGCCTCGTACAGCAGCCTGCACCTGTCCTCCACTATGCTGACCGGTGCTCCGGGCAGAAGCACCACAAACTCGTCGCCGCCCAGCCTGACTATTATGTCCTCTCTGCGGAAAGTCTTTTTAAGAAGTCCTGCCGTGGCTATCAGCGCCCCGTCATCGTAGCTGTGCCCCAGAGTGTCGTTGATAAGCTTCAGGCCGTCCAGGTCAACCATTATTATACTTAACGGATGGGTCCCGTGTTTTTCAAGCCGGCTGACACATTCCTCGAAGTGATTGCGGTTGTAAAGCCAGGTAAGGGCGTCCTTGGCCGCAAGGTCCCTGTATCTGGCTATCTCGTCACTGGGGCATGCCGCTTCAACACTGTCAGGGACTATCATGCGCTCCATAAGGGCCCCCAGTTGGGCCGTGAAGGCTGTAATCACCCTTTCCTGCCTTTTGGTGGGCGGTTTCCCACTCTTGGGGGCTATGCACAACTCGTCGGTTTTTTTGCCCGAGGAGTTAAGAATATCATATACAAGCTTATTTTTCATGCTTCTGAGACCGGAGTGGCAGACGTTGGGGAGAGGGCTTGACGCCACGGTGCGGAAGCCGTCCTGAACCTGTTTGTATACCAATGCCTTTTTAAAACCCAGCGCCTGGCGGAAGCTTTCCGTAACCGCCCTGACCACCGCGCCGGGCTCCCCCTCAAGGGTAAAGCTCAATATGTACACTTTTCAATCATCTATTTATATAATCGTTTGGGGGCGGTGAAAACTTTAATGCAAATCTTTTTTACCACAACAGCAATATATTGTTGCAGGCCATTTTATTCCTCTTAAGAAAACTTCTTGAAGACCGCCATAAATTCTTCAAGGGATTCCTTCATGTCTTTTTCTTCGCGAAGGTCCTTGTCAATCTTGTCGGCCAGATGGCAGGCCAGTACGGTGATGCCCACCCTGTTGACGGCGGATTTGACGGCCGCCAGTTGAATGACAATGTCGCCGCAGCTACGGCACTCCTGGATCATTTTCTGGATGCCGCGCACCTGTCCCTCAATTTTTTTCAGCCTGTTTAAAAGCTCGCCTTGAAAGATGTGTTTGCCTCCGGCTTCGTCCGGGTGGCCGGCCCCGTCTTCGCCGGAGTGCTTGCTGCCGGGAGAAGTGAGGGCATGTTTTCTCTTTTTGTTCATGGCTGACATCCTTTCCCCCGCAAGGGTGAAATAGTACAATACCGGGCATAGGTATGCTTTTATTATAGCCGATACTGGTCCGTTGTCAATTTATAACCCCCTCAAATAAAGGATTGACAATATAACGCCAGGCATGTTATTTTGTTTTTATAATAAACCAATACGGGTAGGGGTATGATATACATTCATTGCAAAAGATGGATTGCGGTTTGTAAGCAGTTGAAAGGAACCATACCTGCCATGGTATTAATTCTTGTTAATTAATTAGTCAAGGAGGAAGGTTGAATGTCAGCTGAAGATCTAAAGGGCATAAAGTCAGACAAAGTGGTGGATGCGAGGGGGACCTCGTGCCCGGGGCCCATTCTGGCCGCCAAAAAGGCCATCGTGGATGTGAAGGCCGGAGAAATTTTGGAGATTCTGGCCACCGACTCCGGCACACAAAAAGATATTCCGGCCTGGGCGAAAAAGATGGGGCATGAGTATCTGGGTGTGATTGAGGATGCCGGGACCTTCAAGCTGTATGTCAAGAGGATGAAGTAGCATGGCAGGGCAAGCGAAAGAAGACAAGGATTTTTCACCCAAAATCCTTGTCTTTTCCACACACAACATTTCGGACCCCGGCATCGATTTGGCCGGCAGCTCTCACATGCACTACCCGCCCACAGTGTTGGTGACCAGTATGCCCTGTTCCAGTTGCATAAAGCCCCAGTGGATTTTATACGCGGTGGAAAAAGGTTTTGACGGGGTATTCCTGGCCACCGACGGGGAAGAATGCGCATACCTTCCGGATTGTGCGGAGAGGACGTCACATATCGCCCGGAAGGCCCAGGAACTGCTCAGTCAAAAAGGGTTCGAGCCCCAGAGGGTGAGAATGTCGGGCATCTGCTCGGTCTGCGCCGAGCCGTTTACAAACCATATGAAGGAATTTTCGGAGGCGCTGAAAAAACTTGGACCTGCCAGGAAGGGATAGAAAATGAACTACGATATTCTCGTTGTTGGTAGTGGAATAGGGGGGATGGAATCCTCCCTTAAGCTCGGTGACATGGGTTACAAGGTCCTGCTGGTGGAAAAGGAGCCAAGCGTCGGGGGCAAAATGATCCTGCTGAGCAAAGTGTTCCCCACCCTTGACTGCGCCAGCTGCATTTCGACGCCCAAAATGGCGGCTACACAGCATCACCCCAATGTTGACGTGATGATTTACTCCGAAGTGGAAAAGATCAAAAGGGACGGGGGAGGCAGGTTTAAGGTCCGTGTCCGCAAGAAGCCGACCTTTGTGAAGCAGTCCCTTTGCACCGGCTGCCGGCAGTGTGAAATGACCTGCAATGTGGCTGTACCCGACCAGTACAACTTTGATTTGGTGGCCAGGCGGGCGGCCCATATCGCATTTCCCCAGGCGGTCCCCAAAAAGGCTGTCATTGAAAGACAGGGTTCCTCCCCATGTTTATTCACCTGTCCCGCAGGAGTGAAAGCCCACGGCTACGTTGCCCTCACCAGAACCGGAAAATATGACGAGGCTTTTAACCTTGTTCTCGAAGACACGCCACTGGTGGGAAGTCTGGGGAGGGCATGCTTTGCGCTTTGCGAAGGAGAATGTACCAGGGGCAGCCTGGAAGGGCCCGTTCCCATCAGAAGAATTAAACGGTTTATAGCGGACCGTTATTACCAAAGGCACTCTGAACCGGATCACAAAGCCCCGGAAGAACTGAACGGCAGGAAAGTGGCCGTTGTCGGCTCCGGGCCGGCGGGCCTCACCGCCGCATTCCACCTGGCCAGGAAAGGGTATAAGGTCAAGATATTTGAGGCGGCGGCACAGCCCGGCGGAATGCTCAGGCTGGGCATACCGTCCTACAGAATCCCCAAGGATGTCGTGGACAGGGATATTAAAAATGTAACGGCGCTGGGGGTGGAGATCGAAACAGGGGTGAGGGTGGAAAGCCTGGAGGACCTGAAAAGCCGGGGCTTTGAGGCCGTTTTTATCGCCGTCGGCTGCCAGGGGGCTGCCAAATTGGGCGTGCCGGGCGAGGACCTGGCCGGAGTGCTTTACGGTGTGGATTTTTTGAGGAAAGTGAACCTGGGGGAGGCTGTGCCCCTGGGGCAAAGGGTGGCAGTGATTGGCGGCGGCAATGTGGCCATGGATACCGCCCGCTCCGCGCTGCGGCTGGGGGCTCGGGAAGTGCATGTATACTGCCTGGAAAAAGAGGGCGAATTATTTGCCTCCCCGGAAGAAGTGGAAGCGGCCCTGCATGAGGGCGTGCAAATTCACCATGCCAAAGGGGTACAGTCGATTATTGGGGATACCTCTGAAGGTAAAAATGACTCGGTAACCGGACTGGTGACCATAGCGGTAAAGTCCGTCTTTGATGAGAACGGGCGGTTTAATCCCGCTTATATCGACGGTACGGAGGAAGAAGCGGCGATAGACAATATCATTGTATCCATCGGCCAAAGGGCTGAGTTGAGCTTTACCGGAGGCCTCGATCAATTAACCGGTCCCGGCGGCCGCCTGGTGGTGGACCCGGATACCCTTGCCACACCTGTGCCCGGAGTGTTTGCCGGCGGTGACGTGGTGACCGGCCCTTCCTTGATCGTCAAGGCAGGGGGGCAGGGCAGAAGAGCCGCTTTCTTCATCGACCGCTACTTGAGAGGGGAAGCCCTGGAAGGGGCCCAGTTCGATTACAGGCTGCCGTCTGTGGACAAGGAGCGGGTCATCGCCAGGCAGCAGAGCTACAAAACCCTTCTCCCCGTGGAAAAGAAGGAGATTTTAAAGGTAAAGCCCGTTGATTTTACCGAGGTTGAATTCCCCCTGAGTGAAGAGGATGCGCGGTACAGCGCCGGCAGATGCCTGGATTGCGGGGTTTGCTCGCAGTGTCAGCAGTGTGTCGCCACCTGTCCGGCAAGCGCCATTGATATGGGCATGAAAGAAGAGACGGTGGAAGCCGAAGTCAGTTCGGTTATTGTTTCCACCGGCTTCAGGCTTTTCCCCGCGGACGCCAAACCCCAGTACGGGTACAGGAAATACAGGAACGTCATTACCGGCATGGAAATGGACCGGCTCCTGGCCCCCACCAGACCTTACAATACCATTCTGAGACCTTCTGACGGCAAGGTGCCGGAAAATATGGCGTTTATCCTCTGCGCCGGCTCCAGGGACCAGACGGTAAACAACCGGTTGTGTTCCAGGATATGCTGCATGTACTCTTTAAAGCATAACCAGCTCATCATGGGCGCGCTTCCCCTGGCTGACGTCACTGTTTACTACATCGATATACGGGCCTTCAGCAAGGGATACGAAGAATTTTACCAGCAGGCAAAGGGAATGGGGGCCAATTTTGTAAAGGGCAGGGTGGCAAAGGTGGAAGAAAAGGAAGACGGAAACCTTATTCTCCATTACGAAGACATAGACAACGGCGGCAAGCTGAGCCAGGCCGAACACGACATGGTGGTCCTGTCGGTTGGACTCCTTCCCAATACCGAGTACATGAACCTGTTTGACGGGGAGGAATTGGAGGCGGACGAGTTCTTCTACGTAAAGGAAACGGACGAGGACCTCAACCCGGGGAAAACAAGCATAGACGGCGTTTTCGTGGCGGGGACCGCATCCGGCGCCAGGGACATACCCGACTCCATACTGCACGCAGGTGCTGCCGCAGCCCAGGCGGCTGCGCACGTTGAAAGGACGAGGAGAGGACAATGAGCGACAGGAGAATTGGTGTTTACATCTGTCACTGCGGCGGGAATATCTCCGACTACGTGGATGTGGAAAGGGTCAGGAAGGCCGTGCAGAGCGAGCCGGGTGTCGTGGTTGCCAAAACGGCAATGTTCACATGCTCCGACGCCACCCAGCAGGAGATGGTCCAGGACATCAAAGAGCAAAATCTTGACGGACTTGTGGTGGCCTCCTGTTCTCCGAAGCTGCACCTTTTTACTTTCAGAAATGTGGCCAGGAGGGCCGGGCTGAACCCTTATCAGTACACCCAGGTCAATGTAAGGGAGCAGTGCTCCTGGACCCATACCGATGACAGGGAAGGGGCCACAGTAAAGGCCATCAGGCTGATCAGGGCCGGGATCGCCAGGACAGGTTTAACCGAGCCCCTTGAGCCCATAATAATAGACACCGTCCCCCAGGTGCTGGTGGTGGGAGGCGGGATTGCAGGCCTGAGGGCGGCCATAGGGCTGGCTGATATCGGCATATCGGTGTTCCTGGCCGAGAAATCACCAGCCGTAGGCGGATGGACCAACCAGCTGGGAAATATGTACCCCCACGGCAAAGACGGCAGGCAACTGATTGCCAGGCTGGTTAACGAGATTAAAAAAAGAAAGAACATCACCCTGTTCACCAATGCGGAGCTGGTCGAAAAATCAGGGAATATCGGCAGCTTCAACGTAAAGATCAGGGTAAGCGGCCAGGGCGACAAGAAAGATGACATTACCGCCAATGTCGGCTCAATCATTGTCGCCACGGGTTTTGACACGTACCGGCCCGGGGAGGGCGAGTACGGATACGGCGTGGACGGAGTTATTACCCTTCCGGAATTCAAGGAACTGCTTGACAGGTCCGGCGGCATACCCACCTTTAACGGGAAAGAGATAAAAGACATTGTCTATATTTACTGTGTGGGAAGCAGGCAGCAGCCGGACCTGGAAAGCCCGAACCGGTATTGTTCCCGTTACTGCTGCAATGCGGCGGTTCATTCCTCTGTTTTGATTGCTGAAAAGAATCCAAAATCCCGCCAGTATCACCTTTTCATGGACATGAGGACGTACGGCAGGTATGAATTGCTTTATGGCCGGTCAAGGGAAACAGGCTCCACTTATCTCAGGTTTGGCGAAGATGATCCCCCTGCGGTTGAAAAATGCTCCGACGGGAAAATAAAGGTCAGTGTCAAGGATTTGCTTACCTTTGGGGAAGAGGTCGAAATCAGGGCCGACGTTGTTGTGCTGGTAACGGGCATGGTCCCGAGGAATAACGGCGAACTGGTTGACGTGCTGAAACTGCCCGTGGGAAGGGACCGGTTTTTCAACGAAATCCACCCGAAGCTGCGTCCCGTGGAAACCGTGGTGGACGGAGTGTTTATCTGCGGCGCCTGCCAGGGGCCCAAAAACTCTTCTGAAAGTGTTGCCTCGGCTTTATCGGCGGTTACCCAGAGCGCGTCCATTCTTAAAAAGGGCTATGTTGAGCTTGAGCCCCTGATGGCTTCGGTCAACCCGGAACTCTGCCGCTGGTGTGACCTATGCGTAAAAACCTGCCCTTACTCGGCAATTGAAAAGAGCGGGGATCAGGGTGAAAAAGTGGCGAGGATAAACAATGCTTCCTGCAAGGGCTGCGGAGGGTGCGTTCCGGTCTGCCCCAGGGATGCCATTGATCTGAAAGGATACACCGATGCCCAAATCAAGGCAATGATAGACGGGCTGATAAAGGAGAGTTTTTAAGATGAGCGGCGAGGTAAGAGATTTAAGGGAAGTCATCAGGGAAGAAATGCTGATGAGGGATAAGATTGTCGACATCCTCAAAAATGGCCCCCGGACTGTTCCGGAAATCGCGCAGGCCCTTGGGTACCCTTCCTATGAAGTAATGTACTGGGTGATGGGGATGCGTAAATACGGATACGTGTCTGAAACCGGCGAAGTGACGGATGACGGTTATCACAAGTATAAGGCGGCTGTAAGGGAGGGGAATTGATGGCGCTTGTAAATCCCGGCTTCGTTGACGAGGTGAAGAGGTCAGAAGAATTCAATGCCTCCGGCTGCATGAATTGCGGGGTGTGCAGCGCGGTGTGCCCCATGGGCATCGAACTCCTCCCCCGGAAGCTGTTCAGGTATGTTTTGCTGGGCCTTGAAGACAAGGTGCTGGAAAATAAGGAGGCCATCTATTCCTGCCTGCTGTGCAGGATGTGTGAGGCCAACTGCCCGGCAGAGGTGCACATCGCGGAAAACGTCAGGTCGCTGAGATATTACATGAATAAAAGAGTTTTCAAAATATAAGGAATGGGGACACACCTGCTGAAGGCCGGGTCACCCTCTTAAGACAGGAATGTCCCCGAAAGTAGGAATGTCCCCGAAAAGGAGAGTCGGACCATGCCATTACCGATTGGTGATACCATTGGAATTCTGGCCGATAACTTGCGGATGCGAAATTCCGTGCTGCCCATCTCCGCGAAAAGCGCGGCCATGTGGGCCAAGGGCCTGGGCCTGACCAGAGGCGGAGATACCGTTCTTTACACCGGAATGATGTATCAGCTCATTCCTTACATCGACGCCATGAATAAAGCCCAGGAAAAGATTGAGGACTCGTGGCTGGCTGATTTTGTTAAGTACGGAAGGGTTGTCAATAAGGTTGTCAATGTTTCCGGCTTTATGGCCAGGCCGTCAAAAAACATGCAGGAATCGTACAATCAAATACTGGTCAACATCGCGCGGCTTTTAAAACAGGCGGGAGTCCGGTTCGGCTGTTTGTATGAGGATGACTTGTACTCCGGGGCGCTTGTTTACGACCTGGGAGCGGACGATGTGCTGGAAGCTCACGCCCAAAGGGTTGCTGACATTTTTAAAAAATACAGTGTTAAAAATGTAATTACCGTGGACCCCCATACCACCAACATGCTGCGATCGGTGTACCCAACCTTTATCAAGGGATATAACCTGAATGTAAAAAGCTACATGGAAGTGCTGATTGACAGGGGGATAAAGCCGAAAAGCAAGCTTGACCTGGAAGTGGCAATCCACGATTCATGTGTGTACGCACGGTACGAAAATGTCTTGAACGAGCCGAGAACGCTGCTGGGGAATGCCGGTGTCATCATAAAGGAGCCCGCTGACTCAGGAAAGTTTACCTGCTGCTGCGGTGGGCCGGCCGAATCCTTGTTTCCAAAAAAAGCCAAAGCCAATGCCCGAAAAAGAGTGGATCAAATCAAGAAGGCTGCCCCAAAAGGGGTGACCATGTGCCCCATCTGCTTTGTGAATTTGCAGAGAGCGGCCGGCGGCCAGATGAATATAGATGACATTTCCAGTTGCCTGGTGAAAGCCTACTGCAACGAAAAAGAATAGGTTGTTTTTATTATTTAAGGGGGGGCTGACTTTGAAAAAAACAATCATTGTTTTCAGCGGCGACCTGGACAAGGTCATGGCCGCGTTTGTCATCGCCAACGGCGCCGCCGCCATGGGGGACGAGGTTACCATGTTCTTCACCTTCTGGGGACTGAACACCCTGCGGAAGCCGGAAAAGGTCAGTGTAAAGAAGAGCTTCCTGCAGGGCATGTTCGGCATGATGATGCCCAGAGGGGCAGAAAGGCTGGGGATATCAAAGATGAACTTCGGAGGAATGGGCGCTTCCATGATGAAGCTGGTGATGAAACAGCAAAACGTGACCAGCCTGCCGGACTTGATCCAGACCGCCAGGGAGCAGGGAATAAAGATGATAGCCTGCACAATGTCCATGGACGTGATGGGCATACGTGAAGAGGAGCTCATTGACGGGCTGGAGTTCGCCGGGGTGGCCACGTACCTGGCCGAGGCCGACGAGGCCAATGTAAATCTGTTTATTTAAGAGGGCATATAGAAAAAGAGTGGGGATAAAAGAGTTTCCGAAGGGCAGCAGTGATGCTGCCCGGTTTTTTTTCGCCATCAGCCAGATTTGTGTTGCTTCTGCTGCTAATACGTGTTACAGTAATTTCAGAAATAATATCCAATATCCAAAAAACAATATCCGATATCCGCAAGCCGTGGGGAAGATGATTTAGGAGGTTATAGACATGGAACAGGCACAATGCATTGTTCTGGCCGAAGCAAACCTGGAGATTATCGCGGGATGGTGCAAGGGGTGCGGCCTGTGCGTCAGCGTGTGCCCGAAAGGCATACTGTCGCTGGATAAAAAGGGCAAGATACAGGCCGATTTGCCTGAGAAGTGCACAGGCTGTGGATCGTGCGAGTCCACGTGCCCCGACTTTGCTATTTCTGTAAGGATGAAAAAACATGCGTAAGCCGGTGGATATTCGCTTAATGCAGGGAAACGAGGCCTGCGCACAGGCCGCCGTTGACGCCGGGGTGCGTTTTTACGCCGGGTATCCCATTACACCTTCCACGGAGATTGCGGAGTGGATGGCCAGGCATCTGCCGGCCATAGGTGGAAAGTTCATTCAGATGGAGGACGAAATAGCCAGCATGGCCGCCGTTATAGGCGCGTCGCTGACGGGGGCCAAGGCAATGACGGCCACCAGCGGTCCCGGTTTTTCATTGATGCAGGAAAACATAGGGTATGCCTGCATGACAGAGGTGCCCTGTCTGATCGTCAATGTGCAAAGGGGAGGCCCAAGCACCGGCCGCCCCACGGCCCCGGCCCAGGGGGATGTGATGCAGGCCCGGTGGGGCACCCATGGAGATCATCCCGCTATAGCGCTTTGCCCCTGGTCGGTGCAGGAAGCCTATCATCTCACCGTCAAGGCGGTGAACCTGACCGAGAGGTTCCGGACACCGGTGGTGCTTCTTATGGATGAGGTGATCGCGCACCTGAGGGAAGGGGTCTCAATGCCCGACCCCAGGAAGCTTGCACTGGCTGAAAGGCCCAGGCCCCAGGGAGACAAGGACGGTTACAGGCCCTTTGGCGGTGAACTGCATGAAGTGCCACCAATTGCGGACTTCGGCACGGGGTACCGCTGCAATGTGACAGGACTTGTGCACGACGAGGTGGGGCATCCCAGCGGCAGCCCCAGGGTGACTGACCGGCTGGTCAGAAGGCTGGTGGGCAAGGTGGATGCCGGTAAGGACGAGATTATTCACTGGGAGGAGACCTGGACCGATGACGCCGAGGTCGTTGTCTTCGCCTACGGCTGCTCAGCCCGCTCCTCCATGAAGGCGCTGAAAGACGCCAGGGCAGGCGGACTAAAGGCGGGAATGATACGGCCCACCACTCTGTGGCCTTTTCCCGAAAAGGCCGTGGACCGGATAGCTGCCAGGGGGATCCCCATTCTGGCGCCTGAGATGAACCTGGGTCAGATGGTGCTTGAGGTGCAGAGGGTTGCCGCAGGGCGCTGCAAGGTGCGTCACCTTTCCAGGGTTGACGGTGAAATGATAACACCTGCGGAAATACTGGCTGCATTGAAGGAGGGGTGTTAGGTGCCGTCCGAGATCATTGAATATTTCCGCAAGGAAACACTGCCCCATATATGGTGTCCGGGATGCGGAAACGGAATTGTGCTGCACGATTTCGCCATAGCGCTGAAAAGGCTCAACTATCCGAGGGATGAAGTGGTCATCGTTTCGGGTATCGGCTGCTCGTCGAGGGCTGCCGGCTATCTGGATTTCGACACTGTTCACACCACACACGGCAGGGCGCTTCCCTTCGCTACGGGGATCAAATTCGCCAATCCCGACCTAAAGGTATTCGTCATAATGGGAGACGGCGACGCCTCGGCCATCGGCGGCAACCACCTGATACACGCCTGCCGCCGCAATATTGACCTGACCGCCATCATTTTCAACAACAACATCTACGGAATGACCGGGGGGCAGTTTTCGCCCCTTACCCCAAGGGACGCCAGGGCCACCACCTCACCCTTCGGCATGATAGAGCAGTCCTTTGACCTGTGCCGCCTGGCCGAGGCCGCAGGGGCCACCTTTGTGGGAAGGGCATCCACATACCACAACCAGCTGCTGACCAAGCTTATAGTCGAAGGGGCAAAAAACCCGGGATTTTCTCTCGTTGAGGCGGTGACCCACTGCCCAACTTCCTATGGAAGGCGCAACGGAATGTCAACCCCTACAAAGATGATACAGTGGCAGAAAGAAAATGCCGTCTGGATAGACAGGGTAAGAGAAGGAAAGGCGCAGCTGAATGACGGCCAGTTTACCATAGGTGTGCTGCACCAGCACCAGGCGCCCGAGTTTACTGCAGCCTACCAGGAGGTGGTAAGGCGTGCCAGGAAGTAAGGAAGAAACAAAGCCTGCCGGTTCCGTGCAAATACTGCTCTCGGGATCGGGCGGACAGGGGCTTATTCTGATAGGGATTATTCTGGCAGCCGCGGCCATTGCCGACGGCCGCCACGCTGTACAGACCCAGGCTTACGGCCCGGAGGCCAGGGGCGGGGCGTCCCGCGCCGAGGTTATTATCGGGCCGGAGTATATTGATTATCCCCACGTCGACCGGCCGGACATAATGCTGGCCCTTACCCAGGAGGCCTGTGAAAAATACCTTTCTTCGGCAGCAGAGGACGCATTTGTGATTGTGGACTCACTGCTGGTGGAAAAGGTTCCGGAAACGGCTGTCAGGGTGAACAGGCTGCCCATTGTTGAGACCGCCAAGAACCGGCTGGGTAAGGAAATGGTGGCCAACATCGTGGCCCTGGGGGCTCTCAACAGCGCCACAAAACTGGTATCCTGGGAGTCCCTGGAGGCGGCGGTGCTGGAAAGGGTTCCCCCCGCCACGGCGGATTTGAACAGGCGCGCCCTGGAGGCCGGAAGAATGCTCATTGACGGTCAATGTGAAGGTTAGGAGGGGTAAGGTTGAAAGATTTTCTGGAGAAATATGCGGGTCATCTGACCCGTCCCGGCAAATCCTCCCCGCTTCTGGACGAAGGGTCCCGCTCTTCCGTGCACCAGCAGGTTTACGAGGAAATACGGGATGCCATACTGTCCAGTGTGCTGGAGCCGGGCCAGAAGATGGTGGTGGAAGATATGGCGGCCGACATGGCGGTAAGCGCAGCGCCTGTACGTGAGGCCCTTTTAAGGCTGGAGTCCGAAAACCTGGTCACATACCAGCCGCAGAAAGGATTTGCTGTAGCTCCCTTCACCCCGGACGACCTTAAAGAAATTTACTTTTTGAGGGGACTTTTGGAGGGTGTTGCCGCCGGGCTGGCGGCGCACAACCTTTCTGAAGAGGAGCTTTCCCAGCTCGATGAATTGTGCGGCAGGATGGAAAAGGCGCTGGCCGAGGAGAATTACGAGGAGATGCCGGTGTACAATGTTTCTTTTCACCAGGCCATCTATGCGGCAGCAAGGTCGCCCCGGCTTTACAAAATGATAGTGCAGCTTTGGAACAGCTTTCCAAAATCAAGCATAAGCGTGCTGACGCTGCGGGCCCCGGAAATGGTCAGCGAACACAGGGCCATATTCAAGGCGCTGCAGGGCAGGGATCCGGAAAAATCGGAAAAGACGGTGCGCGATCATGTGCAGGGAGCATTCAGCGACCTGGCCGAATACTGGAGCCACCTGTCCGGTGATGTGGAATAGCTTGTTGAATGGGAGGTTTAGAAAATGAAAGATCTACTGGCCAAATACAGGGGAAACCCCGCATCAGAGACACAAACCATACCCCTGGTAAACACCGGCAGCCACTCCTCGGTTCAGGCCCAGATATACGCCCGCCTGCGGGAGGCGATACTTGACGGAAATCTTGAGCCGGGCCAGCGCCTGCTGCAGGAGGAACTGGCCGCCGAGCTGGCTGTCAGCCGGATGCCCGTACGTGAGGCCCTGCTGAGGCTGGAGGCCGACGGGCTGGTGAATTTTCACCCGTACAAAGGTTTTACGGTGGCCACCTTCACCCAGGACGACCTGAAAGAGATATATTTCCTCCGCGGTGTGCTGGAAGGGACGGCTGCCGAGCTGGCAGCCATAAACATCAAGGACTACGAACTGGAAAAGATCGGGAAGCTTTGCCGGAAAATGAACCTGTGCCTGGAAAACGGTGAGTATGAAGAAATGCCGCACTTAAATGCAGAATTCCACCAGTCGGTGTACGTATCAGCCTCTTCACCGCGCCTGTACAGGATGATTGTCCGGCTGTGGAACAGTTTTCCCAAAACCAGCATCAATGTTTTCAAAGATAGGGCTGATCGGACCGTCAGAGAGCACACGGAGATATATGAGGCCATAAAGTCACGGGACAGCCAGAAGGCCGGGGAGGTTACCCGCAGGCATATCGCCAATGCCTTTGAGGCTCTTCACGCCTACTGGAAATCAAGAATTAAGGAAAAGTAGGCGACAACCCCCGCCGGGAGGCGGGGCGGAAAGGAGTAATACAGGTATGACAATGACCGATGGTGCAGCCTGCAAAAAGAGTGAAATGCTGGAGGCGGCCATAAGGCAGGTGGAGGCGGCGGCCCAAAAGATGGGGCTGGAAGAGGGTTACCTTAAGATACTCATGGAGCCGAAGAGGGTTCTGACCGTTTCCATCCCTATCCGCAAGGATGATGGGACAATCGAGGTGTTCAAAGGCTTCAGGGTTCAGCACAGCCTTGCCAGGGGGCCGGCCAAGGGGGGTATCCGCTTTCACCCCGAGGTGGACATGGAAGAGGTTATAGCCCTGGCCATGCTGATGACCTGGAAGTGCGCCGTGGTGGACATTCCTTACGGCGGCGCCAAGGGTGGGGTTATCTGCAATCCCAAGGAGCTGTCCATGGGAGAGCTGGAGCGCATGACCAGGAGGTTTACCAGCGAGATCAGCATAATAATCGGCCCCGAAAAGGACATACCGGCTCCTGACGTGTATACAAACCCACAGGTTATGGCCTGGATTATGGATACTTTCAGCATGCAGCAGGGTTTTTCGGTGCCGGCGGTGGTAACCGGTAAGCCCATAGAAATAGGAGGTTCCCAGGGCCGCAACGAGGCTACCGGCCGTGGCGTTGTTTTTGTCACCGAAGAGGCGGCGTCCCGCCTCAATATTAATCTGGCCCAGTCCACGGCTGCCGTACAGGGCTACGGCAACGTGGGGTCGGTGGCCGCCGGGGGCCTAAGTGAGCTGGGCTGCCGCATAGTGGCGGTAAGCGACTCCAGGGGCGGGATCTACTGCGAGGAAGGGCTTGACCTGGCCGGGGTTAACGAGTACAAGGCCAGTACAGGCAGCGTGGTGGGGTTCCCCGGGGCGAAGCCCGTTTCCAACGAGGATATACTGACACTGGACTGCGACATACTGATTCCGGCAGCACTGGAAAACACCATCAACGAGGAAAATGCACACCATATCAAGGCAAAGCTGGTGGCCGAGGGTGCCAATGGGCCCACAACCTACAGGGCCGACCAGATACTGTTCCAAAGAGGGGTCACGGTGCTGCCCGACATACTGGCCAACGCCGGGGGCGTGGTGGTGTCTTACTTTGAGTGGGTGCAGGGGCTGCAGAATTTCTACTGGACCAAGGATGAGGTGAACAGGCAGCTTTGCCGGAGAATGGTGGATAGCTTCAGTGAAGTGTACCGGATCAGGGAGAGGTACGGGGTAAGCATGCGCCAGGCCGCATACATGCTGGCTTTGGAAAGAGTGACCAAGGCCATGAAGTTAAGAGGGCTTTACCCCTGATACCCGTCATGGCCAGTGGAGCCGCACAGTTTGTCATGATAAAAAAACGCCTTGCAGGCTATG